>JAJYWN010000068.1 GCA_021791495.1 Bacillota bacterium
TACCCAGTAGCCGCGGCGCCGGGGTGAGCCGGGTGGACGGCTTCCCGCCGGAACAGGTGGACGCTTTCACTCGGAACAGCCGGACGGCTTCCGCCGGAACGGGTGGACGGATTCAGCGGAATACGCATAGATAGCGCAGGGGTTTCCCGCTTCCCAGCCAGGGTAGGGGTCGATGGTCTCAATCAGTAGGAAACCGTTCTTCTCATAGAACCCGCGGGTCCTCTCATAGGGCTTATAGTCTACCTTGGCCGAAAGAGTCTTCACTAGGAGGATGCGTACACCGCCGACCGACAGGTCTGTGGAGGCCTGACGAAGCAAGGACGACCCGATCCCTTGTCGGTGTAGGTCCGGGCGCACGGCCATCCACAGAATCTCGCCCACAGCCGGGCCTTTCCGGACCAGGGAAAGGAAACCGATGACCTGGTCGGAGGAGACTCTCGTGGCCGTCGCGGTCTCACCCGCGCCGGTGGCGACATAGGTCTCAGCCCGCCGGAGGTCGGACTCCATATCCGCAAGGCCCTGGGGCGTGAAGTGCTGAGGAAGGGCCCGGGCGATGAACAGGCAGGCCTCCAGCCACTCAACTGGCGCCTGCCCCCCGGCAAGTCTCTCAATCCTCATGTCACCGCGCACTCCACTGCCATGCTTCGGCTCCTTCCTCAGGGAACTGGCCACGAAGTTCCCCGCGTCTAACCCGTCCCATCAGCCCCCGGCCAGCCTCTCTTACCGCTTCTGAAACACGTAGTGGGGCCGGTCAACCGGCGCCTCACGTCCCGTTATCGACGTGGCGTGGTAGGGCGCCGTGTCTACCAAGGTAAACCCATGCCGCTCCGCCGTCTCTTTCAACTCCTCCGGTGAGTGTTCCCGCTCGGAATGAGTCTCTTGAAACCTCTCCCACAGGTCGCCGCGGCGGATGAACCCCGTCATGTGGAAGTGGATGACCTTGTCCTCTTTCGTGGGTTCGTAGAAGACAGCAAACTTGTCGTTGTTCACGATGATGTTGTGTTCGATGAACCGTGTGAAGTCGGGGAGCAGGTTGCAGACGAAAAGCCCGCCCGGACGCAACGAAGCGGCCAGATTCGCGAAGAGGGCGTCCAGCTTCTCAAGGGTGGCCAGGTACACGATGGTATCGAAGGTGATGACGGCGGCGTCGGCGGGGACGGGCGGGGTGTACTCTGTCATGTCCGACTGGATGAAGGAGAGCCTGGGAAACGCCTCCGCCCGGGCCCTCGCCCGCTCCAGCATTTCCGGGGAAAAGTCCACGCCCGTCAGGCCATAACCGAGCTTGGCCAGGGCTACCGTGAAGTGACCGGCTCCGCATCCGAAGTCCAGCACCTCGGCGGGCGCGGGGCAACCGTGCTTGGCCAGGAATCCCGCGATATACCTGGCCCAATGGTTGTAGTCCAGGAACGGGGCCACGATTTCCTCGAACACCTCGGCGTAACGGTTATACACGTTTTTCCCTCCTGGTTGGGAGCGCGTTCCGACCTTATTCCCCAATTTTCTGGGCGATTCGCATTTCCTTCCTCGCTTTCGGCCCAGACCCATCATTAGTCGACACGGAAAAGCTCCATGGAGAAAGGAGAAGTGCCCGGAATCCAGAATTAGGTAAGGCCAAACCACACGCACGGCCGAGAACGGAGTCCGGAGAACGGCTCGGCGAGGGGGATAGTTCTTGAGAGCGCGTAAAGCCGTTCCGTTCTTCGATCTGCTCCGCGAAAGGGATTACCTGCTTCTCCTGGCCGGTCAGCTTGTCTCCCAACTGGGAGATAGGTTGCACGAGGTGGCCCTGGGAGTCGCCATCTATAAGCTCACGGGCTCCCCCGGCGCCGTGGGCAAGTGGACCATCGCCATCATCCTGCCCAACCTCCTCTTCGGGCCGGTGGCCGGCGCTTTCGTCGACCGTTGGGATAAACGGCGCAGCATGATCGTGGCCGACCTGTCACGGGCGGTCATCGTAGCCCTTATCCCGTGGGCGCTCCAGGGGTCGCTGGCTTTCGTCTACGCCCTCACTTTCCTTGCCACATCGGCCTCACTCTTCTTCCGCCCCGCGCGCACGGCTGTCATCCCGGCCATCTTTCCGAAGGAGAAGTTCATGGCGGCCAACTCCTTCGCCCTTTCCGTCCAGAACATCACCGACTTCCTCGGGTATCCGCTGGCGGGGGCAGTGGCCATGGTCCTGCCGGTGACGGCCGTATTCTACCTCGACTCCGCCAGTTTTCTGGTATCGGCGGCCAGCGTGGCCCTGATGTTGCTGAAGGGCATGGCGGGGACGGAAGGGGCGGTGCGCCGCGCCATTCTGAGGGAAGTCGCCGATGGGCTGGCCTTCCTACGCCGGACGCCGGCCTTGCTGGCGAACTTCACCGTCTTCACCCTCGGCTTTCTGGTCTGCGGCGGCTGGAACGCGCTCATCGTGGTTCTGGCGCTGCAGGTCATGAAGACGTCCTCATTCGGATACGGCCTGCTGAACGGTGCGCATGGGCTAGGCATGGTCCTGGGCGCGCTGGCACTGGGGGCGCTCCTGAGTGGTGCAGGTTCCCGTGGCGGCACCCGCCCGAAGACTTTCTCCAAGGGCTTCATGGTTGCCGCCGGCTTTGTGGTGGCGGGGTTCTTCATCGCCTTGCCGGCCGCGCTCCCTTTCCTGCCACTGGGGGTGGTGGCCTTCTTCTTCACCGGCGTCGGGAACGTACTGTTCCTAGTGCCGTCGCTCAGCCTGATGCAGGAGTTGACTCCGCCCGAATTCATCGGGCGGGTGTCCAGCGTGCGTTTTTCCGCGGCCCAGGTGGCCCTTATGGTTTCCACGCTGGTGCTGACGCAGTTGGCGGAGACCTATGGCGCGCAGGCCGTGATTCTGATGGACGGTGTGGCTTTGGCGGCGGTGGGCGCGGTGTCGCTTCTCTTCCCGGTCGTGCGGAAGGCGTGAGACGGATCGGGTTGGGCCCGGTGAGAGTCGGGTTGGACGCGGTCGGGTTGGACGCGGTCGGGTTGGACGCGGTGAATTGCGGCCTTCCGCCAAAAATGCTAGAATCGGGAAGCAGCAGTGTAAGTCTATAGGGGGCGTGGGGGCCGGGGTCCTGTAGCCGCCAGCGAAGCCAGGCTGCGCCTGGCGGAGCGTTAGGGGCGGCGGAGGGAGCGGCCACCACCAAATCTGGGGGAATCGAAAGTGCTCGAGGAAAGCCGGCATCGCTTGGAGCAGATGACTGAGAAGCTAAGCGGATTGAGGGATTCTCTTTGAAATAGACCGCCTGAAGTCCAAGGCGGCCGAACTAGAGGCGCTCACCGGCGCCCCCGATTTCTGGTCCGACGCTGAGAAGGCGCAGAAGATCGCCCAAGAGATGAGCCGCGCCAAGGGGCGCGTCGCTTTCTACGAAAACCTCATGCAAAGGTGCGAGGATGCCTCGGTCCTGCTGGAGCTGGCCGAGGAAGAGGGCTCCGCCGCGGAGATGGCCTCCGCCACCCAGGAAGTCGAGGAACTGGCGACCGAGGTCGATAAGCTGGAGATCCAAACCCTCCTTTCCGGGAAATACGATTCCCACGACGCCATCATGACCCTTCACGCCGGCGCCGGCGGCACCGAGTCGCAGGACTGGGTGGAGATGCTGGCCCGAATGTTCACCCGCTGGGCCGAAACCCGCGGCTTCAAGGTGGAGGTCCTGGATTCGTTGCCGGGCGAAGAAGCCGGGCTGAAAAGCGTGACCATCGCCGTCAAGGGTGAAAACGCCTACGGCTACCTCACCTCCGAAAAGGGTGTGCACCGCCTCGTCCGTATATCGCCTTTTGATGCGGCCGCGCGCCGCCACACTTCCTTCGCCTCGGTGGACATCATCCCCGAGATCGAAGACGACGCCGAAGTGGACATTAACCAGAACGACTTGAAGGTGGACACTTACCGGGCCTCCAGCGCGGGGGGGCAGCACGTGAATAAGACCGACTCGGCCGTGCGCATCACGCACCTGCCCACCGGCATAGTGGTGTCTTGCCAGAACGAGCGGTCGCAGCACATGAACCGGGCCACCTGTATGCGCGTTCTCCGCTCCAAGCTGGCCGAACTGAAAGAGCGGGAACGGCAGCAGGAGATGGACGCGCTGCGCGGCGTCCAGACGGACATCGCCTGGGGCAACCAGATCCGCTCCTACGTGTTCCAGCCGTACACGATGGTGAAAGACCACCGCACCGGTGCTGAGATGGGGAACGTCCAGGGTGTCATGGACGGAAACCTGGACCCCTTCATCAATGCGTTCCTGCTACACCGCCGGGAGGAGTCGACCGCCAGGGAAGGCTAACAGGCACGGGGGGTGCGAGCCGAGCCAATGCGGGCCCTGTTTTCCGCGGTGATTGTGCTGGCCCTTTTCGTCGTGGCGCTGGCCGTCCTGAGCGAAACCATGCTCCCGGCGGCGGCGGCCAAGGCGGTGGAACTCGGTTTCTCCGCCCTCGTCGGCCAAGGCGCCGAGACCCACGTCACCTTGAAGGCCGTCCCCGCCGTCAAACTCCTGGGCGGTCGCGCCGACCGCGCCACGGTGGAAGTGAAGGACCTCCGGGCCGGCGGCCTGACCATCGACCAGACCGTGGCCACCCTTGATGATGTGCAGGTGGACCTGGTGGCGCTGGTGGCGCGCCGCGAGGTGGCCCTGAACCGGGCCCGGAACCTGGACGTGACCTTCCGTTTGAGTGAGGCCGGCCTGGCCGGCTATTTGGCGGCCAGAATACAGGGCATCGGTCATCTCAAGGTCGGCATCACCCAAGGAAAGGCCGTGGCCGGCGGCGACGCGACCATCGCGGGGAGGACGCTCCCCATCACCTTGGAGGGTGTTTTCGTAGTTCGGGGCCGGTCCAGAGTGGGGCTGGAGGCGACAGGCGCTTCGGTGGCGGGAGTATCCATCCCGAAGGCCCTGATCGACCAGTTAATAGCTTCGTCGGGCTGGACGGCCGACCTGATCGATTTCGCGGCGCTGCCCGTACCCATGGAAGTGCGTGAAGTCCGGGCGGAGCCCGGTTTCGTTATCGTCCACGCGGCGGCCGACGAAGTCAAAACCCACTAAAGCCTTTGCCCCCAGCTATGTGGGGGCGGGCGGCGAACTTCTTTAGCAGGGACTATGACGACCCTTGTCCAATTCTGTCACTGGCCTTTCGCGCCGCGTCCGGATGTCGGACGAAGTTCGTACACCCAAGTCTTTGAACGGGGGACTGTCGTGAAGAAACTCGCACTATCCATTCGCAGCAAACCCTGGCTTTTCGTGGGAGCCGTGTTCTTTGGGCTGTTCCTTCTGGCAGGGGGCTACGCCGCCGGCCAGGCCGCCGCGGCGGCTGCCACCGCTACACAGAGCCCGCCCGAACCCGGCTCGCACCTTGATCCCCTCATTACGAAGAGCTACTTCGACCAGTGGGTGACCCTGCAAGTGGTCACCGTCCCCGCCGGAAAGACCATTATTGGGCAGGGTGGGGCCGAGTTCATCCTCCGCGGCGGGCGCGCCACGGCCATCGCCAGCGCCAGCGGAGGTCTGGCCGACGTGACGGACGCCCGCGACATCAAGCAGGATGAGAACGTGACCGCCAACCACCTGCTGATTATCCCGCGCACCGACGGGCGGGGGTTCAAGGCGGTGACCGATCTTTTCGTGATGGTGCGGGGGGCATACGAGATCAAGTAGCCCGCCCGATATCCATCCCTTCGTGTAGGGAATCCGGTGGGGCGGTAGAATACTACGACCGATGCCAAGACCAGAAACGCGTATCGGGGGCAAGCGGGGCTTGAACGGAAAAAGGACGACTTCTCCGGCGTGCGGCCGGATGGAAAAGACAACCGGAGCGGGACGCGCTCCGGTTGTCGCCTTGTTTCCGGGGCTGGAGCGGAGGGCGTGAGCGGAGACCGCTTTTACCTTCTGAGAGTACCGGTGGACCGGGTCACCATGGACCAGGCCATGGAGCGGGTGTCTGCGTTCGTGGCCGAGGAACCGCCCCGCGCCCACCTTGTCTTCACGCCTAACCCCGAGATCGTCGACCGCGCGTCGCGCGACCCCTCGCTCCTCGAAATCCTGCGCCGTGTCGACCTGTCCGTACCCGACAGCGCGCTGGTGGTGATGGCTTCGCGCTGGGTGGGGCGGCCTGCTCCCGAAAGAGTGCCGGGTATCGACTTGGCCGCCCGCATTCTCCAGGAAGCGGCGAGACGGGGGTGGCCGGTTTACCTTCTGGGCGCCAAGCCGGGCGTGGCCGAGAAGGCGGCGGCGCGGGCCGCGACTCAGTATCCTGGGCTCAGCGTGTGCGGGACGCATGACGGGTATTTCGGCGCCGAGGCCGGGGGCGAAGTGGCCCGGGCGATCCGGGAAACGGGGGCCGCGGTGGTTATCGCCGGGATGGGCTCCCCCAAGCAGGAGAAATGGATATCCGAGCACGGCGCGGCCACGGGCGCGCGTGTCCTCATCGGCGTCGGCGGGTCCCTTGACGTCATGGCCGGCGAGGTCCGGCGTGCCCCGGTATGGATGAGGCGCCTCTACCTTGAGTGGCTGTACCGCGTGGTCCGCGAGCCGGCGCGCTGGCGGCGCCTGGGCGCCCTTCCGCGGTTCGCCTGGGCGGTCTGGCGGACACGCCGGAATCAGGAATAGCGTCGGCCCCGGTGTACGCCGGCTTGCCGGCGCCGGCGCCGTGCCGTGGGTTTCAGCGGGAGAAAGATTGGAGTGACCTTGGGAGGGATTGGCGCATGCCGACACTGACAACCGATCTTCAGCAGAAGGCCAAAGTCCTGCGCCGCCACGTCGTCCGCATGGTGGGCGAGGCCGGCTCCGGACACCCCGGTGGTTCGCTTTCGGCGGCCGACCTGGTAGCCGCACTCTACTTCCATTTCCTGAACGTCGACCCCGCGCGCCCGGGCTGGCCGGAGCGCGACCGCTTCGTCCTCTCAAAGGGCCATGCGGCGCCGGTCCTCTACGCGGCCCTGGCCGAACGGGGTTTCTTCCCTTCGGAAACACTCTGGACCCTGCGTAAGCTGGGTAGCATCCTCCAGGGGCACCCGGACATGAGAAAGACTCCGGGCGTGGAAGCGTCCACTGGTTCCCTGGGGCAGGGGCTTTCGGTGGCCGGCGGCATGGCCTTGGCGGGCCGGCTCTCCACCCTTGACTACCGGGTCTACGCTCTTCTCGGCGACGGCGAGATGCAGGAAGGCCAGGTCTGGGAGGCGGCCATGTCCGCCGCCCAGTTTAAGCTGGATAACCTGACGGCCATCATCGACTTCAACGGCGTCCAGCTGGACGGTCTGGTAGAGAACATCGTCGGGGTGGAACCGGTGGCCGATAAGTGGCGCGCCTTCGGCTGGGACGTGCAGGAGATCAACGGCCACGACATGGACCAGATCGTCAAGGCGTTGGAGGCGGCCCGCCAGGTGCGGGGGCGGCCCCAGGCCATCGTCGCCCACACGGTCAAGGGCAAGGGGGTCTCCTTCATGGAGGGGCTGGCGGCCTGGCACGGCAAGGCGCCGTCGCGCGAGCAGATGGCGCAGGCCCTGGCTGAGCTGGAGTAGCGGGGAGGCCGGCCGGCCGGACGTCAGTCGGCCGGCCCGCAGGAGGACCGAGCACACGCTGTAAGGGGGATTGACATATGAACTACGAACCCGGCACCAAGGTCGCCACCCGCGACGCCTATGGAGAAACCCTGGCCGAGCTGGGGCGGGAAATGCCCGAGTTGGTGGTCTTAGATGCCGACCTGTCCTCGTCCACGAAGACGGCGGCTTTCGCCAAGCAGTTTCCGGAGCGGTTCTTCAACATGGGCATCGCCGAGGCCAACATGATCGGGCACGCCGCCGGGCTCGCCGCCAGCGGCAAGGTGCCCTTCGCCAGCACTTTTGCGGTCTTCGCCACCGGTCGCGTCTATGACCAGCTCCGAACGTCGGTCTGTTATCCGGCCCTCGGTGTCAAGGTGGCCGCTACCCACGCCGGCCTCACAGTCGGGGAGGACGGCGCCTCGCACCAGGCCAACGAAGACATCGCCTTGGCGCGGGCCCTGCCCAACATGACTGTGGTGGTGCCGGCCGACGCCAACGAGACGCGGGATGCCGTCCGGGCTGCCGCCAAACGGCGCGGCCCCTTCTACCTGCGACTGGGCCGCCCAGCGGTGCCTGTGCTGGCAATTGCCCAGGCTATGGCCGGCGGGGAGGCCGGCGCCCCATTCGAGCTGGGCCGCCTGCGCGTCCTGCGGGAAGGGACGGACGTCGGCATCATGGCGTGCGGCTACATGGTCCACGAAGCCTTGAAGGCAGCCGAACTGCTGGCCGCCGGCGGTGTCTCGGCCGGGGTCATCGACGTCCATACCATCAAACCCTTGGACAAGGAAGGCGTGACCGCCGCCGCCCGCCGCTATGGGTGCCTGGTCACCGCTGAAGAGCACAGCGTCATCGGGGGCCTGGGGTCCGCCGTCGCGGAGACCGTAGGCGAGAGCTATCCCGTCCCGGTGATCCGCGTGGGCGTGGCCGACCGTTTCGGTGAATCGGGAACCCCCGATGCCCTGCTAAAGGCTTACGGCCTCACGGCAGAGCACATCCGCGACGCGGCGGGGCGGGCCATGGCGGCCAGGAAAGGCTAGACGGCTACTCGCCCCAGCAGGGAACGGCGACTGGCATCCGCTATCATGAACCCACCGCCGGCGGGCCATTCTAACCTCGTCCAAAGGCTGGCCGAAAAGGAGGTTAGTTCGATTTGACCGACCTTGTGCGGTGGGAGCCGTTCAATGACCTCAGGGCTATCAGGGACGAGATGAACCGCTTTCTGGCCGGGCCCTTTGGCTGGCTACAAAATGAGGGCCTGACCAGGGCCGGGATGTGGCAGCCGGCCATCGATGTGCACGAGACCGACCAAGACGTTATCGTCACCGCCGACCTCCCCGGTTTCGACCGCGAGGAAATCGAAGTGGCGGTCACCGGAGACACCTTGACACTATCGGGAGAGCACAAGGAAAGCGAAGACGTCACCGACGAGCGCTACGTCCGGCGCGAGCGGCGCTACGGACGGTTCGTCCGCACCGTTCCCCTACCGGTGGAGGTAAACTCCGCGGGGGCGACCGCCGGGTACAAGAACGGCACCCTCCGGGTGACCCTCCCCAAGTCGGAACGGGCACGGCCGAAGACCATCAAGGTAGACGTTCACTGACCGTATACTGCGTTTCCGGTGCGCCGCGACGTGACGGAACGCCGGGAGAACGAGAACAAGGCCAGCCGGACAAGGTGCCGGGCCCCTTTCGAAGGAGCCCGATACCAGGCAGTTGCCAGAGCCCCTTTCGGATTGGAGCCGAAAGGGGCTCTGGCTGTTGACAAGGTCTTCGCCTCCAGCCCTGGGCCCGAGGAAGGAGAGGACGCCACTTCCGCATTGCCCGACTCTGATTGTGCCATGGAGAACTATAATGTCGTTCCGGGACTCGTTTGTGCAAAGATGGGTGTGTCTGGAATACCCGTTTGGTTCCAAGGAGGGTGCTTAGCCGAGGTGTGAACGTCGACAGAGACTACACCGAGTGACGACCGGAAACGGCCTGGTTTCTTAGGTAATCGTATTATCGCTGGCAGACTGCGGGGTTGTGGTCATCCACGTCAATTGGCGTCGATGCAAACTGACTTCTGAATGTCTTCTTAGGCCCGGCACAGCATTTCACGTCCCTGAGAAGTACTCTGCCGACACCCCCATCCGGCTGTGGTCGGGTTACATGTGTACTCGTGACACCATCGATCTGTCGAAATATGGTCTGGAATCAACAGTTTAGTGCCAACCGGCACAATCCTCCGCAAAATTGCTGGGGGCAGACGGTGGAGGCACAAGAATAGGGTGGGGAATCTCGGACTGTCCGGACTACTGCTCCACCGCTTCCAGGATGTCCTGCTCACCTTCCCGGACCATGATCTCGCGCAAGGCGCTGACACCGGCGACTAAAAACATAGATTAATCCACATTATTGAACCTTCGCGTGGCACGTCCAGGCTCCTTGGTCCGGGGTAGGACACATCGGCTAGCTTACCTTTTGTCTCCTCCAGCTTCCGCCAAAATCTTTACATAATCACCAAACGAGGGAGGATTTTGCGGAAACAACGCCGAACGTAGACGCGCGATTCGGTCCGATTTGACATAACCACGCAACACGAACGTCTAGCCTCGAACCATGGAGGGTTTGTCGGCACATTGATCGAGTTCGTAGATGTCACTAAGGCGTACGAGCAGGGCTCCGCGGCCCTTGACGGAGTGAGCTTCCGTGTCGATAAGGGGGAGTTCGTCTTCGTGGTCGGCCCCAGCGGTGCCGGTAAGTCGACTCTGGTCAAGCTGGTCTACCGCGAAGAGATTCCTTCCGACGGCCACGTCATGGTGAACGGCCGGAACGTCTCCCGTCTGAAACGCTCCGCCGTCCCCTTCCTGCGGCGCGGCATCGGCGTGGTCTTTCAGGACTTCCGCCTCCTGCCCCGCATGACCGTGGCCGACAACATCGCCTTTGTTCTTGAGGCGGTGGAGACTCCCGTCCGCGAAGTCAAACGCCGGGTATCCTGGGCCTTGGAACTAGTGGGACTCCCTCACAAAGCCAACAGCTTTCCGGCCCAGCTTTCCGGGGGAGAGCAGCAACGGGTCGCCGTGGCGCGGGCCGTGGTGAACAGCCCGGCCATCATCCTGGCGGACGAGCCCACCGGCAATCTGGACCCGGATACAGCCGTGGGTATCTTCAACCTCCTGGCGGAGGTAAACTCCATGGGCGCCACGGTGGTTGTGGCCACCCACGCTCATTCCATCGTCAACGCCATGCACCGTCGGACGATCTTCCTTGAGAAGGGGCGTCTGGTCCGCGACGTGGCGGCGGGGGGTGCTCTCCGCTGAGCGCCAAAGGTTTCGGCTATTCCTTGCGTCAGGCTATGCGGAACATCTTTCGGAACGGGCTGATGAGCCTGGCCTCGGCCACGACCATGGCGGTTTCGCTGATGGTCATGGCGGTCTTGCTCATCGTGGCCATGAACCTGGACAACGTGGCCACGGCCGTGGAGAACCAGGTGGAGGTCCGCGCCTACCTCGCCGATGGCACCCAGAAGGATGCGGCCCTGGCGATCCGCGACAAGGCGGCGGCTATTCCGGGCGTCGCCAAAGTGACCTATGTATCGAAAGAAGACGCCCTGGCCCAGTTGAAGGCCCAGTTCGGTGACAAGCAGGGCCTTCTGGAGGGCGTGGAGGAAGAGGGCGCGCTTCGCGATTCCCTGGCGATCCAGGCCACGAAACCGGAGTTGGTCGAGGGTCTGGTGGCGCAGGTCCGGAAACTGCCCGGCGTATCCGAAGTAGTGTTTAAGAAGGAACTGGTCAGCAAGATCTTCCGGGCGACCTCCCTGCTACGCCTGGCCGGCGCGGCTTTGGCCATAACCCTCGGTGTGGCCATGATGCTGATCATCTCGAACACCATCCGGCTCACCATCATCGCCCGCGGGGCGGAGATAGGCGTCATGAAGATGGTCGGGGCTACCGATTCCTTTGTCAGGAGGCCCTTCATCGTTGAGGGAATGGTCTTGGGTTTCATTGGATCGGTGGCAGCCGTAGGTTTGGTGGCCGCGGCCTACTCCCGCCTGGTGGGTAGCCTATTGCAGGCCATGCCCTACCTCCCGATCCTCCCGGCCATGCCTCTCCTGGCGAGTGTTGGTACGCTGGTGGTGGCCCTGGGGGTCCTCATCGGCGCCGCCGGCAGTCTGATATCCATCCACCGGTTCCTGAAAGTGTAAGAATGGGGGCAAGGCCGTGAACATCCAAGGACGGAAAAAGAAGCAGCTCCACCGGACGCTATGGAAAGCGGTAGCGGTAGTCTCCGTCGTCCTCATGGTGCTGGGTCAGGCCGTGGTGACCTTCGGCGCCAGCGCCACAGACCTCCAGCGCCAGTTGGATCAGCTCAATGACCAGATCAACCGGACCCGCTCGAACCTAAACCAAATCGAACGCGACCGGAAGAACATCGAGGCCAAGCTCCGGGAGTACGAGGCGGAGGTAAACCGCACGCAGAGCAAGCTGAACACCCTGGATTCGCAACTGGCGGCGGGTGAGCGCGAACTGGCCCAGGCGGCCGCTGATCTGAAGAAGGCCGAAGAGAAACAGACCGTGCGCCAAGACCTCTTGCGCCGCCGGGTGCGCGCCATCTCCGAGTACGGCAACGTTTCCTACCTTGAAGTGCTGTTCGCGTCGACCAGTTTCGCCGACTTCCTGGACCGCTTCGAGACACTCCAGCAGATCGTCGCCAGGGACTCGGCCTTGCTCCAAGAAGCCGCCGCTCAGAAGCGTGAAGTCGCCGTCCGCAAGGCGGCCTGGGAGCAAAAGGTGAAGGAGACGAACGACCTGCGCCAGCAGACCCAGGTGGTGCAGGCAAGCTACCAAGACCTACAGGAGAGCCACGAGCAGAAGCTCACCGCACTGGTGCAGGACAAGCGCCAGATGGAAGCCATGCTGGACCAGGAACTGGCGGACGCCGACCGGCTGACCGCCGAGATCCAGCGGCTCCAGGGGAATTCGACCTCCTCGCGCAAACTGGTCATGACTTGGCCGACCCCCGGGTACGGTTGGATCACCTCGCCCTTCGGGGTCAGGACCGATCCTTTCCTTGGGACGAAGCGGATGCACACGGGCGTCGACATCGGGGCGCCCTACGGCGCGAAGATCGTGGCCGCCGAATCGGGCACGGTCCTCCTGGCCCAATGGTACGGCGCCTACGGCAACGCCATCGTCATCGACCACGGCAACAAAATAAGCACCCTGTACGGCCACTCGTCAAAGATCCTCGTGAAGGCCGGCCAGGAAGTCGTGCGCGGCCAGACCATCGCTTACGTCGGCAGCACGGGCTTGTCTACCGGACCACACCTCCATTTCGAAGTGCGGCAGAACGGGTCACCGACAAACCCCCTGGAGTGGGTCAGCCCCTAACCGGTCAAACTATTGCCAACCACTGCAGGCAGGGACTTTCTATAGTCGCTGCCTTTTCTTTGTGTTACACTCTTATCTAGCTGAGAAGGATTTCCCCACTAACTGATGTTGCTAGCGACATTTGACGTTCGATCGCGCTTTCTACGCTGCTTTCCTGCATATATTCGTTATCGTGCCGGCCACCCCGGCGGCCATCCAGGGAGAGTGAGTGAATGAAACGGCGCACCTACATCATTTGGCTGATCGTCCTCCTCTTGGTCACGAACGCTCTGACCTATGGATTGGTCACCGGCCAGGTGCCGTTCTTGTCCGCGTACATCCAGCCGAAGGTGGGCCTGGGCTCACTGGGCTCCGCCGACGCCGACAAGCTGTCCCGCGTCCTGCGCCTCCTCCAGCAGTACTACGTGGACAAAGTCGACGTAAACCAGTTGATGGAAGGCGCCGTGGCGGGCATGGTGAAGTCGTTGAACGACCCACCTTCCTACTACATGACCAAGTCCGACTGGGATGAGTTCATGATCCACACTTCGGGCCAGTACGCCGGAGTCGGCATGCAGATCCAGGAGCAGAAGGTTGGCAACACCTCCTACGTGACGGTGGTCCGCGTCTACCCGGGGACCCCGGCGGAGAAGGCCGGCCTCGTCAAGAACGACCGGATCATGAAGGTCGACGGCAAGGACGTGGTTGGGCAGTCGTCAGAGCAGGTGGCGCAGGTAGTCCGCGGTGCAGAAGGGTCCAGTGTGGAGCTGGAGATTTACCGCGACGGCTGGGACGCGAACAAGAGTTTCAAAATGACCCGCGCCCAGATCGTCATCCCCACGGTCTCGTATAAGAAGCTGGAGAACGATACCATCGGCTACCTGCAACTATCTGGCTTCGACCAGCACAGCGCGGCCGACATGGCGAAGGCCATGGACCAGCTGAAGGGCATCAAGGGCTTGGTCCTCGACCTCCGCGATAACCCGGGCGGGCTGTTGGACGCCGCGGTGGAGATCGCCAAGAACTTCGTTCCCACCGGCCCGGTGGTCAGCGTGGTGGACCGCGACGGGAACAAGAAGACTACCACCATAACGTCGGACGGCATCAAGATTCCCATGGTGGTGTTGGTAAACGAGTATTCGGCCAGCGCCTCGGAGATCCTGGCGGGCGCCATTCAGGATGCCGGCACGGGCGTCCTGGTCGGGACTAAGACTTACGGCAAGGGGTCGGTGCAGCGGCTCTTCCCGCTGCCGGGCGGTACCGGAGTGAAGTTCACCACCGAGCGTTGGCTGACGCGGAACGGGCGGCAGATCGACCACAAGAGCCTGATGCCGGACATTGAGTCCGTCCTACCGGAACTGAAACCCGGTGAGAAACCCCTGGAGCTGGACGATTCGAAGAACCCGCAGCTCATCAAGGCCATCGAAGTCCTCAAGGGGTTGATGAAGAAGTAGTGTTTCCCTTCGCCGAGATTTCGCGGGCGATCCTGCGGCAGATTCCCCGGGCCCTTTTCGACCCGGGGAACTTCTTCGTTTTCTGGCTGGCGGTCCTCATCGTCTTCTGGCAGTACCGGAGGGTGGCCGAGACCGAGCGGCGGCTGTTCGGAGTGGTGAAGAACGACCCCGGCCGCCAGATGGTCCGCGCCATCCTGGAAGGCCTGGTAGGAGGTCTGGTGGGCAGCTTCGTCCTGGTCTTCATCGGAGTGTCGCTGTCCAACGCCGGCATCAACTACGTAGTGGTCATCGCCCTCCTTCTGATGATCGTCAGCCCCAGGCTGGTGTGCTTCTCCTACGCCGGCGGCATCGTGTCCATCTTCAGCTTGATCGTGGGGTGGCCGAAGATCGATATTCCAGGGTTGATGGGCCTGGTGGCCATCCTCCACATCACCGAGAGTCTGCTCATCCGGCTTTTCGGTACGGGAGCGGCTACTCCGGTCTACGCCCGGAGGCGTCAGGGGGACCTGGTGGGTGGGTACATGTTGCAGCGTTTTTGGCCCATCCCCATCGTCATTCTGCTCCTGGTCTTCCTGCAGCGGCCGGCGCCGACCGGGCTGATTTCCATGCCCGATTGGTGGCCACTGATCCGCCCCATGGGGCAAGTGGCCGACAACCCGAACTTCATCTACACTCTCTTGCCCGTGGTGGCTATCCTAGGCTACGGTGATCTGGCCGTGACCTCGACGCCCGCCGCCCGGACCCGAAAGACCTCCGGCGCGTTGTTGATCTACAGTCTGGTGTTACTCGCCATCTCCATCGCCGCCTCGCGCGTCCAGCCCTTGGTCTGGCTGGCGGCCTTCTTCGCACCCTTCGGCCATGAACTGGTGGTCCGGTGGGGTAGCCGGCAGGAACAGGAGGGCGCGCCGGTGTTCGTCACCCAGCCGGGGATGGGGGCGGGGGTCCTGGACGTGGTGCCGGGGAGCCCCGCGGCGCGGGCCGGCTTGCGGGCCGGTGACGTGGTGGTGGACTTGGGCGGGGCAACGGTGGCCAACCGCGACGACTTGTTCCAGGCCTTGGAGGTGCTGGCCGGGGGAGACCCGGCCAGGTTGCACGGCATGGCCATCACGGTGCGACGCGGCGGGAACGACGGGCGCGGGGCGGGCGGCGGCGCGACGGTGGGCGGCGGCACTCTGCACGAATTCCGAGCGCCCAGCCGGTGGAACCCGGGTGAGATGTTCGGGCTCATCCTCATGCCGGACGAAAACGACTCCGAGCACATCGAGATGCGCCCGCGCGACCGGTGGGCCAGGGTCTTCGAATGGCTGAAGAGGACCTTCAGGTTCTAACTGGAACCTTCCGGCCCCGGGCAGCGCGTTTCGCGCGCTCCGGGCCTATGCCGCCGGCAGCGCCAACTGGGTCTCGCCGTCGAACAAATGGATCCTTTCCACTTCGACCGCGGCCGGCAGGGCCCGGCCAATCTCAGCCCGGAAGTCGCCGGGCGCTTTGGCGGTGAGGGCATGAGTCCCCACTTTCAGGTGCACGAACACCTCTGACCCCATGGGTTCGGTGACCACCACGGTGGCGTCCAGGCGGGCCCCGGGATGGGTATCGACGAAGGCCGGGTCGAGGCGGACGTGTTCGGGACGGATCCCGCCGAAAACGGTGCGGCCCTGGTGAGCGGACAAGTCCTTGAACAGCCGCCGCGGGAATTCCACCACCATCCCGTCGCCGGTCAGGCGGGCACGGTCGCCCTCCAGGGACAAGCGGCCCGAGAAGGAGTTCATGGGCGGCGAACCGATGAACCCGGCGACGAAGAGGTTGGCCGGGTTTTCATAGAGCTCGTTCGGGGCGGCCACTTGCTGGATCAAGCCGTCCTTCATCACCACGATGCGCGTCCCCATGGTCATGGCCTCGATCTGGTCGTGGGTCACGTAGATGACCGTGGTCCGCAGACGCGCGTGCAGTTTGATAAGCTCGGCGCGCATCTGGACGCGGAGTTTGGCGTCGAGGTTCGACAGGGGCTCGTCCATCAGGAAGACCTTGGGCTCTCGGACGATGGCCCGGCCCAAGGCTACGCGCTGGCGCTGCCCGCCGGATAGTTCGCCGGGGCGGCGTTTCAACAGATCCACGATGTCGAGGGTGGCGGCGGCTTCCTTCACGCGGCGGTCGATCTCCGGCTTCGGAACGTGGCGCAACTGAAGGCCGAAAGCCATGTTTCCGTAGACGTTCATGTGGGGATAGAGCGCGTAGTTTTGGAAAACCATGGCGATGTCGCGGTTTTTCGGAGGAAGGTCGTTCACCAAGGTGTCGCCAATATAGATGTCGCCCGACTCCAACTCTTCCAGGCCGGCCACCAGCCGGAGGGTGGTGGATTTGCCGCAACCGGAGGGGCCAACGAGGACCAGGAATTCCTTATCGGCGATGTCAAGGGAGAAGTCCTTCACCGCCGCCACGTCGCCGAAGTACTTGCTTACATTCACGAGCTTTACGCCTGCCACAGAGGCACCTCCCCACGGACCACCCAATTCGACAAAAGCGGCTTCAATCCCTTGCCGTTCCCGCCACTTCGACCAGACGGTGGAGAAGGAAACATCAGAGCAGCTAGCACGGGCCATTGGCAATATGAGTGGCAGCCCTTGCCAAACATATGTTCGTCATTTTATAATGGGATAGTCGGGCGGCCTCACGCTCAGGCCGCACGCCTAGGCCGCACCATCCGGCCGCGTCACGGGAGGAAGAATTGGACGGTTTCAAGCTGGTTTCATCTTTCAGTCCGGCGGGCGACCAGCCAAAGGCTATCAAGAAACTGGTAGCGGGGCTGGAGGCCGGTCACCGCGACCAGGTGCTCCTGGGAGTGACCGGCAGCGGCAAGACCTTCACCATGGCGAATGTCATCGCCGCGGTGAACCGGCCGACGTTGGTCATCGCCCATAACAAGACTCTGGCCGCTCAGCTGTGCGGGGAGTTCAAGGAGTTCTTTCCGGAGAACGCCGTTGAGTACTTCGTCAGCTACTACGATTACTATCAGCCGGAGGCCTACATCGCCTCCACGGACACCTACATCGCGAAAGACTCCTCTATTAACGATGAGATCGATAAGTTGCGTCACTCGGCCACTATGTCGGTGTTCGAGCGGCGTGACGCCATCGTGGTGGCCAGCGTCTCCTGTATCTTCGGTTTGGGTTCACCCGAGGACTATCACGACATGGTGGTCTCGGTACGCCGGGGAGGGCAGCTGGACCGCGATGTCATGCTCTCAAAACTGGTGGATATCCAGTACGAACGGAACGATATCAACTTCGTGCGAGGTAAGTTCCGCGTCCGCGGTGATGTGGTGGAGGTTTTCCCGGCGGCTTCGGCGGAGCGGGCCATCCGAGTCGAGTTCTTCGGCGACGAGGTGGAGCGCATCACGGAGATCGACGTTCTGACCGGCGAGATCCTTGGGGAACGACAGCACGTGGCCATCTACCCGGCCCGGCACTTCGTCACGGCTGAGGATAAGCTGCAGCGCGCGCTGGTGGGCATCGAGGAAGAGTTGGACCAGCGTGTGGCCTATTTTAAGGAGCACGAGAAGTACGTGGAGGCCCAGCGCCTTGAACAGCGCACCCGGTACGACCTGGAGATGCTGCGTGAGGTGGGCTACTGCACAGGCGTGGAAAACTACTCGCGCCACCTAACCGGGCGTGCGCCGGGGCAGGCTCCTTACACGCTGCTGGACTTCTTTCCGAAAGATTACCTGATGATCATCGACGAGTCCCACCAGACCATTCCGCAGCTCCACGCGATGTACGCGGGGGACCGGTCCCGGAAGGAGTCCTTGGTGGAATACGGTTTCCGTCTACCATCGGCCTTCGATAACCGCCCACTCACTTTCGAGGAGTTCGACCGGCGGGTGAACCAATTGGTGTACGTCTCCGCCACGCCGGCCCAGTACGAGCTAAGGCGGGCCGGTCAGGTGGTGGAACAGATCGTTCGCCCCACCGGCCTGGTGGACCCGGAAATCGTCCTCCGCCCGGTGAAAGGCCAGGTGGACGATTTGGTGAACGAGATCCGCGTGCGGGCCGAGCGTCAAGAACGGGTGCTGGTCACGACGCTGACGAAGCGCATGGCGGAAAACCTCACGGACTACTTGCGGGACTTAGGCATCAGGGTCCGTTACCTGCACTCCGAGGTGCTGACCTTGGAGCGCATGGAGATTCTGCGGGACCTGCGGCTGGGCGTCTTCGACGTGCTGGTGGGGATAAACCTGCTGCGCGAGGGGCTGGACCTGCCCGAGGTGTCCCTGGTGGCCATTCTGGACGCCGATAAGGAAGGGTACCTGAGGTCGGAGACTTCTCTCATCCAGACTATCGGCCGGGCTGCCCGCAACGCCAACGGCACGGTCATCATGTACGCCGACCAGGTTACCGATTCCATGCGCCGGGCGGTGGACGAGACCAACCGCCGGCGCCGGCTGCAGATGGAGTATAATAAGGAGCACGGTATCACCCCTGAGACCATTAAGAAGGCAGTGCGTGACGTGATTGAGGCCACGTCGAAAGTGGCCGAGGAAGGGCCGGCCTACGGAGCGGCGGCGGGCTTGGGCGCCGACTCGCGCCGGATGACGAAGGACCAGCGCGCGGCCCTGATCGAGAACCTGAAGAAGGAAATGCGGGAGGCGGCCAAGCTCCTGGAATTCGAACGGGCGGCCGACATCCGCGACGCCATATTCGAGTTGGAGCAGGGCGCGCGCCCTTCGAGGTAACCCTTCATGGATAAGGACCGCATCGTCGTGCGCGGAGCGCGCGAGCACAACCTGAAAAACATCGACGTAACCATCCCCCGGTCCAAGTTCGTGGTGATCACCGGGTTGTCGGGGTCGGGCAAGTCGTCGTTGGCCTTTGACACCATCTTCGCCGAGGGACAGCGGCGGTACGTGGAGTCCTTGTCGGCCTATGCTCGCCAGTTCCTGGGCCAGATGGACAAGCCCGACGTGGACTACATCGAAGGCCTATCGCCGGCCATTTCCATCGATCAGAAGACTACCAGCCGGAACCCGCGGTCCACCGTGGGAACGGTTACGGAGATCTACGACTACTTGCGTCTTCTGTACGCCCGCGTGGGGCACCCTCACTGCCCGCAGTGCGGCAAGCCCATCACCCAGCAGACCATCGAGCAGATGGTGGACCAAGTGCTGACCTTGCCGGCCGAGACGCGGATCCAGGTCCTGGCGCCGCTGGTCCGCGGGAAAAAGGGCGAGCACGAGAAGGTCTTCGAGGAGATCCGGCGGGCAGGCTTCGTGCGCATGCGCGTGAACGGCGAACTGCACGAGGTCACCGACCAGATCAAACTGGAGAAGAACAAGAAGCACTCCATTGAGGCCGTGGTGGACCGCCTGGTGGTCCGCCCGGAAGTGAAGAAACGCCTGGCCGACTCGCTGGAGACCGCTGTGAACCTATCGGGCGGGTTGGTGGTCATCGACGTCATCGGGAAAGAGGAGATCCTCTTTTCGCGAAACTTCGCCTGCCCCGACTGCGGCATCAGCATCAGCGAGCTGCAGCCGCGGATGTTCTCTTTCAATAATCCCTACGGAGCGTGCCCGGCCTGCGATGGCCTGGGCAGTAACATGGAGATCGACCCCGACCGGGTCATCCCCGACAGGCGCAAGTCCATCGCCGACGGGGCGGTGGTACCGTGGAATGGTAGCACAGGTTTCTACCAGGCCATCTTGGACGCCGTGGCCAGCCACTTCGGTTTTCCCACCGACGTGCCCGTCGACGACCTGGGCCAGGAGTGGATCGATCTCATTCTCTACGGAAGAAAGGGCGAGAAGATCCGGTTCCGCTTCGAGGATTACGACGGGAAGATGCGGACCAGGGAGACGGAGTACGAAGGGGTCATCCCGAACCTGACCCGCCGCTATAAAGAGACCCAGAGCGATTACATCCGCGCCGAGATCGAGGAGTACATGAGCAGCCGCCCCTGCCCGGTCTGCAAGGGCGCCCGCCTGCGGCCGGAGAGCCTGGCCGTGACCGTAGGCGACGTCAATATCGCCGACCTGACCCATAGGTCGGTGGCGGACGCCCTGGAGTTCTTCAACCGGCTGAGACTCACCGACCGCGAGGACCTCATCGCCCACCAGATCCTGAAGGAAATCCGGGAGCGTCTGGGGTTCCTGGCGAACGTGGGCCTGGACTACCTGACCATGGACCGGGCCGCCGGCACCCTTGCCGGCGGCGAAGCCCAGCGTATCCGGCTGGCTACGCAGATCGGGTCCAGCCTGGTCGGCGTGCTTTACATTCTCGACGAGCCCAGCATCGGGCTGCACCAGCGGGATAACCAGAAACTGCTGGCCACGCTGAAGCGACTGCGGGACCTGGGGAACACCCTCATCGTGGTAGAGCACGACGAAGAGACGATGTGGGCGGCCGACCACATCATCGACATGGGCCCCGGGGCCGGCGCCGACGGCGGGTACATCGTCGCCCAGGGCACTATCGACGACATCATGGCCTGCCGGGAGTCGGCCACCGGCCAGTACCTCAGCGGGAGGAAGGCCATCCCTATCCCCCGGGCGCGCCGCCGGCCGAACGGCAAAGCGGTCGAGGTCGTCAGGGCCCGGGAGAATAACCTGAAGAACCTGTCGGTCTCCATACCCTTGGGCCTCTTCGTCTGCGTCACGGGTGTGTCGGGCTCGGGGAAGAGCACCCTGGTGAACGAGGTCCTCTATAAGCGGCTGGCCATGGAACTATCGGGGGCCAAGTCTAAACCCGGGGAACACGACGACGTGAAGGGCATGGATTACCTTGACAAGGTGATCATGATCGACCAGTCGCCCATCGGCCGGACGCCGCGGTCCAACCCGGCGACCTACACGGGCGTCTTCGACGCCATCCGGGAGCTTTTCTCGCACACCACGGAAGCGCGGATGCGCGGCTACCGTCCGGGGCGGTTTTCCTTTAACGTGCGCGGCGGGCGGTGCGAGGCCTGCAAAGGCGATGGGATCATCAAGATCGAGATGCACTTCCTCCCCGACGTTTACGTGCCCTGTGAGGTGTGCAAAGGGCGCCGCTACAACCGGGAGACCCTCGAAGTCAAGTACAAGGGGAAGAGCATCTCCGACGTCCTGGACATGCCGGTGGACGAGGCGGTGGAGTTCTTCCGGAACATCCCAAAGATCCAGCGGAAGGTCCAGACCCTGCAGGACGTGGGACTGGGCTACATGAAGCTGGGCCAGCCGGCCACGACCCTGTCTGGCGGCGAGGCCCAACGCGTCAAGCTGGCCACGGAGTTGTCGCGGCGCAGTAACGGAAAGACCATCTACATCCTGGACGAGCCCACTACAGGCCTGCACATCGCCGATATCCACAAGCTCCTGGAGGTGCTGGGGCGCCTGGTGGAGGCCGGGGATACGGTTGTGGTCATCGAACATAACCTTGACGTCATCAAGACCGCCGACTACATCATCGATCTCGGCCCGGAGGGCGGGGAGCGCGGCGGCTCGGTGGTGGCCACCGGCACGCCGGAGCAGATCTCGAAGCATCCCAGCAGCTACACAGGGAAGTTCCTGAAGATGATCCTGGAGCGGGACATAGCTAAGCGCGCGGGGGCGGGTCTGGAGGAAGCTGCCGCGGCAGCCACCGCCGGCAAGTAGCGACAGATGAGCATGGTCACGGACGAGATAAGGACCCAACTGGAGCTACTGCCGGACGGCCCCGGATGCTATCTCTACCGGAGCGCCGCCGGAGAGGTTCTGTACGTGGGCAAGGCTAAGTCCTTGCGCCACCGCGTCCGCTCCTATTTCCAGCCCTCGCGGAACCTGGAAGCCAGAATCCTCAGCATGATCAACCAGGTCCGGAAGATCGAGCACATTTCGACGGGCTCCGAAGTGGAAGCCCTGATCCTCGAATCGAACCTGATCAAGCAGCACCGTCCCAGGTACAACATCCTCCTCCGGGACGACAAGCACTATCCCTACGTGCGTGTCGACCTGAACGAGGCTCATCCGCGACCGGTCATCGTCCGGTCGATCAAGAAGGACGGAGCCCGGTATTTCGGTCCTTATACCGACGCCGATGCCATCCGCGACACCTTGCGCACGGTCCGGCGGATCTTCCCTTTCCGGAGTTGCACCGACTACAAGCTGCGCACGGTGGCCAGACCCTGCCTGGACTACCACGTCAAGCGGTGTCTTGGGCCGTGCCGTCTGCTATTGGCCGAAGCGGCCGAAGCGGGTCAAGAGCCCCTGTCCATGGACTCCGGGGAGAAGGCCGAGGCCCTGGCCGAGTACCAGGCGATGATGCGGGAGTTCTGCTTGTTTCTGGAGGGTCGGCAGGACGACGTGGTGGAGCGACTGCGGGGGCGTATGGAGCAGGCGGCGGAGAACCTGGATTTCGAAAAAGCCGCCGAGTTAAGGGATCAGATCGCCGCGGCGACCAAGATCACCGAAAAGCAGCGTATGATCTCGGCCGGCCTGGAAGACCGCGATGTGGTCGGTCTGGCCCGCGACTACAACGAGGCCTACGCTCAGGTGTTCAACATCCGGTCTGGAAAAGTGGTGGGGCGCGAGTACTTCGTCCTGACCGGAGTGGCCGGGGAGCCGGATGAAAGCGTCCTGGAAGCCTTCCTCCAGCAGTACTACTCTGTAGCCGCCGCCATCCCGCCGGCGGTCCTTCTACCAGTGGAGCCCGAAGGGGCCGAGATCCTGGCCGATTACGTCTCGGGCCTGCGCGGCGCCCGCATCCGTTTGGAGGTCCCCCGCCGTGGTGACCGGAAAGCCTTGGTAGAACTAGCCCAGAAGAATGCGGCGGAGTCCCGCGACGAGCATATCGCCGCGCGCAACCGGGAGCTGGAAGCGACAGGGGAGGCCGTGGCCGACCTGGCCGAGCGGTTAGGCCTTGCCACGCTGCCGAACCGGATCGAGTGTTACGATATCAGCAACATCCAGGGGCAGGAAGCCGTGGGATCCATGGTGGTCTTCGAGTACGGGAAGCCCAAGACCAGCGACTACCGCCGCTTCAGGATCAAGGAGGTGGAGGGCGCCAACGACTTCGCCATGATGCGGGAGGTCTTGCGCCGCCGATTTCGCCGGCGCGCCCAGGCGGCGGCCACGGGAGAAACGGGCAACACGTCCGCCGCACCCACCACCGATGCCGCGCCCGCCGCACCCGCTGAGGGTTTCGGCGCTACTCCCGATCTGCTCATCGTCGACGGAGGCAAGGGGCAAGTGAACGCCGCCGCCGAAGTCTTGGCGCAATATGGCATGTCGGAACTACCGTTGTACGGACTGGCTAAGGAGTTCGAACACCTCTTCGCACCGCATGCCGGAGACCCCATCGTTCTACCCCGGGACTCGAAGGCCATCCACCTCCTGCAGCATATCCGCGACGAGGCCCACCGCTTCGCCGTGGGATATCACCGCAACCTACGGTCCAAGCGGACCTTCAAGTCGGCTCTGGACGACATCCCGGGCATTGGCCCGGCCCGCCGGACGGCGCTCCTGCGGGAGTTCGGCTCCGTGGCCAGGATAAGAGGCGCCAGCGTGGATGAGTTGGCACAGGTCCCCGGCATCCACCGAGCCCTGGCGGAGAAGATTCTGCAGCACCTCAAGCCATCATAGACGGAGAGAAGGGCAAAAGACCATGCAGAAAGCAGTGATCCAGACTTCCCTCGGGTGGGTCGCCGCCGCCGCCACTAGCGACGGCATCTACTGCACCACGCTTCCTCAACTCACCGAGGTTCAGGCGTGGGACCATCTGGACGAGGAACTGAAACTAAGGAGTCGGCGGCCCGGAAAGGGCCGTCATGGCGCGACCGCCGGCGGTGCCTCCATCACCGGCACCGTGGCACCCGTGGACGACGCCGCCCCGAACGGCGACACCGCCGCCAAGGCGCATCTGGACGGCTATCGAGCGGCTTTGGCCGCCTATTCCGCCGGCGCCGCCGGCAGGTTGGCCGAGATCCCCCTGGACCTCACCGGACTTCCGGAATTCCACTTGAGAGTCATGCAGGCGTGCCGTCGCATTCCGGCCGGGGAAACACGGAGCTACGCCTGGCTGGCTCGGGCGGCAGGAAGCCCGGACGCCTGCCGTGCCGCCGGTAATGCCATGGCCAGGAACCCGGTACCCCTGCTGGTCCCCTGCCACCGCGTGTTGCGTACTGGCGGAGGGTTGGGTGGATTCGGCGGCGGCCTGCCCCAGAAACGGGCCCTGCTGGCCCATGAGGGGTGGAAGGACCAGCAAGATTGAGAACGGTTGCGCTACGGGAAAAATAGCCTTCGGCAGCGAGGCCTCCGCGGGATTCGGGCGTTATCGGGCCTAAAGAGGGATTCTTTCCGCGACGGCGAAAGCAGTTTTCCCGCCGACGAAACTGAATTTCGCTCGGGGAAACTATGGGCCCGCTCGCCCAAAGGAAGGTCGACCATGAACCGTCCCTATCTCCGCGGATCCGCCCGATTCGAGAGCGCCAGGGAAAAGGAGGACAAGCACCGTCTCCAGACGGTTGATCGCGCCTTGCAGGTCTTGGAGCAGTTCACGGCGACCCGCCCGGACTGGACCCTGACCGAACTATCCCGTGCCCTTGCGCTCCATAAGACGGTGGTGTTCCGCATCCTGGGCAGCCTGGAGGCCCGCGGATTTCTGGTACACGACCCTCTGACCAAGCGTTACCGCCTTGGTACCAAAATCCTTGAGCTCGGCGGAGCGGCCATGGCCACCATCGATATCCGGCGGGTGGCCCAGCCCGTCCTCGACGCTCTGGCCCGCGAAACTCACGAGACGGTGATCCTCGCCGTCCGGCGCGGGGATGAGGCCGTGTGCGTCGACAAGGTCGATAGCCCGGAAGGCGTGAAGCTCGTTTTCCATATCGGAGAGCGCACCACCCTCCACCAAGGCCCTGTAGGAAAGCTGTTCCTGGCGGACCTGCCAGAAGCGCAAGTGGGGGAGTACTTGGCGCGCACGAACTACCGCGGCTCTGGGGCCCCCGCCTCGCCGACCCTCACAGACGAGATAGAGAAGATCCGGCGGGATGGTTATGCCTACACCGAGGGTGAGGTGATCGCCGGCGGTGCCGCCCTGGCCGCCCCCATCTACGACCATCGGGGCGGCGTAGTAGCCGGGCTCGTGGTGGCCGGGCCACGGGGTCGCCTAGTGGAGAACCGTGACCGGTTGTTGGAGCAACTCAAGGCGGCGACCGGTAAAGTGTCGGCTTTGATGGGCTACACGGGTGCCCATCGAAGCGGGGGCGCAGAGTAGGGGATTAGGGGGCGAAACTAGAGCCCCAGGCTCCACGCGGCCCTAGCCCAAAGCGCCCATTCCCAACGCAAACGAGACAACTGGCACCCAAGCTCGTAGGGCTTATCTAGAGAGCCGTGGAATTGGTCGGCGTTCGCGTGGCAGCCGCCGCCGCAGAGGTAGCGGGCCCAACAAGCGCGACAGGCCGCCTTGTTCCCGGCGTGGTTCCGGCGGAAGGCCATGGACAGCCCCGCCGAAGGTCCCTCTCCATTCAGACTACCCATGAGGTAGGGCGGGCGTCCCACGAACTGGTGGCAGGGGAACAAGTCGCCCTCAGGGGTAAGCGCCAGGTATTGATAGCCGGCGCCGCAGCCGGTCAGACGTTTCTCCAGGCAAGGCCCGGAATGGTCGTCCATCTCAAAATGATAGAAGGTGAAGGGGCGGCCTTCTCGGTGGCGGCGGACATACAGCTGCGCCAGCTCTTCATAGGAACGGCCGATCTCCTCCAGATGGTCCGCGGTCAAGGCCAGAGGCCCCCCCGAGAGCACCACCGGCTCCATGGAGATTTCGGTGAACCCTTCGTCCAAAAGGTATTCCACGTCGTGGTGGAAATCCAGGTTGGCGGCCGTGAACGTACCACGGATATAATGCCCGGGCCCGCGTTCGGAACGGTAAGGCTGGAGGGCCTCCACCATCCGTTTGGCGTTGGCCAGGCACTGGGCATGGGTCGGCGTGCCCCGGGCCTTGCGCATGCGGTCGTGCACCTCGGGCCGTCCGTCCAGCGAGAGCACGATGTTGTCCATATTCCTGGCCAGGAAGGAGACCATGTCCCCGTTCAGGGCGTAGGCGTTCGTGGTCACCGTGAAACGGAACTGCCGGCCTTCCTCCGCCCCGCGTCGCCGGGCGTAGTCCACCGTGCCCACCAGCACATCCCAGTCCAAAGTGGGTTCGCCGCCAAAGAAATCGACAGCCAGGTAGGGATAGCCTCTTGAACTCCGCAGCAGGAAATCGACGCCGGCCCGCGCCACCTCTAGGGACATCAGGGAGCGCGGCCCCTTGAGAGCTCCGGAAGCCGCGAAGCAGTATCGGCAGGAGAGGTTGCAGTCGTGTGCCAGGTGCAGGCAAAGGGCGCGGACCCCCAAGTCGGCCACTTCACGCGGGGCGGCCGCCGGCGCGGCAAAAAGCTCGCCTCGAGAAACAAGCTCCTGAAGCTCCCTTCCGGCGATGATCCGCGGGTCTAGGCTATCGGAGGGCGCAGCAGTAGTTCCCGCCGGCGGCGGGCCACCCCGGAAGGTCCACTCCCGCAAGACGGCCGTGGCCGCCTCATCCAGAGCATGGAGCGACCCACTGTGCACATCGTAGGCAAGACTTAAGCCGCGGGCCCCGAACAGGTGCACCCGCGGCTCAAGATTAGAGATCGGATGGAAATCCAAGGCAGGTCTGACGGGCCGACCGCTCGGCTACTTCTTGACCGGGCAGGGCTGGTTGCCGACCGTGCAGGAGGTCTTGCAGGCCGACTGGCAGGAGACCTGACACTTGTCGCAATCGGCCGTCTCAAGCGGCTTGGACAACGTTCCGGCAAGGATGGTCTTGACGTGGGTGGACATCTTCCGCACCTCCAGATCGAGTTTCCGCGGCCCGCGGCCGGATGCTCACTCCCCAGCCTATTTGGGCCGTTCTCAGTATAGCACAGGGCAACAGGGCCGTACAGCAGGCCTCTCTTCTCGGTGGTCGCCGCGCGGCGGCCCCGTACCTTTGACGCGGTTCGGGCCCGCCTTAAGAAAGTTAAGGTTCAGATTAAATAATCTGACCCCAGCCCATTGACAGCCTCGCCCGTCTCCCTTAGAATCAAAGTCAGGTAGAGGTTAAACCTATTAAGGTCTCCCTCAGAGAAACGAAGAGGCATCTTGAAAATGTCAGGGGGAACGATTAAGATGAAGGAAACCATAGAAGTCCGGTATAGCGGCGAGATTCCCAGCGGTGTGCGGAGTTTCCTGGACAGGGACAGCACGGTGAAAGTCACTTCGCTGCGCCCCCTGGTGATCCACCAGAACGGCGACGAGAGTTTCCTGGACCGCTTGCTTCAGGTCTCTGGCTGCGAAGGCTTCCGGATCGACCTCGTGAAGGTCCGGCGGGACCACCGGTCCAACGAGACACTCAGCACCGCCGCGTGCCTGGCCTAATCCCTGGGTCGCTACCCGGCCCACGAAGGAGTGAGTTACGCAGTGGCGAGGAGAAAGATGCCCAGTCGTTGCCCGGTGTGCTTCGAGAAGCTGGACGTTGTGAAGCTGCACTGCCCCACGTGCGACACCACCATCGAGGGTTCCTTCGAGACCTGCAAGTTCTGCCAGCTCACCAACGAGCAGCGAGACTTCATGGAGACCTTCATCCGGTGCCGCGGGAACATCAAAGAAGTCGAGCGGGAGCTTGGCATTTCCTACCCGACGGTTCGCGGCCGGCTGGACTCGCTGATCACTGCCCTCGGTTACCGAGTGGACACTGAGGAGCAGGAAGTGGATGCCTCCCGCCGCCGCGAGATCCTGGAGTCCTTGAATAAGGGTGAGATTTCTGCCGAGGACGCCCTGAAGGCCCTCAAGCAGGTCTAAGGAGGCCAGCATCGTGACGCCGGAAGAAAGACACCAGGAAGACGAACGTTTGCTTGTCCTGAACATGTTGAAGGAAGGCAAGCTTACGCCCGATGAGGCGGATGAGCTTTTGGTCGCCATCGATGCGGCCGAGGTGGCGGAGTCCGGGACTGCCCCAACGGGGCCGGACTCCGGCTCCGCCGCCACCGCCCCTTCCGCCCCCTTCACCCCGCCTACGGTGCCCGTCCCGCCCAGCGCGCCCAGTTCGCCCAGTCCGTCCAGTCCACCCACGCCACCCATTCCACCCGTCTCTCCCGACCAAACCGCGGACCCCACTGGCAGCGGCAGGCGGTTCGGGTTCTCCTTTGGAGATCTCGATGGAGTTCAGGACGACGTCGGCGGCGCTATACGCGATGCCTTGGCCGAAGCGCGCGATGCCATTAACGAAGGGCTGACCGCCGCAGGCGACCTGGCTAGGAGTACGGTCCGCGAGAACCGGGCCGCCGTCCGGGACGCCATCCGGCAATCGGTCCGCCAAGCCGCTTTCGAAGCCAGGAACGCGGCCCGCGCGGCGCGGATCGAAGCCAGACGGGCCATGCAGCAAGCCCGGGTCGAAGCCCGCCGGGCCGCCGGGAGCATCCGCATGCACGGAGGGTTCTTCGGAAGCGATATTTCGTCGCAGATGGTCTTGAGCGGTGACCTCAAACCCGGCGGAAACCTGGTCGTTCAGGTACCGCAAGGCGACATCCAGGTGACGGGCACCAGCGGGAACAAGGTTGAGGTCGAGGCCCAGATCAAGGTCAGGGCCCGTGACGGAGCCGAAGCCCACCGCCTTCTAAGTGGTACCCACGTCGCCCTTAGCGACTCGGGCAAGGACCTTCTTCTCACCGCCGCCGCTCCCGCCGCCCTGGGAGCCCTGGGATCGAAGCTCTGGGTTGATTTGGAGATCCAGTTGCCGCGCGGGGCGGGCTTGGTCATCTCCACCTCCCACGGTGACATTGGAGTGGACGGTACCGAGGGGACCCATCGGATCCAGGTGGTCCGCGGAGACATAGAAGTCTCCGGCGCCTCCGGCCACTTTGACATCAGTGCGAAAGAGGGCGACATTGAGTTGGACCGCTGCACGGCCCAGACTCTCAAGCTGGAAGGGGATCACGGAGATATCGAGTCCCGGTTCACCCCGGCGGGGGATGGCCCCTTCACCATTCAAACGGTTTATGGAGATTGCGAAGTCACCCTCCCCCCCGGCTCGGCCTATGATCTGGAGGTCTCCGCCGTGGGAGGCGACGTGGAAGTGAAACTGGGGGGCCAGTGCCGACCGTCCTCGGTCACCTCCCACAGCTGGCAAGGCAAGGTCAACGGAGGGGGTCCGGCCATTAAAGTGTCCTCCATCCGCGGAGATATCGAGGTCCGATCCTAGGACAGCTCAGAAGGGAGCGGCCCGCCATGACTCAAGAAGAGCGTATGCTCATCCTAAAAATGATTCAGGAAGGCAAGATCACGGCCACGGAGGGAGCGGAACTCCTACGGGCTTTGGGTTCCGACCGGCCGGCCCCGCCGCCCGTCCCGCCGACCGCGCCGCCAAACTTTATGGGCGTGGAGGCGGCCAGGCCTGTCGCTCCGGCCGCCCCGGTTACCCCCGGAGCCCCAGCTACCCCGGCAGCTCCCGCCGCGCCAGCCGCACCGGCGGCCCCCGCCGGCCCGAGCGGTCCCACCGGGCCTGGTTTCTCCTCGGCGATGTCCGGCGCCTTCGAAACCACCCGCGACACCCTGAACGACATTTTCTCGAACTTCGATTTCAGTTCCATCGGTAACATCTTCGGATGGGGCGATGTCTTCAAGTTCGAAGAGAACTATGAAGGAGAATTCGACCCCTCCGCCGCCGAAGTGGTCTTGAACCTGCGCTCCTTCAATGGGCGCATCGACCTCATCGGCTGGGACCGCCCCGGTTACCGCCTCACCGTGACTCGGAGTATTCGGGGCCGCGACGAGGAGCACGCCCGCGAACGGTCCAGGCAGATGGGCCGGCTCATCACCTCGCCCACCGGTCTGACCCTGGAAGTCCCGCGAATGAGAATGGGTGAAGGGGGCCTGTCCCTGGAAGCCTACCTTCCGAAAAGCGCCAGGTACCGTCTCCTGGCTCATACCGCCAACGGACGCGTGCAGGTCCGGGGTCTGAATTGCAGCCAGTGCGATGTCCACACCGCCAACGGCCGGGTGGGCATCGAAGGCGTCACCGCCGAAAAGATAGACGCCCGGACGGCCAACGGTCGGGTGGAAGTAGAAGCCGTGGCTCCGGACCTCCTCTGCCGGACCGCCAACGGCAGCATCGTCCTGAACGCCAACGGCGGAATAGATAAGGAGACCTTCCACGGCCGCTACGACCTGGGAACCTCCAACGGCAGCATCCACGTGCGCCTTCCCGATCACGGTATCGGGAACGCCGTGGAAGCCCACACCACCTTCGGTAACATCCACATGGAAATCCCGGATTTCATCTGCGAAATCCGCGAGAAGGAAGTGGCCCGCAGGTACGTGAAAGGTAAGACGCCCGGCTACGACGGCGCCAAACGCGTCATTGACGTAACGGCTCATACCACCAACGGTTCCATCACGGTCGGTCGCTAGAAGGGGGAGGGGACTACCATGAACGAAGAGCGCGTGCAAATCCTAAAAATGCTTGAACAGGGCAAGGTCAACGCCGCCGACGCCGCCAAGCTGCTCGAGGCGGTCGACGCCACCGAGGCGGCCAAGCCCGTCCAGGTCGCCAGATTCCTGCGGGTGCGGGTGTACGACGAAAAGACCGGGAAGAACAAGGTCAACGTCAACCTCCCGTTCAGCCTGGTCGAAGTGGGCCTCCGAATGGGCCTGAAGTTCATCCCCAAGGATACCGGCATAGACGTGTCCGGGATCAACATGGAAGAACTGATTAAGGCGGTCAAGGAAGGTGTCACCGGAAAAATTGTCGACGTCACCGACGACGACGAGGGCGTCCACGTCGAGGTAGTGATTGAGTAGGAGCGAAGCCACGCAGCAATTTTGACGGCCCGGTGGTCCAACGGCTGCCGGGCCGCGGCGTGTCCCGCAGGATTCGGCGGCCTCGCCGGTTAATCCCCATCCCAAGTGCCCGTTCGTGAAAGTACATTGAAGCAAATATCGTTGTTACATATGGGAATCACTTTTCACGAAAGGCAGGACTGAAGAGATGAAGCGTCTATACCGTTCCAAGACCAGCCGTATGCTGGGAGGAGTTTGTGGCGGACTGGGTGAGTATCTCTCGGTCGACCCGACGGTGATCCGCTTGGCCTGGGTCGTCTTCGGTCTGACGGGTGCGGGACTAGTGGCCTATATCTTGGCCTGGATCATCATCCCGGAAGGGGCATGAGGAGAGAATGAACGGCTTGCTCGTGCGCTGGTTGGTCAACGCGCTGGCCCTTTTCCTGACGGCCCAGCTGCTGGGACCGGCCTTCCGTGTGACCGGCTTCGGCGCCGCGCTGGTAGCGGCCGCGGTCTTGGGCATCGTCAACGCGGTGATCCGCCCGGTACTGCTCATCTTGACGTTGCCCTTGAACATCGTGACTCTCGGGCTTTTCACCTTTGTCATCAACGCCGTCATGCTCCTGCTGGTCTCCCACGTGATTGTCGGGTTCCAGGTCCAGGGCTTTGGGACGGCACTGCTCGGTTCGGTCATACTGAGTTTCATCAGCATGATCCTGAGTGCCCTGGTCCGGCGGTAGAGCTACGCGCCGGTCGCGCGGGACCGGGAAGGGGGGACGTAGGTGGACGAAACATACGTGGAACGGGCTCCTCAGAGCAAATGGACCCCGCTCATCCTGGGCTTTTGGGGTGTCCTGGCGGTCTACTTCTTGTTCACCGAAATGTGGGTCTGGCTTCTCATCGTGGCCGTGAACCTCGGTACCGAGATCTACAACACGCGGGCCAGGTCGCGGGTGTCCTATGCCGCGACCGAAGACGCCCTGGAGATCCGGACACGCGGGAAAACCGAAGTGGAAATCCCCTATGGGGACATCCTGGCACTCCGCAAGTACGTCAGTGGCAAGAAGACCCGCGCCATCCTTTCGCATTTCGACGTCTACCGCCAGCCGAAGACCTATCCGGCAGCCGGGTTCGGAACCGTGCGGTGGCTCGTGCTCTACCGGGACCAGACGGACGGACGCGATCTGCCCATCTTCTTCGAACCCTCGCGAAAACTGCGGGACCTCCTGCGCCAGCGGATCTATGAGGCCATTGAGGAAAGCCCTGAGCCGGAGGAGGAACTGGAGGAGGAACTGGAGGAGAAGGGGCCGGACGGAGCCGCGCCCGCGAGCCCGGACGAGCCAGGGACGATCGTCCCGGACGGAGGAGGCCGGCGCTAACGGTGCCGCCGGCCGAGCCTTTGGTCGTTCTGGTCGCTCCGAACCCCTTCAAGGGTAGCCTGTCCGCCCCTGAAGCCGCACGCCAGATGGCGGACGGAATGGCGGAAGCTCTCCCCGGGGCCCAGTTTCGCCTGGTGCCGCTGGCGGACGGGGGCGAAGGGACCGTGGACTGCTTTCTGGCCTCTTTGGGCGGGGAAAGAGTCACCCGGCGTGTGCGGGGCCCCCTGGGCGAGGATGTCGACGCCGCCTATGCCATTCTGCCGGATGGGTCGGCGGTGGTGGAGATCGCCGCCGCCTCGGGTCTTCCCTTGGTCCCTCCCGGCCGGCGTGACCCCATGCGGACTACATCCTTCGGCACCGGCCAGCTGATCCGCGACGCTTTGGACCGGGGCGCCCGGCGGTTCATCCTAGGCCTGGGAGGGAGCGCCACCGTGGATGGGGGCATCGGCCTGGCCATGGCCCTGGGAGCAAGATTCCTGGACCTGGGCGGCTGGGAAGTGCCACCAAACGGCCACGGCCTCTTGCAGGTAGACAGGCTGGACCTGAGCGGTTGGGATGCGCGGCTGCGCGAAGCGACGTTTACCGTCGCCAGTGACGTGGATAACCCACTCCTGGGACCGCAGGGCGCGGCCGCCGTCTTCGGGCCTCAGAAGGGAGCCGGGCCAGAGCAGGTGACCCTGCTGGACGAAGGGCTGGCGCGTTGGGCCGGCGCCGTGCGGGCGGCCATAGGGGTGGACGTTTCGGGGAAGCCCGGCGCGGGTGCGGCCGGCGGTGTGGGAGCGGCCGCCATGGCCCTCTTTCAGGCCACCATGCGCCCCGGCGTGGAACTGGTGATGGAAGCGGCCCGGTTCGAGGAGCACCTGCAACAGGCGGGCTTGGTCCTCACCGGTGAGGGTCGGATGGACTCCCAGACCGCGCATGGCAAGGGACCCGTGGGCGTTGCCCGGCGGTGCCGGGCCGCCAAGGTGCCCGTGGTAGCTTTCGCCGGATCCGTGGCGGGGAAAGACGAAGACTTCCGCGAGATGGGGTTTGACCTGGTGGTGCCGGTGGTATCCGGCCCGCAGACGGTGGAGGAAGCGATGGCCGGGGCGGCGGCAAACGTACGGGATGCGGCACGCCGGATGGGACGGGCCTTGGCCCTCGGAAAGCTCGTCCTGGCGGAGTCAGGGGAGGGGAAATGAGCCGCACCGAGATGGGCGCCGGCGAGGCGGTCGCGGTCGTTGCGCCGCTACCCGGTCACCTTGAAGAATCCCACTACGTACAGGATCTCGAGAGTGGCGTTCAGCAAGAATAGGAACAGGACTACCCTGGCCGGCCAACGGCTGAAAGTAAGCCGGAGTTGCTCCTTCACCGCGGCGCCCGTGCCCGCGCCAGCTCCCGCGGGCCGTCCCGCGGACCCGGACCGTCCGGCCAGCCAAAGGCAGGCGGCCAAGAGCGCCAGCGCGCCCACACTGGTCAGAAACAGCGAACCCAGTTCCTTCAGAGTGACGACCGCTTCGGCACTTTCGCCCAAAACATAGCCGGTGACCAGCGCGGTGGTGTTGTTGGCGAAATGGGCGGCTACAGCGGCCCAGAGCGAGTTGAAGCGGAAAGACAGCCACCCGGCGATCAGCCCCGAGAACAAGGCCGGGATGAAGCTCAAGGCCGACGGGTGGAAGAAGGCAAAGAACAGGGCCGTCAGGACTACGGCGGCAGGACCGCCGGCCGGCTCGTAGGCACGATAGAGGAAACCGCGGAAGAGAGACTCCTCCGCGAAAGCCACCAGGGCGCCGACTACCAGCAGGGATTTTACTAGGTCCACCGGGGTGGCCAGAGGCGGAAGCTGAGTGGGAGGCATCCGTCCGCCCAGGGAATAGAGGTAGGCCACGGCGCTGGCCATGGTCGTGGCGGGTACCCACATGGCCGCTCCCGCCACGGCGGAGACGGCCAACCCCCAAACGGGGACCGGGTGCAGGCGCAGTGCGATCCGCAGGTCGGCCCGCTCGGCACGGAGGAAGATGAGCACCGGCAAGAGGACCGCCAAGGTCTCGCCTACCAGAGCCGCCCAAATGGTGGATTCGGCCACTCCCGGCAGCACGGTTAGCAGCAACATGCAGAGCATGAGCAGCATGGTACCTTCAAAAACGCTGGGCCTGCGGTCCGTCGGCAATCCGGTTCCTCCTTGACGCGCGAGATTGATCCTGGCGCCGTCCCCCAGCGGTGGCGCGCGCCTCGAAACGGACTTCTCTTCGGCGGAACCGCCGGGGCTTCCTTTTCGTATTAAGGTCTTAAGGTGCGCGGGTGAGGCCGGCGGCGATGGCGACGACCACCGGTCCGAGTAGGCTGAAAAAGCTTTCGATCTGGAGAGTATGGTGAAAGAAGAGGACTTCCGCCTACGTTAATCATATGGTGTCCAGATAGCGGAGCCCTTCCCGGCGAGGCCGTCCGACCGCGGCACCTTATAGGCGCAAGTGTACAAGACGCGGAGGGCGGAGAACCGGCAGGGCGGGGCGACCAGAGGGGGAGAGGGATTTGAAGAAACTGTACCGTTCGCGCGACCACCGGGTTATCGCCGGTGTGGCCGGAGGGCTGGCCGAATACTTCGCCATCGACGTAGCCCTGGTCCGCTTGGTCTGGCTCTTGCTGCTGTTCGCCGGTGGAGCCGGCTTCTTCGCCTACATCGTGGGGGCCATCATCATCCCGGAGGAGCCCGTGGGCGGTGCCCGCTATTCCGATGGAACGGTCATTGACGCTACGGCAACGCCTTCGTCATCGGAGACGCCGTCGCCGTCGGCGGCGGGCGGGCCGGACACCGGTGAGGCCACTCCCAACGACGTCAAGGTCCGACGTCTGCACGGCGACGGGCCATCGGTGGGCGGGTGGATTCTGGTGGGTCTGGGCCTGTACTTCCTGGCACGTGAGTTCGTACCGTGGTTCGCCCTGGGCAAGTTTTGGCCACTGATCCTGATCGTCGCCGGCGCGGCCGTGCTGGCGGGCGCATTTCGGAGGTAGCAGGAACATGGACGGAGGACGTTTTTTCAACGGGCTGCTCTTGATAGCCATCGGCCTGGTCTTCCTGGGTGTGAACCTGGGCTACTTCGACTGGGGAATTCTCGGAAACCTGTGGCGGTATTGGCCGGTGCTCCTCATCCTCTTGGGCGCCAGCGTTATCTTCCGCCGAAGTTTCTCCTGGCTGGTGATGGTTATCGTCATCGCCGCCCTGGTCATGGCCTTTTGGGGCGGAACCACTGGCAACAAGGAGATCACCGAGACCTTCGTGCGCGACCTGCCCGCGGGCGCGACTTCCGGCCAGGTTGACCTGAAATTCGGGGCGGGCCGGCTGACTGTGGGCGGAACCACCATGGCTTTGGCGGAGGGGACTTTCGTTTCGGGCGCCTTCTCCAAGCCCTCGGTGGACTTCTCTGGGTCGTCCGGCAAGGTCGCCCTGACCGTCAGCCAGAAGACCGGTTCTTTCGGCAATTGGAACTTGGGCGGTCGCCTCACCAACCAGTGGAACCTGAAATTCACGCCGCAGATCCCGCTGGACTTCGACATCGACGCGGGTGCCTGCGAGGCGGATCTCGACTTCTCCGCCTACAAGGTGGGTCGGGTCAAGGCGGATTTGGGAGCGTCATCGCTGGCCATGACCTTCGGGACCTTGTCACCTTCGACCACCGCCGAGATCAGTGCCGGCGCCTCGGACATTACGGTCCGGGTACCGTCGGCGGCGGGGGTGCGCGTCACCCTTGACGGCGGTCTTTCCAGTAATAACCTGGACAGTCTGGGCTGGGTGAAGCAGGGAAAGACGTGGACATCGCTCGACTACGAGACGGCTGCGACGAAGATCACTATCGAGGTCAAGGCCGGCGCCTCGAACCTACGGGTCATCAAGGTGGGGACGGCCGGCACCACGTTCTAGTGCGCGGCACTACGTTCTAACGCGCGACACCACGGCCCGGCGGGCGGACCACGCTACAGTGGGCGGACCACATTCTACCGGAAGGTGCGAGATGGTCGAAGTAAAAGAGCTTACCAAACGGTTCGGTGAAATCCGGGCGGTGGATGGGGTCTCCTTCGAATGCCGCCCCGGCGAAATCCTGGGCCTCCTTGGAGAGAACGGGGCAGGAAAGACCACCACGCTCAGGATACTTTCCACTCTGCTGGCCCCCACTTCGGGGACGGCGGTGGTAAACGGGCATTCAGTTACGGAAGATCCGGCGGCGGTGAGGCGTTCCATCGGCCTCATCGCCGCCGACAGCGGTCTTTACGACCGGCTCACCCCGCGGGAGATCATCCGCTATTTCGGGCGGCTGAACGATCTGGACGAGGGGACCATACGGACGCGGACGGACGAGATTTTCGACCTCCTGGACATGCGCGAGTACGCCGACCGGCGCACCGGCAAGTTCTCCAAGGGCATGAAACAGAAGGTCTCCATCGCCCGCACCCTTGTCCACGACCCGCCTGTCCTCTTCTTGGACGAGCCCACCGCCGGGCTGGACGTTTCGGCGGTGAAAGTGGTGGACGACTTCATCCTGCGCGCGAAGGGACGTGGCAAGACCATCGTCTTCTCCAGTCACATCATGAGTGAAGTCGAGAAGCTGTGCGACCGCGTCGCCATCATCCATAAGGGGCGTATCGTCGCCACCGGGACCATCGCCGAGTTGATGAAAGACGATGTGCGGGCGCGCTTCGAGGACGTCTTCCTGCGATTGGTGGGTGAGCGCTAATGAGGACGTGGCTCAGGGCCGGTCAAGGGGCGAGGGCCGGTGGCGGCGAGGGGCCTGGGGAACGGCCTGAACGGCGCGGCGAACGGCTGAACCTCCGTCACGTTGGCATCGTTTTCGTGAAGGAGCTTATCGACACCACTCGCGACCGCCGGACGTGGATGGCCATGGTGGTCATCCCTTTGTTGGTGATGCCCCTACTGATGCTGGTGGGGCCAAGCTCGGTCCAGAAGCAGATGGAGAAGTACCAGCAACAGAAAGCGGCCGTGGGCGTGTTCGTGCAGGCGGGCGGGGTCGTGACTCCGCAGACCGCGGCGCCCAGCCTCCTGGCGGCCTTGAAGGCCGGTGGAGGATTCGACGTACGTTCGGTAGCCGACCCGGCTGCCGATATCATGAACGGCAAGGTCAAAGCCGTCATCGTCGTCTCGCCTTCTTTCGAGGAAGACTTGACCGCCGGACGGCCCACCCCCATTTCCGTGAACTTTGATGCCTCGGATCAGAACTCATCCATCGTATCAGACAGGGTCAATGGCGTCGTGCAGTCCCTTGGGGCGGCGGTGGCGGCGGCCCGCCTGTCCAAACGGGGCCTCGATCCGTCGCTAGTCACCCCTTTTACCGTCAGCACTAACAACGTCGCGCCCAAAGAAAAGGTGGGGTCAACCTTCATGGCTATGATCCTGCCCATGCTCTTCGGCGTATGGGCGGCCCTGGGCGGCATGTACGCGGCCATCGACGCGGCGGCCGGAGAGAAGGAACGCGGCACGTTGGAACCCTTGTTGGCGTCGCCGCCGTCGCGGCTGTCGCTGGTGATGGGTAAGTACCTGGTGGTGGTGGCCACCTCGGTCTTCGCGGCCTTCATTTCCCTGATCGGGCTCTATGTCGCCTTCAAGATCAAACCCGAGGCTCTTTCCATGACCGGTGACGGCGGCCCGGCCACCTTCGCCCTGCCGTGGAACATCATGGGGCTCATGTTGCTAGTGGCCATTTCCTTGGCGGCCATCTTCTCCGCCCTGCAGCTGGCGGTCAGCGTCTTCGCCCGGAGTTTCCGCGAGGCCCAGACTTACCTGTCGCCGCTCACATTCCTCATCGTCGTCCCCGGCATCATGACCGAGTTCGTCCCGCCCAGCGAGGTGTCGGCGTCCATGTTCTACATCCCGGTGCTGAACTCGCTGTTCGTCCTGAAGGAGCTGATCATGGGCGTGGTCAACTGGTCGCACCTGGGGGTGACACTGGGGACGGGGCTCATCTGGACCATCGTGTCCCTGCGCCTGGCGACCAGCCTGTTCTCGCGGGAGAGCGTGCTGTTCCGGACGTAGACGAATGGGTTCACGGCGAGGGCACGGGAAAGCAGTTACGAATCGGTCCACGGACAAGGATTTCACCTGGAACGCATCAGCCGCGGATGAATCGCTGAGACCGTGGTCTTGGCTGGGGTCTATCCTGACCATCCAGGAGCAGGCCTGGAACGGCTCTTGCCATTTTGTTATTGGCACGACTACCTTCAGGGGCAGTGCTCCCACTTGGTCAGAGCTAACAACGACGCAAGGGCGGACCTACTTCATCTCGGCTCCCACTTGCGGGTCAAGATTCACCATCCACACCTGGCCCCTACTTATCTTTGCCATGTGCTGTCTCCGGGTCATCTAGGCCGACATCAAGGGAAGATCGCAACTCAGCGTCCTCGGAGTACTTCTTAACAAGCTCAGAAGAAGGGGCCTCCAGCTTGAAGACATGCGCAACGCTACCTGCCCCCAGAAGGGTTCTAGCATGCGAAGGGGTCACGAGATTTTCTGCAAGGGCTTGATGCACCAGCAACTGCAGACGCGCCGGTCGTTCCGTTGCGACAGTGCCAGGCTCCTGAGCGCGCCAACCCTTTAGGCCTAGCCGCTTGAACAAGCCAATATAGGTGCTGTCATCTATGACACTAAGGTCGTGACCGCGGTGAATCCAAGCTGCCATGCTCAGGCCGTATTCCTCTTTCAGGAGGAGCAGCTCGTCGAAGCTCAGATTGGTTCGCTTATTTCCCAATTCCCACAGAACGGACTTGGCTGGTGCCAGAAAAGCTCCGGCGAACCGGTTTGCAGCTTTCTCCACATCGGTATCCTCGCCCACATCCATAACCAGATGTCCAAGTTCATGGGCAAGGTCAAAACGTTGGCGGTCTCCAGCCACATTGCTGTTGAAAGCGATCACTGGGATCCGGTCATTTGCCCAGCAAGAAAAGCCGTCGAACCCTCTGGGCCCATCAATGGGAATAACCCGTACACCCCGATCTTCTAACGTTCCACACAGGTCGTTGATCGGGTCGTCGCCCAGGCTCCAGGCCTGACGAACCTGACGCGCGGCCTCTTCCGCTTCGGACACTTCGTGCACAGGCAAGTGAGGCAGCTCCATCTGGGGAAAAGAACCATCAGGAAACAACTCCTCAGCCATGATGTACCTTTCAGCGGTCTCAGTAATGGTCGCCTGCAAAGACTCCCCCAGACGGGTGCCTAGCCTAGAGTGCTTACGGTACGCAGGGGTAACCTTATCCACTACAGTCTGGCGGAAGAAGAACTCCACCCCTACCGATAACGCCTTAGCCAGGCGCAAGAGTGTGCTCTGACGTGGCGCAGCTTCATCACGCTCGAACTTCGAGATGGCCATGGCCGACACGCCAACCATAGCCGCTAGATCTCGGGTACTGAGCCTGGCTCGGGTTCGCGCTAGTTTGATGCGAGGTCCGATGTTCACTTGCCCCACTTCCTTTGTTTACATCATACCAAACAGGCCGCATAATGTAAACCACACGATTAGATAGATCAGGCTCGCCCGCCAAGAATGGTCGGTGCACTTCGCAGGGTGGTCTAGAGAAGTGGGAACGGCTCAACCTAGGAGGAGCCGTGTGTAGCGGCTACACCCTAGAACGCTTGATGCTCCGTGCGGGCGATGATCTCGTCCTGGAGCGCCCGGGAGAGGTCGCAGAAGTAGTCGCTGTACCCGGCCACGCGCACGATGAGGTCTCGGTATTTCTCGGGCTCGGCCTGGGCCGCTCGCAGCGTCGCGGCGGTGACCACGTTGAACTGGATGTGGTGGCCGTCCAGCCGGAAGTAGGCGCGCACCAGGTGGGCCAGGTTATCGATGCCGTCCTCGCCCTCCAACAGCTGGGGAGTGAACTTCTGGTTCAGGAGGGTGCCGCCGGTACGGATGTGGTCCATTTTGCTGGCCGACTTCAGGACGGCGGTGGGGCCGTGGCGGTCGGCGCCCTGGACCGGCGAGATCCCCTCCGACACCGGCTGCCCTGCACGCCGGCCGTCAGGTGTGGCTCCGGTGACTGAACCGAAGTAGATATGGCAAGTGGTGGGCAGCATGTCGATACGGTGCACGCCGCCGCGGGTGTTTGGGCGGCCATTGACGGCATCGTAGAAGGCGTTGAAAGCCCGGACCATGAGGGCGTCGGCCTCATCGTCGTCGTTGCCGTAGCGGGGAGTCTTGTTGGAAAGAAGCAGCCGCACCTTTTCATCCTCAAGGCAGGAGGAAACCGTGACACCAGGCACCGCGCGTGGCAGTTGGGCGACGCCGGCTCCGCCGAAATTGCGCCCCAGAGCTTCCAGAAGACGCGACATGGTGAGGTCTTGGTGGTCATAGACGTGCGCCTTGATGGCCGATAGGCAATCGGTCAGAGTGCCGAGGCCAACCCCTTGGATGTAGCTCGTGTTATGGCGGGCGCCGCCCGTGTTATAGTCCTTCCCCTTGGCGATGCAGTCGTCGATGAGGATGGAGAGGAACGGCGAAGGCATGCGGGTGGCGAAAAGACGCTCGATGACGTTGTTCCCCCGGATCTTGATGTCGACAAAGTGGCGCAGTTGCTTCTCGAAAGCGACGAAGAGCTCTTCGAAGGAGGCGAAGGCCTGTGGGTCGCGCGGATCCCCCGTGGGCGGGCCCAGGCGGGCGCCGGTCCGCGGGTCCACCCCGTCGTTCAGGGTGATCTCCAGCACCTTCGGCAGGTTGAAGTAGCCGGTCAGGATGTAGGCCTCCTTACCGAAGGCGCCGGTCTCCACGCAGCCGCTGGTCCCCCCGGAGCGGGCATCTTCCACCGCCTTGCCTTGACGGAGCAGTTCCTCCACCACCGCGTCGGCGTTGAAAATGGAGGGCTGTCCCCACCCCTTGCGCACGATGCGCAGGGCCGCCTTCAGGAAGCGGTCGGGGTTCTTCTTGCTCAGTTGGATGTTGGAGCTGGGCTGAAGGAGGCGCATCTCGTCGATGACCTCAAGGACCAGGTAGGTCAAGTCGTTGACACCGTCGCCGCCATCGGGGCGGAGGCCGCCACTGTTGATGTTGGCAAAATCGGTGTAGGTGCCGCTCTCGGCGGCGGTGACGCCGACCTTGGGCGGGGCCGGCTGGTTGTTGAACTTCACCCAGAAGCACTCGAGCAGTTCACGGGCTCCCTCGCGGGTGAGGGTGCCGGCGGCCAGGCCGTCGCGGTAGAAGGGGTAAAGGTGCTGGTCCAGACGCCCCGGATTAAAGGAATCCCAGGTGTTCAGTTCGGTGATGACGCCAAGGTGGACGAACCAGTAGGCCTGGAGGGCCTCCCAGAAGTCGCGCGGGGGGTGAGCGGGGACATGGCGGCAGACTGCAGCGATGCGGGTGAGTTCAGCGATACGATGCTCCAGAGCCCCGGCGCTCCCGTCCAGCGCACCTTCCCCTCGCCGGTCCATCTCCGCCGACTTTTCTCGCAGCTCACGGGCCATCTCCTCCGCCTTCTCCGCATGACGCTGGGCAAAGAGGATGATGGCGTCGGCGCAGATGGCCATGGCGCGCAGCTCTTCCTGCTGGTCGTAGGCGGTGGGGTTGTTGACATAATCCAGAGAAGCCAGGCGTCGCTCGATGTCGGCCTTGGCGTCGAGCATCCCGCGGCGGTAGACCTTGTCATCCGCCACGGTGTGGCCGGGGGCGCGTTGCTCCATGAACTCGGTGAAGATGCCCGCGTCGTAGCAGGCCTTCCACTCCGGAGTCATGGCGTCGAAGATGGCATCGCGTATGGAGCGGCCCTGCCAGAAGGGGATGATCTCCTTCTCGTAGCGGCGGCGGTCGGCGGCGCTAACGGCGAAGGGGATCTTTTCGCGCGAATTCAGGAGGTCCAGGTCGGCGAGGCTGTGGCAGCAGAGCTCGGGGTAGGTGGGCGTGGCCTTGGGCGCCGGACCGCGCTCGCCGACGATGAGTTCACCGTCGTTGATGCAGATGGCCTTGTGCTCAAGGAGGTACCGGAAAGCCAAGGCCCGCTGGACGGGCGGGGAAGCGGCGATAGGCGGCGTGGCGCCAACGGGCGAGGCGGTTGCATCCGCCGGGCCGGCACCCGGGCCACCGAAGGCGCCGCTCACGTAGCCATTCCGGTAGAAGGAGGTCATCAGTTCCGCCCGCTCGGTGGACAGGGTGGGCTTGACCCTCAGACTTTGCTCTCTCAGTTTCCTCACGCGTTCGTTCACGGAAGAAGCCTCCCTTAGCCCACGCTGGCCGAAAGCCCCATCTTATGTAACCTGTCTGCCATGTCTTCCAAAGCCTCACGCGCCGGTGGCTCCAGGTCAGCCAAACCATAGCCGCGGCCCAGCCTGCGGTATTTCTCGACTCCCGCTTTATGGTATGGGAGCAGGATCACCGAGAGGTGCTCCGGAGTTTCCCGACCGGCGAAGAGGGTTCGCGCGCCCGCCTTGGCGGCAGTGAGGAATTCGCCCATTTGCGTCAGATTCTCCTCGCTGTCGTTGACCCCGGGGACCACAGGTACCCGGACCACCACGCAAGGGTGATTGGCCGCCAGCCACTGCAGATTGGCCAGGATCTGGCCGTTGGGGACCCCCGTCCAGCGGCGGTGGAGGGTATCATCCATGACTTTCAGGTCGTACAGGAAGAGGTCGGTCAGCGGGGCGATGGCCTCCACCGCGGCGGGCTGGGCATATCCCGAGGTGTCCACGGCAGTGTGGAGTTCCAGGTCCCGGCACCTCTTGAGGAGGGCCTGAAGGAACTGGGGTTGGAGCAACGGTTCGCCTCCAGAGAAGGTGACGCCGCCGCCCGATTGGTCGAAGAAGACGGTGTCTTTCTGAATCTCCCGCAGCACCTCGTCGACGGTGACGGTCCGGCCCGCCACTTCCCGCGCGCCGGAGGGGCAGGTCGCCGCGCATCGTCCGCAATGCTGGCAATCCTGGCGGTGCTCGGGGACGGCGGCGGTCAAGGCCGGGGGCCCGGCGGGGCCGCGGCGGATGATGAGGGCACGCGGGCAGACACGTGAACACTGGCCGCAGTCGATGCACCGGTCGGCGTGGAAGAGCAGGTCGTCGGAGACGTTCTGGCTTTCAGGGTTGTGGCACCAGGCACAGCGCAGGGGGCAACCCTTCAGGAAGACGGTGACGCGGATGCCGGCACCGTCTTTGACGGAGTACTTCATGATGTTGAAGATGCGGCCCGTCGCCGTCATCGTTTCCGCTAACACGGCCTGACGTCAGATCCTTTCCGAATACGGGTCTCACGCTCCCAAGCACAGCCGTCCGCCTACACCACCCGGATGGCGAATTCCGGGCAGGCCGAGGTGCAATACCCGCAGGTGAGACACCGCGCGTCGTCGATGAGCGCCCGACCCGTGGACTCCCGGACGGTGATGGCCCCGTTGGGGCAAGCGCCTTCGCAGGCGCCGCATCCCTTGCACAGGTCGGCGAAGACCTGAAAGCGCTTGTTCCAGATGCGCATGTTGGGAGCGGCAAGGCTGCTGGTGCCCCCGGCACCTCCGCTACCCAGGCCACCCTCGCCACCCTCGCCACCCACGCCACCATCACCTGTGACGATGCCCGCACCTGTGCCCAGGGCCGCGCCCGCCGTCCGCACCGGGCGGCTGAAGTAGTCTACATTGAAGGCCACCTCGGCCGGGCTCACCATGCCGATGGCGATGGAGTGATGCCCTTTCACCCCGCGGGCAAAGTCCACGGCGGCGGCGTAGTCATCGACCAGGTTGCCACCTGCCAGCACCTTCATGAGGTAAACACCCTTGCCGGCCGCCGCGCACTCTTCGATAGCGGCTAGCATATCCGCCAGCTTCCCGCCCAGGACACCCATGCCGGCCTTGTTTACCAGGGGAAATACCACATCAAGGTCGTCGCGCCCTGCCGCCAGGCGCACAACGCGCGTGTCGTGGGTGGACAGGCCGGTGGCCTTGATCAGCCCCTGCTTCTTTCGGTCGGCCAGGCATCGCAAGGCGCCGGCCCGTACTTCGAAAACCTCGGGGCCGATGCGCGGGGCGTGCAGGAGGAAAACGTCTACGTAGTCCAAGTCCATCTGGCCCAGAGCATCATCGACGGCCGCGGCCATGCCGTCATAATCGGCGACGGCGGACTTCCCGGTGATGACCGGACGTGTGGAGGTGGACCAGAAGGTGGCGGCGCCGTGAGCCTTGGCGCCGTGAGCCTTGGCGACGTGGATCCCCTCCCTGACGGCCGGGTAAGTGCGGTACATCTGCGCCGTGTCGATGAAGTTGATGCCGGCTGCCAGAGCGGCCGCCACCACTTCCACCTGCGCATCGAAGGGCATGTTCTTCTGTAGCGGGCCCATGGGGAGAGCGCCAAAACACAGTTCGGTCACCTTGATACCCGTGGAACCCAAGATATTCCGTGTCAACCCCATGGAAACAGACCTATGACCAAGAACGTCGTTATCCTGCTGGGAGTCTGCAGTTGCCAATACAAGACCCCGGGGAACACCGGGGTCTTCGGGCTATTGACAAAGTCTTCGCCTCTAGCCCTGAGCGTTAGGAAGGAGAGGACGCCGGTTCCGCATTGCCCGACCCCGTTTGTGCCATGGAGAACTATAATGTCGTTCCGGGACACGTTTCCGCAAGGACGGGTGTGTCTGGAATACCCGTTTGGCTCTAAGGAGGGTGCTGGACCGTGGTGTGAGCGGCGTCAGAGACTACGCTACTGGCGAGCGGAAATCGACTTGTTTGTTAGATAGCCGCATTATCGCTGGTAGACTGCGGGGTTATGGCTATCCACGCCGATCGGCGTGGATGCGCGCTGACTTGTGGATGTCTTCTCAAGCCCGGCACCGCACTTCATATCTCTGAGAGGTGCTCTGCCGACACCCCCATCCGGCTGTGGTCGGGTTACATGTGTATTCGTGACACCATCGATCGCTCGGAATATGGTCAGGAATCGACAGTTTAGTGCCAACCGGAACAATCCTCCGCAGATATGATGGGGCAGCCCGTGGGAGCACGAGACCCCGGGAACACCCCGGGGTCTTCAAGCATTTCGCTTGTCTTTCTATCTACTCTAGGCGAACTGGTGGAAGGCCGGCTTCTGCTCCGGCGGCATGGCCGACTTGTACTTTCGGCCACCCGTCAGTTCGTTGAAGTCCGCCTTGGCCTTGGCCAGGAGCTCGGGCGTGGTCACCAGCTCGAAAGCTGCCTCGGCCATAACCTTGGCCGCCGCGATCATGCCGGCGTGCCCGATGCCCATGCCGGCCTGGGCGCAATACTGCCAGGAATGGCCCGGCGTGCCGATGGCGTTGCAGGTGGTGTTGAACTCTACCGTCGGGGTGCACCAGCTGACGTCTCCCACGTCGGTGGACCCGCTGGGTTCCTTAGCCGTCACCGGCGGTCGGACGATGGTGGTGTTCAGGACCTGTTCCTTGACGACTTTCAAGTCTTCCCGCGAGAGCTGGGCCTTCTCCACCGAGGACTCGATCAGCTTGGGGCCGATGGACTTCTGGATCTCCTTGGCGAACTCCAGGTCGGCCGCGGTGAACTGCGGGGGTCCGACCCGGTCCAGGCACTCGTCCACTAGGTGCTCGAGGGTCGGGTTCGGCAGCACGTTCCAGATGGCCTTCAGAAGTTCGATCTCGTAGGTGGTGTCGGTCATGATGGCGGCGCCCTCGGCGCACTTCAGGACCCGCTCGTACAGCTCATCGACCTGATGCCGCTGCGGCGCCCGCACCAAGTACCACACCTTGGCGATGGCCGGCACCACGTTCGGCTGGTCCCCGCCGTTGGTGATTACATAATGCACCCTCGCCTTCGGGGGCATGTGCTCCCTCAAAAACTCCACGCCCAGGTTCATGAGCTGCACGGCGTCCAGGGCGCTGCGGCCGTTATACGGGTCGCCGGCGGCGTGGGCGGACTTGCCGCGGAAGGTGATGTTCATGGCGTTATTGGCCAGGGACGACCCGCCCGCCACCCGGTTCAACTGCCCCGCGTGCCACGTCAGGCAGGCGTCGACGCCGTCGAAAACGCCGTCCCGCGCCATGAAGGCCTTGCCGCTGAGGTTCTCCTCGGCCGGGCAGCCGAAGTACTTCACCGTCCCGGACAGCCCGCGCGCCTCCATCTCCTTCTTCAGGGCGATGGCCGCGGCGTAAGACCCGGTGCCAAGGAGGTTATGTCCGCAACCGTGGCCGGGAGCGCCCTCGACCCGCGGTTCCCGCGTGGGCTGCACCTTCTGCGATACCCCAGATAGGGCGTCGTATTCGCCCAGAAAGCCGAGGACCGGTTTCCCCGACCCCCAGGTTCCCACGAAGGCGGTGGGCATGCCGCCGACGCCGACCTCGACCCTGAAACCTTCGGCCTCCAAGGCCTTCTCCAGCGCCACGGCCGACCTGTCCTCGTGCAGCGCCAGTTCGGCGTAGTCCCAGATCTCGTCGGCCAGAGCCGTCAGGTAGCTACGTTTTTCGTCAATGTACTTCAGCGCGGTAGTTGCTTTTGCCGTCATTTTTTCTCTCGCCTCCGTCTTACCTACTGCTTCCCGGGGCAGGTATCTTGGGTTAGTTGTGGCTGCGCCCGAGTCTCCTCAGAATGGCGTTCTTCCCATACTGGGCAGTCTCCTTCTGGCTCCGAAACATACAGGGTTGCGGGGTTCCGTCCGCTATGCCGTCAACACGAAGAAGCTTATGGCCACTGGAGTGTTAACCAAGACGTGAACGGCGGCAGTAGTCCAATACGCATCCCAGAAGTTACCTCGTTGGCGCCAATGGACAAAGGTGAACGCTAACACCAGTCCCCCGGGCAGGGCGAGAAGGAAATCAGTCCACTGTCCGGACCCAACGGTATGTAGACAAGCGCTCCACAGAGCTGCCAGACAGACACCTGCCGTCGGCGCCGTAATCCCAAACCTGCGAAGGATACTGACTGGAGCACTTTGAAGGATCAACGTCTCAACCAGTGGAGCGAACCCAACAAGGGCTACGAGGAATAGCCACCGAGACGCCAGCGCGATGGGCGCTTCTCCCTTGCCCAGCACGTCCCGGAGTGCTTGACTAACTGACGGGCTACCTTCGTAATTAGTCAAGAAAGGGTTAAGCATAAACACAATCAAGGCACCCAGAATGTAATAAAACATCCATGCAGTCAGGGCAAACCATGGTTTCGACAGCGTCTGTAACTTACTGAGAACCTTTGTCGAAAGCATTTCCTCAACATACACCTCCTGAGTATAATGACTGTGCCGGCATGAATCCGTATTCGTTTCTTCCATTTCCCATCCTGCAGCCTAAGAGAGGGTGTAGTGTCGAGTGCGTCGATGGTACAGGAATCTGATTGCTTCTTTCCTGATATCTATTCTGTTTACAGCAAGCGGCCTCGCTCCCGTTACCGTGAATGCTGCGGATGCAAATTCGATAGGGCACCAGGACAAGTACACAATTCTGCAGGGGAGAGCCATTGACAAGTTCCTGGAAGACCTTCCAGCTTCAGTCCGGAACCGCATCTCACAGCAGTTCAACGAAGCTCTGGCCCGTGTTAGCGGGGATACTAGTAAGGTTGCCCTGGCCGTCTGGGCGACACAGGATTTCAAGGAGTATGTAAAGGGGCTGGAGAGGACTGACCCCAAAGCCGCGCGAGAAGTTGCATCAGACTCAGTTGAATACGGCCCTCAGACGGTACAAGTGGTGTATGAGATCTACTGTACGATCTGCGAGACGATCGTTTGGGCCTCCAGAAACGCCGAACTCCTGGGTTGGTGGTACAACGTGGGCTCCCTGGCAATTGAATATGTGGCTAAATACATTCACGACGGGCATATAGGTGACACGCGCGGAGGGGTCAAATACGAGGTGTGCCCGATCTGCCAATCGGCCCCAGAGATGTATCTCCCCGGCTCTGAGTGTAGCCTGTTGGTGTGTCACCCTTGCGGGGACTACGAATTTTGGTCCTATAACACGTACTAGTGACTCAAGCCTTGTTCCACCGGTTGAGAGATTAGGCTAGACCTAGGCAAGTGGGTGTCCCATAGACTGCGGACGTAGCGCCTCCAATCATGGAGGGGCTACGTCCGTCTTCATACTTGTGTTACTTACTTGCGTTACTTGCTAACAGGAGGATACCTCGCAACCTCCTCGGGGAAAGCCAAAGCAGGTTAGAGCCCATTTTGATTAGTGGGGGCAAGGTCTAAAGGGTCTTGGGCGAGGAACACTGAAGTGGTACCACCGAACACAGAGGTGAAAGCATGCGCGTCGTTCTCTACACCGGAAAAGGTGGAGTAGGCAAGACCAGCGTCGCCGCGGCCACGGCCATCCGTTGCGCCGAACGCGGCTATCGTACGCTGTGTGTGAGCACCGATGCCGCTCACAGCCTTGGCGACTCTCTCGATTTCGAACTGGGTCCCGAGCCGCGCCCAGTGTCCGAGAACCTCTGGGCGCAGGAAGTGGACGCCCTCCACGAGATGGAGGAGAACTGGCTGCGGGTCCAGGACTACCTGCAGACCCTTCTGACCTGGCAGAAGCTGGACAGCATCTCCGTCGAGGAACTGACCATGTTCCCCGGCATGGAAGAGATGTTCAACCTCCTGGAAATCTGGCGCCACAGGCAATCCGAGCAGTATGACGTGGTAGTGGTGGATGCCGCGCCCACGGGCGAGACCTTGCGCCTCCTCTCTTACCCCAGCATCGTGCAATGGTGGATGGAGCGGGTCTTCCCCATCCAGCGCCGGTTCATCGGCATCGTCAGGTCCGTGGCGCAGCCCTTGATACCCTTCCCCTTACCCGGTCAGGAAGTCTTCGACTCGGTGGAAAACATCTTCCACCAGCTCTTCGACATGCAAAGGCTCTTGACCGACCCGGAGCAGACCTCGGTGCGCCTGGTCATAAACCCCGAGAAGATGGTCATCCGCGAGGCGCAACGCAGCTTCACTTACCTGAACCTATTCGGTTTCCACGTTGACGCCGTGGTGGTGAACCGCCTCATCCCGCCCGGGAGCAGCGATGACTACTTCCGCGTCTGGCGGGAGAACCAGGAGAAGTACTATTCGACGATCCAGGAAGCCTTCGACCCGATCCCCATCTTCAAGGTCCCCCTTTTCGAGCAGGAGGTGGTGGGTCACGACCGGTTGACGCGGCTGGCGGAGGCCGCCTTCACCGACACCGACCCGTCGCGCCTGCTCTACCAAGGGAAGGCGCAGACGTTGACCAAGGAAGGGGACCGTTACGTCCTGTCGATACCTTTGCCGTTCACCGAAAAGCGGGACGTGTCGCTTTCTCAGAAGGGTGAAGAGCTCATCGTCCGTGTGGGCTGGTACAAGCGAAATGTCATTCTGCCGCGACACTTGGCCGGGAGCGCGGCCGTGGGGGCGTCCCTCGATGAAGGAACGCTAAAGATCAGGCTGGACCCGGGCAAGGCGCGGGAGCCAGTGGGTGCCCCGAGCACCCCAGGCCGGCCTGGGATACCCGGCAGGCGTTCATAGGAGGACGTTCATAGATGGCGTTTGTAGGGAGGGACTCATCCATGGAAGAACCTGAAAAGGCCGGCGCCAAGGAGACGGAACAAGACGTGGAAGGCAAAGAAGCCCCCACGGCGGCCTCTGCGGTGACGGCAGCCTCCGAGAAGGTCTCGGAAGAGCTCCGGGAATGCGTTTCCCGTATGGGCGCTGTGGAGATGGAACTGATGTCACGCCTGGCCGACATGATTCCGGGGGACTTCGTGGAGCATCTGTTGAACGCCAGGCGGGAGGCGCTCTTGGCCTTTCGGAACCTTATCGATGCGGCCCTGGAAAAGACTGAAGACCGGCGCGGGACCTGGGAGCGAATCGTCGCGAAAAGGGGCGCCGCCCCGGATGAGGCGACGCCCCGCAAGGTGCCGCTGGAATAGGAGGCTACTCGAACCGCACCCGGCTGACGCCGAAAGCCAGCAGGACCACGGAGATCCCGCCCAAGACCAGCAGCGGCGTCTTCAGGGCGGCGAAATCGCTGCCACGGGCCAATAGCTCGGTGTAGCCGCGCATGGCCCAGTACTGGGGCGTCATCTTCCCAAGAGTCTGCATGAAGCTGGGCATTAGCTCCACCGGCCAGTAGATCCCCGCCACCATACTGGAAACCACACCGCCGATGTTCGCCACCACCATCTGCTGCTGGTGGGACTTAACCAGTCCCGCCACCGACAGGCCGATGGCCGTGGCCGCCGTGAGATAGACCGTCGTCAGGACCACCAGCCCCACCGGGTCCCCCCAGCTAAGCCCGAACAGGAAGTGCGTGGCGAGGATGAGGATGGCCATCTGGATCCAGCCCGTCACGACGAAGCCGATGAGGTAACCCAGGATGATCTGGCCTTTCCGGATCGGTGAGGCGAGAATGCGCTGCCAGGTGCCGGTGGTCCGCTCCTCCAGGATGGCTCCCGCCGACATCATCACCGAGATGAGCACGAAGAAAATGCAGAATCCGATGCCCATGGTATCGCCCACGCGGACCTTGTTGCCGGTGGTCGGCTTGGTGACGGCCGTGACGACGTTATCGTGTTCACCCCGACTCCAACGGGCCAGAGCGCGGTCGAAGGCCGCCGACCAGGCCCCGCCGGACCGGTCGGGAGAGGCCAGATCGGCCATGATCACGGCACTGGCCAGCCGCTCCGCCGCCCGTTCCACCTCCGAGCGGGCGGCCATGTAGGAATTGCTCTGCTCCTGGTGAGCCACGATGATTTCGGGGTGGCCCCCAGCCAGGAGGGACTTCTCGAACCCCTCGGGGACGATGACTCCCGCCACCACCCGCCCGCGGCGGACCAAGTCACGGCTCTTCTCCTCCGACAGGTCCTGAATACTCAGGGACGGCGTGGCGACCAGTTGCTCCCTAAACTTCCGCGCCAAGAGCGTATCTTCGCGCGTCGTAAAGGCCACCGCCACCCTGGGTTGGGTCCCCTTGTCGACACCCAACCCTCCAACCAACAGCACGGAGAAGATGAAAGTGAACGCCAGTGGCAACGCCAGCATGGGTATGGCCGTCTTGGGTTCGCCGTAGAAGGACTTGACCAGGCGGCGGGCGATAGCTAGTACTCCGTTCATGTTCATCACCCTCTCCTTTCCTGGTCTCGGGCCAGGCGCCAGGCGCCGGCGGCCAGGCTCAACGCGCCGATGGCGAAGAGCCCCAAGATGGTCGGCATCAGATGGGCCAGCGTCTCACCGGACACCAAGTCGAAGAACCCCATGGTGGCCCAGTAGTTTGGCAGCACGGAAGCGATTCGCGTCATGCTCTTGGGGAGCTGAGAGATGGGCACCATGCCTCCACCCAGCGCCGTGATGACCTGGATGACCAGCATCCAGACCGTCACCGCCGCCTTCACGTTCGAGGTGGTGGCGGACACCAGTGTAGCCAGGCCGCTCATAGTGATGGCGTAGGCCGCGGCCAGGAGGAACAGACCGGTCCAGTTGGAGCCCCAGTCCACCCGGTAGATGAAGTGGGTGCCCACCATGAGGACGATGAATTGGCTTGCGGCGATAAAGAGGACGCCCAGGAACTTGCCGGCGACGAACTCCAGCCGGCTGCCGGGTGCCGCCAAGATGCGCCCCATGGTACGCTGGTCCTTTTCCTGAATGATAGACTGCAGTCCGGTCATGCCGGCGAAGCCGAGGAACATGACAGTCATGGTGATGGCGTAGTACTGGGTCGCGTTGACCACACCGGAACTCTTGGCCGTCTCTTCACGGATGCGGGGTGACATGGCCTGGAGCTTGGCGCTGATCTGCTGCCCCAGTTCCGCCGCACGCCGCGCCATTTCCGCGGCCAGTTGTTGTTCCGGCGCGGGAACCGCCTGAGCCTGAGCCTGAGCCTGAGTCTGAGCCTGAACCTGAGCCTGGGCCTCCTGCATCGCGAACTGAACCGCCAGCACCGTGTCGTTGTACCCTTGAGCGACGGCCTTCAAAATGGTGGTCTTCAGGTACGAGGCGCCCGGGTCGAACAGCACCTCCAAACTGGCCGGCTGCCCCGACATGATCTTCGCCGCATAGTCTTTCGGGAAGACGACGGCCCCGGCCAGCTTGCCGGCCCGCATCGCGGACTCCGCCTCGTCGCGTGACATGGTGAATGGGTTCAGCAGGTCTTTCAGCGACGGTTGGCTCAGGACTTCGCGGAAACTGGAGACCACCGCCGCGCTGCCTCCGGCGCCGCTCTCATCCACCACGCCCACGTCGAACCGCCCGATGCTGGGCGCCTTGTCCGAAACCATGTTGCTTAGCGCCGACCCCAGGACGAGGATCAGCAGCAGGGGCATGATGATGTTCATCATCAGACCGGTCCGGTCGCGGGAGAACACCTTCAGGTCTTTTCCACCTATGATCAAGGCTTTCATCGTGGCCTCTCCTCGCTCAGTCGCGCAAGGCGCGGCCGGTCAGGTGCAGGAAGACCGCCTCAAGGTTCGGTTCTTCCAGGGCGACGCTCTGGATGCGGGCGTTTTCCGTACACTCCGCCGTAACCGCCGGCAATACGCCGGCCGGGTTCGCCGTGGTGATGACGATCTCGCCTGCGGCTTCCTCGACCTTCTCCACTTCCTTGATGGCTCGCAGGCGCTCCAGGACACGGTGGCCGTTCGAGGAAAGGCGGAGGCGGATACGCGACCGGTGGCCGATGATGCGACGGAGTTCATCAAGGGTACCTTCGGCGATGATCTTGCCGTGGTCGATGATGCCTACCCGCGTGCAGAGGAACTCGACTTCTTCCATGTAGTGGCTGGTGTAGATGATGGTCATGCCGCGCGCGTTAAGCCCCTTGACCGTCTCAAGGATGTGGTTGCGAGACTGCGGATCGATGCCCACCGTGGGCTCATCCATAATGAGCAACTTCGGCTCATGGAGAAGGGCGGCGGCGATGTTGATGCGGCGCTTCATCCCGCCCGAATAGGTCTCGATCCGCTCTTTCGCCCGGTCGGCCAGGCCGACGGTCTCCAGCGCCCGCGCGATGCTCTGGTGGAGCCGCTCTCCGCCCAGGCCGTACATGCGACCCCAGAAGACCAGGTTCTCGCGGGCCGAAAGCGAAGGGTACAAGGCGATCTCCTGTGGGACGAAACCCACCATCCGCTTTACGGCCGCCGAGTTCCTGGATAGGTCCTGTCCCCCCACGGTCACTGTGCCGCCGTCCATTCCCAGGAGCCCGAGGACGAGGTTAATGGTGGTGGACTTTCCGGCGCCGTTGGGGCCCAGGAGTCCATAGGCCTCGCCCTCGGCGACCTGGAAAGAAACCCCCGCGACGGCGTGGTTAGTACCGAAGGACTTGGCCAAGTCCTTGACGACGATCATAGACAAGAAAGGTCCCCCCTCAGGCTGCATCAGAACAACGATGTCGCAACGGTCCGCAGCCCTAAAACTACGGCGTGTAAAACGCCCGAGTCAAGAGAAAGTTTCACGGGGACTAGGTGGAGCACCTAATAGGAAATATTCGTTCTATGAGGGCGAGGAGCAAAATGGCGGGGAGAGCCTTTCGGCCCTCCCCTGACCTGCCAATCTTCGGGTTGACTTTTGCAAACCAGGTTCAACTACCGAGTGGTAGTGGTGCCGGTCGTGCCACCGGTGCGGGTGAACCCACCGGTCGTACGAGCGCCACCGACGCCACCGACTCCGCCTGCCGCGCCGGCTCCGCCAGCGAACTGCGGCAGGGTGCCGCCCTGAGCCAAGTTCTGCTCAGCGAGGGCAATCATCCGACGCACCATGTGTCCACCAACCGCGCCGTTCTGACGGGAGGGGATGTCACCCCAGTACCCATCCTGCGGCGGGTTGATGCCGATGTCCCGGGCCACCTCATACTTCAAGGTGTCGAGGGCCCTTTCCGATCCCTGAACGAGCGCACGATTCGTAGTGCTGCTTCCTCTTGCCATTGTCTCACCTCCTCGCTGGCTAGGTTTTCTCCTGCAAAACCCCATATGCAGGGACTTTTTCCCTCTCGAGCACCTCCTTTCCGAAAAGCCTGCACCTTCTTGCCAGGTTTGGGTCAGAGTACCATAGGGACTGAAAGCGCGGCGGTGCGGGTGGCAGCGGCAGAATGCAGGCGCCGTGCGGGTTCGGCAAGTACAGGGGTTCACATTCTTCAGTCCAAGGGCATGAAACGATTGGCAGGATGCTTTCCAGGATTCACCGGGGCTTAAGGACGTTAGGACCGACGCCGGACCCGGAGACACCGGCACGAGGCGACCCTCCGGGCGGTGGCGGGTGGCAAGAGGGAACCCCTCGTTTCGACTCGAACCTTGTTAGGATTGCAGTTTGAAACACGGGAGGCGGCGCCATTGGCGGCCATGTCGGAAAACCGGCCGGTTGCAAGGAAAAAAGCCGTGCGAGTGGGCCTCGAGGTTCTATTGGACGCGGGGTCGGACGTGGTGCGGGGGCGCCGCATCGGCCTCATCACCAACCACACGGGGGTCACCAGAGAATTGGTTCACGGAATCGACGTCTTGCGGCGCCAAGGGGAATGCCGCTTGGAGGCTCTTCTCGGCCCCGAACACGGTGTGCGCGGCGACGCGGCCGCCGGCCAGACGGTGGACAATCAGGTGGACCCAGAAACGGGTTTGCCGGTTTTCAGCCTCTACGGGGCGCAGCGCAGACCCACCCCCGAAATGCTGAAGGGCCTGGACACCCTGGTGTTCGACCTGCAGGACATCGGCGCGCGCTACTACACCTACATGGCCACCCTGGGGCTGGCGCTGGATGCGGCCGGGGAGGCGGGCATCGACTTCGTGGTGTTGGACCGGCCCAATCCTCTCGGCGGGGTGACCATGGACGGGAACGTCTTGGACCCGGCCTTCGCCTCTTTCGTGGGCCCCTATCCGGTGCCGGTGCGGCACGGGCTTACGGCCGGAGAACTCGCCCGCCTCTATCAGGGCGAGTTCGGGGCGGGCCGCGGGTGCCACCTGACGGTGGTGCCCATGGACGGCTGGCGGCGAAGCATGTGGTATGACCAGACGGGATGGCCCTGGGTGCCGCCCACGCCCAACAGCACCAGTCTGGAAATGGCCGCGCTATACCCCGGCACCTGCTTGATCGAGGGGACCAACGCCAGCGAAGGCCGGGGGACCACCAAGCCCTTCGAGTGCCTGGGCGCACCCTGGGTGGACGCTGCCCGGCTGGCCGGGGACCTGACGGACAAGGGGTTGCCCGGTGTCTTTTTCCGGCCGGCTCACTTCACTCCTACCGTCTCCAAACATGCGGGCCAGCTCTGTCATGGCGTGCAGGTGCATCTCGTGGACCGCGAGGCCGGGCGTGCGGTGCGGCTGGGGCTCGAACTGGTGGAGAGTCTGCGGCGCCTCTTTCCGAATGATTTTGGGTGGCGGGAAGCCAGGCGGGAAGACCACGCGGCCGGCAAGGAGGCGGGTGGCAAGGCGGGCGGCGCGCTGCCCGACGGCGCAGCGCGACGCCCCTTCGACCTCCTGGCGGGGACCGACCGCTGGCGATTAGAAATGGAGGGCGGGCGTGGGCCCGCCGATATCGAGGCAGACTGGCAGGCGGAGTTGGCGGCTTTCGACAGCCGGCGGCGGCCGTACCTGCTGTATTAGCCACTGGAGGGACTGTCGCAATGACCGGGGGTCGCGAAGTCGGCGGCAAGCACCAGAACGGGAAGGGCGCTCGGCGTTTCGTTCTGGGCGTGGACGGCGGGGGCACCAAGACCCTGTGCGTGGCCCTGGCCGAGGACGGGACCCTGCTGGGACGCGGTGAGGGTGGGCCGGCCAACCCCTATTCCTATGGGATGGAGCGGGCCTTCGCGTCGATCACCGCGTCGGTGGAGGGCGCTCTGGCACAGGCGGCCGGTGTCGGCGGGGGCGCCGGGGCCGCGGAAAGCGTGGCCAGTGTCATTTATCTGGGGATTTCCGGCGTGGACCGCCCCCTGGATGTGGAGGAAGTCGGCGCGCGGGTGGCGGCGGCGAGTTGGGCCCGGCAGATGGTCGTCTGTAACGACGCCGTTATCGCCTTGGCCGCCGGCCTGCGAGGGCGGGGCGGACCGGGAGTGGTGGTCATCTCGGGGACCGGCTCTGTCGTCTATGGTGTGGACGCCGGCGGGCGGATCGGGCGGGCCGGGGGCTGGGGGCCTTTCCTAGGGGACGAGGGCAGCGGGTACGATATCGGTCGGCGCGCGCTGATCGCGGTGGTGCGGGCCCACGATGGCCGCGACCGGTCGACGGCGATAACCCCCCTGGCCCGCCATGAACTGGGTTTCGAACGGCCGGAAGACCTGATCGGAATGGTCTACGGTCATGGGAGCCAGCCTCCCATGGAGAAGCATGCCGTCGCCCGCCTGACGGGCATCGTCGCGCTGGCGGCGGCCGAAGGTGACCCTGTGGCCGTGGGCATCTTGGAGGATGCCGCCGCGCAACTGACCCGGGGGGTGGCTGCCGTGGCCAGGCAGTTGGGATTCGGCGACCGGAGCACGGGAAGACCGGGTGAGCCGCGCGCGCCATTGCCGGTGGTGGTGACCGGAGGCGTGTTCCGGGCGGGTGGAGAGGTATTTACCAGCGCTTTTGAAAGGGAGTTGACTGTCCTGGAGACCACAGCGAGCGTGGTGGCGCAAGTGGTATGGCCGTCGGTGTCGCCGGCGGTCGGGGCCGCCTTGATGGCGCTGGGGGCCCTTGGTGTCGATCTGGACCGGCTGTCTCTGGACCCCCGGCTGAAAGGGCGGGATCTCTAAAACCATGCAACAGACCAATGTGAAGACCGAGGAGCGTAACCCGCGGACGGTGGACATCGATCTTTTGGAGGCCGGCCAGATCGTGCGGCTCATCCAGAGTGAGGACTTCCGAGTCCCTCCAAGGCTGGCCGACTGCGGTGTCAGCGACGCCGTGGCCAGGGCGGCGGCGGTGGTGGCGCATCAGCTCAAGGCCGGCGGACGGCTCATCTACGCCGGCGCCGGCACCAGCGGACGCCTGGCCATGTTGGACGCGGCCGAGATCCCGCCGACCTATGGTTTTCCGGCGGACCGGATCGCGGTATGCCTGGCCGGCGGCCCCGGCGCCTTCATGCAATCCAAGGAAGGCGCGGAGGACGACCGCGCGGCGGGCAAGGCCGCCGTTTCCGACCTGGGTGTGGGCGCGGGCGATGTTCTAATCGGGGTAGCCGCCAGCGGCCGGACCCCCTACACCATCGGAGCGGTGGAGGAGGCGCGGACTCGCGGGGCGGCCACCGTGGCCATCACTTCAAACCCCGGGTCGGAGTTGGGTGCGGTGGCGGCCGTGGCCATCGAGGTGGATACCGGCCCGGAAGTCATCGCCGGGTCGACCCGTATGAAGGCCGGAACAGCCCAGAAGCTCATCCTGAACACCGTCAGCACCACGGCCATGATTTTGGGCGGGCGGGTTTATTCGAATCTCATGGCCGGAGTCAAGCCGGCCAACGCCAAGCTGCGCCAGAGGGCCGCCGGTATCGTGGCGCAGGCTACCGGGCGCGATGGTGAAGAGGTGCGGGAAGCCCTCCGGGAGTCCGGGTGGGACCTGATCCTGGCCATTCTGATGCTTAAGAAGATGGTCTGCCTGGCGGAAGCGTGCCGCCTGCTGGAGGCTGCCGGGGGGGACCTCCGAACGGCTCTGGGTGAACGGGAACGGCTCTCGGGTGATCAGCTTGGCGGCGGGAGGCCGGGCGCGGCCCGGCGGGCCCCGGCCTGGGGCGGTGTACCGGGCATCACGGGCGCCGCAGGACTAGACCCGGTTCAACTCAATTTTATGCGCCAGCTTCTGGACCAGGCCGTGGTCGAAGGGGACATACCCGGCGCCGTGGCGGCGGTGGGTACTATCGGGGGAGTAGAGTTCCTGCATGTTACCGGACACGCCTCTCTCCGTCCGACGGTCGAACCCATGCGGGAGGACACCCTGTTCGATTTGGCCTCGTTGACCAAGGTGGTGGCGACCACGCCGGTAGCCATGGTCTTTCTGGAGCGCGGCCTCTTCCGCCTGGATGACCCGGTGGCCATGTTCTTGCCCGACTTCGCCGGCGACGGAGGCGAAGGCGAATCCCAGCCCGCCGGGGTGCCAGAGCAGCGGCGGAAGGTCCGTATCCGTCACCTTCTGACCCACACCTCGGGGCTGCCGGCCTTCGAGCGGTACTATAAAGAAGGCCTGGACCGCGAGGCGATCCTGCGCCGGGCGCGCACGGCGCCGCTGGTTTTCGAGCCCGGAACGCAGGTCCTCTACAGCGATCTGGGGTTCATGGTCCTTGAGCAGATTCTGGAGAAGATCGGCGTCGGCCGCCTCGACCAACTGGCCCATGACCTGGTCTTTGGCCCACTGGGGATGAAGGACACCGGGTTCTGTCCGGGGCCGGATAGAGCGGGGAGGGCGGCCGCCACAGAGTATCGCGCGGACCTGGGGCGTTACATGAAAGGTGAGGTCCACGACGAAAACGCTCTGGCCATGGGTGGGGTGTCCGGTCACGCCGGCCTCTTCTCCACCTGCGCCGACCTGGTGCTCTACGCGCGGACGCTCCTTTCGGACCTGCGCGGGTGGCCGGTCCTGCCCAGCCTCCTCAGCCCCGCCACAGTGCGGGCCATGATCCGGCCGCAGACACCGGGCCCGAACGATGCACGCGGCCTGGGCTGGGCGGCGCGGGGAACCGAACTGTCCTCGGGCGGGGACTTGCTGTCATCTAGCGCGTTCGGGCACACCGGGTTCACCGGGACAAGTCTCTGGATCGACCCGGAGACCGGCATCTTCGCCGTCCTGCTGACCAACCGGGTCCATCTGGGACGCGAGAACGAACGCATCTTGAGGCTGCGCCCCCGTTTCCACAATGCCATCGCGGCCGCGGCGCGCCGGTCCCGGAGCACCCCATGAGTCTGCCGGGGGCCGACAGCGCCCGCGCCGCGTCCGGGGCCAATAGAGCCGCCCCGAGGGGACCCTGGCCCGATCCTCCTGGAATGACCCCGGCGGAACTGGCGGGTCAGATGGTGGCGGCCGGGTTTTCCGGCACCGTCCCGTCTCCCGGTATTCTGGACCTCATCAAGAACCGCGGTCTGGGCGGAGTGATCTTCTTCAGCCGCAATGTCACCGCCCTCGACCAGCTCCGCCGCCTGTCCGGCCAGTTGCGGGAGGCGGCCTCGGCCTCTTCGACCGGCCTTCCCTTGCTAATCTCCGTCGATCAGGAAGGCGGCACCGTCGCCCGCTTGACGGAAGCCGAAGGGGCGACGGTCTTCCCTGGTAACATGCTCCTCGGCGCCACCGGCTCGCCCGATCTGGCCTACGCCGCCGCCCGCGCGACCGCCGCCGAACTGCGTGCCGTCGGGGTGAATTGGAATTACGCCCCAGTGGTGGACGTCCTGAACAACCCGGCCAACCCCGTCATCTCCGTCCGTTCCTATGGGGAGGACCCGGACCTGGTGGCCCGGTTGGGCGCCGCGGCGGTCCGGGGCTATCAAGATGGGGGCGTGCTGGCCACGGCGAAGCATTTCCCGGGCCACGGCGACACCGACAAGGATTCGCACCTCCTCCTCCCGACCATTCCCCACAGCCGGCAACGGCTGGACCAGGTCGAACTGGTGCCATTCCGCGCGGCCATCGCCGCCGGCGTGGGGGCCATCATGACCGCCCACATCACTTTCCCCGCCCTGGAGGCCCGCCCCGGCCACCCCGCCACCTTATCCCGCGCAGTCCTGACAGGGCTGCTCCGGGAGGAGCTGGGTTTCAGGGGGCTGGTGGTGACGGACTGCATGGAGATGCAGGCCATCACGCGGCACTTCGGGGCGGCGGTCGCCGCCGTGGAAGCTGTCAAGGCCGGAGCCGACATGGTGCTGGTTTCCCACACTTTCGAACGACAGGTGGCCTCCCTCGATGCCATCGCCGCGGCCATTACCGGCGGAGAGATCCCGCGGCGGCGGGCCGAGGACGCGGTGGGCCGCGTGCTGGCGGCTAAGGCCCGATTCGCCGGCCGTAGCTTGTCAGGGACGACTTCGGAGGCTGCATGGAATTTGGTGGCGGATACCGGGACCGACCCGGCGGAATCCGCCGGGCCGCACCGCCGGCTGGCGGACGAGATCGCCGCCCAAGGGGTGACCTTGGTAGCGAACGACGGTTCCTCGGTGCCGGCCGGTGACCGGTTCCGCCGGCCCTTGGTGGTGGCCTGCCGCCCCGCCGTGGTCAGCCTGGTGGAGAGCCGGCACAGCCATTCCACTCCTTTGCTTGAGGAAGTGCGCCGTTTCCGCCCCGGGGCTAACGGTCTCGAGGTGGGGCTGGACCCCTCGGACGAGGAAATCGCAGGGGTGATCGGGGCGGCAGGGGCTGTCGAGGGTGCGGGACCGCCGGTCGGCGGGGCCGACCTGGTCATTTTCGCTTCCACCGAGATGCGTGCCCACCCTACCCAGGTGGCGCTCGCCGCCGCCCTCCAGCGTACGGGCTGCCCTCTGGTGGTCGTGGCCACGCGCAGTCCTTTCGACGCTCTAGCCTTGGCGGGCGGTGTCCCCGGAGGCGGAGCCATCCGGGCAGGAGCTTTCCTGGCGGCCTACGAATACCGCCTTGCGGCCATGCGCGCGGTGGCCGAGATCCTTTTCGGAGCGCGGCGCCCCGCCGGCCGTCTGCCGGTGACATTACCCGGCCTTTATCCGGCGGGCCATGGGGTGACAAACTAACCCACGTAGGATGCGGAGGAACCCAAACTTGCGCAAACGCCCGGTCTTCATCGGGATCGGCGGCGGGACCGGGTCGGGGAAGACCACGGTGGCCCGCGCCATCTTCCAGCGCCTCAAGGGCGAGAGTCTGGTCATCATTGAGCAGGACAGCTACTATCGCGACCTGTCACACCTACCTTTCGAAGAACGGGTGAAGGTCAACTTCGACCATCCCCTGGCTTTCGACACGGAGTTGCTCCTATCCCATCTGGATGCTTTGGCGGCCCGACAGCCCGTCGCCAAACCGGTCTACGATTTCAAGACGCACACGCGGACGGCGGCCACCGTGACGGTGGAGCCGCACGATGTCATCATCCTTGAAGGCATTCTGGTCTTAGAGGACGAGCGCATCCGCGAACGGCTGGACATCAAGCTCTATGTGGACACCGACGCGGACGTCCGTATCCTGCGACGCCTGATGCGCGACATCAAGGAGCGCGGACGGTCGTTGGAATCGGTCATCGAGCAGTACCTGACGGTGGTCCGGCCCATGCACTTGCAGTTCGCCGAGCCGTCCAAGAGATACGCCGACATCATCATCCCCGAGGGCGGCGAGAACCAGGTGGCCATCGACATCATCGCCTCTAAGATCGAATGGATACTGCGTGGTTGATGCGCCTGTCGGTTGTCCGGTCGGCGGCCTGAACACCTTCAGCGAATCTCTTCGACAGGGTTAAATCAGCCACTCCCTTTTGGCGCAAGGTACCTTGTAGTACATAGTACTATGTGCTACACTGTAGCCGTGGGGTGAAACCTATGGATGAATGGAACTCGCAACTGCGCCGGGGAGTATTGCAGTTAGGCATCCTGGCATTGATCGAGGCCGAGCAGCGATACGGGTACGATATCGTAACCTTACTGGAGAAGACGCCGCAGCTCGCCGCCGGCGAAGGTACCATCTATCCGCTCCTCCGACGGCTGAAGAAAGACGGGTGGGTGGACACTTTCTGGCGAGAATCGGCGGCGGGGCCACCCCGGCAATATTACCGGTTGACCGAGGAGGGCCGGGTCGTCCTGAGCAGCATGCGGTCCGAGTGGACTCAGCTGGTCGCGGCGGTAAATGGTCTTATTGGAGGAGGGAGCGCCGATCATGTCTGAGCGGAATCCGATGGCGGAACGATACCTGTCCCAGTTTCGGGCAAGCCTGAAGCGACTGCCCGAAGCGGAACGCGGTGAAATAGTGGACGAGATCAGGAACCACATCGCCGAAGCAATGAACGCCGGCGGGTCTTTGGCTGAAGTGCTGGAACGGCTCGGACCGGCCGATAGGCTGGCCCGAGCTTACATGGCGGAGGCTTTGCTTAGCCAAGGTGAGCCAAACCTGAGTCGTTGGTTGAAAGCCGCGGGTGTTTTGGCCGGCTTCAGCTTGTCAAGCCTGTTTGTTATCCCGGTGCTGGGCGTGTTCGGGCTAGTTCTTCCCTTCGCCAGTGTGTTGGGAGTGATCGCCAACATCGTGCAGTTCATCTATCCTGCCGCTCTCGATTTCGGTAGCGGGCGCATAGGCACTTACATACCTGGCGCCGACCCCGTTACCACACTGGTTGTGGGGTTGGCCCTCGACGTATTGCTCTGCTTCATTGGGATTGGAGCGTTTCGGCTGCTGAAGGTGTATATCCGGCTATCCATTAAGACGCTCCGGAATGCCTGGTCATGATGGAAACCCACCTGTTCGTCGGCCTGATGTCCGGCACCTCCGCCGACGGTGTCGACGCAGCCCTGGTAGAGATAGGCCACGAGGTGGCGGGTCGCCTTGACGAGAGGTCCCTGTCAGCGCGCCTGATCACGTTCAGCAAGACGGCCTATCCCGAGCCACTCCGGCGCGCCATCTTCGACCTCTTTCGTCCCGAAAGCGCTGCCGCCAACGTCGCCGCCGTCTCACAGGCCAATTTCGCCCTGGGTGAGGTTTTCGCTCAGGCAGTTCTCGACCTAGCCAGGGCCGCCGGCGTGAAGCCCGTCGAGATAGCGGCCGTCGGCTCGCACGGTCAGACCATCTGGCACCAGCCCCGGCCGGCGACGTGGGGAGGGATGGAGGTGACCTCCACCCTTCAGATCGGCGAGCCGGCGGTCATCGCCGAGCGCACCGGGATCACCGTGGTGGCCGATTTCCGGGTACGGGACATGGCGGCGGGCGGGCAGGGCGCGCCTCTGGTGCCTTACGTCGACTACCTGCTCTTCAAGGACGACCGGCTGACGCGCGCCATCCAGAACATCGGTGGTATCGCCAATGTCACTTACCTTCCCGCTGAAGGCGGTGCCGCCACAGGCAGCCCCGACCGTGTCATCGCCTTCGACACCGGACCGGGCAACATGGTCATCGACGGCGTGGTGAAGGCCTTGTCGGCTGGTCGCGAGACCATGGACCGCGATGGCCGGTGGGCGGCGTCCGGGAGGGTGCAGGCCGGGTTCCTGGCCGATCTCCTAACACACCCCTATTTCGCCGCCCGCCCCCCTAAGACGACGGGCCGCGAGGAGTTCGGTGAGCAGTACGCCGCCAAGGTGGTCGCCGAGGCGGCGGCCCGCGGGCTCGGTGCCGGCGATACCGTGGCCACCGTCACCGCCCTCACGGCCCGGACCATCGGCGACGCCTATAAGACGTTCCTGCCCGCCCTACCGGACCAGGTGATCCTGGGTGGCGGCGGGGCCCGCAATCCCACGCTGCGGTCCCGCCTTCAGGACGAGCTTCCGGGGATAGCCGTTACCAGCCACGAAGCCTTCGGTATTCCCGATGAGGCGAAAGAAGCCATGGCCTTCGCCATCCTAGCCGGTGAGTGCTTGGACGGGGAGCCGAATAACCTGCCTTCGGCCACGGGAGCCCGCCGCCCCGTGGTCATGGGCAAGATCGTTCCAGGCAGGAAGCGCCGGGCATCTGGAGAGATGATGTCGGAAACTACCTGCTAGAAGCCCTCCTTCGACACGTTTCTTGGAAGGAGATGGAAGGACGCGCCCCGAAGCGCTTCGGGCGTGCGCAAGAGGGCAGCTATAGGAGTCATGGGGGTCATTCTTCTGACGGTCTGGGCGTTCGCCCTGGCAGGCTGTGCCGACGGCACGCCCAAATCGGCAGAGCGCGGCGCGGGAGCCGGAGCCGCCGCCGTCGCCATCCCTAGCTCCGCCGGGGGCTCTGGCAGCTCCGGTAGCTCCGGCAGCAATCCCAGCGGTAACCCCGTCACCAACCCAGGGTCGCCCTCTGGTACCAAGGCCGGAGGATCAGACGCCGGCGTGCCGGTCGGGCCATTCACTCCGCCGTCCCCTTCACCGCCATCGGCTTTCGCCGGACCCCTTCCCAATCGCGTCAAGACTTTCCCATTGATGTCCTGTCCCGCTCCCGCAGGGAACGGAGGCGGTGCCGGGCTGGCCTGGGTTGAACTCCAAGCCCGCGCCCCCGATGGTGAAGATCCGTCCCAAGAGATGCTGATCGATCTTTACGCCCGTCTGGGCGGAGTCCAGGTGAGTGTCCCCCAAATGGCCGTGTCTCTGGCGGAAGAGGAGTTCATTACCTGGCTGAGTCCGACGAAAGTCCTGCTCCTCGGCAGTTACCTGGCCGACTTCGAAGGGCAAGGCCAGGGCTCCGGGCTGGGACCGGACTCGGGAACGGGGGCGGTCAAGGCGCTGGACGTCCCCCCCTGGGGCGCGCGAGTCAGTCCCGACGGGTTGAAAGTGGCGTACTGGGGTTACACCGACCCCACCGATGGCGCCAAGGGGCCGGCGGTGTACGACCTGAGAACCGGGAAGACCAGGGCGCTCAAGCTGTTTCGGTACGAGGACTGGGGCTTGCCCACTTTCGACATGGGCATCGCCCCGCTGGTCACATGGCTGGACGACAAGACGGTCCTCTTTGACGGCCCGTACCAGCAACTGCCGGCCATCTACCGTGGCGATCTGACTACCGGCAAGGTCGGGGTTTGGCGCGAAAAGGCCTGGTCTGTCCGGGCCTCAGGCGACGGCCGGTACGTTTCCTTCAACCACCGCGAGGCATGGCTGGTGCCGCGGCCCGGCACCGCCTATGCCGTCACGGTCGTGGATGTCGCCGGCGGCGGTTCAACTGATCTGCGGGCCACTGCCCCCACCCTCGGAGCGGCCCTCCTTTGGGACCGGGGGACGGCGGGACGTTTCGCCCTTGTGGATGGCTCCCGCGTAGCGGCCGGGATCATGCGTGGCAGTCAAGCCTCCCTGGTGGCCGAAACGAAGGCCGCGGGCACCGTCGTGGGGCTGAGGTTCACCGCTGCAGGCATCAGTTTCTTCGATCTGGAACGGGAGGGCTTCACCCCGACGGCGGTAACCGCGAAGGTGTTGCTCAGGCCCGCGGCCCCCTGATTCCGGACCCTTCTTCCGACGGGGCTCAAAGACCCTTCAGGTAGCCACTCACGCAAGTCCGGAGGCAGCAGGAAGGGCTGATTCCGCTCGTACGGGATGAATGTTCTCATGTCCTCCCAGTTCCCTATCTGGGGGTCAGTCCCCCCGGCCCTGTCGCCAGCCTCGACAGTGTGAACCGTCGTGGCTTCGAAGCTCACCAGGAGGGGGGCAGAGGAGGAGAACCGCCAAAACGTGGCACCCTCACCCGCGGAAAACGCTAGGTTTTGTCTTTGTCAGACTATTGGAGGCCGATTTCCGCCAAATTCTAGCGGTAGCCACGAGACACCCATTAGATTTTGGCGGAAAACCGCCCCAAACTCACCGTCCTAGAGTGCCAACCGATAAATCTTAGCGATTTGCTTCTGAGACACCGCCAAATTCTGGCGATTCTCGTTCGGAGGATACTCAGACAACTGGAAGTGGTCTAACTCCCGACCACGCACCCATTTTCCCGACAGGCTCCTACACCGCGCCACCTCTTCCGCCGCGGGCACGGTGACGCCGGCGCCACGGCAAAGTCAGCAAACCGACAAGGAACCACAGCCCGGCGGCACCGAAGGCTGGGTACAACGTCCCCACCAATGAGGAGAAACCGTACCCGCTGACCGCCAGCGCCGCCACGGTGAAAAACATCACGGCCAAGGGATAGGCGCGTCGCCCCTCGCCCACCAGGCGCACGGTCAATCCGTACAGCGACGCTACCGCCGTGGTGTAAACCTCGAGCCATAGGATGACGGCGTAAACCACCAGCATGACGGGCCCCATGCGCGCCGCCAGTTGTACCATGGGCACTTCCGCGGATGCCGCCAGCCGCCAGTTCGCCTGCATTGCCAGGTGAGAGGCCATAGCGGTGCAGAACAATACCCCCCACGCCATCAGCGCCCCCCGGTGGGCCACCGCCGCCCGACGACACGCTCCGGCCAGGGGAGCCAGCACGCCCATGGCCAGGAGCAGGTTATAAGCCACGTACAGAAAAGCGGAGACTGGCCACCAGGGAGCGGGCCGGAAGGTGGCTGGATCAGGGGGAACTTCCTCTGATGTACCGGGGGTCAAGGGGCCTTCGGTCGTAGCTGGCTGGACGGCCGGCGGCGGGACTCGGCCGAAGGGTGCCAGCCCGTCCACAGCGCTCCACAACGGGGTGGCGGACCCGGCTGTCGTCGTCCCGGCTGGCCCGGAGAACCCGGCCGGCCCGGCGGGGGCGCGGGCGCCTCCCAGAGACACCCCGCACACCAGGAAAATGACGACGATCATGGCCATAACCACGGACGTGTTCACGCGGGTGATACCTTTCAGACCGGTCAGATTGGTGAGCGCCGTCATGATGGCCATAAAGGCCGCTCCCACCCAGGCGGGCCAACCGAACTCCTGTTGCAGCACAGCGCCGCCCGCCGCGATCATCACGGCCAGCCCCCCGAAGAACATCGCCGCCACGATGAGATCCACGAAGGGAGCGGCCACCCGGCCACAAGCCTCCCTCAGTATCTCATGGTAGGACGTGACCCGTTTGGAGTGGCTGATGGCGATGGCCTGGGCACCGGCAAACCAGAAGAGCACCACAGCCAGTAGGAGACCGGCCCCACCCCGAGGGCCATAAGAGGTAAAGAAGCGCAGGAGTTCCTGGCCGGATCCAAATCCGGCGCCAACCACCGTTCCCACCATGGTGGCGCCGAAGGCCAGGACGCCGGGGCCCGCGCGACGATAGCCGCCGCCGCCATTGTTGGTCTTGCGCATGTTCAAAGCCTACGAACGAGCCGCGTCAGGCAGAACCTTGAACGCGTCCCAGGCAAAGTCACTGCGTGTGGAAAGCTAGACAAGTCGAAACCAGGTCGGGTCGGAAAGGTGGGAAGTGTGGGACATGTGGGGCGCGCGGCGTTGGGCCGCGGTTTTGACTGTCTTGGCGGTACTGGCCGGCGTTCTGGGCCTGATGAGCCTGCGCCATCCAGAGCTATTTCGCCTGCCCCTGGCCTGGCGCCCGCCCGTTTCCTGGCGGCTCCGGTCACCCCTGGTCACGCCGGCGCCGGTACCCGACCCGGGCCGGCCGTCGCGGGTCGGCGATGTCAAAAGACCGCCCGAAGCGATGCAACTCAAAGCTCACCAGGACTACCCCGGGCTGGTCTTCGCCCACGGCGACCGCCGGACGCCCGTCGTGGCGCTGACCTTCGACGATGGTCCGGACTCGACTTACACACCCCAGGTGCTGGATGTCCTGAAAGCAAAAGGGGTCCCGGCCACCTTCTTTTTCGTTGGCGAGAACGTGCTCTCCCATCCCGACGTGGCCCGTCGCGCCGTGGCCGAGGGGCATGCCATCGGTAATCACACGTGGGATCATCCACGGCTCATACGGGCCAGCGCCGCCGCCATAGGGTCCGAGTTGGACCGGGCGTCAGCCTCGCTGCAACAGGTGATCGGGCAGACGCCATCCATCTTCCGCCCGCCCTATGGGTATCTGAGTGCGGACATACGTGCCGAGGCGCAACGGCGCGGTCTGAAGATCGTCCTGTGGGACGTGGATTCCCTGGACTGGACCAGCTTGCCGGAGGAAAAGGTGCTGGCGCATGTGGTGCCGGCCGTGGTGAATGGGTCCTTCATCCTCCAACACTCCTTCTCAGGGGGTCCCACGGAAAACCTGATGGGGAGTGTACAAGCGCTGCCGCTCATCATCGACCAGTTGCGGGCCAAAGGTTTCCGGTTCGCCACCGTCACGGAGATGCTGGGAATGACCGGAGCGCAGCCTACACCGGGGCCAGCGCCGGCGCCGACGCCGGCTCCCCAGCCCGCTCCGGGCCCCCTACCGGCTCCGCCGCCTTCTCCCAACCCCTTTGGCCCGATAGAATAGACCGTGCGTTGGGCTACTTCGGGCCGGGTTTGCGGGACAAAGCAAAATATAAGCCCAAAACCTAATAAAGTTAGAAATAAGGTTGTAGCCTAATAATCCCTTCTGTCCAGCTCTAGACCTTCCCCAGGGGTGCTTCCCTGACTGCCTGGACGATCTCCCGCAGATCGTCCCCCGAACCCGTGTAGACCAAGTTCCCCACGACCACGGTGTCAGCCACCGCCGCCATGCGCCGCGCCTTCTCCGGGGTGTCGATGCCCCCGCCGTAGAACAGGTGCGCTGATTCCAGTCCCGCTCGTACCTCTTCTACCAGGTATTCGTCCCCGTATGCCCCACTGTACTCGAGGTAGATGATAGGAAGGCGGAAGAGCCCCTCGCCGGCCTTGGCGTAAGCCAGCGCCTCACGGGCGGCCAGCGCCGTTCGCACCTTGGTCAGCCGCCCGACGGCCGACTGAGGGTTCAGTACGACGTAACCTTCCGGACACAGGACGGACCAAGGGATGGCGCTCGCCGCCCCGCCGGCGCCGTCTCCGGCCAGCCGCAGGTATTTTGCCAAGGCCTCCTGGTGGGCGCCCACCACCCACCTGGTATCCCCGGCATTCAGCACCACCGGGATGAAGAAAGCGGCTGGCCCCAGCACCAGGCATTCAGGGGACGAGACTTCGACCACCACGGGGAACGGCGCACCGGCCAGCGCCTGTAGAGTCGCCGACACCTTGGCGGACGAAAGGCCCTGCGTCCCGCCGACGACGGCCGCGTCGGTCCCGCAGTCCAACACTTCCCGAAGGCGGTCTGGCGACAGGGGCCGGTCGGGATCAACCTTGATTACGTGCCGCCAGCGGCGCCAGCCCTCCCAGAAATGGGTAGCGCCCGCGCTCTTGCCGCCGTCGCCGGCACCTTGTCGGTCCGCTCCTTGGTTCACCGCTCCGTTCCTTCCCATGGACCCATTTGTTCCGTTCCGCCAGACCTACCCAAACCTACGCAAACGTATTTTTGGCGCTGGCTTCCTGCTTCAGCGGGGCCGGTTTCACGCCGGTCGCAACCGGCGCCAGCGCCTTCCCCTCCACAGGCAGACACCGTGGAACTCACGGCGTAGGCGGCCAAATTCCGGGCCGCATTCAGATCCCGCTCATGGTATGTGCCACAGACCGGGCATGTCCAATGCCGCGCTGATAGCGGCATTTCTTGCCGGATTCCGCCGCACACTGAGCACATCTTGCTCGAAGCGAACCAAGGATCCGCCACCACCACGGTCCCGCCACGCCGCCTGGCCTTATACTCCAGTTGCCGCCGGAACTCGAAGAAGCCCATATCGGCGACGGAACGGGCCAGGTTGATGGTTTCGGAGCATGCCGTGCACGTTGAGGTCCTCGATGCAGAATGTTTGCGATACGCGCATGCAGTCTCGCCAGTTTCGTGCGCGCCTTGTGCCGGTTGCCGGAACCTTTCTTTCTTGCGCGAGAGGCTCCGCGAAAGACCGAACAGCTGTTCGATAATCCGATTATAACCTTACTCTTTCCCGGGGTCAACAGAAGGAGGGCGGCCTTGGCGACCGCCCCCCTAGGCAAACTCCGGTTGATCACTGTATCTCTGACGTCTCATCTGAAAGGGCCTTTGTAATACCGAACACCGCATACTTGACTATCACCTTAGAACGCCCCCGGCCGCGGCGACCAGCCTTCTCCACGAAGACAGCATCTTTAACAGCATCATCTCCAGGAAGGAGGCGCAGAAGGCCAACTCCCGCCCTCTCCCAAGCAGGTGTTGACCGCCGGAGGTGCGCTTCGGGATCAAGCATCCCCCACCTCCCACCGGCGCAGTGTCGCGATCGACACGCCTAGCACCTTCGAGGTTTCGCCTATCCCAACTAATCTCTGCATATTGGAGGTACTAGACCATTGTCCTCGAAGTCCTGATAGCCTTGGGAGTCTGGGATCACGGGCTTACAGTACCATTATTGACCATCCATCGTGGACAGAAGTTTGCGGGCACGTACGGGCACATGATCCGGTGGGGTCTTCCCAGGCAAGTCTGAGCACCCGAGGATGATGGAATGGGGGGGGTATCACCTCGGTTTGGGTGGCGGATGTCAATCCGTGATACATTTTCGCGGAGAGCGGTGTGTCTTGAGTTCACATCCGTGGTTCCCAAGGGTTCTCCCGGGCGGTGGGAGACTGCCCGCCCGTGACGCGCCCGGGACGGACATGCCGGTGATGGTGGCGTTTCCGCAGGTAGACTGCTTTCCTCCCGGGTCGGGGTCGGCGGACGGGAGGAGTCGAAGGTGCGGACAAGGGGCTCTCGGCGCCACCGAGGGGCCTTTTCATACCCCCCGGGGGTATATCGAGAGGAGGCCGTGTATACTCCTGACACACTCGGATCCTGAAAAATGTGTCCCGGTTTTACACCGCCCCCAATCCCCTGGGTCGGCCCCGACGGCGCCAACGCTCCGAGGAAAGAGACGGCCCACGGCCGGCAAACGCCGGTCCCAATACCACAGTGACGCTGGGGACGTCTGCCAGTTGGCAGGGGCAACCTACTTAGGAATCGCTCTACTAGTGCTAGAGGATGGATATGTCTCCAGTCTCGCTCCCATGGTTTGTGTGGGGTGAGTTGAACAAGACCGTGATGACGAGGATGCTTGCTTCCCTCACTGCGCGAATCATCTGGGGGCCTGGGGAGGCTTTTCTCAACCGCCGGCCGTCACACGAAGCCGGTTTCCATCGCCCACTTCCATTTAGAAGGGTTTGTCATCGGTGGGGCGAAGCGAGGCTCGAGAGGTAGTCGGTGAAACCCCGGGGGGCGCTCAGTTGCTGTGAGCGCGGCAAAAACCTGCGCCGACCGACATCCCGGCCCGGCAAATCCGTTTGCGCCGGAAAGAGTGATGAAGCCGCTCCAAGGCTACCTTCCGACCAAAATGACTCCAGATCCACACGGGTACTTTGTCGTGTACGTTGACCGGCGACGCCATATGCTCGTCCTCGAGCACTACCGAAACGAAGGAGTTCTGAACGCCATCATTGAGGGAAGAACCCCTGCTGAAATGTACATCCCGGCTGCGGAGCGGGGGTTTCTTTCCCGGTTGGAGCACGCGGCCTATCTCGGCCGGGAACTAGCCAAGGCGGAAGACGCTCTGCGGACGGGAACTGACTACGTGCAGGATGGAGCCCCCGAGATCTCGGCGCTGCCTGCTTCGTCGTCCTGCAACGGCGGTAGGGCCTGTCCCTCAGATGCAACATAGTGGCGGATACGGGCAAGTGATTGACCTTTGTCCAACAGGCGCGGTCCCAGCGAGCAGAAGGTTTTCGAGATCGCTTGGTCATGGGTTGGTGCAAGCCCTCCTAAGTCCTCTTTCACTTAACCTCTACCAGAGTATCTCCGCTTATCCTGAAGGTCTTGGTAACACCGACCGATGGCTGTGTGGACATGGGCTCGCCGGGCTTCCGATCGGCATAGTTCACAACAATGTTGCTTCCGTGAAGCTCCACGTTTTGGGGAGCAATACGATCACCCAGCAGAATAGCGTTGGTGGCCACGAACTTCTGGCTGGACTTGTTTTTCCCGATAACTGCCACATAGAAGAAGGTGCCGCTACCACCGGGCTGGCTCGTAAGCAATAAGGCAGCTTCTTTCCACCCATCTCCGTTGAAGTCACCTAAGACCGGCTGACCGAAGACCGTTATCTTGACCTTGGTCGCAGACCCGGGAGCAGCTTCCTTTTCGGCCTTTCCGTTTAGCAGGGCGAAAGTGTCGTTACCCAACTTATAGGTTCCGTTCAAGGCGGCGGAGGTGACCTCGGTGTCCTTGGGCGCAACGGGCCTGGAGCAACCGGTTACCAGCAAAGCGAGTAGGCTGAGCAGGAGCAGAGGGATGAGGGCCTTTTTCACCAGTACCACTTCCAAATTGGGAGGTTGTCGGACCATTGATTCGACGGCGAACCTATGTCCCGAGTTCCGTGCTTCCTGACATTATCTCCCGGCGGCTGGCGAATCCCCGGGGCACCCGTGTGCGGTGTTCCGGTCGTCCTTCGGCCCTGTCTATTTCACGGGAAATAGGACGAAGAAAGGGTCTTTCTAAAATGGAGTGGATCGCCTGCTTCGACAAAACCCAATCCTTTGTGAGCGCTGGGGCTTACCGAATACTCCGGTGTCGTGTCCGAAGCCATCTCGGTGCAACCTCTGCCGGACGCCCACTCCTCGCCCTTCACGAGCAGGGCCTTGCCGATTCCGGATCTGCGGCATCCCGGCCTGACGTACCAACCCTCGACGTAGCCCACGTTCGTAGTGGAGCACCATGAAACGGACTCGTGGATGGAGAACTCCGCGAAACCGAGGATTCCGCCGCCGCTGCCGACGGCGACGAAAACCGGCGTCGAATCGGGCACCGCGAAGATCTGGTGCATCTCCACCAGTAGCTCTTCGTCTGTGTGGTACGGCCACAGAGCTAGTCTCAGTTGGAGCCATTCGGGAAAGTCGTGCTCCGCCACCAGGCGGATCTCGACCAGAAGTGGCCCCGTCTCCGGCCGCCTGACAGTGGATTCCTGGTCGGCCTTCATCGAAGCGTCATCGCTACTCCAGTGCCTTGGAGTCCAGGAACGCGGCCAGCCCGCCCAGGACGCTGTCCACCGCGCCCTCCCAGAACTCGGGCCGGGTTAGGTCGGCGCCCAGGTGCTTGCGGGCCAGGTCTTCCACGCGCATGCTCCCCGTGTCCCGCAGTAAGTCCACGTAGCGGTCGGCGAAGGACGGCCCGACCTCCATGGCCCGCGCGTACACCCCGGCGCTGAACAGATACCCGAAGGTGTACGGGAAGTTGTAGAAGGGCGGGCGAGTGATGTAGAAGTGCAGTTTGGAAGCCCAGAAGTGCGCGTGGTAGGAATCAAGGGCTCCGGCGTAGGCCTCTTTCTGCGCCTCGACCATGATATCGTTCAGCCGCGTTACGCTCACCGGCCCCTTCTTCCGCGCCTCGTAGAAGCGCGTCTCGAAGAGGAAGCGGGCCTGGATGTTCATGAGCAGCCCCACCGCTCGGCGCAGCTTGTCTTCCAGTAGCAGGACCTTCTCCTTCTCGTCCGCCGCGTTCCGGATGGCCGCCTCGAAAACCACCGTTTCGGCGAAGGTGGAGGCGGTCTCGGCCACGTTCATGGCGTAGTTCTGGGCGAAGGGCGGCAGACCCTCCATCACGCTCTGGTGGTAGGCGTGTCCCAGCTCGTGGGCCACGGTGGCCACGTTTCCCATGGAACCGGAGAAGGTGACGAAGACCCGTGAGACCTTGTTCAAGGGGAAACCGGTGCAGAAGCCGCCCATCCGCTTCCCCGGCCGGTCTTCCGCCTCGATCCACCGTTCCTCGAAAGCCCGCCGCGCGACATCCGCCATCCCCAGGCTGAACCTCCCAAACTGCTCGACGACGAAGTCGGCCGCCTGGTCGTAGGTGAGCCGCCGCGCCGACTGGCCCACCGGGGCATCGACGTCCTGCCAGTTCATCTTCTCCAGTCCCAGGAGCCGCTGCTTCCGCTTCAGGTAGGCCGCCAGCCGCCCGCGCGCCCCCGCCACCGCGCCCCACATAGCATCCAAGGTCTCCGGCGTCATCCGGTTGATGTCCAGCGGCTCGTGCAGCACCGAGTCCCAGCCGCGCTGCCTGTACAGGTTCAGACGGAACCCGGCGATGTGGTTGATGGCCAAGGCGCAGAGGTCGGCTTCCTTCGCCCAGGCCTGCTCCCAGCGGCTCATGATCTCCGCCCGCACCTTGGGGTCGGGGTTGCTCATGCGGTTGGCGGCCTGCCCCGGTGAGACGGTGACCGGCTTCCCTTCCTTGTCCTCAAGGGTGATGGTCATGCGCCCCGTGACGACATCGTATAGCTCCGACCACCCGTGGTAACCGTCGGTGGACAGGCCGTTCACCAGGGTCTCCATCTCAAGAGGGAGGAGGTCTTTCGCCCGCCGCCGCCGTTCATCGAGGTTGAAGGACAGGGAAGCCAGCCGCTCGTCGGCCAGCAGGGCGCGCCACTCGTCCTCCGGGACGGCCAGGAGCTGCTGGTCCAGGCGGGTCAGGATATTGGCGAAAGTGGCCTGGATCTCGCGGAGTTGCCCGCCCACGATGCGGGCGTGGGAGTCGGCCACGTTCTGGGCCGTCAGGCACGACACGAAAGCCCCGGCGTGCCGCGAATCGCGGGCCACCTTCTGGATGTGGTCCATCCGGGCGGCCCACCCGTCGGCGCCCGCCGGTGCCCCACCCTCCACTTCCGCCGCGACGTCCTTCATGTCCGCCCGCAATTGGTCCACGAAAGCGACGAACTGGGGCGACCCGCTGCCGCCGGGGAAGATGACATCCATATCCCACGCTTGGTTCAGGTCCTTGAACACGGCGCTCCCGCCTTTCCGACTGCTCGATACTTAGGCGCCATCAGGCACCAAGACTAATAGTTCCATACTATCTATTGAAAGCCTTCCAACTCCAGGTAACGAAGGAGGTGCGACATTGGACGAAAGGGCAGGAGGAGAGGGGCGGCGCCTAGTATTAGAAACTTCCCGGCTCATTGGACAGTCACAGGCAGAGTCACCTGAGCGGCGGAGGGAGATTGACCGCATGCAGATCCGACAGGCCACCGAAGAACTGGAAGCCATGACGCTTTCCAAGTACGCGGTGCTATCCGCCAAGTCCCGCGGGCGCGTCCGCGAAGAGGCGCCGCACCCCGTGCGCACCGCCTTCCAGCGGGACCGCGACCGCATCATCCACTCGAAGGCCTTCCGCCGCCTGAAGGACAAGACGCAGGTATTCATCGCGCCCACCGAAGACCACTACCGGACGCGCATGACCCACACCCTTGAGGTGTCGCAGATCTCGCGCACGGTGGCGAAGGCCCTGCGCCTGAACGAAGACCTCACCGAGGCTATCGCCCTCGGCCACGACCTGGGCCACACCCCCTTCGGCCATTCGGGCGAAGCCGTCCTGAACCGCCTGGTACCGGGCGGTTTCCGCCACGCGGCACAGAGCCTGCGCGTGGTGGACGTCTTGGAAGAGGGCCACGGCCTGAACCTCACCGCCGAGGTACGCGACGGGATCGCCAGCCACAGCGGGCACCTGAACGACTTCCCGCGTCCCGCCACCCTTGAAGGCCAGATCGTCAAGATCTGCGACCGCGTGGCCTACATCAACCACGACATCGACGACGCCATCCGCGGGGGCATCCTGCGCATTGACGACATACCGAAGGAGTTCCTGGACATCCTCGGCCACCGGCACAGCCAGCGCATCAACACTATGGTCCAGGACCTCATCGAGAGTAGCTGGGACCAGCCCGAAATCCGCATGAGCCCGCGCATCCTCGACGCCACCGACCGGCTGCATACCTTCATGTTCGACCGGGTCTACGTGGGGTCGGCCGCGAAACGCGAGGAGGACAAGGCGCAGCACCTGCTGGAACAGCTCTTTAACTACTATGTGGAGCACCCCGACCTTCTCCCCCCGGAGGCCGAGAACGCCAAGAAGGCTCCCTGGGGCAGCGCCGAGCACGCCATCTACCGGCGCGTCTCCGACTACGTGGCCGGCATGACCGACCGCTACGCCATCATGCAGTACGAGAAGTTCTTCTTACCCTCGCCCTGGAGAGTCTCGGACTAAAGGATGAAGAGGCCAGGGCCTTCGCCTTCGGGCTCTGGGCCGTATGGCCAGGGTCTAACGCTCTTCAGTGACATCGGGCATGGTCAGGCAGAGTTGACCGTGCTTCACCCCACGTGCACCGATGAGCTGACCGGCGATATCTTTGACGTGCCCCGCCTTCCCCCGCACCAGGCAGACTTCGAGGCAATTCTCGTGGTCGAGGTGGGAATGCATGGTGGCCATGACTTCGGAACCGTGAGCATGCTGAGCCTTAACGAGCCGCTCGGTGACACCCGGGACATGGTGGTCGTACAGCAGCGTGACCGTACCGACGACCGCCGCCTCGTCATCGGTCGCCTGGAAAGCGGCCAGGCTATCGCGCATCAAGTCGCGGATGGCTTCGGAACGGTTGGTGTACCCCTTGCGGGTCAGCATCTGGTCAAAGGCGTCTAGAAGTTCCTTCTCCACAGAAACGCCGAAGCGCACCAATGACTTGGCCAGTTCAGCCGCGGCCCCGCCACCTGTGCTCGCATTGCCCTCCATGGTGCGCATCTCCCATCCCCAAGCTTTCCCGTGCTAGTTTTGACGCGCGCGGGCCATGTCCTATCTACAGAACGTCCGGCGGTAGGCAACATTTTTGAACAGAATAGTAGCACATTTGTTAGGATGGTGCTACGCACCGCCAAACCATGATAGAGTGTATGTGACAGAGTGCTATAGAGGAGGCGGCTCTCGTGCATATACCGGACAACTTCCTGGACACCAAGACGTGGGCCACCGCCGCGGTGGTCTCGACGGCCGCCATTGGCGGCGCGGTCCGGTCTATCCGGCACAAATCGGAGGAGGAGATGGCCAGAGCCATCCCAATGATGGGGGCCATGGGCGCTTTCGTCTTTGCGGCCATGATGATCAACTTCCCAGTCCCCGGCGGCACCTCCGGTCACCTCGTCGGAGCGGCGCTCCTGGCCATCACTCTTGGCCTCGCCCCGTCCATCGTTGTCCTCTCCGTGGTTGTCATCCTGCAAGCGCTGCTGTTTCAGGACGGCGGTCTGGTGGTGATGGGGGCCAACGTCTTCAACATGGCAGTCATCGCCCCCCTGGCCGGAGCTGGGGTTTATTACACCCTCCGACGCGTGTTCCCCCGCCATGGATCCTGGGCCGAGCTGGCCTCGGCTTGGTTTTCAGTAATGGCCGCGGCCGCCGCGGCCGCTGTGGAGCTGGCCGTCTCCGGAACAGTCCCCTGGATCGTGGTCCTCCCGGCCATGCTTGGCTGGCACGCCCTCATTGGGGTGGGTGAGGCGGCCATCACTCTCTCGGCACTGCGACTGATAAACCGGGCCGGGATCCTCCCCCAGGCTAACGGAACCGCTCCGACGGGGGCGGGAAAGCGGGTGGAAGCGTTGGCGATGGTGCCCGCCGGCCTGCCGGCCGACCGGGAGGAGGTGGACCGGATTGCCTAAGCGCCCTTGGCTCTGGATCCTGGTAATCACAGCGGTGGTCGTGCTCCTGGCACCTCTGGCTTCTCGTCTGCCTGATGGACTGCAGAGAGTGGCCTCCGACCTCGGGTTCGAAGGCCGGGCGACCACCGCCCCTGCTCAAGAGCGTGCGCCGATGCCAGGTTACTCTATTCCCCTGCTGTCGTCACACGCCGGTCTCAGCAAGGTCCTGGCCGGGCTGGCCGGCGCTCTGGCCGTGTTTCTGGCCTTGAAAGGGGTGGAAGCCCTGCTCCGCGCCAGAGACCACGGCTCGCGGCAAGGCTTTCGGCGACCGTGAGTGGTCACCACACGCTGCCGGTCCCCGGCGGCGGCAGACGCGACTCTGGCGCCGAGGTGCTCAATCGCGCCCCGGACGTTCTATTGTTGCTGTTCTTCTTCTTCGAGGTCGCCCTAATCTCAAGTACGCCGTTGCCGGGCTGGGGCTCCCTGGCCGGCTACACCCTTATCGTCGTCGTCTTGATCGCCCTAACTCGTCCGCGCCTGATGGCGCTCTTCACCCAATGGCTGGGCGTGGGGGTTTTCGTGGCCTTGGTCAGCGTCTCCCGCCTATTAGTAGGAGACGTGGCTTCTCGCCAGTGGCAGGCCTTCCTGGTCAGGGCCGTTCTATCCGCGGCCTTCGTCGTCCTGTGGGGGGTGGCCATGCCTTTCCCGCGCTTCGTCCGGGCGCTGTCCACCCTGAAGGTGCCGTCCATCTTCCTTGACGTCATGGCCTTGACCTACTCCTACCTGTCGGTCCTGATGCAGACGGCGGACCGCACTCTCGCCTCCTACCGGCTGCGCGGCGGGTTCTCAGGGTGGGGGATTCGCCAGAGGAGCCTGGGGGAGTGGTGGCGGTCGGTCACCGCTCTCGGAGGAGTGGCGGGGTCGCTCTTCCTCCGTTCTCTCGAACAGTCGGACCGCACGTATCATGCCATGTTGTGCCGGGGCGGCACTGATCTCTCCGTTACCGTTCGCAAATCGCATTCCGACGCGTGTGGCTGGGCGGCCGTGCTCCTGCTGGCGACCGCCACCATCGCCGCCCGCTTCTGGGGAATATGAAGAACAGCCATCGACGGATCAGAGGGGAATCGCCCGTGACTGAAGCCAAGGCGATTATGCTGGAAAATGTGAGCGCCGGCTACCGGGATGGCCGCCCGGTTCTGCGAGGACTGAGCTTCGTCCTGGAACCGGGCGAGCGGGTGGCGCTGATCGGCCCCACGGGGGCGGGCAAATCCACGCTGTTTTCGGTCCTGACCGGGCTACTGCCGGTCGAAGCGGGCCGGGCCGGCGTGGCGGGGCTCGCGCTGGAGAGGGCCAACTACCGCGCGATTCGCCGGAAAGTGGGCCTGGTGTTCCAGGACCCCGATGACCAACTCTTCATGCCCACCGTTCTTGATGATGTCACCTTTGGCCCGCTTAATCAGGGAGCCACCGACGCCCAGGCGGAGCGGCTGGCCAGAGACGCCCTCCAGCGTTTGGGCGTGGCGGGCCTGGCGGATCGATTCCCACGTCACCTCAGCTACGGCGAACGCAAGCGGGTCGCCATGGCCGCCGTCCTATGCCAGGGTCCAGAGATCTGGCTGCTGGACGAGCCCACCGCTAACCTCGACCCCCGCCACCGCCGCCTGCTCATCGACTTGGTGGCCGACCTCCAAGGAACGCTGATCCTCGCCACTCACGACCTCGATGCGGCGGCCCGCCTCTGCCGCCGGGTCATCATCCTCAACGAAGGTCGGGTGGTCGCGGACGGACCGGCGGCCGAAATCCTTGGCGACGAAGATCTTCTGGACCGGGCGGGACTTCGCTAGTATCTTCAGCATCTTCCGCGTGACCTTTGTGCGGCCGACGCGTCATATTAGACGGAGGCACGGAGGTAATGGAAACCATGCAGCAGTCTTTGCCGCTCACCTGGATGCGTTTGTACCGCTTCATCTACTCACGGGTGCAGAACCGTGAAGAGGCGGAGGACCTGACGCAGGAAGCCTATGCCCACGTCTACGGGGCGAAGGTCGGTCAGGCCGGTGGTACCGGCGATGGCGGCGACGCCGGTGCCACCGGCGGCCAGACCGCCCCGGCCAATGTCGGCTCGGACCCCTACCTGCGCACAGTCGCCTTGAATCTCATCCGCGACCGCTGGCGGCGCCAAAGGACCCATGGCGTTCAGATCCCGCTCGAGGAGGATCTCCTCGAAGGTCAGGCCGGTACGATCGGTGATTTCGAGGAAGACGGCGCCGTCCAGCGTGCCTGGCTGCAAGAACTCCTGGGCCGGTTGCCCGACGACTATCGCACCGTTCTGCGGCTCCGCATTGTAGAAGGTTTTTCGCGTGCCGAGACCGCCCGCCGGATGGCGCGTACCCCCGCAGCCATACGCGGCCTCCAGTTTCGTGCCGTTCAGGCCCTACGTGACCTGATGGTCGAGTCGACCAAGGAGGAGAAGAAGCCATGAAGTGGCCCTTTCAAGACCGTTCGTCCCAAGACCGTTCACGAGACCGTTCACGAGACGGTTCAGATGAAAAGGAACTGGACCGGGCCATCGATGCCATGAACCGCGAGCGCCGCCCACGGGCCGTCCGCGAGGCGCGGATGGCCGAGTTGTTGAGCGTGGTGCGGCGCCTGCGTTCCCTACGCCGTCCGGAGCAATTCGGCGCCGCCGCCGGCTCCTTGGCGGAACAGCGACGCCGGCGCGTGGCGGTGAGGCTGTGGCCGCGCCTAGCAGGAGCGGCAGCCCTAGCAGTCGTTCTGGCGGTGGGGGCGCTAGCCGCGCCCTGGCCGGTGACCGGCCCTTACGGCTTCATGGGACGGCTCTTTCAGCGCGACATCGCCTACGCCATGGACCGTGCTGTGTCCCATCTGGGCGGTTATCACGGAACCATGGCCGTTATCCAGACCACCAAGGACGGGCAGGAATGGCTGATCCGGAAAGTCGAGGTCTGGTCATTCGGCGACAAATACGCCACCCAGCAAGACGACGGTGTGGTCACCGTCTATAACGGGGACCGCCGCTGGCAGGTCCGCCCCCAGGATCGAACCGTGACCCTGCTGCCGCTTGTGCAGGCTCAGGCGACCGGACGTTGGGATCTGCGTGATCAGGCTAACCAAGTCATGCAGTATCCCCATCCGGAAGTCGGCCGCGAGGAGGTCGCCGGTCGCCAAGCCGTGCATTTGAGGATCGAGCCGCCCGCTGGACTCCCCTACGACCTCTGGATCGACGCTGAGACCAAGCTGCCCCTGCAGATAAAGACAGCCATGCAGAACGCCATCCAAACCAGCTGGACTTTCACCAGCTTCGATACAATGGATAGGGCGGGCGGACAGGGCGGACTCCCGGCCATCTTCACGTACAAGGTCCCGGAGGGGTATAAGGTTGTCGACAAGGGCTCCGGCCAGGTCGTTTTCACCGTCAATGACGCCGTCGCCCTGTCCGGTATCACCCCTCTGCTTCCGACTGAGGGCCCTGATCGTATCGTGGCGTCGGCGGACACGGTGATCCTTGACTACGGCGACACAACCATCGCTGAGAAGAAAGCGGCCGGGCCCTTCGAGCCGACTGCTTGGGCGGTTTTGGGGAAGGCCGCCGGCGGCGTCCTGGAAGTACTCCGCGACACGCTGCGCTGGCAGCAGGGCGGCTTGGAAATCACTGTCCAGGGAGCCCGCAGACTGGCTCTCGGCACGGAGCTGGCATCCGATCTCACCGTACCGTCGACAGACGGTGAAGACCCGTCGACTCAGGCGCAGGTCAAGGTACCCGTGGACATGGAAGTGGTCCGGAACACCCAAGTGCAGGTGGACGGCGGCCATTCGCCCTGGTATCTCGACCCTCTGCAGGTAGCCTTCACTTTCGTGAACCTGCAGATCTCACCGGGTGGTATCCAGGGAACGCCGAAGCTCAGCTACGACGCACTAAAGGTTACCCAGAACAACGGGATTGCAGCTGTCGTGGATATCCAGAGTGGTGGGCCGACCAAACGGGTTTACCTGAAGAAGCTGGTCCGGCCAGACTTCAGCGGGATCTGGTCCGTGGTGGGATACGATCCGCGTTAGGGCCATAGTGGTAGTTGAGAAGATACACGGGGGCGGCTTCGGCCGCCCCCCTTGCTGTCCCGGCGGTGCGGGACTTCCCACACGAGGACGTTGTGGCTGGGCTGCCTTCAGCTGCCTGGCCTGTGCCAAGGGTGGGTGTGTGTGCTGAACGGGCAAATCTTGCATCCCGCGGTTTCGGGAAGGGCATTTCTTGCACCTTTCTGGGTCGACGGCGAATAGACAAGGTTCGGAGCAGACCAGTGAATTTTGGCGATTTCGCAACCTCATGTCTACCTTCTCAGGCCCGGGCGGGGCCGAATGAGCAAAGAATGCACCTTCGTCAAAGACTCGTAGCAAGAAATCCCTCTCCTTCACTGCCGGAGCCACAGTCTTCTTCTCACGGCGCACTGCCGGAGGAAGGCTGCCGCCGAATAGCGAACACATGTACCGGGTGATAACCGGTGGCCGGTCGCTTCTCCGAGAACTTCATACAGGCAGTCCAAGACGCCAACGACATCCTCGACGTCGTGGGCGAGACGGTCGCCTTGAAAAAGTCGGGCAAGAACTACCTCGGGCTTTGCCCCTTCCACCAGGAGAAAACGCCGTCGTTCACCGTGTCACCGGACAAAGGGATTTTCTACTGCTTCGGCTGCCAGGCGGGCGGGCACGTTATCAACTTCGTCATGAAGCGGGACAGCCTGTCCTTCCCCGAAGCCGTCACCAAACTGGCCGAGCGGGCCGGCATCCCGCTTCCGAAGGAAGAACTGACGCCGGAGATGGCGCGGCGCCAGCGGGAACTGGACGGCGTGCTGGGGGCGATGGAGACGGCTGCGACCTTTTACGAGAAAAGCCTGCGTGACGGTACCGAGGGCCAGCGTGCCCGGGCCTATCTCGAGAGCCGCGCCTTGGACCGGGCCACCATCGAGAAATTCCGTATCGGTTGGGCACCGGCAGGTTGGGACAACCTGACCGGCTTGTTCCAGCGTCACAATATCCCGGTAGCGCTGGGCGAACGGGCTTCTCTCCTCATGCGGCGGCAGGACAAGGCCGGTGGCAAGGCTAACGCCACCGAGGCCGCCGGCGGCCAAGGTCACTACGACCGCTTCCGCGAGCGCGTCATGTTCCCCATCTTCGACCAACGTGGCCGCGTCATAGCCTTCGGCGGACGTGTCCTTGACGACTCACTCCCGAAGTATCTGAACTCGGGCGAGACAGAGGTCTTCGCCAAGCGCCACACCCTCTACCCGCTCCACCTGGCGAAGGAAGCCATCCGCCAGAAGGGCGTCGCCGTGCTGGTCGAAGGCTACATGGACGCCGTCACCTCCCATCGCCTCGGGCACACGAACGTTGTGGCGTCACTGGGCACCGCCCTCACGCCCGAGCAGTGCCGGCTTTTGCTGCGCCTGGCGCCGCGCGTCATCATCGCCTACGACGCCGACGCCGCCGGAGCCACCGCCACGCTTCGCGGTCTGGACATGCTGAGCCAGATGGGCGGCGAGGTGCTGGTAGCCACCGTCCCGGACGGCAAGGACCCCGACGACCTGCTGCGCCGCCAGGGCCCCGCGGCCTTCGCCAAGTGCCTGGCCGAAGCGGTCTCCCTGGTGGAGTACAAGTTCCGGCGCGCCCTGGCTGCCCACGACCCGTCTACCATCGACGGGCGGATCAAAGCCACCGCCGCCATCGTCCCAATCCTAGCGACCCTGGAGAACGCCGTGGAGCGCGAGGCCTACATGGAGGACTTCGCCCGGCGCCTCAGCACGAACGCACCGGCGCTACGGGCCGAGGTAGAGAGGGCCCGAAACAGGATGCCCAAGCCTGGGGCGGCGGGCCCGCGGGCGGGCAGCCCGGGCGCGGACGGTTTCGGTTGGGGCGGTCACAAGGACCATGGTCCGCCTGGTCTGGCCCGCCCACCTGGCTCCCAGCCCCCGGCACAAGGCGGCGAACCGCAGCATAGAAACCTCGGTAGCCGGAATAATATGCATGAAAAACCTGGCAAAGTCGATGCTGCCCAGAAAGCCCAGGAAGAGCTGATCCGGGCGATGATCCAGGATGTACAGGTCCGGGCCCAGGTCCTATCCGAACTGGGGATCGAAGGATTCCTGGACGAGACTCACCGGGAAATCGCCGCAGCTATTTCCCGCGCGGGCGAAACCGCGGGCGGTGTCGAACCGCGCCGGGTTTTGGACTTCATAGAGAATCTGGAAACCGTGAGCCGGGCTGCGGAAATCCTGTCAAAAGAAGGAGAGTTTTCGAGTACGGAGAACAATCGGAAGGCTAGAGTCGTAGCTGACTACATAGCCAAAGTGAAACTGGCTTATTATGAGGCGAGGCACAGCGAGATCCTCGCCGAATTGGCGCGTCGAGGAGATGACGCTGATCTCCTCAAGCAGCTCATAGTGATTCAGGAGAAAATCAGAGAGCTGTAGGAGGACTCTAGGAAAAGAGAGATAGCGGTCAAGGGCTTACCCGGCCGTCAGAGCCGAGGGGCGTGGCCGCGAAAGGGGACGGACCTTTCCGATGAAAAAGGAGTCTATGGTCAACCTTGAAGGGGTGAAAGAACTCATCCACCGCGGGAAACAGCGCGGCACGTTGACCTACGGCGAAATAATGGACGCTCTTCAAGGCGAAGAGCTGACCACTGAACAGATCGAAGATATCTACGAGACCCTGGCCGACGAGGGTATCGATGTCGTGGCCGAAACTGTCGAAGCGGTGGCCGAGGGCGAGACCGACACGGTGGAGAGCGACGAACTGCCGCCGCCCCCCGGCCAGCTAGAGACGGAGACCGTCCCCGAGGAGGAAATCGACCTTTCCGTCCCCGAGGGCGTGGCCATCGACGACCCTGTCCGGATGTACTTGAAGGAGATCGGCCGCGTGCCGCTGCTGAACGCGGCCACCGAGGTCGAACTGGCCAAGCGCATCGAGGCAGGCGACCCCGAGGCCAAGCGGCACCTCATTGAGGCCAACCTACGCTTGGTCGTGGCCATCGCCAAGCGGTACGTCGGTCGCGGCATGCTGTTCCTTGACCTGATCCAGGAAGGAAACCTGGGTCTGATCAAGGCGGTCGACAAGTTCGACTACCGGAAGGGGTATAAGTTCAGCACCTACGCCACCTGGTGGATCCGGCAGGCCATCACGCGGGCCATCGCCGACCAGGCGCGGACCATCCGCATCCCGGTCCACATGGTGGAGACCATCAACAAGCTCATCCGCGTCCAGCGGCAGCTTCTCCAGGACCTCGGGCGCGAGCCGTCGCCGGAAGAGATCGCCCAGGAGATGGACGTTTCCGTGGAGCGGGTGCGGGAGATCCAGAAGATCGCCCAGGAGCCGGTTTCGCTGGAGACGCCTATCGGCGAGGAAGAGGACAGCCACCTCGGCGATTTCATCGAGGACGAGGACGCGCCGGCGCCGGCCGAGGCGGCCAGCTTCATCCTGCTGCGCGAGCAGTTGGAGGACGTGCTGAACACCCTCACCGAGCGCGAGCGAAAAGTACTGCGGCTGCGCTTCGGCCTTGACGACGGGCGGGCGCGGACCTTGGAGGAAGTCGGGCAGGTGTTCGGCGTGACGCGCGAGCGCATCCGCCAGATTGAGGCCAAGGCCCTGCGGAAGCTGCGCCACCCGACGCGGAGCAAGAAACTGAAAGACTTCCTTTGATACCGTTGATACCGCTGGTACCGTTGATTTCCGGCCCGCCCTTTCTGAAGGCGGGCCGAAGCGTTTACCGAAGGTCACACCGTCTACCGAAGGTTATGCCGTCGCCTCCGTCGAACATGGTTGTCCGGGTGGGACGAATGTCCTGGGCGCCTCGCCGGCTTTCATCCCAGCGGTCCCGAGGCGTTGGACAAGACAAAGTCAGTGGAAACGAGGGATAGCCGGCAAATGCTTTCGATCAAGGGAGTCTCCAAGAGCTACCAGAAGGGCTCCATCAAGGCCGTCGACGGTGTGGACCTGGAAATCAGGGCCGGGGAGATCTTCGGCTTTCTGGGCCCCAACGGCGCCGGCAAGACGACCACCATCAAGATGGTGGTGGGCCTGCTCCGCCCCGATAGCGGCCAGATCACGGTGGACGGAGTCGACGTGTGGGGCGACCCCATCGCCGCCAAGTCGCGCATCGGGTACGTCCCCGACGAGCCGGACCTTTACGAGAAGCTGACCGGTCTGGAATACCTGAACTTCATCGCCGATGTCTGGCGGGTGCCGGCCACCGTCCGGGCCGCGCGGATGAATGAGCTTCTTGACACCTTCGAACTCCGGTCGGCAATCGGCGACCTGGTCCAAGGTTACTCGCACGGGATGAAACAGAAGCTGGCGGTCATCGCGGCCATGCTCCACGAACCGTCTCTCTTCATCCTCGACGAACCCATGACCGGTCTGGACCCGCGCGCCTCGCACCTCCTGAAGGAGTTGATGCGCCAGCACTGCGACCGCGGCAAGGCCGTCTTCTTCTCCACCCATATCCTCGAGGTGGCCGAGCGCCTCTGCGACCGGCTGGCCATCATCAACCGCGGGCGTATCGTGGCGGTGGGGACCATGGCCGAGCTGCGCGGGAAAGCGGTGGGCCAGAAGTCCCTGGAAGATATCTTCCTGGAGTTGACCGAGAAATGAACGGATTCTGGCCCGTCCTGAAGGTTACTTTCCGGGACAATTTCGGGCTGTCGGTGCTGCGTGACCGGTACCTGCGGCGACGCCAGCGCCTGTGGGAGCCCATCCTCATCCTTTTCGCCATCGTCATGGGCGTGGGGTCGCTGGAGACCGGGTTGGTTTTCGTCGCTAAGGGCATCGTCAGTGCCGCCGCTCCTCTCGGTCAGGCCGGGCTGGTATTCGTCATGGCCTTCTTGGCAGTCCAGGTCCTCACCCTGGTGATGGGCATCAGCATGGTCATCTCCATCTTCTACTTCTCCGAGGACCTCACGCATCTGGTGCCGCTGCCGGTCGGGGCCGGCGCCATCGTGGCGTCCAAGTTCTTGGTAATTCTCGCTGGGGAGTACGTCACCGCCCTGATCATCATTGCGCCGGCGGTCATCGCCTACACCCCGCTGGCCGCGGCCAATCCCTGGTACTGGGTGGGTTTGGTGCTCGCCTTCCTCCTGGCGCCAGTGCTTCCCCTGGCGCTGGCATCCATCGCCGGTCTATTCCTCATGCGCCTGATCAACCGCCGCCACCGAGACATCCTGATGGTGGTGACCAGCATCGTCTTGGTCATCCTCATCATGTCCGTGCAGTTCTTGTTCACTAACACCGTCGCCAAGCAGGACCCGGCCTACGTCATGCGCCTGCTCTCCGAGAAAATGGGCCTGATGAAAGCGGTCGGCGGCTACTTCCCGCCCAGTCTGTGGGCGGGGGAAACCGTGGCCCTGGCCGGCACGGTGGCCGGTGGGAAGGCCTTCCTCCTGCTGGCGGGCGTCTCCATCCTGTCCTTGATGGTCGTCGCTGTCGTCGGTGAGCGGCTGTTCTTCAAGGGACTCATCGGCGGACAGGAAGTAGCGGCCAAGCGGCGCTCGGTGGGGGCGAGAGAACTGGCGGTCCAGGCGCGGTCGGGGAGCGTGGTGGCCGCTCTGTTCTGGCGCGAGTGGAAACTGTTCATGCGCGTCCCCATCTTCGTCATGAATGGTTTCATGGCCTCAGTCATTGTTCCGGTGGTGGCGGTCTTTCCGATCATGTCCGAGGCGGGAGGGCTGGGGCAGGCTCTGGCTCTTCTCCGCGGGTCTCCTTTGGCGGCCGAAATCACGGTTCTGGCCGCGGCGGGGATCATTGCCTTTCTTGGCAGCTTAAACACCACCGGCAGCACCAGCCTGTCGCGGGAGGGTAAGAACTTCTGGATTTCGAAAGTCATCCCCGTGCGCCCGGTCCAGCAGGTCCAGGCCAAGCTGCTGTTTTCGTTGGTGGCGGCCGTCATCAGCGCGGCGCCGGTGGTTCTGGCCTATGCCGTGGCGGCGCGGGCGAGCCTTTTCAACATCCTGGTCGTGACGGTCCTGGGGACCTTGGCATCGCTGGTTGGTCTGATCATTGGGCTCGTTTTCGACATGACCCGCCCCTACTTCAAGTGGACCAACCCTCAACAGGCCGTGAAGAATAATCTGAACGCTGTCTTTCCCATGTTCGTCGACGCTGTTGTCCTTGGCGGCCTGGCGTTCCTAAGCGTAAAGATGGTTCAGGCGGCGCTGGCGCCGGTGGTTGTGTATGCGCTGCTGGGAGCAATACTGTTTGCCCTTGACTCAGTCGCGTACAGAATCACGATCAGCCAAGCCGAAATGCGGTACAATCGGTTGGATGCCTAATCGCGCCAGACTCCGCCATCGGCCGCTGTCAAAGGCGCTGCCAAGTATTGCCATCACTGAGATTGGCGCCGCCTGGCATTTGTGATGGCCGGATATTGGCTCGCACGGCACGCTGCATGCTATAATTGAGCAAGGTTTGAACTGATTGCGGGTGAAGGGCCCATAGCTCAGCGGTAGAGCTGCCGGCTCATAACCGGTTGGTCGTAGGTTCGAATCCTGCTGGGCCCACAAAAGGACTGGATGAGAAAACCGTTTGCATGTCGAAGGGTGCGGTGAGCATCGCCGCACCCTTCGACGTGAACGGATGCTCTACACTCTGATGGTCAGCACCGCCATTTCCTGTACTGTCTTCCCCCCCAGGCCCTTGAGCCAATCCTTGAGAGCGGCGTCTTCCGGCCGTAGCATCACCTGCGCCCGGTACACGCCGAAGTCTTGGGCCATGATCCGCAACGCGGCCGCCACCAGGGCTTGCCCCACGGGTCCCCTACCACCGCCGGCTTTCGGCAAGACGGCCAGCTTGAAGATTTTGGCCTCGCCCACTTCGGCTGTGAGTTCGGGGGCACGCTCCGCCGGTAGGCCGGCCGATGCACGTCCATGCCGGGCGGCTATCTCGTAGAGGTTCGGCCACCAGTGGACCAGGCCCACCGGCGTCCCGCCGGCCTCGGCCAAGAGAATGAAGTTCTCTTGCCCGAGAAGGCTCACCACGTCATCATACCACGGCCTTAGCTCCTGCCAGCCCCCGAAGAGCGGCGCGCGGGCTTTGGTGTTCAAAGGCAACACTCCGCTCTCGATCCAGAGATGGTTATAGGCCTCGCGGTCTTCCGCGTTATCCCGCCGCATGGGGCGTAGCACCAGGCCGCGTGGCGGGTCGGGCAGCCGGTCGAGGATGCCCCCGGCGGCGGCATCGGCCGAGATGCTCCTGATGCCCATTTCCACCGTTGTCCAGATCGGGGCCGGGACACCCCTCTGCGAACCCAAAGCCTTCACGAATTCCGGGTCGTTGGAGGCATCCATGGCTGTGGGCGACGACGGGAAGAAGATGGGGCCCCAGACTCCCCGGTAAGCCTCGACTTCCACCGTACTCAATCCGTAAGTTTTGGCTACAAGGCGCGTGGCCAGGAGGAGGTTGCGAGCAGTGTAGGATTCCCAGGTCTTGCGGGCCCGCAGGATGGGCCGTGCCACCCGCAGCACGGGGATGCTGCCAGGCCAGACCTTCCGTCGGTAAGGGAAAGCGTAGAACGAAGCCATGGGTTCCGCGGACGACCCAAGGCAGACTACGAAGCCCTGCGCCGATGACGGCAGAAGGCCTACCGGCGGCACATACCAATCGCTGTCATCCCCTACGAATGTAGAGTCTCCTTGGGTGCCGATGCGCTCCTGGTAGCCTATCTCCATGGTGTAGATCTTGAGTTCCACCGGCTCAGACAAAGTCGAAGGCTCCCATCAGCCGTCCCCGCGCTTCCCGCCAGAGCCGGCCAGTCTTCTCGATGCCGGCCTCATTCCGGAACATCCAGAAGTCGGGAACCAGGCGTTTGTGGCGGGCGAGGAGGCCGCCGTAGGCGTCACGTGCCGCTTGGGAGAAGACGTCGAACTGCCCGAACTTGGTCCACCGGTCGACCTCGACGAGGTTCTCTGCGAACTCCCGAACGATGTCCGTGTCCGGATATGGAGTGAGAAGCCAGAGCTGCGTCCGCGCCCCCTTGGTCCGGAGTCCGACCAGGAAGTCCACGGTGGCCTGCATCTCAGCCTCGGTTTCGGTGGGAATGCCGATGATGGCCGAGACCGTCGGCGTGACGCCGGCTTCGATCTCCCGGGCAATGAGGCGGCTGCAGCCCGCGAGGTCCAGGCCCTTGGCCATGTCCTTGCGCAGGATCTCCCAGAGCCGTGGGGAGGTCGTCTCCAGCCCGTGGTAGACCTCCTTGCAGCCGGCGGCGGCCAGACGCTCCACAGCCAACTCCTGCAGTGAGTCCAGCCGGGCGAAGCAACTGAAGGGGACGCGGATGTCCTCCAAGAGGTCGAGGAGCCGTCCACTCCAGGCCTCGCGGGTCAAGAGGTCGTCGTCCTCGAAGCGCACCATCCCGAGGTCGTACTGGCTATCGAGCCAGCGCAGCTCGGTCGCCACGCTTTCCGGGGTCCGCCACCGCTGGTGGTGCCAGTGACGGCTCCCCGAGCAGAAGGCGCAGTGATGGATACAGCCTCGGCTGGCCGTCACCGAGAAGACATGCTTCCTGGCCATGGGCTGATAGAACGGCAGGGGGGGCAAGAGGTCGTAGGCTGGGTAGGGTAGGCTGTCGAGATCCTTCAACAAGGGGCGCGGCTCGGTGCGGGTGATCCCGGTCCCCGCTCGGAAGGAAATGCCCTTCACCCGGGTCAGTGCGGCCGCCCGATCCGCGGCCAGGGCTTCCAGAACCTCGACCAAGGTTTCCTCTCCCTCCCCGTGGACCACCACGTCGGCCGGGCAGGACCGGAGCATCTCCTCAGGGGCGGCCGAGGCATGGATCCCGCCCAGGACCACAGGAACATCAGGGTGTTGTTTCCTGTAAAGACGCACGAACTCGATGACGAACGGGGCCTGCACGGTCGTGCAGCTCAGGCCGAGGATCTCGGGTTCGGTGGCTTCCACCCGCTTCCGCGCCGCAGCCAGGACGGCCTGCGGCTTCTGGACCTCGGCATTTAGGTCCACCAGGGTGACCTGGAAGCGGCCATCCTCGCGGAGGACCGCTCCCAGATAGGCTAGGCCCAGCGGCGGCAGCTTGGCCGGATTATTGAATTGCCAGGGCGGGTTCACCAGCGTCACACGCACCAGGCCCAGCCACCCTTCCCATCGGTGGCCGCGAACCGGCCACCTGCCACCTTCGTTACTCTGCCCGGATGCGGGAGAATTCGGCGTTCTGGGCCGGCATCCCTGGGCAATCCTGGTCTTGCCACCAACTCAGTCTTTCAGCGACTTGACGTCGACGCTACTCCCGGACGGTAACCGCCAGGACTACTGTGATTGCGAGCAGACCAGCGCAGAAGCCCCAGACCATGCCCCAACTTCCAGAAACATCGAGGATTCGCCCGATGATGATGCCCTGGAATCCTGCGCCGAAGTAGTTGAAGAGGTTGATGGTACCCACCGCCGTGCCGGCCAGCTTGCGCCCGCCGAAGTCGCAGGCCTGCGTGAAGAGGGTGCCGTTCACGCCCAAGACGACCATGCCGGCGATAACCTGCAGGACGATGGCCACGGTCATGCCCATCTTCTCGATGGGGACGTAGCCCATCACGCCCAGGATCACGGCTGCCACGAGGGCGTTGAGGGCGATGACCTGCCAGCGCTTGGCCTTGAACACGGTGTCCGAAACCCAGCCCGACACCACGGGACCGATGGCCATGCCGATCGGCAAGGCAAAGGTCATGATGGGCACCTTGCTCAAGGCGATATGCGCAGTCTCTTTGTAGAACGTCGGGATCCAGGTGAGGAGGCCGTAGCGGGCCACATAGACCGAGAACGAAGCCACGCACATGGCCATGAACTTCCAGTTCTTGAACAGGGCCACCCAGGCCTTGACCCCGGCGACTTGCTCGTGCTTGAGTTCCTCGGCCTGGGCGGTGATGCCGCCCGAGGTCTCTCTATAGGCGGGAAGCCCCGCTTCCTCGGGCTTGTTCCGCGAGACGAAGTACATGACCAGGGTCAGCGGCAGGGTGAGACCGATTAGCGGCCAGATGAAGGCCCAGCGCCACCCGTAGGCGGCGGCCGAGAACCCGGTCACGGCCCAGGCCACGATGGTCGAAAGGCCCATCGAGGTGGCGAAGACACCGGTGGCCATGCCGCGCCTGGCCCGCGGGTACCAGTTGCTTATCATTCCGTTGATCGGCGCGTACGCCTGTCCCTGGATGAAGCCGTTGATGGTCCAGGGAACGAGGATGCCGGTCAGGGAGGAGCCCAGGGCCACGATGATGTTGAGGATGGTGGTACCGACGCCGCCTATGGCACAGAGCAGGCGCTGCCCGATTGTCTCACCGAGGCGACCGGAGAGGAACGTGCCGGCCGCATAGGACCACAGGAGCAGGGTGGCCCCGAGGCCCGCTTGCGTCTTGCTGATGTGCAGGTCGTCGATGATCCAGGGCAGACAGATGCCCCAGTTCAGGCGGCCCAGGTAGTAGAAGCTGTAGAACAGGGAGCAGACGATGACCACCCGCCAGAAGCGGAAGCGATCGTAGTAGGTCTTCTTGTCTTCACTAAGGCCTAGACCCTCTAGTTCCGGGAACCGGGACTTGAGGGTCGGGGAGCCGGGACTTGAGGGTCTCTCCATTACTGCCACACGCTCACCCTCTTTTCGTTTTTCTGTGATGTCGTTGGCCCCGTCGGCCTCAGGCTACCCACTTGATGCCCAGGGCTTTGGCGTAGAACGGGATGGTCTTGCGGAGCCCTTCTTCCAGGCTCACCTTGGGCTCCCAGCCGAGGAGCTTCTTGGCCAGCAACGGGTCGGACTTGGTCGTGAGCTTCACTTCACCGGTCCGCAGCGGGTAGTACTCGATCTGGGACTTGGAGCCCACGATCTTGATGATGGTCCGGGCAATGTCGTTCACCGTGGTGGCGAAGCCGCTGCCGATGTCGAAGACCTCGCCCACGGCTTCGGGCCTGGGGGCGCGCAGGCAGGCGTCCACAACGTCGTCGATAAAGATGAAGTCGGAGGCCTGCTCGCCATCGCCGAACACGGGCAGGGTTTCGCCCTTGAGGGCGGCGATGATGCAGGTGGCCACGAGCTTCTTGCCCTCGCGCTTGACCATGGCGTTTGGGTTGAGGACGGACCGTTCACGTGGTCCATAGCAGTTGGCAATGTGCAGGCCCACAGTCGGCAGTCCGTAGATCCTGTGGTACATCTGAGTGAATTGGGTCTGTGCCGTCTTCGAGATGATGTAGGGCGTGAGCCACTGGCTTAGTGGCGGCCGCGGCGGATGGATGAAGTACTTGACACCGTTCTCGAGCGACGCGTCGAGCACGTTGAGAGTGCCCAGCACATTGACTTCGATAGTGCGGCGTTCTTCCTTGAAACGGGAGCTTGTTCCCATCAAGGCAGCAAAGTGGTAGACGATCTCGGCGCCTTTGACCACTGCGTCTACGGCATCCTTGTCGCGGATGTCGCCCTGGACGAACTTGACGTTCTTGTACTTAGCAAGAAGGTCGGTGGTGTAGTCGAAGAGAGCATGCTCTTCGCAATTATCGAAAAGCGTAATGTCCTTGCCCATCGCCGCTAGACGTTCGGCAACGTAGCTCATGATAAAGCCGGTGCCACCAGTGATAACTATCTTTTGTTCTTCCACTTTTCTTCCTCCCCGGTATAGCTTTAGATTTGGCACTTGCCCGGACGTCATGCCTCCTTCCCACTGGCCTTGTCCCAATTGACACAGTAGCGGCAACCGCCCATAATTACAACCGAGAGAGATTGATGGGGGTATTGCGTCAGGCAATAGGGGAGCTGACCGCGTGTGGATCTCATGACGCTGTTCAAGACCTTCGTAACCCTGAACGAGCAGGGCACGATGAGCAAGACGGCGGATGTGCTTACTTACGCCCAGCCCACGGTTTCCCTGCATCTAAAGGCTCTGGAGGAGTACTACGGCGTACCCCTCGCGGAGTTCAAGGGCAGACGCTATGCTCTTACCGAAGAGGGCCAGGTCCTCCACCAGTACGCCACTACAATCCTGCACCTCACCAACGAAGCTACCGACGCCCTCACAGAATTCAAGACGCTTGAACGCGGGAGCCTCAAGGTGGGGGCGACCAGCAACATCGGGGTCTACGTTCTTCCCGGCGTCCTCTCGCTCTTCCGCTGCCGATACCCCGGCGTGAAGGTAACAGTCCTCATCGACAAGAGCTGGGTCATCCAGGCCCAAGTGCAGCAGGGCGAGCTCGGCGTGGGTATCGTTGAGGCCCACGTCGAGGAGAGCCCGCATCTGGTCGTCGAGCCGTGGCAAGATGATCCCTTGGTGCTCATCGTATCACCCCGTCACCCTTGGTCAGCCGCCGGCGAAGTGGCCCCCGAGCAATTGGCGGACGAACCGTTCGTCACCGGGGAGCGTGGCTCGGGAACGCAGTCCGTGCTTGAGGCCCAACTCGGTCCGGTGGCCCGGACGCTTAGGGTAGCTTTGGAGCTGGGAAGCACAGAAGCGGTGAAGCGGGCCGTCGAGTCGGACTTGGGCGTCTCGATCGTAACCCAGTCTTCGGTGGCGAGAGAAGTGGCGGCGGGGATATTGACCACCATCCCAATCCGCAACGTGGTTTTGCACAAGACCTTCAGCCTTGTTTACCCACGGAACCGGTACCTGACCTCCGTTACCAAGTCGTTCCTGACGGAGATCCGGCGCCTGCGAGGAACCAGCCTTCCTCTCGGGACGGTCGACTGTGCCCAAAGCGGAGGGCGGGATGATCCCGGCCATGGGGCGAACTGACCCCGGCGTAAGGCCCATTGTGTGCTACACCCACTGGACCCCTCCGGAGGGGCCAGCCCTTCTTGAGCCATTCTGTTCCCTCGTCCGACAGCCCCCCGACCTGATCCTGACTTCGGACGAGATCGCCGAAATGGCCCGGGACGCTTTCGCCCTGTGCTTTAGCATCCGCGACCGCGTGACTCGTTCCCTCCTCGAACAGTGCCCCAAGCTGCGGGTCGTATCCTCGTTCGGACGCGGTACGGACAACGTTGACGTGGATGCCGCCACTGAGATGGGCATCTGGGTTGCCACAGTGGACACGGCGATGACTGAGCCCGTGGCCGACATGACTTGGGCCCTGCTCCTGAGTGCGGCGCGGAGGGTGGTGCCCGGAGACCTATCCGTCCGGATTGGAAAGTTCGATGGCTGGCAAGCCCGCCCAGCATTAATGGGCAGCAATGTCTACGGCAAGACCTTGGGCATTGTCGGGCTTGGTCAGGTGGGAAGAGCGGTAGCCCGGCGGGCGTCAGGGTTCTGCATGCAGGTTCTCTACTGGCAGCCACACCGGCTTGCACTGGCCGAGGAAGCTGCCGCGGGAGCGGTCTGGGTGGAGCGGGCGGAACTCCTCGTCCGGGCGGATTTCGTCTGTCTTTGCTCACCGCTGACCCGGGAGACCTACCACCAAATCGGTGCCGCCGAACTGGCCCGTCTCAAACCCGGTGCTATCCTGGTAAACACCGCCCGTGGATCTGAGGTGGACGAGTCGGCGGTAGCCCGGGCCCTGGTCCAAGGGCATTTGGGCGGCTATGCCACCGATGTCTACGAGATGGAAGACGCGCTTCCGGCTGGCGCCCCGGAAAGAACGCAGCCAACCGCCGTGCCCGCTGCTCTCCTCGAACAGGTCGACCGCACCGTCTTTGCGCCCCACTCGTCTACGGCGATCGCCGAGACGCGCTCGCTCATTGCACGGACTCAGGTCCAGGCCGTGCTTGACGTCCTCCAAGGTCGTCGACCGTCCTCGGCTACCAATAATCCCTCGCGCCCTCGCCGCTAGCCGACTGTGCTGGGAACAGGCTCTCTAGAAGAGGCGGGTCACCAGGGCGTAGACCCCCATCGACGTTCCTAAGAATACGAGAGCGCCCAGGGTCAACCCCTTGAAGCCCTTGTCTCGGATACTTTGGAAGTCGACGCTAAGCCCCATGGCAATCATGGCCATGAGGATTAGGGTGGAGCTGAGCCTGGCGGCAGGGCCCAAGATTGAGGATGGGATGAGATTGGCCGATCTTAAGGCCCCAGCAATGATGAACCAAAGGACGTAGGAGGGGAATTTCAAGGCGTTCTTCACCGATGAATCACCCCGTCCGAAGAGGAGCCCAAGCACTAGAGCTACCGGGACGAGCATGACCACGCGGGCCATCTTCGTTAGGGTTCCGATCTCTCCGGCCTGAGGGCCGCGGGCGAAAGCGGCTGCCAGAGCGTGAGCCACGGCCTGGAGTGTGGTACCAGACCAGATCCCATACTGCACGTCGGTCAAGGAACCAGTCATGGCCACGACGGTGTAGACCAATACGCCGATGGCTCCAAGGAAACTCACTACCGAAACGGCGACGACCGAATCCTCCTTGCGGGCCCCGATGCTGGGGGCCACGGCGACAACCGCCGACGCCCCGCAAATGCAGGAACCTACCCCAATGAGCGTGGATAGCCGGGCGTCGGCCCTGAGGAGCCGCCCTAGAAGGCAGGCTAGGATGAGCACCGACGGCACGAGGATGAGAACCAAGAGTAGGGCTCTCCACCCCAAGCCGATGAGTGAGTGAAAGTCTAGCTTCAGGCCTAGAAGGATGACGCCCGCCTTGAGTATGGTCTCCAGCGAGAACGTGACGCCGGGCTTCAAAGCGCCCGGAACCCGGACAAGGTTACCGATAAGCATGCCGAGGATGATCCCAATGGTCAGAGCCTCAAGGTTGACTAATGAGGTCAGAAGACTGTTGAGCCAGCCGGACAGAACCGCTAGGAGATAGACACCCATAACTCCAGGAAATAGCTGCTTTACGCGGTCGGTCAAGTGATATCCCCCGGCCAAGAGTATAGCAGGAGGTCGACCATAATCGGAAATGAGCAACGCCAATGGGCATATTGGCCCGGCCGATACCGCGCGGCAGATCGTCGGCGAAGCTACGTCCAGCACCGACCTCCCCAAGAGGAAACGGGGGCAGGATATGACCGACGGCGATGAGAAAGCTGTCGCAGGCGCGCTATGGGCGGACGGCTTAAGGAGGGGTGGAGGTTGTCTTCGGGTGCGTCGGACGCCGGAAACGGAACGGACAAGGCCGGCATGCCGTTTGTTCTGGGTCCACGCCTGACCGCCATCGCCGCCCTCGTGCCCACCGGTTCTGTCGTTGCGGACATCGGCACCGACCATGCGGCCCTTCCCATCGCTTTGGTGCGTGCACATCGCGTTCCCAGGGCCATTGCTTCTGAAGTGGTTCCGGCGCCATTAGAATACGCGAGGCGTGTGGTAGTCGAGGCCGGCTGCGCGTCTCTGGTCGACGTTCGTTTCGGATCCGGCCTGAGCGTGCTGCAGCCCGGCGAGGCAGAGTGCATTGTCTTGGCCGGCATGGGGGCCTGGACCATCCTTGACATCATCCATGCCCATCCGGAGGTGGCCCGGACGGCGGTAGCCTTGGTCCTTCAGCCGCAAACCGAGCCGGAGCTGGTCCGACGGACCTTAGCCCAGGAGGGGTTCGGCCTCTTGGATGAACGCCTGTCCCGCGAGGGGGAACGCTTCTACGTAGTCATGGCCTATCGCTGGACCGGGGAGACGGTGACACGGGTCCCCGCCGCAGGTGTCGGGGAAGCGCAGACTGCCTCGCGTGGCGCGGTCGGCCACCCCATCCCGCCTGTCGCTCCTAACCCAGCGGACATTCCGGCCAACCTCCTCTGGGAGATTGGCCCGCGCCTGCTCACCACCGGCGATCCGCTGTTGGTGCCGTTCTTGAGGCACTTAGCCGCCATCGAGGAACGGAAGCTATCGGGTCAGGGACGGGGCACCACCACCCGTGCCCGCGCGGCCCGGGCCCGGACGACGAAGCGACTGGCCGTTTTGAAGCGTTTGGCAGATGAGTATAGCAGGAAAGTTACCGGTGGGGAGCGCTGATTCCAAGTGGCTGATTCCATTCCGAGCAGTTGATTTCGAGCGGTCGATTCTGAGCGGCGACGGCTAATCCCGGCCGCGCCGGCAACCGACACTGGCGTTAAAGGGAGCGAGAGGTCTTGCCCACCGTAGCCGACATAATACACCTGGTCGAAGAATTGGCGCCACCCCAATATGGTCTGCCCGGTGACCCGGGCGGCCTGCAGCTTGGTGAGGCGAAGGCCGAGGTCCGGCGTGTCTTGGTGGCCCTCGACCTCACCGGAGACGTCCTGGACCGGGCGTCCGCCGCCATGGCCGACCTGATCGTCCTCCATCACCCGCCGGTCTTCCGCCCCCTGACCGACCTGAGGGCGGACCGCCCGCATAACCGCCTTCTCCTGAGGGCGGCTGCCGCCGACGTCGCTATCTGCGCCTGGCACACCGCTCTCGACTCCGCCCCCGGCGGCATCAACGACTGGCTTGCCGCGCGCCTGGGCCTGAGCGACGCCACACCCCTTCTCGAGACCGGGCGTGAGAAACTCTACAAGGTGGCCGTCTTCGTGCCCGTCGGGTACGAAGACACCGTCCGACAGGCCATGGGCGACGCCGGCGCGGGGTACATTGGCAACTATAGCCACTGCACCTTCGCTGCCCCCGGCACCGGCACTTTCAAGGCGTTGCCGGGCGCCACACCTTTCCTCGGCCGCGTCGGCGAACTGGAACGGGCGGCCGAACTCCGCCTGGAGACCATTGCCCCCGCCTCCCGTCTGCCGTCTGTGCTATCGGCCATGCTGGCGGCCCACCCCTATGAAGAGGTGGCCTACGACGTGTATGCCCTTGAAAACCAGGGGCCACAAAGCGGTCTGGGGCGCGTCGGCAAAGTGAGGGATACGGATGGCAGCCCGGCCATCACCGGCCGCGACTGGCTGCGGCGCTGCCAGGCGATTTGGCCCTCCGTCGCGGCTTCCAGCGTCGCGGCTTCCACCACCGCGGCCCCCAGCGTTTGCGTCACGGCTGGGGCCTCGCGCCTGGACGCGCTGTTCTCCAGCGCCGCCGGTTGCAGTGGTGACGGTGGTCGCCTGGTGGACACCGCCATTCGCCGGGGAGCGGCAGCCTTGGTGACCGGGGAAACCGGATACCACGATCGGATGCTGGCAGAGGAAGAAGGCCTGCTCCTTGTCGAAGTTGGACACGGTCCCAGCGAAGCCGTCTACCTTCCGATTCTGGCGGACCGTCTCGGCGAACGTGCCGCGGCGGCGGGTTGGGACGTCGACCTGGAAGTGGTCCTTCACTAAGGGCGGGGGTGCAAGAGGTGAGAGAGAAGTTACGCGCGCTACTGGCCCTGCAGAAAGTGGATAGTCGCATCGATGAACTGAACGCCACGGTGGCCCGGCTGAAGGACGATCCTGAGCTGGCGGCCCTGCGGGCGGACCTGGCGGCCAAGACCGAGCAGGCGGGATTATTGGACCATCGGGCGCAGGAGATCGCCCGTCAGATCAAATGGAACGAAGGTGAGGTCCGCGGCCTGCGCGACGCGGTGCGGACCCACGAACGCAAGCTGTATGGGGGCACTATCAATAACCCAAAAGAATTGTCCCAGCTACAGGCGAAGATTGAGGAGATCAAGCAGGCCATCGGGAAGTTGGAGGACCAGACTCTGGACCTGATGCTCGAAGCGGAGGACCTGACCCCCAAGGTGGCCGGGGCCAAGGAGGGAGTCACCGCTGCCACCGCCGCTGTCGCCGCACGGGAGAGCGCCAACACCGCCGACCTTGCGGCCGCCAGTGCGGAGCTATCCGAATTGCCGGCACAGCGGCAGGAAGCGGCTGCGGCCGTGGACCCGAAGCTTCTGCCGGACTACGATTATGTGCGTTCGCGGCGCGCCGGCGCAGCCGTAGTAGTGCTGGACCGGGGTGTTTGCCCCGGTTGCCGGATGGCCGTGCCTCCGATGCTGCAAAGCCGCATCCGTGAAGGAACGGCTGTCGTCAGATGTGAGAACTGCGGGCGCTTCCTGTGCTGGCCGGAGTGAGTCCATGCTGCCAAGAATCATTCTGAACACTGATGGCGGTTCCAGGCGCAATCCCGGTCCCGCCGGCATCGGCGCCGTGGTCAGCGATGCCGAGGGCCGGACGCTGGCCCAGCTTTCCGAGTACATTGGGACTGCCACCAATAACGAAGCCGAATACCAGGCCCTCATCAACGGCCTTGATCTCTGCCGCCGGACGGTGGAGGCGAAGAAAGTCTATCTCCTGGTCCACCTGGATTCAGAGCTGGTAGCCCGGCAGGTAGAAGGGGTTTACAAGGTCAAAGAAGAGCGCCTGAAACCCCTGGTCCGGCAGGTCCGTTCGCTGCTGACGGCTTTCGCTGCCTGGCGCGTGGAGTCCGTGCCGCGGGAACGCAACAAACTGGCCGACCAACTGGTCAACCAGGCTATCGACCGTGAGCTGGAGAGTCGAACCGCCGCGGCGACGAAAGGCGAACCGGCGACCCCGCCGCCGATCACGGCGGCCCCAGCGGGCCCAGTGTCCCCGGCGTCCCCACCTGTGCCCGACCCATCGCACCGTCGAAGGGTCGCACCTCCCGACGGGCAACTTAGCTTTGCGGACCTTGGTCTACTGGGCAACAACGGCGAGGCCTCTGCCGCGCCCGCGGCGGCCCCCAAGGGAGTCGCCGCAAACCCACGCCGCGCCCCGCAAGATGGACGAAACCGCTGAAGTGCAGCACAGGCAAGATCGGGCAACTGAACAATCCTGTGAAAACGGGCCGCTCTCCGGAGCGGCCCTGTATTTTTCCAGAGCATGCTGTAAATACTTAAGACCGCAAGCGAAAGATGCTGTAATTCCTAATGATAGTGAGGGGAGACTCGTGGGCGAAGAGGCCACCAACTTGAGAAACGAAACCGGAGATACCATGACCGTCACCGCCACCACCACCGCCGGCACCCAGACCACCCAAGTGGCAACCGGCAACCGGCATGACCCCACCGGCCACCGTGGGCGGGGGAAGGGAATGGCCGGACGGGCCGACCTTGAGTTCATTTTCGACCGCCTCGGCCAGATGCCGAACCTCCGCTCGGCCCTGTTGACCCGGTTGGACGACGAGTACCGGAACTACCGGCAGGCCATCGAACGCACCCTCTCCGCCTTGGCCGACATGCTCCGCTATGGGCTGGAACCGCTGGAGCAGCGTGTCGCTGATCTGGAGAGCCGGATGGAGAACCTTGCCACGACCATGGCCTACCCGATGCGGAGCCAGGAGCCGCCGCCTCGCCTCGGCCTGCGGCGCGGTGCCCGCGCCACGACCTACAATTCCTACCCGGGTCGCAAAGAGCGCATCAAGTGGGGCTCCGAGCCCGAGGAGATTCGCTCGAACCTCTTGGCCCACCTGCGGCGTATCGTGGGCAATCAAGATTCGCAGATCTGCATTGAGGTCCTACGGAATCAGCTTCCCAGCGCCCTGCGCTGGATTTATGGGAAAAACGCCGTTTTCAAGGGTTTGGACGACTTGCGACGCGAGTACCGGAAGACCAAGCCTGGGGCGGCTTCTGGAAGTGACACCGGGACCGCCAGCGCCCTGGCCTCCGGCGTCGCCGGCCATAGCCCGGTGGATGCCGGCAGTGATGGGAGCGGCGAGGCCCGGGTCGCCGGGGCGGCAGCTGCCACCACGGCAGCGGCACCTACTGCCGCGGCCCAGGTCTCGAACGGGAGTTAAAGCCCCAATCCTCCTTGTGACATGGCCGTCCCATCCGGGACGGCCCTTTTTTGCTATATAATTGGGTTATGACTTCTCCTTCGGGCGGCGAATGGTACTTCGCTTGGCAGGTCTTCCTGGGCCTCAGCGCCCTTGGGGCACTCCTGATCATCCTGGGCCTGACGGGGCTGTTGTCTCTGAAATGCCCGCGATGCCGCGGCAGGTTGCGGGGAGAAAAGCGCGTCATCGAACCGGCGGCACCCGGGCGACCGGGGCGGGGTGTCATCACTTACACTTGCGCACGCTGCGGTTTTGTGGATACAAGGGAGTTCGCCGTCCGGGCCCGCCACCAGCCCGAGCCTTAATCCCCTTTGGCCGGTTGCGTCCGGAAACCGGCGCTGATTTCCGCCGACCGGCGCGCCGCGCTGTGCACCGCCTGCTTGATGGCGTCGGCCAGGCGCATCTCGCTCATGGCGCGCAAGGCTGCCTCGGTGGTCCCCCGCGCCGAAGTCACTTGGGCCCGAAGCCGGGCCGGGTCGGCGCCATCCTGACGAAGCATGGCCGCGGCGCCCTGCAGAGTCTGCACCGCCAGCGCCTTGGCCAGTTCAGGTCCCAAGCCCACCTCGCGCGCCGCCTCAATCAAGGTTTCGGTGAAGTAGTAGAAGTAGGCCGGCCCCGATCCACTCACCGCGGTCACGGCGTCCAATAGGGTCTCGTCAACCAGGTAAACGTCGCCCACGGCCCTGAAAAGGTCCATGGTGTGGGCCACCAGTTCCTGAGGCGTTCCGTCCGGCGCGGCGACGGCTGTGGCCGATGCCCCAACCAGGGAAGACGTATTGGGCATGGCCCGGACGAGGTGCACCCCACCCGGAAGCGAGGCTGCCAGGAAGGACAAGGGTAGTCCGGCCACCGCCGATACGAGAAGGGTCCCGGGGGAAAGGAGAGATGCCACCTGTTCCAGCGCGGCCGCCGCGTCTTGTGGCTTGACAGCCAGGACCACGGTGTGGGCGTCGGCCAGAAGGTCCCGCTTGTCCCGCCCGGTCCTGACGCCGAGAGCGGCGAAACGCTCCAGGCGGCCGTCATCCGAGCGGTTGCAGACCCTCAACCGGGTGGGGGTGGTCGCCGACTGTTCGAGCAGGCCCGAGACCAAGCTCCAGGCCAGGCTGCCCGCTCCCACGAACGCGATGGTACGTGCGTCGAGGGAAACCGTTGAACTGCCGCCCGCCAGACCTCTGCCCGTTGAACTGCTATCTGCCTGGCTAGATTCGTTTCTCGCCACACTGGTCATTGGGGAGCCCCTCCTACACTTCTGGCCACTGCTGTGCGGTGCTTGTGTTCCTACCACGCCTACCGTTCCTGCCACCCGTTCGTCCCACCCGTTTATGTCGCCCGCGTGCTGCCACCCGTGCCGCCACCGGGCAAAAGAAAAACAAAAAAACCGCCCCAACAAAAGGACGGTTTCATCCGCGGTACCACCTTAATCTCCGCCCCCCGCGTCTTGGCCTACGGCCCGGTACGGGGGCGGAACTCGACAGGCCACGTCTTTCATGGCCCCACGCTATAACGGGCGAACCCGCTGGTCTTGTCGACTCGAGCTCCGGGGTGGGTTGGCGGGTTTCGGCGGCGGCCCCTCGCACCGTGTGGGGCGCTCTCTTGGCACCGTGGCGACCCGTTACTGGTCCCCTTCTCAGCCTTTGCCTGTATTCGCGTCCTCTGGAACTGCTGGCCGACGCTGGATTTACGGTTAAGAATACTGCACTCCACGTTCCACGTCAACAGCTTTCGGACCTGGTTGCGCCAAATCCGACTCGCGGCCCGCTGGGTAATAATGGTTTCACACATTGATCATCGCGACGCGCCGGCCGCCATCGGGTGCCGCTTGTCAGCATGCCGCTCGTCAGCAGTGCCGCTCGTCAGCAGTGCCGCTTATCAACTGCTGCTTGTCAGCGTTGACTCGCTGAAAATAAAGTGCTACGATGTGTTTCCCGACGCAACAAGACGCCGCGCGGAAGTGCGCCGAAAGGCGCTGCGCTGTGTAGTGAGCGAAGCGGCATGTTTGGATCGAGTGGTATGTGTGAGATAATGTTGAAAAGAGGCGTTAACCGGGCTGGATGGTCGCGGGGGCCGCTGGGCCTCTGAGGAAAGTCCGAGCTCCGCAGGGCAGGGTGCTGGGTAACACCCAGCGGGGGTGACCCCAGGGAAAGTGCCACAGAAATATACCGCCGTCCGCACGGACGGCAAGGGTGCAACGGTGCGGTAAGAGCGCACCGGCGGCCGGGCGACCGGTCGGCCAGGTAAACCCCACCCGGAGAAAGACCGAATAGGAGAGGGATGACGCTGCCCGCCGACCTCTCGGGTAAGGTCGCTGGAGACGCTTGGTAACAGGCGCCCAAGATAGATGACCATCCGCGACAGGACTCGGCTTACAGGCCCGGTTAAAGGCCTCCTTTTTTTGGTCTACTCCAAGCATCACGCTGTCACCACCGTGCCTGGGCGCAGGGGAGAGCCACAGTGCCAGAGAAGAATCCACGGAAAAGGAACCGCCTGGCGACCCGAACAATCACCCGGAGACCCGACCACATGGGCGAACCTCGTTTGCCAGACCTGCAATCTATCTTTGACCACCTGAACCGCCTGCATTTCGGCGGCCGGCTGTCCGCCCGCCTGGAATGGAGCGACCGCCTGACGCGGGCCGCCGGCAAATGCTACCAAGGGCCAGAGGGCGCTACCATCCGCGTGGCACGGCGGTACATCGAACAGTTCCCAGACGCTCTTCCTAACCTCATGCTGCACGAAATGATCCACCTGGTGACACGCGGCCACGGCGCCGCCTTTAAGGCCGAAGCCCGCCGCTGCGGCGTCGAGCCGAACCAAGCATTCATCCACTGCCAGCCCTTTGCCCCGCCGCGCCCTGTCCGCTACGTCTACCGCTGCCCGGTCTGCGGCCGCGAGTACCGCAGCCGCCGCAAAGGCCAGTGGGCCTGCGGAGCCTGCTACCACCAGACCGGCCGCCGCCATCGCCTGAGGCTGGTGGCCGCTCTCGAACCCCGTTCACCAGGGAAAACCGCACGTAACCCAGCCTCCGGTCGTGGGTTAGCAGGGAAAGGAAAGACGACGGAGAATCACGGCCCGAGCGGATTCGACAACCAACCTCGCCGGGGGAGGTGAGACCTGTGGCGACTTTCACGTGCACCAACTGCGGAGCGGAGAAGGAAGGGCGTTGCAAGCCCAAGAAGTGCGAGAAGTGCGGTGGAACGACTTTCACCAAGAAGGCGTAAGTAGGCCGGCTCTCGTCAGTGTCGCTCCAGCGTGCTTAGCGCAGATGCTACAGCTAGACGCAGCCCCTCTTCGGGGGCTGTTTTTTTGGCCCGCACCGCCGGGTCGGGTGATGGAAGGGCAGGGCCGGGCGACATCAGGCGGGGAAGATGAGGGGGGAGAACCTTACTTTGGCCGGCACCGGCACCATCGTCAACGTACTTACCATCCTAATAGGCAGCTTCGCCGGACTTCTGGTGGGCAACCGGCTGCCGGAGCGCATCAACCAGATCACCATGCAGGCGATGGGGGCCGTCACCCTTTACCTTGGGTTCACCATGGCCCTTTCGGCCAATTCCGGCCCGCGGGTCATCACCGTCCTCATTTGCCTGGTGGTTGGCAGCTGGATCGGAGAGTGGCTGGACCTAGAAGGGCGCCTCGACCGCCTGGGCCGCTGGCTGGAGGCGCGTTTCGGCCGGTCGGGTGGGTTCACGCGGGCTTTCGTCACCGCATCCCTGCTTTTCTGCGTCGGCCCCATGGCCATCCTCGGATCGATCCAGGATGGGCTGTCGCGAAACCCGTCCATCCTCTACACCAAGGCTACCCTGGACGGTATCGCTTCGGCGGCCTTCACCGCCGCGCTGGGGCCGGGAGCGGCCTTTTCAGCCTTGCCCGTCCTCGTTTACCAGGGAACCATCACGCTCCTGGCCGGCGCCGCCCGGCAGGTCATGACCACCCCGGTGGTGGATGGCCTGAACGCCGTGGGCGGATTGCTTATCATCTGCCTGGCCTTCAACATCTGGCAGATGGCCCGCTTCCGCGTGGCCAACATGCTGCCGGGTCTGCTCATCATCGTGCCGGCTGTGTTCCTGATGGGGCGCTTTGGTTTCGCCTTCTGAACCGCCACCAGTTGCCCGGCCGCACAGAGTTCTAGGCCTTCGCCGCGGCCCGCTCCGCCTTCTGGGCGTGGAGCGCCTCCACCTCCGCCTTGACCTGGTCCAACCGCGCCCCGTGCAGGGGATAGTAGTACATAGCCGCCAAGGCTATCACCATCCCCGCCACGGGGAGGGCCGTCATCAAGGCGCGCAGCCCGATCACCGCGCCCGCGGCCTGTTCGGCGAGGTCGGCCTGGTAGCCGGTGCCGGTAAGAATCAGGGCGGTCACCGCCGCCTGGATGGAGCCGGCCAGCCGGATGAAAAGACCGTTGATGCCGAAGTACATCCCCTCACGCCTAGTCCCCGTCCGCAGCTCATCCTCATCGACGACATCCGATAACAGCAAGTCGGTCAGGACCAGGAGACCTCCCAACCCCGCCCCGATCAGAGCCGTGCCGATGAGCCCCCCGACCAGGTTCTGGGCGAAGACGAAGGGGATGGTGGCCACGCCGAAGGTCACCAGGGACCAGATCAGAGCCCGGCGGGCGCCGTGCCGCACGGCATAGCCGCTCCAGAAATAGACCGACGGCAAGGCGACCAGGAAGGCGGCGGCCAACATGATGGACGTGGCGTTGCCTCCGATCTTCAGGACGTACTTGGCGTAGAAGGGAACGGCGGCGGTGAGGGTGACGAAGGCGAAGTTAATGAACATGCTGGCGATGACGAAGGTGATGAAGGACTTGTTCTTCATGGTCTGTGAGAGGGCCGCCCGGAGTCCCAGAGGCTGGTCCAGGCTGAACTCCTTCTTCTCATGCGTCCCCAGGAGCGACACGAACATGGCCGCGCCCGTGATAACGCCAAAGATGATGGCCATGGGCCCCCAACCGATGGCTCCATAGAGGGCGGGCGGCAGGGCGATCCCTAAGATCAGACCGACGATGCCGAGGACCTGCCGGTAGGTGGAGACTTCGGCGCGTTCGGCCAGGGTGGGGTATAGCTCGGGGAAGAGAGCGGTCCAGTTGATCACCACCAAGGTGAACAGACCGTCGAACAGGAAGATGGCGAGGACGAAGTATAGGAAGAGCGGTGACAGGACCGTCTGGCCTCCGCCGGCCGCGGCCGTTCCTCCGCCGCCTCCCGCGGCACCGGCGCCGAAAGGCGGCGTCCACACCAGGATGAACGCCAAGACCAGCGGCACCGTCCCAAACAGGATGTAGGGCACGCGCCGCCCCCAGCGGGTGCGGGTCCGGTCGGAAACCTGGCCGAGGATGGGGTCGTTGACGGCGTTCCAGAAGCCGTACAGGACCATTCCCAAGCCCACCAAGCCCGCCGACAACTTCATGGTGTCGACGTAGAAGAACTGGGCGTAAGTGTTAAAGGCCTGGTAACTTAGGGCGGCCGCCAAGGAGCCGGTGCTGAAGGCGAGTTTCTGCCACCTGCTGGACATGGACGGAGAGTCCCTCCTTGTGGTGTCCATCTGCGACACGGGTCAAGGGGGACTTTCGACGTTCTGCGCGCGGCGCCTGCCTCGCGCGGTCAGATGGTCGCCGGGTAGCGGGCGCCGTTGGCCTTGGCTAGCTTCGACGGCCCAGGGCCATCTCTGAGGACTCCTCGATGACGGTGGTTACCATTTCCTCAAGGTCGCTTTCCCGGTCCCGGCGCTCGTCGATGGATACTGACGTGACCACCCGGTCGGCGCCGCGTTCGAAGGGGACCTCGTGGACCTTCTTTACGACCTCGAACAGCTCGGGCAGGTCGCCCTCCACCACCGTCGCGGTGGCCGTGACGTTATGTTTCAGACCCGAGTCCTTGATCACCTGATAGCAGGCACTGATGTAGCTGCTGATGCTGGGATCCTTCGTACCAACAGGGATAACGCGGATTTCGGCAACTGGCATGGCGGACTTCCCTCCAACCCAATCTTCTGAGTTACATCGGGTATGTTCTGCGGCCTGTCCTAGGCTTATGCGAACATAGCCCCTAGAGAGGGAATAGGTTGGCCGCCTAAACTGAAGATGAAAAGGCCTGCCTTTGACGGCAGGCCTTTTCGGTTGAGGAGGAAACTAGCGGCGATACTGGTCCGGGTTCTGGCCACGGCCGCCAGTGGTCTGAGTCTGGCTTCGACCCTGGCCCTGGCCCTGACCGTACCCGGTCGCGCCGTAACCGGTGGTCCCGGTCGTATTGGTCATTCCGGTGGTACCCCTACCGGCGCTGCCGGTGAACTGGCTACCCGCGGTTGAACTAGTGAATCCGGTGGTACCGGTGGTTCCAGCCGTACCGCTCGTCTGGTTCAGACCGCCGCGGCACTCCTGGATAACGCTCTCGACGTGCTGGGCGGCGGACTCGAACGAGTTCTTAGCGGTGGAGTTAGTAATCTCCGAGGCCGCCGACCTCAGGTCCGACGCAACCGAAGAGAGCGTACTGATGCACTGCTGGACGGTCTGACTAACGTGCTGGTTTTGATTTGGCACGCAAACACCCCCTCGATGGCTTATAGTGGCGTTAGCTGGGCAAATCATCCGTCGACCCAGCTTAGGAAGTTGTGGACGTTTTGTCACGACATGTCCTGCATCTCCGAGGACCGGAAGCAAATAGAAGGATTTCCCTTACGGGCGGGCGAAATTTTGGGCAGCGAAATAACCGCAGTTCCGAGGGGAGGAGACAGTCTTGACCGAACCCGCCAAAAGGCGGCTCACCTGTGAAGACTTCTACGCGCTGAAATTCACGAGCGACGTCCAGATCTCGCCGGACGGCAACCGCATCGCCTACGTCCTCAGTGTCGTGGCCAAAGAGGCCGACGACTACCGCTCTCACATTTGGATGGTGGACAGTGCGGGCGGACGTCCACGCGAGTTTACGAGCGGTCCGAAGAAGGACAGTTCGCCCCGGTGGTCTCCCGACGGCAAGACTCTGGCCTTCATCTCCGACCGCTCCGGGAAGAACCAGATCTTCCTCATCGACGTGGACGGCGGAGAAGCGCGCCAGTTGACCAAGGCGAAAAATGGCGCCTCCAACCCCGTCTGGTCGCCTGACGGAAAATCGGTGGCCTTCATTGCGCGCACCGGCCCCGAGGACGAGGGGCAGACCGAGGAAACCGGGAGCGGCGGCGGGGCCAAAGGCGCGGAAGCCATCCCCGGTGGCGCCGCAAAGGATGAGGAGAAGAAGTTCAGAGATCCCCTGGTCGTCACCAGACTTAAGTACAAAGCCAACGGACGGGGGCTTCTGGACTACCGGAAGAGCCACATCTGGGTCATCGGAGTGGACGGGGGCCCGGCCCGCCAAGTGACCGACGGGGAATATGGCGACACCGACCCCGCCTGGTCTCCCGACGGGAAATTCATCGCGTTCGCCTCGAACCGCACCGAGGACTGGGACCTGAACAACCTGAACGACATCTGGGTGGTGCCTGCCGAGGGTGGTGAAGCCCGCAAAGTCACCAATACTCTCGGCCCTTGCGGCGAGCCGGTTTGGTCGCCTGATGGGACCACCATAGCCTACGTCGGCCACCAGAACGAGTATCGCGGCTCGACCTACTCACATCTTTACACCATTCCGGCGGCGGGCGGGGAAGCCTGTAACCTCACGGCCTCTTTCGACCAGGCCGTGGGCAGCGGAATCGGCAGTGATATGCGGTCGGGTGCGCATAACGGGGGTCCGGTATGGTCGGCGGACGGTACCGAGATCTACTTCCCCGCCGCGGTCGGGTCGACCAGCGGTGTCTACAAGGTCGCGGCCGTCGGTGGTGCGGTCGAACCGGTGTTGCAGGGGGCCTTTTCCCTTGTGGCGCTCAGTTACGACGCCGTCCGGCGCCATGTCGGCTACGCGGCCACCGACCATCTCACCCCGGCCGACGTTTGGTCGTGGGAACTGGGGGCGGAGTCGGCCCCGCGGCGGCTGACCAAGGTCAACGACGGTCTCCTTTCGGCCGTGGCGCTTTCGGCCCCCGAAACCATCCACTACAAGTCGGTGGACGGCCTGGAGATCGAGGGTTGGCTGGTGCGTCCCGTGGGTATGCAGGCGGGCAAGAAATACCCCATGGTCCTGGAGGTCCACGGCGGGCCGCATTCGGCCTTCGGACACGCCTTCTTCATGGAGTTTCAGATCCTGGCCTCCCTGGGGTATGCCGTCCTCTACACTAACCCACGCGGCAGCGGCAACTACGGGCAGGATTTCACCCGCTCGGTGGTGGGTGACTGGGGCGGCATGGACTATCAAGACTTGATGGCGGGCGTGGACTACGCGCTGGCCACCTACGATTTCCTCGATGCCGGGCGGCTTGGCGTGACCGGTGGCAGCTACGGGGGGTTCATGACCAACTGGATCGTCGGCCACACCGACCGGTTCATCGCGGCGGTGACCCAGAGGAGCGTCGTGGACCGCCTCAGCTTCTACGGGACCAGCGACATCGGCGCCCTCTTCGGCGACCACCACTTCCCGGGCAACCCCTGGGACGACACGGAGAAGGTGCTTGACCGTTCGCCTTTGCAGTATGTGAAGAACGTTGTCACCCCGCTCCTCATCATTCACTCGGAGCAGGACATCCGGTGTCCCATCGGGCAGGCGGAGGAGTTGTTTACGGCCCTGCGGCGCCAGAAGAAAGTCGTGGAGTTTGTCCGCTTCCCGGCTGAAAACCACGAGTTGTCCCGGTCCGGCAAACCCAGCCGCCGGGTGGAGCGCTACCGCCGGATCACGGGATGGTTCCTGAAGTACAATCCGCCGAAGGAAGAGGATTACGACAGGACTTGATAGTCACTCCTGACCAGGTTCTGGCCGCCGCCAAGCGCATCCGGGGCCTAACGCGTCCCACGCCGCTGGTGGAATCGCCCATCCTGGCAGAAATAGCTGAACAGGATCTTATGCGCCGCTACGGAGCTGGGGGAGATCCCGCCCCCAGCTCCGCGGCGTGCCCAGGGCAACCTTTGTTACCGGTCTGGCTGAAGCCCGAGAACCTGCAAATAGCAGGGTCTTTCAAGGTGCGGGGCGCCGCCAACAAGGTGCTCTCCCTCTCCCAAAGCCAGCTCCAGAGCGGGCTTGTCGCCGCTTCGGCCGGCAACCACGCCCAAGGCCTGGCGCGGGCCGCCCGGCTGGCGGGCGCCAAGGCCACGGTGGTCATGCCGGAGACCACGCCGAAGACCAAGGTTGACGCCACGCGCCGCCTGGGCGCCGAGATCGTGTTCTGGGGGAGGTCCTACGACGAGGCGGAGGACCATGCACACCAACTGGAACGACAACGGGGGTTAACTTACGTCCACGCCTCGGATGACCCCAAGGTGGTGGCCGGGCAGGGCACGGTGGGGTTGGAGATTTTGGAGGAGTTGCCCGACGCAGCGCAGATTATCGTGCCGGCGGGGGGCGGCGGCCTCATTTCCGGTATCGCCGTCATCGTCAAGGCCATCAACCCGCGCATCCGCATCGTGGGCGTGCAGTGACTTCGCCTTGGTAACGGAGGACGAGATCGCCTTCGCCATTGGGTGGCTCTTGAACCACCATCATCTGGTGGTGGAAGGTTCCGGGGCGGTCGGTGCGGCCCTCATCCTGTCGGCCGTGGGCGCCATCCCTAATCGCTCCATCGTGACGGACGCCGCCAGTGCCTCTGCCGTGACCGCGGCCGGTTACCAGCGGCTCACCGCGACCGGCCGGCCGGTCCACGAACTCCTGACTGGCCGCACCGCGGTCGTCCTTTCCGGCGGGAACATAGATCTGGACCGCCTCTTCCGCTGTTCTCAATCGTTTGCGGGCCTGAGCCTTCCGAACTAGCCCCCCATGTTGGGATCGGCCGCGACCCACCGGTCTTCGGTGCTACCCTTCAAATTCTGGACTGTTTACAGTTAGGGATCTCTGCACGCCGCGCACACTAGCCACGGTCTTCTGCGGGCGATCTCTCTATGCCGGCGAAGGAAGACGTCAGTTTTCAGCTCAGTAAGGAGGCTTTGGCGTGGAGATGTGGCTATGCGGTACGTGCAAGCATCTGGCCGTTGGCGGCGAGGCGCCTAACCAGTGCCCTGTCTGTGGGGCGTCCCACGACCGGTTCCAGACGTTTTCTGAAGGAGCCCAGGTGGATGAGCAGGACCAGATCGTCGGCTCCGTGACCGAGGGGAATCTGAAGTCGGCTTTCGCCACCGCGGCGCAGGCGAACCGCAAGTACCTGGCCATGGCCGCTCAGGCGGAGCTGGAGGGGGAGACCGAGGCCGGCGAGGCTTTCCGTCTTGTGGCCGAGGACGCCACCCACACCGCTCTTGCCCTGGCCGCGCGGCTGGGGTGGCTGCGCGGCACCTTGGCGAACCTGGAGGACTCGGTGGACGGGGAGAAGTATGAGAGCGAGACCATGTATCCCCGTTTCGCCTTCCAGGCCAGGCAGGAAGGTTTCGCCGATGTGGCTACGTACTTGGAGCATCTTGCGGCGATGGGTAGGGACCACGCTGGGCGTTTCCGCGAGACTACGGGCCTGGTGCGGGCTGACCTCGGCCGGGCCGGTGCCCCCGCTGCTCCTCCTCACCGGACGGATGCTGGGAAGCCGTTCCAGCGCTGAACCGGCAGGCCCCGTGGTTGATATTCTGGGGCCAAGCCTGACCGTGCTGTTCATCGGCTTCAACCCCGGCACCCGTTCCGGGGAGATCGGCCACCACTTCGCTGGGCGGAACAACCGTTTCTGGACTCTCCTGCGCGATTCCGGCCTTACGCCGACGCTCCTGGCCGCCGAAGAGGACGCCCGAATGCTGGACCTGGGGTTTGGCCTGACGAACCTGGTGGCCAGAGCCACGCCGGGGTCCAACGATCTGCGCGCGGCGGAAATGAAGGAGGGCGCCGAAGTCCTCCGGGCAAAGATCGCCCGCTGGCGCCCCCGTTTCGCCTGTTACCTTGGGAAGGGCATCTATCGCTGGGTCGCCGGCGGGCCGCTGCCCTTTCAATACGGCCTGCAAGACGAATCGGTGGTGGCCGGCGTCGCCGACTTTCTCGCCCATTCGCCCAGCGGGCGCAACGCCGTACCCTATTCGGAGAAGCTGGAGGTCTTTCGACGCTTGGCTGAAGCTGTGGCCCAAGCCCGTTCGGGCAGCCGCTAGTCTGCTAACTATGTTTTCCGAATCTCCACCCGCCAGACCTCGGGTCCCTTCTCCAGGTACTCCCACTGGAACTGACCCGCCCTTTCGGCCTGGAACTGGTAGTACAGGGGACGGGGGTCGTGATCGTTCACAAGTACCATCGCTTCGCCCGGCGCCAACCGTTCGAAGGTCTCAAAGATCGTGGAGTGCTTGTGGGCTACGGGAATCGGTCGGACGTCCAGAACAACAGCCTGTTGAGCCATGAGTGATCCTCCCTTTCTGTTTCCACGGAACTCTCACTACTCTCGCTCTCTCGTCGCTACGCGGGCGACCTTCAAGATCAGCCTACCCTGAGTCGTCGCCCAAATCATTGACCTGCGTCATACAATGGCGGCCATCGTCCGGTACGACCGTCACCTTGAAAAGGAAAGCCCGTGGCCACGCCGAAACTAACGGCACCGACTGGTACAGGCCGGCACCGATCGGCACGGCCGCCACCGGCCGGCGGGGCCAGAAGGTTGAGAGAAGGGGGCAGGAGGCGTGGCAGAGCCGTACCGCGGCCGCCTCAAGAGTGAGAAAGTGGACCGCCTGTTCGAGGCCGTCCTGTCCTTGAAAGATATGGACGAATGCTACCGCTTTTTCGAAGACCTCTGCACTATTCGCGAAGTGCGCGTCCTGGCCCAGCGGTTGGATGTGGCGAAGATGCTGGCCGCCGGCCGGACCTACGAAGAGATCGCTCACGACACGGGAATGAGCACCGCCACCATCAGCCGCATCAACCGTTTCCTTCAGGACGGCGCCGACGGCTACCGTATGGTCATAGAGAGGACCGCTAGGGGCGGAAAGTCGATCAGATAGCCGCTTCCAGGCAAGGCATTCCCCATTGACAGATGCTGCACCGGTGACTAAAGTTATGGCATAGGCTTTAGCGCGATAAAGTGATAAAGCAATAAAGTAATAAAGCGAAGAGTGATCAATGGCCCTCCCAAACGAGAAACGCATCGCCGCCATGCTGCCGGCCGGCCTGCTAGACGTGGAGCCACCTGCCCCCGCCATCCTCCGCGGGCTGTCGGCGCGTCTGGCCAGAGCTTTTGCGGACAGCGGTTATCGAGAGGTAGTTCCTCCACTTCTGGAGAGGTATGACACCTACCCTCAGGAGGCTTGCCGCGACATCCTCTCGAAAGCGCTGAAGCTGGTAGGCCCATCCGGAGAAGTACTGGCCGTCCGGCACGACCTCACGGCCTCGGTCCTCAGCCAGCTCCGTCGCTGCCCGGATCCGGCCGGCCTGTCCCGCGTTTTCTACATCGCCAGCGTGGTCCGGTCACTGCCGTCACCCAGCCCCAAGCTGACTGAACACCTCCAGGCCGGCGTCGAGTGCTGCCGTGAAGGAGCGGCCGCCGACCGGGAGGTCTTCCTCCTGGCCCAAGACGCGATGGCGGCGGTCGGCCTTTCCGGGATCACCATCCATGTGGGGCACGCCGGCCTCTTGAATGGTGTCCTCCGCGCCTCCGGCCTGAAAGGGCCGGCCATCGCCAAGGCCCACACGGCCTTGGTCGACCAAAGCCTGCCGGCCTTCTTCACCGCCATTGCCGAAGGGGGCGCCGGCACAGACACGGATAGGGCCACGGCCGTGTCCGCCTTGCTGCGGCGTTGGGTGGCGCCCGCCGCGGCCGGGGAAGAAGGTCTGTCCAGCTTTGTCCAGGCCCTGGCCGACGCGGGCCTCGGCACGTGGCCCTTCGGATTGTTGGCCCTCCTGGAAGAACTGGTGACCCTCTTCCGGGAGTCGGCCGCCCTCCATCCATCGGTGCGAGTGGTCTGGAATCCGCTCTTGGTCGGCTCGCAGCCCTACTACAACGGGCTGGTGTTTCAAGCTTTCGTCCCCGACCTCCCGTCCGCGGTGGCCCTCGGTGGCCGCTACGATGCCCTGGTCCGTGCCTTCGGGGTCGGCGATGGGGGGGTGGGGTTCACCATCCAGCTTTCGGAGGTAGTGAAACTCATGGGCAAGATCCGGTCTTCCTTGGAGACGGGTGTTTCCCGCGGTCCCGTCGTGGTGGCCGCCATTGACGGGTATGGGCGTCAGGCAAGGGCCCTGGCTGGTATTCTCAGCGACGAGGGGCGGGCCGTGGCGCGGGTCATCGACGTGGGTGACCGGGCCCAGGCTGAACGTGAGGCTTCGCTGGCCGGGGCCGCTTTCTTGGTACTGGTGGACCGCCGTGGTTACTCGGAGACTCCGCTGGTGCGACGCACCGACCTCGCCCGGGGAGGGGTGGGCCTTGTCCCTGACGGAATCCACTAGGACCGGCTCCGCCCGCGGCCTCGCCACGGGTTTCGGCGCCAGTTCCGACCGCAACCCGGGCCCCAACGTGGCTGAAAGGTCAGTCACGCTGGTCCTTTGCAAGGGACGCCTCCTGGGGCCGAGCCTGGAAGTGCTGGCCCGGGCGGGTGTGGACGTTCCGGCCGACATCGAAGAAGACCGGCGGGTCATCGTGCCCGTAGGTGACGACCTGCGCATCCTCTTCTCTCGCCCCGATGACGCCCCCACATACGTTGGGCGCGGCGCCGCCGACCTCGGTATCGTCGGCTCCGACTCCATCCTGGAGGCGGGGGCGGATGTGGTCGAATTGGCCGACCTGGGAGTGGCCGCCTGCCGCATGGCTTTCGCGGGTCGCCCCGGCGCGGACTTGAGCGCCCGGCGTCTGGTGGTGGCCAGCCGTTACGCAAACTTCACCCGGGCCGTCCTGGCCGAGCGGGGGATGGATGCCGAAGTCCTTCCCATGCGCGGTTCGGTGGAGCTGGCGGTGGTGACGGGGGCGGCCGACGTCATCCTCGACCTCGTGGCGACCGGGCGCACGCTGGCCGAGAACGGCATGGTCATCCTGGATGTGGTGAGAGACATCTCCGCCCGGCTCATTGCCAACGCCGCCGCGTTACGCACGGGTGTGCCCGGCGTGCTCCGCCTGGCTAACAAGATCATGGCCGGTACCGCGGCTACGGGCGCCACCGCCGCCGGCGCCGTACCCTTGGGGAGGGCATCAGCCTGATGGAAGTCGCCGTCTGGGACGAACAGGCCTGCCGGGATGCCGCCCGGCTGCGCCGCCAAGGGCCGGGAGAGGATGTCGTACGGTCCGTCCGTGCCATTCTGGACGACGTGGCTGCCAGGAAGGACGCGGCCCTGCTCGAGCTCACACAACGTTTTGACGGCGCGAGTGGCCCCGGCTTCACTTTGGAGGCGGGGCCGGAGGAGTTCGAGGCCGCCTACAAGGCAGTGGACGGCCCCGTCCTGGCAGCTATACGGCGGGCCATCAGCCGGGTGCGGGTCTTCCAGGAGGAAAACCTCTGGGTGGGACACTGTGCGGGAAACCGGGCGGGCGACCGTCCACCTGATCGATCAAGGGCAGGAGAGAGCGACCGCGCCGCCGCGCTCGAGGCCCGCCCCTTGGACCGTGTCGGCATCTACATCCCCGGCGGCCGGGCGGCCTACCCCTCGTCAGTGGTGATGACCGCCATCCCGGCGCGCGTTGCCGGAGTAGGGGAAGTCGTCGTCTGCACCCCGCCCGGAAAAGATGGCCGCCTTCCGGCCCCGGTTCTGGTGGCCTGCCGCGAGTGTGGCGTGGACCGCGTCTTCAAGGTCGGCGGGGCGCAGGCTGTCGCCGGAATGGCCTATGGCACCGAGACCATTCCTGCCGTGGACAAGATCGTGGGGCCTGGAAACGCCTACGTGACCGAGGCGAAACGGCAGGTCTTCGGGCTGGTGGGCATCGACAGTCTCGCCGGCCCCAGCGAAGTGCTGATTCTAGCGGGTCCGGGCGCCGACGCCGAAATGGTGGCCACCGACCTCCTGGCCCAGGCCGAACACGGGCCGGGCGCACTGGGGCTTCTGGTTACCTGGGACGGGGGACTGGCTTCCGCCGTCGGCGCTGCCGTGACCCGGCTGACGGCCGGTGTGGAGAGGGAGATCGGGAGGGAGGTCGAGAGGGAGGTCAAGGGTCAGGTGGCCTTGTGCACCGTCGGTTTCCCCGAGGCGGCCGTGGGGCTATCCGCAGCCTGGAACGCCGAACACGTTCAGGTACTGTCACCGCTGCCGGGAGACCTGCTCCACAGCGTCCGCGGGGCCGCGCTGTTTTTGGGCCCGTCGACTGCGGTGGCTTTCGGCGACTACATCGCCGGCCCCAGCCACGTACTGCCGACGATGGGGGCGGCACGTTTTGCCGGTCCGCTGTCGGCCAACGACTTCTTCCGGACTTTCAGCCGACTGGAGCTAGACGCGGCCGCGGCCGCCGGCCTGTCGGCCGACACCGCTCTTCTGGCCGGGGTGGAAGGGTTGCCCTGGCACGCGCGGTCGGCCACCCGACGCGGCGGATGGTAGAGCGGCCACCGGCGAGAACGGAGACCCCCGCTCTTTGATGCCAAGATTCTTGTTCTGAACCGGAGGGTACGATTTTGGAGACGCGAACCTACTCCCGCCACACTAAAGAAACCCAGGTTGAGGTCACCTTCGGCGAACCCGTTCCCGGCCGGCGACCGGACGAGGGGATCGCCACCTCCTGGTCTTTCCTTGACCACATGCTCACCGCGATGGCCTTCCACGGGGTCTTGGGGCTGGTCGTGCAGGCCGCCGGCGACGTGGCCAATGGCTACCACCATCTTGCCGAGGACACCGGCTATTCCATGGGCCGGGCCGTGGCGGAGGTCGTCGGAGAGGGGCGGGGTGTGCGCCGTTTCGGCGAGGCCACCATCCCCATGGATGAAGCCTTGACGCAGGTCGTTCTGGATCTGGGCGGCCGGCCGGGGGCTTTCCTGGCGCCGGCGGAGACCGCCGAAAGACTGAGGACGGCTTCGGAGAATGGAGACGCGCTGGCCGAGTTTTTCATCGGCTTCGCGAGGGGCGCCACGTGCACTTTGCACCTGCGCTTTTTGGCCGGGAACAGCCCCCATCACCAGTGGGAGGCGGCTTTCAAGGCTTTCGGGTTGGCGCTGCGGGAGGCGCTGGGTCCGCGGACCCAGGCCGCGGGCGCCGTCGGTACGGCGGAGATTTCTTCCACCAAGGGGTTGCTGAGGGGATGAGCGCGGCACCGGTCATAGCGGTACTCGACTACGGCCTGGGCAATCTGGCCAGTGTCGTCTGGGGCATCCAACGCGCGGGCGGGGCGGCGCGCATCGTGTCTTCCACCGGCGATCTGGAGGCGGGTGCCGGGGCGCCGGACGGCCTGGTCCTGCCCGGCGTGGGCTCCTTCGGCCCGCCGGCCAAGGTCCTGACCGGACCTCTGGGCGACGCGGTGCGGGCTACGGCGGGGGCCGGCCGCCCCATCCTCGGGATCTGCCTGGGCATGCAGCTTCTGTTCCAATGGAGCGAGGAGGACGGCCGCGCCAGCCCCGGACTCGGGCTGCTCGAAGGAGGTGTGCGCCGGCTGGACGGGGCGCCGCGGTTGCCGCACATGGGTTGGAACCGCGTGCGCGTCCCGGCAGAGCAGAATGGCGATGCTGCTTCTGCCGTAGCCGCCGACGGCTTCTTGGAGAGCGGAGACTTCGATGACCGCCACTTCTACTTCGCCCACTCCTATGTAGCCTTTCCGCGCGACAGCCGGATCGTCCTGGGAGAAGTGGAGTACGGTGAGGTTTTCCCGGCCATTGTGGGCCGGGGCAACGTGGCCGGAGTCCAGTTCCACCCCGAGCGAAGTGGCGCCGCCGGACGCGCCATCCTTGAAAGGTTTGTGACCGCATGTTCTCGTTGAACTTGCTGGACCCGGGGACGGGAGTGGCTCGGGACCGATTCCAGGTAGTCCCGGCCATCGACATTATGAACGGCGTCTGCCTGCGCCTGGTCCAGGGTCGGGCCGACCAGATCGCCACCCAGGCGGGCGACCCCGTGGAAATGGCACGCCGGTTTGCCGGTGCCGGCGCGGCCTCCTTGCACGTGGTAGATCTGGACGGCGCCTTCGCCGGCCACCCCGTGAACCTGGGCCTGGTGGAGAGAATCGCGGCCGCCACCGGACTCCCGGTGGAAGTCGGCGGCGGGCTGCGCTCGGACACGGACGTCCGGTGCGCCCTGGACAACGGGGCGACCTGGGTCATCCTGGGTTCCCGAGCTGTTCGTGAACCGGCCTGGCTGGCGGCTATGGCCTGCGCCCACCCCGGGCGGATCCTGGCCGGCCTGGACCTGAAAGGCGGGAAGTTGGCCGTCGACGGGTGGAAAGGGGCGGTGGGAGCGGACCCGGAAGAGGTGTTACGCCTAGCCCAAGCCGGCCTTTTGCCCCTGGCGGGCGCCGTCATCACCGACACCTCACGTGACGGAACCCTGGGCGGGGTGGACGCCCCCGCGTTGGCCAGAGTCCTCCACTCCTTGGCGCCCTTCTTCCCAAAGGGCGCCCGGCTGCTGGCTGCCGGTGGCGTAGGCGGGCACGGCGATCTGGAGACCCTGGCCGCACTGGCCCCGTTGGGGCTGGCCGGCGCCGTGGTGGGCCGCGCCTTCTATGACGGGAAACTGTCGTCTGGCACTGAAGGACCGAACCAGGGACGTGAACCTACCGGCGGCCGCGGGTCCTCCCAGAGGAGGTCAGGCCCATGCTAGCGAAACGGATCATCCCCTGCCTGGACGTGAAAGACGGCCGGGTGGTCAAGGGAGTGAACTACGTGAATCTGGCGGACGCCGGGGACCCGGCCGAGCAAGCCGCCCGTTACGAAGAGGACGGGGCGGATGAACTGGTCATCTTAGACATTTCGGCCAGCGAGGAAGGGCGCCAGGCACGCCTGGCCACGGTCCGGGCGGTGGCGCGGCGGCTCACCATCCCCCTGACGGTGGGCGGCGGCATCCGCACCCTTGAAGACATCACCGAACTCCTCCGCGCCGGCGCGGACAAGGTTTCTGTGAACACGGCCGCCTGGCGCGACCCGGACCTCATCACCCGCGGCGCCGCCCGGTTCGGGCGCCAGTGCATCGTGGTGGCGGTGGACGCCCGGCGGGTGACCGGTGTTGCCGGCGGAGTGTCCGATGGCGTGTCCGCCGGCGGCGCGCCCGCCGACAGGGCCCCCGCCAACGGTGTGCCCACCGGTGAACAGCCAGGCCTCTGGGAAGCCCGCATTCTTGGAGGGAAGGAAAGTACCGGCCAGGACGCGGTGGTCTGGGCCGCCGAGGCGGAGCGGCGGGGAGCCGGGGAGATCCTGCTTACCAGCATCGACCGGGACGGCACCAACCAAGGGTATGACATCAGTCTCACCCACGCCGTTGCGGAAGCGGTGCACATCCCCGTCATCGCGTCCGGGGGCGGCGGAACGGCCGCGCATGCCGCTGAGGTATTGACGGAGGGTAGGGCGGACGCGGCGCTGTACGCTTCCAGCCTACACTACCGGAAGCTGACTGTCCGTGCCATCAAGGAACACCTGGCCGACCTGGGAATCGAGGTGCGCTTGTAATGACTATGAAAGACAACGGTTTCCCATCGGGGATATATCCCGGAGCGGATGGTCTGGTGCCGGTAGTCACGGTCGACGCCACCGACGGCACCGTCCTCATGCTGGCCTACGCGGACGCGGAGGCGCTGGCCAAGACCGTGGAGACCGGGCTGGCCTGCTACTTCAGCCGCAGCCGTCGCCGCCTTTGGGTGAAGGGGGAGACCTCCGGTCACACCCAACACGTCAAACGAGTCCTGGTGGACTGCGACGGTGACTCCCTCATCTACGAAGTTGTCCCCGATGGTCCGGCCTGTCACACCGGCAACCGTAGCTGCTTCTACCGCCGGCTGACGCCGTTGGGCCTGTCCGACGTCGAGACGGCCACCCGTCCCCTGGCGTCCGCGCTCCACACCTTGGAGGAAACCATCGCCTCCCGCCTGCGCGACCGCCCAGACGGCTCCTACGTCGTGGAACTGACGGACCACGGTCTGCCCGCCGTCACGCGAAAGGTGGGGGAGGAGGCCTTGGAAGTGGTGCACGCCGCCCTCACCGAGACCCCGGACCGGGTGGTGGCCGAGACGGCCGACCTGTTCTTTTTCAGCATGATCCTTTTGGCAATGGCGCGCGTATCCCCCGACGAAGTGGGAGGAGAACTCCTCCGGCGCCACCGCCCTCACCCCTCCGGCGAAGCCTGCCGGAAGTAGCCCATAGGAATCCCGGCCCAGATGGCGAAGGTTTGTCCTCCGGTGATGTGCCTTGATACAGGCGGAGACGCCCTTCGGACCAGGCCTGGCTTTCGCCTCTCTGGCCAGTTCCAGTGTGTTTGGCAATGCGTATCTCGTGCGGGGCGCTGGCAGTGCTATCCTCATCGATTGTGGATTGTCGCGGCGTGCGTTGGAGCAGGGACTTCTTGAACTGGGGGTGCCGCCGGCCTCCCTTGGCGCCATCTTCATTACCCACGAACACACCGACCACACCCGCTCGCTCTGCCTGAAGGTGTCTTTCGCCCAGAAGCACGGCATCCCGGTATTCGCCGGGCGCGAGGTCTGGCGTTCCTTCGGGTACGCGTATGGGCTTTCGCCCGCGCTTCGCGAAGAGGTCCGGGACGGAGACGAGGTGGCTGTGGGCGAACTGCGGGTGGCGGCCCTGGAGAAACCGCACGATGCCGTGGAACCCTTGTGCTACCGGGTGTCCCTGGTGGGCCAGGAATGGCATTCAGTGGCGGTGGTCACCGACCTGGGGCACTTGCCGTGGACGCTGGCCGATTCACTGCGCGGGGCTTCCGCCCTGGTCCTGGAAAGCAACCATGACGTCAGAATGGAAATGACCTCGGGGCGGCCACGCTACCTCATTGAGAGAGTCCTGGGGAATCTCGGTCACCTGTCGAATGAGCAGGCGGCCGACGCCGTCGTCCGTTTGGCTACCGGCGCTACGACTCAAGTGACGCTGGCCCACCTATCGATCGACTGCAACCGGCCGGAGTTGGCGCTGGATGCGGTGGCGGGGGCGTTACGCCGCCAAGGGCTGGCGCCATCGGTCGAGGCTCTGCCGGCCGGCGGCACCAGTCGCCTCTACCACACCGGCGCCGCCGCGGTTTCCGCTTAACGAAAACCGGTTTCAGCCGCCGGGATAGAGCAAAGCCGCCCGTACTAGGCGGGCGGCTCGCCGCTTTCCTCGCTTTGGCCGTGCGAGGGGGGCTACATCCTGTGTATCGAATGTTCCGTTTCGCTGCGTAAGGGGAAGGCGCAGCCACTTTCGAGGAGGCTCATTCCTTCTTGGCCCAGCGGGGGCGGGTATCGGATATCGCATTGGTATTGGCTTTCGGAGGGACGTACAGGGAGATCGGGCTGGCCGAGGGCCGTTTCGCGGCGGGGAGCGCTACGCCGGGGTTCAGAGACTACCTGCGCTCGTGGCGCTTGGAAGGCGTCGCGGGCCCATTACGGGCTGCCCGCCAACGGTCGGGAGCGCGATCCTCCCCGCAGTGCTGACCAAGGGCTAACAGAAGGAGGACGGCGCGTGCCGTCCTCCCGGTAAGACCAAGGTCATCGTCGGTCCTCAAGAGGCCTCGTAGCAGGGTTTTCGCTCAGAAACCCTAGAACGCCGCGATCCCGGTGAGGTCACGCCCGAGGATCAAAGTATGGACCTCGTAGGCACCCTCATAGGTATCCACCGTCTCCAGGTTGCACATATGGCGGATCGAAGCGTACTCCGTCGTGATGCCGTTGGCCCCTAACAGCTCGCGCGACATCCGGGCCACCTCCAGCGCGTGGCGGACGTTTTCCCGCTTGGCCAGGGAGACCTGAGGATAGGTCATCTGCCCCGCTGCCTTCAGTTGCCCCAGCCGCACCGCCAACAACTGGGCGGAAGTCACCCGGGCCAGCATGTCCGCCAGCCGCTCCTGAGTGAGCTGCTTCGCCGCCAGAGGCTGGCCGAAGACCTTGCGGACGCTGGTATAGTCGAGCGCTTCCTGGAGGCAATCCATGGCCGCCCCGACGACGCCGAAAGCGATTCCGAAACGGGCCTCGGTCAGGCAGCTCAACGCCGACCCCAACCCCTTGACCCCCGGCAGGACGTGGTCCTCGGCCACCTCTACTCCGTCCAGGATGAGGTCGGAGGTGATGGAGGCGCGCATGGAAGCCTTGGTATGGGTGTCGGTGGTGGTGAAACCGGGCTGGCCTTTCTCGACCAGGAACCCGCAGACCTTACCGCTCTCGCCCTTGGCCCAGACCACGGCCACGTTGGCCAGGGAGCCGTTGGTGATCCAGCGCTTCACACCCGACAGGACCCAGCCCTTGCCGGTCCGGCGTGCCTTCGTGGTCATCATGTCGGGGTCGGAACCGGCGTCGGGCTCCGTCAGGCCGAAGCACCCGATGACCTCGCCGGCGCACATCCGCGGGAGCCAGTGACGCCGCTGGTCCTCGTTTCCCCAGCGGTAGATGGCGTACATGGCCAAGGCGGACTGGACCGAGGCGAAGCTGCGCAGGCCCGAATCGCCCCGCTCCAACTCCTGCATGGCCATACCGTAGGCCAGCGGCGAGAGGCCGGCGCCGCCATATTCCTCGGGCAAGGTCGGGCCGAACAGGCCAAGCTCGGCGATCTTCGGGATGAGGTGCCGCGGAAACTCGCCCTTCAGCCAGGCCTCGCCGATTATGGGTTTGACCTCACGGTCGACGAACTTGCGCACAGTGTCGCGGACAGCGCGCTCTTCGGGCTGGAGCAGGTCTTCGATGCGGTAGTAGTCGGCCAGTTGAGACATGTTGGTTCTCCCTCCGAGTCTTCGGTGTTGGTGCAGGCATCGCCTTACGCCTATTCCTTGAGCAGGCTGGCTTTCCCTCCCAAGAAAAATCCCCCGGGCACGCCCGAGGGAAAACGGTAGGGGAGGGTGATGGAAGAAGAGTCAGGTTAAGGTCGGAATCCGTTGTCTACCGGTCAGAGCTACGCTTCCTTCACGATCAGACTGCAGTTCTGCCCGCCGAAGCCGAAGGAGTTCGACAGAGCCACCCGCACTCGTGTGGTCTGGGCTCGGTTCGGCACGTAGTCAAGGTCGCAACCAGGGGCGGGGTGCTCCAGGTTGATGGTGGGTGGGATGATCCCCGTCCGGATGGCCTGAATCGAGGCGATGAGCTCCACCGCTCCCCCGGCGCCCAAGAGGTGCCCGGTCATGGATTTGGTGGACGAGACCTTTAACTTGTCGGCCTGCGCGCCAAACACGGAGCGGATGGCCTCGCTCTCCGCCTTGTCGCCGACCTGCGTCGATGTGCCGTGGGCGTTCAGGTAGTCGACGTCCTCGGGCCGCATGCCGGCATCTTTCAGCGCCGCCGTCATGGCCCGCGCGCCGCCTTCCCCTCCCGGAGGCGGTGAAGTCATATGGTAGGCGTCCGCCGTGAGTCCGTAACCCACCAATTCGGCATAGGGTGTGCGCCCGCGCCGCTTCATATGGCTCTCGCTCTCCAGCACCACCATACCCGACCCCTCCGCCATCACGAACCCGTCGTGATCGGCGTCGAAGGGGCGTGAGGCCCGCCGCGGATCGTCGTTTCGGGTGGAAAGGGTCTTCGCCGAGCAGAATCCGGCGAAAGCCAGCGGGACCAAGGGCGCCTCGGCGCCACCGCATACCGCCACATCGGCGCGGCCCTCGCGGATGAACCGCAAGGCTTCGCCGATGGCGTTGGCCGACGAGGCACAGGCCGTGACGGTGGTGAGGTTGGGTCCCTTGAAACCATAGGTGATGGCGATCTGCCCGGCCGCCATATTCGCGATGAGCATCGGGATGAAGAAAGGCGAAACGCGCCCGGGGCCCTTCTGGAGGATGACCGAATGCTGGTCGCACAAGGTCGATACCCCGCCGATACCTGTGCCGAAGACGACGGCCGCCCGGTCGGGGTCGATACCGACGACGGTTCTTTCACCCTTGCCCTCCCCGTCGCCGTTGCCGTTGCCACCCGCCACGAGCAGGCCGGCGTCGACCAGGGCCAGCCGGGCGGCGGCCATACCGAACTGGGTGAAACGGTCCATGCGCCGGGCTTCCTTACGGTCCATGTACGCTGTGGGGTCAAAATCGGCCACCTCGGCGCCGATACGGCTGTCCAGATCGGAAGCGTCGAACAACGTAATCGGGCCTACGCCACTCTTACCGGCCGTGAGGTTCGCCCAGAACGTATCCACATCCTTGCCGAGAGAGGTGATGAGTCCCATCCCTGTCACAAAAACGCGGTCCACTGAAGTGGTCCCCCTATTGGTTACTGTGTGTGCCTGGCCTTTCGTTCTATTATGCTAGAAACCTCCGCCGATGGAAAGCCCTCCGTCCACCACCAATACTTGCCCCGTGATGTAGGCGGCGGTGGGTGATGCCAGGAAGACCACGGCCGCGGCCACTTCTTCCGGCGCTCCGGTGCGGCCCAGGGGAATGGCTTCCGCCAGGTTAGTCCGGGCGGACTCGGGCAAGACGGCGGTCATGTCGGTCTCGATGAACCCCGGCGCCACCGCGTTCACCGTGATTTGGCGGGACGCCAGTTCCTTGGCCAGAGAGCGGGTGAGGCCGATGAGGCCGGCCTTCGAAGCGGCGTAGGTGGCCTGACCGGCGTTACCGGTGAGCCCGACGATCGAGGAGAGGCTGATGATGCGCCCCCATCGCTGCTTCATCATGATCTTGGCCGCGGCGCGGGCGCAGAAGAATGCGCCGGTCAGGTTGGTGCCGAGGACCGCGTTCCAGTCCTCAGTCTTCGCGCGGAGGAGCAGGCTATCCCGGGTGATCCCGGCGTTGTTGACCAGTATATCCAGCCGTCCCGACCGGGCCGCCACTTCGCTTATGAGGCCGGCGGCCTGCTCTTCGGAGGCGACATCGGCCTGCAAGGCATAGCCCTTGCCGCCCGCTGCCGCGATGGCGGCCACCACCGCTTCGGCCTGGTCCTTGCCCGACCGGTAGTTCACGGCCACCTCGGCTCCGGCGGCGGCCAGTCCCAGGGCGACGGCGCGCCCGATACCGCGCGATGCTCCGGTGACCAGGGCCACCCGTCCGGCCAGGCTCGCCCCGGCCTGCGTCGGCTGCTCCATCACGTTCCTAGCGTCCTCCGACGGCAAGGGTCCATCTCCCTTCCAGGGCGGCCATGGTGGCGTCCAGTGTGGTACAGTCCTCCACCGACAAGATGGTTGCTTGCGGCGCGATGCGCTTTACGAAGCCCGACAGGACTTTCGATGGTCCGATCTCCACGAAGGTGTCCACACCGTCGGCCGCCATCCAGCGCACCGAATCCTCCCAGTAGACCGAAGCGTATACCTGCTCCAGCAGGCGGCGACGGATCTCGGCCGCCTTCGTTACAGGGCGCGCGGTGCAGTTGGCGATGACCGGCGGGTCCGCATCCCGGATGCGGATTCCGTCGAACTCGGCGTCCAGAAGAGGGGCTACGGGACGCATCAGCTCAGAATGGAAGGGAGCGCTCACCCGGAGGGGAATGACCTTCTTCGCGCCCAACTGCGAGCACCGTTCGGCCGCCGCCTTCACCGCCGCCGCCCGCCCCGAAATTACCACTTGGCCGGGGCAGTTGAAGTTGGCGGGTTGGCACTCCAGACCGTTGCACGCGGTACGGCAATCCTCCGCCGACAAACCCATCACCGCCGCCATCCCGCCCTCGCCGGCCGGCACTGCCTCCTGCATCAGCCGGCCGCGCTTGCGGACTACCTTCGCCGCGTCAAAGAGCGACAGGGCGCGCGAGGCCACCAGGGCGGTATACTCGCCGAGGCTCAGGCCGGCCGTATAGGACGGCACCAAGCCGGCCGCGGCCAGGGGCGCCAGCGCGGCGGCGCTGGCGGCCAGTACGGCAGGCTGGGTATTCTCGGTCAAGTTCAAATGGTCTTCTGGTCCACCACAGCATAGGCCGACCAAGTCCAGTCCCGCGCCGTCGCCGGCTTCCTCCAAAGCTAGTTTGGACTCAGGGTAGGCCTCGGCCAATTCCTTCGCCATCCCCACGTACTGCGCGCCTTGTCCCGGAAAAATGAAAGCAATCTTGCCCATCTTGCCTGGCACCGCTGAACTTCCTCCCCAAGGTTGCCGAAATCAGGCCGCTCCCCAACGCAGCACGACCGCCCCGTAAGACCACCCGGCGCCGAATGCCGTCATCAAGATGAGGTCACCGTCGTGCAGCTGGCCGGCCCGGACCGCCTGGTCAAGGGCCACCGGAATGGAAGCAGCCGATAAGTTACCTGTCTCCTCGATGTTCACCAGGAGTTGGTCATCGGATATGCCCAGGCGGTCGGCCACCGCCCGGATGATCCGGATGTTGGCCTGATGGGGGATGACCAGGTTCAAGTCGGCGGAGGTGATGCCGGCCTTGTCCAAGGCGGCGGTACAGGTGGACACCATGCCGCGCACCGCATTCCGGAACACTTCCTGGCCCAGCATCTTGATGTAGTGCTGACGCTGAGTGACCGTCTCGATGGAAGCGGGTCGGCGCGAGCCGCCGGCGGGCTGCTGCAGGAAAGGGACTCCCGAACCATCGGTTGCCAAGACGGACGACACGACTCCCACACCGCGCGGAGCAGCGGACAGGACCACGGCGCCGGCACCGTCCCCGAACAGAACACAGGTGGTCCGGTCGCGATAGTCGGTGATACGGGAAAGGGTCTCGGCCCCAATGACTAGGGCGTTCTGGTACATCCCCGCGCCGATGAGGTTCCAGGCCGTGGTCAGGCCGAACAAGAAGCCGGCGCAGGCCGCGGCCAGGTCGAAGGCCACAGCCCGTCGCGCGCCCAGTCTCTCCTGAACGATGGTGCCCACCGACGGGAACGGCATGTCGGGGGTGACCGTGGCCACGATGATCAGGTCAAGGTCGGCGGCGCTCATACCCGCGCTGCTTAGGGCCCGCACCGCGGCCCCATAGGCCAAATCCGAGGTAGCCTGCTCCGATGTGGCGATGGGCCGCGAAAGGATGCCGGTCCGCTCGCGGATCCAGGCGTCGGAGGTATCCACCATCTGCTCCAGATCGGAGTTGGTCAGGCGGCCACTGCCGACGAAAGCGCCGGTACCAATGACCGCGGCGCTGCGCACCCCCGGTTGCGTTCTGGGATCTACCTGCGTCAGGCGCAGGACCTTCGAACTCTCAGCCGGCTTGGCGCCCGCTGTAGTGGAGGCAAGAGCCATTTTGGGTTGCGTGCTCCCTTCGCCAATAAGACCATCGTGCTAGGTTTACTAATACCACATATCATTACCAGGTGATACTACCAGATAGTATATCAGACTTGGTGTGCTTTTCCTATACAAATCTCTAACCATTTGCTGCCATCACGTGACGTGAGCCATTCGCTTCCCCGAGCAATTGACCTTCAAAGGCGGTGGCTATATGATACCCCTAGGGGTATTAAGCATTTGACAACGGAGGCGACTTTCGATGGAACCGAACGGAGCAATGAACCCCGACACAGCTACGCCCGGCAACATGGCCGGGCCGGGAAATCACGGCGGCATGATGGCCATGCTTAGGGACATGCCGAAAGGGCTTGTATCGCCGTCAGGGCACTACTGGTGCGCCATGTGCAAGAAGATGTTCGTCTTAAACCAGCCTGTGTGTCCTTACATGCCCACTATGTGTGTGAACACGCCCATTCCCATTGAGACACTGCCGCCAGGTTCCACCGCGGCTTACGAGCGAATCGGCCTCTTCTACCCGAAGTTCGTCCAGCGCCTCCTGGCAGCCGCCGTCCAGCGCGCCGCTGATCCGGAAGCCCTTGGGAGCGACTTGGCGGAGGCTTTCCTGGCCGACATCGATGAATGGAAAGTCCAGTTTAGGGCCAGTCCCATCGAAACCGTCAAAGCGTTTCTCATCTACACCAGCGGGTTCGACGTGGCCGTCCGGAGTACAGAGGCGGGGTTGACGCTCTTCGTCATGGACGCGCAGGCTCTCTGGGGCGAGGAGATGCCGGCGAAGAAGCGAAGCAAGATGGCGCTGTTAGCCGGAGCGAAGCGCGTAGCCGAAGCGGTCGGCCTGGAAGCGGGTACGTCCCTGTTGAAGATGGACCTCCACTTCATGTCCGTTACGGCGGGCCCCATGGGGCGGTACTATTGCCCCCAATGCCGGATGTTTTTCGAGTACGGACAGCCGCAGGAGAAGGTGACCTGCCCCTTCATGCCCCAGAAGTGCAAGTTCAGCCCGCAGCCAATCAGCGGACAACCGGCGAAGCCATTCGACCTAGCAATTCTGACCAAGATCTATTCCGTCTCGCCGAAGCTCTTCCGCCGGCAAGTGGCGGCGGCTCGGTCAGCGGCAGCGGCTCCGGCAATGGCTGGCTCGACGATGGTCGGCCCCGGGACCGCCCTGGACACCGCGACGTCGCGGCAGATCGTGCGGGCCGAACTCGCCGGCTGGGGATTCGATCTGGCGGACGATTCCAAGATCGAGGAACTCCTGTCCACTCTGGGAGTATAGGACTGTGGTCCAGCCGGACACTGAACCGCAGTGAACTCTCGTTACCGACCTTTATCGATAGTGAGGCGACACGAGAAGGCCCCGTCGGGCCTTCTCAGCTTGTTGACAAAGGTTGTGCCCCGATACCTGGGATGGGCCAAGCGTTAGACCACGTCCGCGGAGTCCCGACACCCTTGGGAATCAAGGCTCGCAAGGGTCGCAGGTGCCTTCAGCGCCCCTGTCGCCATCAAATGCAGATGAAGCTCTCGGACCTGCCGTCGAGGGTAAGCCAAAACGGGCGGGGGTATTCCGCCAGATACTCTGCCGCTTTCTACCATAGCCTGGATCAAAGGCCAATTCGCATCGGAATGGTAAGGGTGGGGGGTATCCCGTCCGTTTGGGTGGGGCACGTCAAACCGATTCACGTAGCGGCGGAGATCTCCATGCAGTTCCGAACCCGCGGCTACGGTCGAGCGCTTCCCACTGGGGTCGAGATCAGTTCTGCCGCCGATCGAGAGGGATCCAGTTGTCTGAGTATCCTCCGAACGAGAATCGCCAGAATCTGGCGGTGTCGCGGAAGCAAATCGCTAAGATTCATCGGTTGGCACTCTAGAACGGTGAGTTTGGGGCGGTTTTCCGCCAAAATCTAATGGGTGTCTCGTGGCTACCGCTAGAATTTGGCGGAAATCGGCCT
>JAJYWN010000020.1 GCA_021791495.1 Bacillota bacterium
CGAGCGGAAGGAGTCCCGGCAGGTGGAACACCTGCTCCACATCTTGACCGCCGACTTTGTGCATCGCTCTTGGCTGGCGGGTGTCGACACCATCGCCATCGGCGACCTGACGGGCATCCTGGAGCGCATCGACTACACCGACGAACTAAACCAGCGGTTGCACGCCTGGCCGTTCCGCAAGATCATCGATATGATCACCTACAAGGCCGGCCTGTACGGTATCCAGGTGATGGAGGTCGGTGAGGCCTACACCTCTCAGACCTGTCACGCCTGCGGCGAAGTCAGGAAGTCCAACCGCGGGCACCGTGGCTTGTACGCCTGCGCCTGCGGCTGGCGGGTCCACGCCGACACGAACGGTGTCGCTAACATCTTCCAGAATGCCTATAAGGTATCTCCCCTCATCGAGCGGAGTAGTGGCCGTGTGGCGCGGCCCGTGGTCTTGCCGATCCGCCTCGGATGGCATACGGTCCACGAAACCAGGTCGAAGGTGGCTCTTGCTGCCTGAGATGCCGCTGACTTTCAGTCGGCGGAGTACGTCACCAGGACTACTATTTCCGGAGTCGAATCATTCCCCCGGAATCAACCAGTTTGAGGAAGGGGGATTTCCTTTGCTTGCCATCAAGAACGGCAGAGTACTGACGCCCTCCGGGACCTTTCTGGACGGGGCGACGGTGCTGGTAGACGGGGGCAAAATCATTTCGGTGACTTCCGCCGGCCAGGGCGCGGCCATTCCCGCCGGAGCCGAAGTGGTGGACGCCTCCGGCAAGTATGTCCTGCCCGGCCTGATCGACGCCAGTACCCGCGCCGGCATCCACGAGGACGGCAACGGGCCCATCGGCGTGGACACTGACGAGCCCTCCAATCCCATCAGCCCGCAACTCCGGACGATCGACGCCGCCTGGCACGAAGACCTGGCCCTGAAAGACGCCCTACAGTGGGGCGTCACGGCGACCATGGTCAGCCCGGGCACGGCGAACATCTTTGGCGGCCAGACCTTCGTTATGAAGACGGCCGGTCGCACCCTCACCGACATGGCCATCAAGAACCCGGCCGGGATGAAGGTGTCGCTGACCGGGACTCCGCGGATGGCGATGATGGCGGCCATGCGCGGCGGGCCCCAGATCCAGCCGCGCGACCGGGCCCAGGACGTCGCCCTGTTCCAGGCGGAACTGCAGCGGGCCAGGGAGGCGATGGAGCGCCAGGAGCGCCTGGAAAAGGCCAAGGCCGCGGGCGCCACCAACTTGCCCGAACCGGACCGCAATCTGCGAACCGAGGCCATCATGGCGTTGCTGCGCGGCGAAATGCCCATTTTTGTGACGGCTCACCTGAACCATGACATCTCCAACGCCATCGAGCTGGCCCGGGAGTGGGGCCTCAAGCTGGTGTTGGAGCGCTGCGCCGAGGGCCACCTGGTCCTCGATGAGATCCAGGAGAGCGGGGCGGCGGTGGTCGCCGGGCCGATTACGGTCAACCGGCGCAGCGACCTGAAGAACCTGTCCCTGAAGCTGCCGGGCGTGCTGGCGCGGGCCGGCGTCAAGGTGGCTATTTCGACCGATCACCCGACCATACCCATTCACTACCTTACGGTACAGGCGGCCACCGCCGTGCGTGAGGGGATGGGGGAGGCCGACGCCTTGAAGGCCATCACCATCAACCCCGCCGAGATTCTGGGGGTGGCGGGGCGCATGGGCAGCCTGGAGGCCGGGAAGGACGCGGATGTGGCCGTCTACAGCGGGCACCCCTTCGACATCAACACCCGGGTCGAGTTGACTTATGTAAACGGCGTGAAGGTCTGGGATGCGGCGAGTGCCTGGGACCCGGAGGATTGGGCCGTGGCCCAAGGGTTGACCCAACCCGGCTACCGAAGGGGGGCGAAGTAGATGGCGGATAATAGCGACGGCATTGGAGGAAACGGCGGCTACCTGGCCATTACCAACGGCCGAGTCTTCCCGGTTTCCGGACCGGTGATCGAGAAAGGCACGGTGCTCATCAAGGGGTCGAAAATCGCGGCCGTGGGCGCCGCGGCGGAGGTGGACATCCCCGTCGGGGCACGGGTCGTTGACGCCGCCGGTAAGGTGGTCATGCCCGGCATCGTGGAGGCTCACTGCCACTTGTCCGTTTTCGACTGGGGCGAGGACGCCGGCATCATGGACGACCTCAGTGAACTGAACGACGGCATCGACCTTCGGGGCCTTGGCGACCTTGGCGGGCTTTCCGACCGTTCCGCCTTGGCCGGCGGCGGAGGCGACCCCGAGGATCTGGTTGACCGAGAGGGCGGGAACGAAAGTCCTGGCGGGCGGGGCGGCGCCGGAGACGGCGGCATGGGGATGCTTCCGCCGGCGACCACGCCGGACTGGGACTACTACTACGCCTTCAACCCCAAGAGCGACCAACTGAAGGCCGCTGTGGCGGGTGGGGTGACTACCATTCTGACACGTCCCGGTAGCGGCAAGGTCATCACCGGCATCGACCTGGTGACCAAGACGGCGGGAAAGAGCCGCAAGGACATGGTCATCCTCCACCCGGCGGGCGTGAAGATGGCCTTCGGCGAGAACGCTAAGCGGAATTTCGGCAGCCGCGGGATGATGCCCAGCACGCGTATGGGCATCGCCGCCATGCTGCGCGAGGCCTTGGTGAAGGCGCAGAATTACCAGCAGCGCTGGGAGGAGTACGAGAAGCGGAAGGCCGAGTTCGAGGCTAAGATGGCGGCGGGCGGCGGCGGAGCGCCCGGCGGCGCACTGGACGGGGCTCCGAAGAGTCCGCGCGGCGGCGCCGACAACCGCCCACCCGAGCCCCCGCCGCGTAACTTCCAGATGGAAGCCCTGGTCAAGGTGCTGAAGCGGGAGCTTCCGGCCCGCATCCACGCCCACCGCGCCGACGACATCATGACCGTCATCCGGATTGGCGACGAGTTCGGGATCGAGTTTTCCCTGGAACACGCCACGGAGACCCACCGCATCCTGGATGAGGTGAAGAAGCGGAATATTCCTTGCGTCGTCGGGCCGACCTACGGGGCGCGCGGCAAGATCGAGACGCGCGGCAAGACCTTCGCCACTCCAGGCATCCTGGAGCACGAGGGCATCAAGTGCTGCATCACGACGGACGCCTCGGTGGTACCCATCGAGTACTTGCGGACCTGCGCCTCGCTGGCCTATCGGGAAGGGATGTCCGAGGCGGGCGCTATCGCCGCCATCACCTTGTGGTCGGCCGAGATCGCCAAGGTGGCCGACCGCGTGGGCAGCCTGGACGCGGGAAAGGACGCCGACGTCGTCATCCTCAGCGGCCACCCGTTGCAGGTCACCTCGCGGGTAGAGAAGGTGTTCATCGACGGCCGCGAGGTCTACGACGTCGAGACGAACAAGGAAGAGTGGGAGAAGTAAGGGCGGCAGCGGTCGACCGGTGAGTTGGTAGGCAGAGTAACCAAGGAAGCTGGAATCCGGGGGCGGCGCGCACGCGCCACCCCCGTGTATTTGACTAGGTTTCTGAGAGGTTTCCGAGTAGGGGGCTCGAAGAGGCATCCTGGCCTAGCGGAAACCCGCAACTGGAAACGGACCACCAGGTGGTCGCAGCCGCCTGCAATTGCCAACGTGGTGGTCTTTGGCTTCCGGCCGGGGGTCGTCCACGTTCGGAGAGGACCGCGACGGTGGCCAAATAAGCCGTTATGGTAAACCAGATACCGTCATTCCGTAAACTTTGCGGTCTCCCGACCCTTGAAACACCCGCTGCCGACCGACGGCGGCGATGGAATGTCGTCCTGGTGAACAAATGCAAACCCTTATGACCACAATCTGAACCGTGTCCAGTTCTGGTCCTAACCGGCCAGAATCTCCGCCAGCGTGGCGTTCATCAAGGCTGGGGTGTCCGCCTCGTCGACTCGGGCCAACTGGGCCAACGTGCGGCCCCGCTTCAGCAGGTGCCCCACCGCCCGATAGCCGGCGTAGTAGACCTCGCGCTCCAGCCCGGAAGAACCGGCACCGAAGAACCGGCACCGAAGATGAACCGGGACAGGGTCTCATTGCTGGAGTCGGCCAGGAAAGGCCGGATCCCGGCGAGTATCTCGCGGTCCTTCTCCCGGCATTTGGCCAGCCACCCAGGATGGAACTCAAGATAGTCGCGCTCGGGGTAACCGGGCGTGACGCGCATCGCCGCCGTGATGGCCAGCCCCTCCTGCATCATTGAATACCCGATTGTGCGCAGCCAGCCGCCCTTGGTGTTCGACAGCCGTCCATGGACCGCGTGGGTCAATCGTTGCGGGCACCATCTGACCCCCATCTGCCACCGGCGAGCCTTCCGGCGGGCCCGACCTGCTCTGCCCCGCCTGTCTCGGTCTCTCATTCCGGGTAGCCGACAACGTTCCTTCTAAATCGGTGGCCGACAACGTTCCCCATAAGTTCGGGGCAGACCGGAGGTGGCTCTGGAGGCTCCACAAGTCACGGCGCCGAATTACCGGACGAAACGAACCGCGGGAGGTGCCATGCCAGATGGGGATGCGGGAAACCTGGGAAGCGCTTTCCGGCGTGGGGCATCCCGAAGAGCGGGTCCTCTTGATCGCCCACTACGACACCGTCCCGGCCAGCCCCGGGGCCGACGATAACACCAGCGGAGTGGCGGTTCTCTTGGAACTGGCCCGCTGCCTCCAAGGGGCGGCCTTCGATCGCACCATCCAGTTCGTGGCGGTGAACCTGGAGGAGAGTCAGACCGTTGACGGGCAATGGGTGGGGGGCCTCCGGGGCAGCCGGGCCCTGGCGGAGACGGCACGCGGCGAGGGCTGGCAGCTAACCGGTGTCGTGGTATTGGAATCGGTGGCCTACGGAGGGAGTGATATTTCCCAGAAGCCTTTGACCGGCCTTCCAGTGCCCATGCCCGAGAAGGGTGACTTCATTGCCGTGGTGGGCAATCAGGCTTCGGCCGCCTTGGTGAAGGAGTTCGTCTCGGCCGCGTCGACGCCGTCCGTCGGCCTCCCTTGCCTGCCCCTGGTGGTCCCCGGAAACGGCGAGGTGCTCCGCGACACAAGGCGGAGTGACCACGCGCCCTTCTGGGACGCCGGCTTCAAGGCCATCATGCTCACGGATACCTGCAATTTCCGCAATCCCCACTATCACCAGCCCACCGACACGCTCTCCACCCTGAACCTGGACTTCACCACCCAAGTGTGCCGCGCGACAGGCTTGGCGGTGGCCCGTCTGGCGGGGGTGAGCGAGTAGCTTATGGCCGAAGGGCGTACTCCGGATCTCCAGGGCGCCGCTCGGAAAGCCATAGCGGTGGTGATCGTCGTCATGCTGGTGCTGGCCACCGGAGCCTCGGGGTGCACATCGTATTCCGGGGGCTTCGGCGGGGCCGGGCAGGGCGTACGGCTGAGTCCAACGGGAACCATCCGACACCGTGGCGGCAAGGGCGGCGCCGGTGCGCGATGGCCGTCGGTAGCGGACGTTTGCACGGTGACCGTCAGGTGGGGTGGGCAGTCCGAAACCTTTCAACTCATTGGCCGGGCGGGGTGGCACCCCAAATGACACTGGAATTCCGCAGTCTCCGTGAAAACGAACTTCCGCAGTGGTTCGAGCACGTTTCTGGGATATTCCGAAAGACGCCCCGTTCCTACTTCGAACGGCACTGGTACGCCGATCCGTGGCGGGACCTCGAAGGCATTCGTGTGGCCATGGATGCCGGCAGGATCGTTGGGACAGTGCGGGCTTTTCGCCGTTATGTCTACTTGGGCGGCGACGCGATCCCAATGGGCGGCATCGGAGAGGTGTCCACGCGACCGGACTACCGGGGGCAGGGGGTCTCCTACCGGCTGCTGGAGGACGCCCTGAGAACCATGGAGGCGTGGGGAACAGCCGTCTCCATGCTTTTCGCCAGCCGCCACGGCCACTACGCCCGCCACGGTTGGTCATTGGTGCGTAATCCCCTTCGATCTCTGATCGTACGGCCGAAGAAGGCCGAGGCCGAGGACGGCATCCGCCCGCTCGACTTGGCCGCTGAGGGTGACCTGAAGCAGGTGTCACAGCTGTACGCTCGGTTCTCCAGATCCATGGAAGGCCCGGTGGTGCGGAGGAATGATGACTGCTATTGGCACCGCTGGGTGGCGGAAGAATGGGGACAGGGGTTCGGCCTGTTCCGCGACGGCCGGCTGGTGGGTTATGTTGCCTTGAAGCAGCAGTCCGACGGGAGGTTGTTCCTGCAGGAGTTCGCCTTCGATCCCGTTTGCCCGGCCGGCGGTCCAAGTATGGCAGATATGCCAGCGGTCCTTCTGGAGCAGGCAGTGGCCGGCTTTGGCCCTCTGGCGCGCCAAGTGGTCTTCCCGACCATACTAGACCCCGACAACCTGTTGGGCGCGGACCAAGCTCCGATTCTAGAGGACTGGATGGTCAAGGTGGTCCGACCGGAGATCCTATCGCCGTCCGCCACGGCGGTCATCCAGGCGCTGCTGGCCGAAAAAGCGGCGGCACCACCCCGCTTCTGGTTCTGGCCCACGGACTGGTTCTAGCGGCTGGTGGGCGGGGCTTCGGCGAGCGGCCGGTGCGGAGAGCGGCTGGCGAGAAAGCGGCTAACGAGAGAGCGGCCGGCGCACAGAGTGGCTGGCACGGAGAGCCGTTGGCGCACAGAATGGAGTGACCCGAACTGGAACTGGACCTTCCCACCAACGTCTTCAAGCTTTCGGACGAGGTCAACCGGGCCCTGGCGGAGGGCCAGCCCATCGTGGCCCTGGAGTCGACCCTCATCGCCCACGGCCTGCCGTACCCATACAACCTGGAGGTGGCGCGCGAAGCCGAGGCAGCCGTCAGGCGCCAGGACGCCATCCCTGCCACCGTGGCCATCCTGGGCGGGCGCGTGAAGGTCGGCCTAAAGGAGAAGGAACTGGAATTCCTGGCTACGGGGCCGTCGGCCGGAAAAGCGGTGGTCAAGTCCAGCCTGCGCGACCTGTCCATCGTAGTGGGCCGAGGGCTGGCGGGGGCCACCACCGCCGGCGCCACGGTCTTCATTGCCGCCCGCCTCGGTATCAAGGTGATGGCCACCGGCGGTATCGGCGGCGTTCACCGGGGTTTCGGCGAGACCCTCGACATCTCCGCCGACCTGGAGGCTCTATCACGCTATCCCGTGACCGTTGTCAGCTCAGGAGTGAAGTCAATCCTTGACGTCGGCGCCACCCTGGAGCAACTGGAAACGCGTGGCGTCAGCGTGGTGGGGTGGCGGACGTCGCGCTTCCCGGGATTCTTCGTGCGTGAGACAGGTTTCCCCGTGGACTGGCGGGCCGAGAACCTGACGCAGGTGGTTAACATAATTCGCGCCCGCGAAGCCCTGAAGCTGCCCGGCGCGACCTTGGTGGTCAATCCCGTCCCCGAGAAACACGCCATGGATTCTGCCCAGTTAGACAAGGCTTTGGCCGCGGCACTCGCCGAGGCTGCCACCGAAGGTATCCGCGGCAAAGAGCTGACACCTTTCCTCCTCGACCGCGTCCGCGACCTCACCGACAACAAGAGCCTCGACGCAAACCTTGCCCTTATCCGGAACAACGCGGTGTTGGCCGGACGTCTGGCTGCAGCTCTGGCCTCTGGCGATTCCGGATAGGACTCAGTCGTCGACCCCTGGGGTCCCGAGTCCAGAGGTCTCAAAGGTCCTCAGCTCCCGAGGTCTTCAGCTCCCGAGGTCCTCAGCTCCCGAGGGGGTTGGGACTACCGGCGCTTTGTCGATTGCTCCGGGGCCAGGTACCTAAGAAACATACAGCCTAACGTCCTTTCCGATACTGCAAGTTCAGCAAAAACGTTCTTCCAGGAACGGTCGGTTCGCACCAGGCCATTTTGAACCAAGGTGGCGACGTGGCGTGACGCCGTTGCTTGGGTTACACCGAGGGCCTTGGACAGCTGTTCTATGGAGTGTGGCTGAATGGCCAGAAGCATTAGGATACGCAAGCGGGTGCGACACGCCAAAGCCCGGTATTGGAGGGCCAGGAGATCGACCGGCCAGT
>JAJYWN010000024.1 GCA_021791495.1 Bacillota bacterium
CGCCATCGGCCTGGTGGAGGCGGAGGCCGACGCCCGCGGCGAAGATGTCTTGGAACTCACCCGCCAGTACGTCGCGGAGTACCTTAAGCAGGGCGCAGTGAATACGACCGACCTGCTGCTCGCCCTGCTCCAGCAGCAGAAGACCCGGATACTTGGGAAGATGGCGGGAAACGAAGGCGTTTTCAAGGGATTGGTGAATAATGCTCTCTCCTCCATCCCCCGCCTCACCGCTACGCTCTACGCGCTCCACGCCGCCGGTGCCGCGGGGCGCGTTCTTGATCTCTGGTCGGAGTACAAGCGGCTCATGGGCGGAGACGCCCCGGACAGGGTCAGGGCCCTCTTGGCCGGCCTCGCCGAGGTACCCGTGGCCGCGCGGGCCCAATTCCTGAGCACGCTGGCACAGGCGGTTCCGGATGACTCGGGGTGGGTCATGGCAGCCGTATTCCGCGGCGACAGAGCAAAGAAGATGGCCGACGAAACCGCCAACTTCCATACCTTCTTCCACCTGACGCGCGCCATTGCCGCGCTGAGGTTGCCGGTCGACTTCGTCCGGTTTGTCGACCGACACCGCCTGTCAGGCGATCCGCGTCTCGAGCAGCGGCCAAACCTCCTTCTTGGAGTCCTGGCGAACTGCGTCCGGTGTCCGGAAGGGCGGGAGTATGCCGAGCAGCTCACCCGTGAGATGCTCGACAGTGGGGCGTTCGAAAAGGTCGTGGCGGGGCTGACCTTGAGTCGGCGCCAAGCCCTGTACCACCTGGTCAAGCAGTATGACCGGAAGCGAAGCTGCGAGGCGCTCCTCGCCGGGCTGGACCCAAGGCAACTGGCCCACTCCAACCTGCGCGCGGCGAGGCTTTCCATGCTATCCCCCATCTGCCAGGAATCCGCTCGGGGCCGGCAGTTCATGGCCGACCTCATATCGGAGCTGGGGCGGGCCGGCAAGCTGGTCCCGCTCATCACCAGTGTCGGCAGTTGGTCCGGACGGGTGAACCTATGCTGGAAGACCGGTTGCATGGGCTCGGGAGAACTGGGGGAGATCATCGATCACCTCCTTGATGGGATCGACCCGGCCGCCCTGACGAATTCGAGGGGAGTGCTGTCCAAGTTAATGTACCTGCTCAAGGCCTGCGTGAAGGACGACAGGGCCCACGGGCCGGCGCGGGAGCTGCTCAGAAGGGTGGCCGTCCAAGGGGTGCTGGCAACGGTGCTGAAGAACCACCCGCGGCGCGCGGCGGCGTCCTTCTTGAGACTCGTCGAGCAGTTGGACCCTGCTCTGGCCAAAGACCTGGCGTCCGGCTCGGGCTTGGCCGACCCGCTGCGTCGCCGGGCCCTATCGTTGGACGTGCTCTATGGTGAGGTGCGGAAACGGACCTGGGACCCGGCCGCGGTGGCGCGCTACCTCGGGCAGGCGCTGAGGGGGGTCGATCTCGAAGCGTGGATCGAGGAGATGTGTGAAGACCCGGCGTTCGTTCCTCTGGACCGCATGGGCAAGTTCGCCAAGATGCTGACCTACGCGCGCGGGCAGAGCCCGGAGCTGATATCCGGCGTCGCCCGCCAACTGGAACACGCCGTAGACTTGCGCCAGGAGCGGGACCGCGATCCGCGTGCCCTGGGCATGCTGCTGGCCAGACTGAAGACGTGTTCGGCCGAGAGCTTCGAAGCTCTGTGTCGGAAGGTCGTCGCAGTATACAGCCCGGCCGACCTACTGCGGACTCCGCTAGACACCACTCACGTCTATCTTATTGACCACCTGTCCTGCGCCTTCCCAGAAGAGGTCCGCCCCCACCTCGATACTTTGCTGAACCGCGATCTCGCCGAGCTTCTGTGGTCAAACTCATCCCTGGAGGCCCTCGGGGTCGCGCTGCAGATGATGCGCCGGTTGGAGCCGGAACGGACAGCCCGTTGGGTGTGCGGCGTACCGGTTCAGGACTGGGTGGAAGCCATGCGGCAGCAGCCGGTCACCGGCGCGGGCGCTGGAGCGGGTGCGGGCGGCGGCGCGGGCGCTGGAGCGGGTGCCGGCCAGGGCAGTGTTTTCCTCGCCTTGGGGACACTCGCTCAGATCGAACCGGCGGTAGGGGCGCAGATAACCCTGGCGGTGGTGAACAAGGTCATCTCAGGGAAGGCCAAGGTTAAGCCGGAGCTTCTGGGTCTGGCCCTATTCCTGGGCCTCTCCGTGAACCCGGGTACGCTCCCGCTTTCGGTGCACAAGTTCTTTGCGGAAAACCGCGCCGAAGTGAAAACCATCCCCGCCCTCTTTGCCTGCCTGGCCTTCCTGGAGGTCGCGCCTGAACTCCACCAGGAGTTCCTGACCCGGCTGGCCCGGCGAGATTTCATCTGGGGCCAGCCCCTGCCCACCGAGGATGAGGTGGCACGGCTCTTCCCGGCGGCCGCGGGGATGGTGAAGCGGGTCTTCCCCGTCGACAGAATCCCGACCGAGCCGTCCAGCACGCTGAGGGAAATGGAGGCGTCGATCGAGAAACACGTGCAGCATCAAGGCGAACCCTTGAGTCTCCGCCGTCTCTATCGCACCTGGAGTTCGGCTGGAGAGGAACACCTCTTTACCTCGATCGATGAGGCCACGAAGTGGATGGACATCGCCAGATTCCTTGGGCGAGTGCGGACGCAGCTGGTCAGACTCCCGAACGGAGCGGAAGCGGTGTCGGTCCTGCCCGTTAGGTAGACCTGGCCCGCAGCTGATCGCTGTAGGCAGCCATGGCTGCATGCATGTACACGGCCATTCCGGGGCGTATCTTCTCGTAGTAAGCGGTGAAGCGCGCATCGGTCACGTACATCTCGCCTGTCGCGCGGATCATCTCTGGTGTGCACTGGTAGAAGCGGTCGTTCAACAGATTGTGGTACCGGGCGAGCCACGTTTGGACCTTGGGATCCGTGGGAGAGAGGCCCTGGTCCATCGAGGAAGCGATACCCTCCTCGATCTGCTTCGTCTCCGCCTGGATGGCCGCCCAGTCCTCCTTAGTATAGGACTTGGCCCGCCGCATGGACTCCTTGTATGCGTCGGTGTGCCCCCAGCGCCGGCGGGCTTCCTCCTCGTACGCCGTCTGGTCGAAACCCTTGAACATTTCCTGCCTATCCATTTCCATGCCCCTTTCCTCTGCGTCGATGGTCCTGTCGACAAGGTCGATCAGGTGATCGATCCGCTCCCGTCGCGCCACGAGCAGAGTGCGGTGTTCTCGGAGCGCCTGCCGGTGGTCGAACCCGGGACGGGAGACGATTTCCTTGATCTCGGCGAGGCCCAGTCCCAGTTCCCGGAAGAAAAGGACCTGCTGCAACCGCTCCAGGTCCGCATCAGTGTAGAGGCGGTAGCCGGCGGCCGACACCTCCGACGGACGGAAAAGCCCGATCCTGTCGTAGTGGTGCAGGGTGCGAATGCTGATCCCCGCCAGTTCAGACACGGCTTTCACGGTGTAGCTCATGTGGCGTGATTACCTCCGGCGTGCTCATCCGATTGCCTTTTGTTAGTCATCCGTTCCCGCGCTTTGCAATCTCGTCGTCCTTGCGTATTTCATCATAGACCATGACGTTACGTGAGGGTCAACTCGGTTTCTTGCTCGCCAGTGAGGCGTGGGACCGCCGCCCGCAGACGAGGAATAGCGGAGAGATGCGTAACCTTACCAACCTAATTAACATAACATGCCACTGGCGATTCTTGCCATCCCCATCGTGCAGAGAGGAGGAGCAAAAGATGACAATTCTGCGCGTTCCGGAGCAATTCAACACTATCGGCGAAGCGGTGGAGGGGGCGAATCCGAGGGACACCATCCTGGTGCGTAACGGCAAATACCGGGAAGCAGTCACCGTGTCCAAGGACGGCCTGCGCATCATCGCGGACGGGGATCACGTCATGCTGGACGGTTCCCGCAGACTGGAAACCGGAGTTTCACTGAACGAGGTTTCCTTCGTGGAGATTGAGGGGTTTACCATCAAGAACTTCACGAGCGCCGCCATCCAGGTCACCGGCGGCACCGGGAACCAGTTCGTACAGAACCGCATTGGAGGATTGCACGAACTGGATGGCCCCACCAGCGGTGCGGAGACATCCTTCGGAATCAACCTGCAGGCTTCGAGCCGGAACCTGGTCTGGCGCAACCGCTTCCAGGGCGTGTGTGCCGGCGTTCTCATCGCCGGGAACAGCCTGGCAAACCGTGTGGTGGAAAACAGCATCTTCGATCCGGGGTGATACGGCATCGGCGTCGCCGTGAGCGACACGATGCCCGAAGCCGTTCCAGTTGACACCTTGATTGAATACAACCGAATCATTGATCCGTCCCTGGGGGTTTTCACCACAGGAGACTACACTCGTATTTCAGAAAACCGAATCACAGAGGGCCAGGGTGAGGCACCCATCGGCATCCGGGCCGGCTTCCCAGGCGGGCGAACTCCTGTTGGCACTCAGATCCTCGGGAACTCGGTAGAGCACTTCACCATTGGCATCGATGTGCTGGCCGAAGACGCGCTCGTCGCCTACAACCATGTGTGCAATAACCACCGATTTGGAATCTGGGTGGAACGCGACAACAACGTGATCGAGGCCAACGAGGTCACCGACACCGTTGGTCATGAGGATACCAGTGGCCTGGCCGTTTTCGCCAAGGGGAATCTGATCATCCGGAACTCCCTCAAGGGTAACCGGCCGTTCGACCTGGTCGTCCAGAATCCCACCGAAAACGACCTGGTGGAGAACCGGTGCAAGCGGAGCTGCCCGCCAAATCTGTGCCGCGGGTGGCATGGGGATAAGCATAGGCATGGTGGAAGGGGGTAATGATGCGTTCATGATTCTTGCAGCCAACGCACCGCCCACTCCGGCGCCGCCCTGAGAAGCCTGGCTTTCTTCAGGTTTTCCTTCATAGCACGCTTGACGTCGGCATCGGCCGACGCCAGCCACACTTCCATGGCGCGCTTGCCCTCCAGCGGGTAGGCGGCGACCACCACACTCCAGCAGTAGGATAAGGCCTGCTTCAAGACGCGAAACTCCTCGCTCCCGCGGTCTACGGTGGCCGCCATCTGCTTGGTGGCCGAATCGAGCACACCCACCGCCTTGGTGGCGTGGTCGGGCTCCTTGAGAAGCCGTGGTTCGGCGATGCCGGCGGCGGCCGCTCTTGCCTCGAGGAGGTTTCCCTTGACCTCCTCGGCCCCCTCGGCCCTCGTGGCCCCCGTAGCCCCCGTGGCTCCCGTGGCCCAGTCCTCGGCGATCCTAAACATGAGGGAGCGGTCCGCATCCCCAATTCGCTGCAAGCCCATGGCCGCGGCTTCGCGCACACGCCAACGGGTGTCGGATGCGAAGGCTCTGAGCGTGTCTAGCCAGCGGTTATCCCCTGCCTCTGCTCCTACTCCTGGCCCCGCCCCTGCCTCTGCCTTTTCCGCGATGAACCTCCCCAAAGCGACTACCGCGCACACCGTGAGAAACACCTGAGGATGGTTGGTGCCAAGGTCAGGCCGGTCGACCGCCAACCACGCCTTCACCTGCTCCTCCGATGCCAACTCGGCGGCGGCCCATACCAACTCCAGGTTGGCCCGGGGTCCGGGGAGATGCGATTCGGCCTGTAGGTAACTGTCCCATCGCGGCCGCGGCAGATCCGCCAGTGTATCCACGTAATGATTCGCCTTGCTCAAGAGCGCCCGCCTCCCGTCTTTTCTCGCCCATGTACGGTGAATTGGCGTCTCAAAGGCTGCTTCCCTTGCTTGAGTTCAAGGTGCCGCCCGCCAGCGGGGCTTGGGACTGTCCGGAGGGAGTCACGGCACGGGTTTCCCGTGGTGACGGTCGGACACTTCACTTGAGCGGACAGCTGCAGGTATTCCCACCGCCACCGACAATACAGATGCGGCGAGGAGGCGATCACCCTTGGACGATGATGGTATCTACCGCCGCTTGGCAAAGGCCCTGGACGATCTCCCCAATGGCTTCCCGCCCACCGAATCAGGTATCGAGATCGAAATACTGAAGTGGATGTACACGCCAGAGCAGGCGGCCATCGCCAGCCTGCTGACTACCGAACCCGTGACGGAGGAGCAGATCGCGGCGCGGCTGAAGGGGATCGGCGGCGAGATGGCGGGCCGCGACGTGGTGGGCCACGAAGTCGCCGACCACGGCGTCGCCGACCACAAAGTCGCCGACCACGGCGTCGCCACCGCGGACCTCCGTTCTATACTGCGGGACATGAGGAAGCGCGGGCTGATCTGGCCCGGCCCGATTGCCGGCAGGTCTTTCACGTACCGTCTGGCGCCCTTCGTGGTCGGCGCCTACGAAAGCCAGCGCGACATCATGGACCACAAGCTGGCCCACCTGGTCGAGGAGTACTTCAACCAGGGGGGCTTGGCCGGGATTATGCGCCAGCCGGCCCTCCATCGCGTAGTCCCCGCGCACGGTGCGGTCAAGTCCGAGTGGGTACTCCCCTACGACGACGTCCGCTCCTTGTTAATGCAGGCCGGTAGCTTCCGCCTGTTCGACTGTATCTGCCGCAAGCAGAAACGCCTGATCGGGGAGGGCTGCGACTACCCCGTCCGGATGTGCCTGAGCTTCTCGCCCGTCGCCGCGGTCGCCACCGTGCCCACTGCCACTTCCGCCGCGGCGGCACCCGGACCCTACAGTGTTTCCCGGGAGGAGGCGCTGGCCACTCTAGACAAGGCGGAGGAGATCGGCCTGGTCCACACAGTGAGCAACGTGGCCAAGGGCATCAACTACGTTTGCAACTGCTGCGGATGTTGCTGCGGAATCCTGCGGGGCATAACCCAGTTCGGGGTGCTGGAATCCGTGGCCCACGCGAACTACCGCGCCGAGGTCGATGCGGCTGCTTGTACGGGGTGCGGTGTCTGCACCGCGCGCTGCCAGGTGGGGGCTATCACGCTCAAGGATGTCGGGGTGGCCAATGGCGTGGCCGGTGCGGTGGCGGGCGTGGTAGCTGTGGTCGATGCCGAGCGGTGCATCGGGTGCGGTCTCTGCGTCACCGGGTGCCCCGACGGTGCGGCGACCCTACACCTCAAACCGGAGGAGGAAATCGTGCATCCGCCGGCCGACTTCGGTACCTGGGAGGCCGAGCGCATCCAGCGGCGTGGGTAGGTATCTCCGCGCAGCTTCTCCCAGTATGGATGCCGAGGAAGCTTTGAGCTTCTCGATACCGGGCGCGCCACCGAATGGTATAGCAACATCGACCCCCTCACCGTTTTGAACGCCCACCCAAATCAAAACGCCCTTCCACAAAGGCGAACAGAATCGAATCAGGTCCATAAGTACGGGGCTCCCCTCTTCCCCCCTTCCCGCCCACCTTGATAGTTGGTGGGTCGGAAAAGCGGATACTTACCGTTTGGTAACCATCTTGAAACCCGGATAGATTGGGTAGTTATGTAATCTACGCCCTCCGCTACGGGGCTTCTGACTCCACTGGAGGAGGGGAAGTATCCGGGTTTCCGGACGGTTTGGCGCCCTCCAGTGTCCGGAAAACCGACCGTTCGTCCACCCACTTTGTACTGTCCAGTCACAATCTGACCGATGAAGGGTTGGCGCGGTCCGTTGACGAAGTCGTGGCGACCAGGACCGCCTAATACCGCCTAATCTAAGAAGAAGAAAAGGAAGAAGTAGAGAAGAAGGAAGGTTTCCCCATGAAGATGGACGCAACCATTCCCGAGAACCTGCATGGCTTCGTGGCCGGCATCGCCGCCAGCCTGGACTTCGGCCAAACCACGATGAAGCGGGTCATTGCGGACCTGACCCCGGACCAGTTGAACAAGGTGCCCGCCGGCCTGGCCAACAACATTGCTACCATCGTCGTGCACGTCTGCGCCAGCGAGGTGTCCTTCGCCCACCGCCTCAAGGGCGTGCCGGTCCCCGACGACCTCGCCCGCAAGTACCTGACCGGCCCCCACGGCGATCACCTGCCGGTGCCGGTGGGAGAGACGGCGGAAAGCCTCAAGGCAAAGATGGAAGAGTCGCGGGGCATGCTGCTGGCGACCTTGGCCACCATGGTCGACACCGACCCGGAGGAGGAGTTGTCCTGGGGCAAGGACCGCACGGCCACGCGCCGCTGGATCCTCTCTCTGCTCCCCGGCCACCAGAGCGCGCACGTCGGCCAGATGCAGATGGTGAGGAAGCTGGTCTTGCAGGGGTAGGCCCGATCATCAAGGCGAACGAGCACCTCTTTGCCACCTGGGTGGGGCTGACCGCCGCTGGCTACGACATGGCCGACCCACAGGATGAGGCGGTTCAAGGGATCATCGTCCGGATTCGGTCGGTGGCGGAGTGGCCACCGGAGATGATTGGTTATTTCGCGGCCGCCCGGACCGGCCGGGCGGAGGTTAATCCTTACTGGCCGCGGGCTTCCTTGCTGTCGTCCACCAGCTTGTTCATCGGGCCTGACCACCTCCTTTCCGGCGAGGCCCGGGAGGAGCTGGAGCGGGTCGTACTCGGGGCCGATAACCTAAGCCCGAAGGACAAGGCGCCCGACGTCCTGTCCTGGCTCACCAATCTCCCCGAAGCTCTGGCACCGGTGATGAAGAGCCCCGCCTTCCCGTCGTTGTGGCTCGGCTACCTCGCCGTCATTGAGGGGCGCGGCGGCGGCTGGGAGGCGGAGGTGATGCGCGCCGTGATTGCCCTTGAGGAGACTTTGGGCCTGCCGGCGGACGAACATCCAAGGGTGGACTTCGTGCCCAGCCTGCTCCAGTCTCCCCACCTGGCCGACTATGCTATGACGGGTGACACGCTACGGATCATCGCGACCAGGCCAGACGGGCTCTCCATCGTGCATGAACTCCTGCACCAGGTGCTCGACCGGCCGGTGCGGGAAGCGGTTTTGGAGGTGGCGGAGGCGTCCGGGTCTGGGACGGAAGCCTCGCGTGGTGCGGAAACCTTCCGCGACAGGGAAGCCCTGCGCGACAGAGTCAACCTTGAGAAGATGAGGGCCCTGGGCTACGCCTGGGACGATACCCTTGAGTCTGTGGTGCGCGTCCTACAGGAGACCTGGGTGCGGGCGGCGTCCCTCTGGATCATGTACAAGGACGACCCGGAGCGCGCGGAGGATGGCGCGCGGGGCGATGTCGCCCGAGGGTTCCGACTGGAGCCGGAGTTTCTTCGCTCTTTGCGCAAAGACTGGGCGGGGCTCGGCAGCGCGAAGCGCGTTCTGGCCGGCGCCATTCGTGAACATCCCCGTTAGCAGGCAGTCCGAATAGTTATGGAGAACTCCATGGCCATGCTCTGCGCCTCGGAGCAGCCCGATGGCATAGCCTCCACTTCTGGAATGAGAAGGAATACGCCCCCTCGACAAGAAACCCCCTTCCATAATATGACTCACCGGAGAAAAGTCCTGGGAGCGAGGAAACACGAGCAAGAGGCAACATCTCTTGGCAAAGGTTGAACAAGAAGTCTCCCAGATCACCATCCATCTAGGCAAAATGAGACGAAGCCAAGCCCACACCTGCAGACTGCAGCACTGGTGGAATGAGATCCGTGGCCACTGCAGAACCCTGGCGCGACTCCAAAGGCGTTTTGAGCACAAACACGGTGACCGGGAGTACATACTGAACCGACTGCGGACTGATCTCCTCCACTACGACCAGGCAATCCGGAAAACACCGTAGTCAGTATGTTCACCGTTTGCCTGGAAGAGGAAAGGAGGCCACACTGATGCTTCCCTGGTACGAGTTCTCACCGGTCTTGGAACGAGCGGGTTTCGGTCAAGAGGTCGCTTTCTTTACGGGGGAGGTTCTTTCCGCCAGCGATGACCTGTCAGGTCTCATATCCGTCCTGGACTTGGACGGCGAGTTGGCTTCTGTTTTCCACAGTCTGGCGGGCGTCGAAGGCCATGCTGCTCATCTGGCCAGGCATTCCCATGAGGCGGCCCGCGCATACCGGAAGGCCCTACAATCAAGTGTTGACGGGGCCGACCAAAAGGCTTCCGACTCCGCCAGGGAAGCTCTGGCCCAGAAACCATTGACGATACCTGCACCGGTATTCGGACCGCAGCAACCCAGCCCGAAAAGATTCCTCTCTCTTCACGCGGCCTTCACTAACGCCACCTTGGCCATCAACCTGTTCCGAGGGGTCTGGCAATCGTGGCAGGCTAGCTACGCTCCGGCTCAGGCCATTCTTCCGGCGGCCCTCGCAGCCGCAACCCTTCTGCAGTTAGTGTCCAAGGCCGCGGAACGAGAAGCCACCAAAACGGCCGACATGATGATGTCCGATCCCGAGCTTTCGTTCGAGCTTGAGACCGTTTTCCAGAAGGAGTGCCAGGACGGACTCGCCCAGAATCCTCTAGATTGGGAACTGTGGCTGAACTTGGCCGAGAGCCTCATGGACACCCACGAACTGGCGGGTGCGCGCGAGGCCATTAGCAAGGCACTGGCGCTGAGCCCACAGTCTCCCTGGGCCTACCAACTGGCGGGACGCCTCGACCGGTTGAAGGGGGACTTGGACGGGGCTATGGCCAACCTTTCGCAAGCCACCAAACTAGACCCCCGGGACGGCGATGCCTGGGCCGAAATCGCCGAGGTGTTAGTGGCGCGCGGTGAGATCGAACAGGCTTCCAAGGTCGTCCGCAAGCTCGACCGCCTCGACGTCGATAGGCCGTTGGTTCGTCAACTGCGGGCGAAGATCCAGGCGGCGAAATCAGGCGGGTCGGGGCGTCGACCTACTCCCGGCCCCAAAGACCATTGAAGGCCGCCGCCATGCCCTTGAGCGCCGCGAGGCCTTGTGGAGTTGCCGAACCCTTCGCCGCCGCTTTGGACGAGGAGATGTCCTGCCTGATCGACCGGTACCACGTCCCAGGGCTCGTGGTCGCGACGATCGAGAATGGCGCCGTCACGTGGACCAAGGCCTACGGGTCGGTCGACTATGCTGGAAGGCGACCGTTGAAGCCCGACCGGGTATTCAACTTCGCTTCCGCGGCCAAGACCATGACGGCCTGGGCCGTGATGCACCTGGTGGAAGATGGCAAGGTCGACCTGGACGCGCCGGCCGACCGCTACCTGCGGCGGTGGCACATCCCTCCCTGCTCCGACTTTGATGCGTCCGGAGTTATCATCCGCCGGCTCCTCAGCCATACCGCGGGGCTCACCGTCCCCGGATATGGCGGTTACCCTTCCCGCCGGCCCCTGCCCACCTTGAAGAAGACACTAGAGGGAGGCAGCTATGCCTCCGGCGCCGTGCGCGTCGGTTGGCGGCCCGGCAGCAGGTTCCACTATTCCATGCCGAATACTCAACCCGCGGCATAGGGAATTGGCTGGGCACAGTGGCGGACTTCGCCCGATTCATAGCCGCCGGGGCCGCCGGACCGCAAGGGGAGCCCGCCGGTCGGGGCGTCCTGGCGCCCGGCACCTTGTCCCTGATGGCGACGGCGCAGCCGGGGACTGGCGGTCAGTTCGGCCTGGGGTACTCAACCTATTACTCCACGGCCGGCCAGACTGTCCTGGTCCATGGCGGGCACAGCGATGGATGGGTTTCCATGTACGGTCTGGCGCCGCAATTCGGAGACGGCTTCGTGTTCGCCAGCGCCTGCGATCTGGCGGAGCCTCTCCAGTTGGCGGGACATCGACGGTCTGATCCCGCGCTTCGACCCGTAGCTCCTGATCCTGGTGGCATTGGACGCGATAGCCGGTCCTCATTCTCGTTTACTCCCTCCGAACGGGCGAACCAAGGGGTATCCTGCAGGATGAAGGGACAAGCAGAGCATGGCCCAGCGGTGGAACCGTTGCGTGTAGCGCGAATGACCCTACCGCGGCGCGCTCAGGACCTCGATGAGGGTCACCACACCGACCGCCGTCTTCGTCAGACGGATTCGCGAGCCCAAGGCCACGTCGTAGAGCCCCACCCGCTTTCCACCGGCGTAGATTGAGGGGTTGAGGGCGAGGACATAGGCGGTGCCGGCTGCGGACGACGCCGTCTGTCCGTCGAGCCGGACGAAGACCCGGCCCGGCGCGCCGGGTTCCGCCACCGTGAGCACCCCTTCCACTTCGGCGCCGTCAATGGAAGTGGTCGTCCGGTCATCGACGCGCGCCACCAAGGCCGCCATCTCGCTGCGCCGGACCGGGTCGCCAGGCCGGACCGTGCCGTCATCATAGCCGGTGACGATCCCGTTCTTCGTGGCGTAGGCAAGGTATCCGCGCGCCCACGACGGAATGGCCGCGTCGTCCTTGAAGGTGGTCCGTCCGGTCGCCAGTCCCTGCGCCGCTTCCACCGCCTGGCTTCCCAACCCCCGCACGAGCATGACGGCCACTTCCGCCCGGGAAGCCGGGTCCGCCGGCCGGAAAGCCGGCTCACGCAGATCGATCAGGCCGTGGGCGTAGGCGGTGGCGATGTACCCACGGGCCCAGGAGGCGATGGAAGTGGCATCGGAGTATGGAAGGCCGTCGGAGTTCCTGGTCTTCGCCTCATTCTCCAAGCCAAGGACTCTCACCACCATGGTCACGGCCTGATCGCGGCGGACCTGGAGATCGGGCCGGAAGGTCTGGTCTTCGAAGCCCAGGATGACTCCTTTAGCGTTCATCCGCTCGATCACCGTTCTCGCCCACATGTCGATGTCGGTCAGCCGGTTGACCTTGAGCCGTGGCCGGCCGTCGCCCTCGTTCCACTCGTAGGTCGGATCGGACACCTGGCGGAGAGCGGCGGCGGCCGCAACTCCGGCCTCCGCGGGATGGCCGGCGGTGGCGGCAGAGGTCGTGGCCGCCGAGAGAGCCTTGAGGGCTTCGCGCCGTTTGTACGCCCGGCCGTAGGCCCGTCCCAGGGTCGTGTCGGCGGAGGCGGAACCGGCGGCGGAACGCAAGACCGCCGCGGCGGCATCGGCCAGAAGGTAGTTGTGGGATGCGTCCACCATGCCGAGCAGCCCTTGCGCCGCCTGCTCCGTGCCGGTCCCGTCGCGCCGGCTCTGGGCGATCCGGAGGGCCTGGAGGTAGCTGTAGGCCGCCCAGAAGGTGTCGCCGCCGGCAGCCGCCGCGGCAGCCTGCGATAGGAAGGACGGGGCGGTCGGGGATGGCGCGCCTGATGGGAGTGCGCCTGCAGACGGCGCGCCGGACGATGGCACGCCGGACGATGGCGGTGAGGTACCGGCGGAGGCGACCTTCAGGGCCATAGCCTGGCTTTCGGTCAAGGTCTGACTCCCGGCCGGTCCGCTCAGGACTCCGATCAGGTAAGTCTGGCCGGCCAGGCCGGTCAGGTCGGCCGTGGCGGCGAAGGAACCGTCGGAGGACCGGGTGACGGTCGCCTGGGCCAGCGGCATACCGTAGTCGTCATATACCCCCACCCGGACCTCGGCGTCGGCCGACCAGCCGGTGAAGGTCACCTGCCGGGCGGTGGTGACGGCCGCCCGAAGTGACACCGGAATGGGTTGCCCCGCCTGGTAGATGGGCGGCGACCAAGGGTCTGCCGGCTGATCGAGGACCACCACCTCGGTGGATCCGACACGATACACTCCATCCCCATCGGACAAGACCAGGTGGACCGGGGCCTTGATGTCCTTAAACCGGGTGAGCCAGACAGAGTGCGGATCGGCCCGGGAGTCGGACAGGCTCGTGGCGTAATACTGGCCGTCTTCCGCGCCGGAGAGTTCCAGTCTGGGGTCGGTCACCCAAGCGGTGAAGGCCTTTGCGGGCAAGGTCGTCTCCGCCTCCCCCGCTGCCGCCCCCGCCGGCTCTTCGGTCAGGGCCCCGCTACGGACGATGATGTAGTACTGCCGGGCCGCCAGCGAAGCGCCGGACCCGGCGTTTATCAGCACCCGGTAAATCCCCGGACCCTCGGAAAGGTCCAGGCGCCCCACGAACACCCCTTGGACCATGGGGAGGTGCTCTTCCGCCTGTATCCTTGACGGGCCGTGGTAGACCCAGTAGCTGACCCGCGCGTCGGCCGAAGTGATAAGGAAGGGCACGGTGGTGCGGTCGGTGACGGTGTAAGTCGTAGTCGGTTCCTCTGACGCCAGTCCCCTTGGGATGACGGTCAAGGCCCCACCGATGACGCCGAAACCCAAGGCCGGGGCCGGGGTCGGCGCCGGGACCGGCGACGAGGATGAGGACGCAGACGACGACCACACGGCCGACACCGACGATGAGGATGCGGGCGGGTGGTCCGTCTGCAGGCGGCTGAGGTAAGACCGCATCGCGGCGGCCACCCTTGGATCGTTACGCAAGTCACCGTAGGCCGTGCTCGGGGCGCGGGCGGTCGCCTCCGGGCTGCCCATGATTAGGCGAAAATCCTCCGCGAAGGATTCTATGGTGGCCCTTTTCCACAGGTCACGGTCCGCCTCATTTGACGAAGACGAAGATGGCTGGAAACCAGGAAGGCCCCGGACGGAGATGTACTCCTGCCAGGTCGCGGCCGTATCCTCCTGGCCGATGTAGAGCCTCTGGAAATGGTGGCCGAACTCGTGGGTGACGACCACCTCTTCGGGGTCGGTGTTGGCCTTGCGCGCTCCGAAGTAGGTGTGCCCCAGACCTCCCAGAGCGGAAGTGATGCCCTGGTAGGGATAGGCCAGGAGGTACGCCTCATAGCCTTCGAAAGCCCTCCCGTCGACGGCGATGTAGTCCAGCGCGGCCGCGACCCTGTCCGCGCTGGCGCATTTGGCGGGATCGGGTGGGCTGGAAAGATCAAGGGTGCCCACGCTGACCTGGTCCAGGGGCGGGTAGAAGCCGGCGGCCGCGGACGGTCGGACCGCCTCCCGCCCCACCAAGTAGCGGAGGAGGGTGTTGCGGGCCCGCATGGCCCGGTCCAGCGCCAGCAGCTTGCCCGAGGTCTGGGGCCGGTAGATGGCGTAGCCCTTCGGAGCCAGGTATCCTTCGGCCGAGCGGAGCTGGTCGATGGTCTCCTGGATCTGGGACGCCTCCAGCGCCAGCTTGGCGGCGAACGCGATGGTCTGGCTGTTCTCCGACGGAGGGGCGGCGGCCGCCGGCGCCACTTGGTCCCAGAGGGTGGTCAGGTACTGCTTGTCGTTCCGGCCCCACTCGCCATACGGCGCCGCGGGCAGGTAGGAGACCTGGATGGTCTCGGAAGGGGCGGAGACGGCGAAGGTCGGGGCGGCGGCCTGGATGACGTTGGGGGGCAGGATTAGGAAAGGTAGACAGAAGACGATTGAGACGATGGCAAGGGTTCTCAACCACGGCGCGTGACAGCAGCTGCGACGGCGACTGCGGTGGAGACGGCTAAGGCGACTGCCACGGCGGCGGCCAAGGAGCGACATGCCACTCACCGACCTCCTTCTGGTGGTCCATCTACCTTTCGGTAGCGGTAACCCAGTACGGCGCGCATAGCCCGCGCCTATCAGGCCGGTGCGCCTTCCTTATGGCTCCACCTGGCCTTGCGTCTCCCCGAGGTTGGACCGGGCCGTGGACCTCAGCTCGTGGTAGAGTAATTGCAGAGCATAGCCCTGGTCCGGCCCACCGAGGGCGAAGACATCCTCCACGAGTTCTCCCAGGCCGGCCTCCGAGCTGCTGAACATGACCGCGGACAGAAGGTCGCCGGCGTGATGCGGGTCCTCTAAGAGCGCTCCTCCAGCGGCCAAAGCCAGGATGTCGAGCTGGGGCTCGTCATACCGTTCGGAGCCCACGGTCGACACGACGCCCGCCTCATAGAACGTTACCTCGGGCTTGCCGCTCCGGACGCGGATGGCTTCGCGCATGGCTTCGATTCCTTCACGGCGGCCGGCCTCCGCCGCGGCCACCGCCTCGCGGAGCCCCTCAAGGAACATCCCTTCGTCGTTTGAGACCAGCTTGGCTGCGAGGGGGTTCTGCAACTCGAGCAGCACCATGGCCGCGAAATCGCGGACGTCTTCATCCGAGTCCTGGAGGGCGGCGTTCAGTCTTCCGACCGCACTCCCATCGATCACTTCGGCCAGTGTGTGGGCCGTGCGCCGGTAGGCCGTGCGGGAGTCCCGCTGGAACGACGAGGTGAGGGACCTTGCCGCCTCGGCACCACACAACCTGTCCAGGAGGGCCAAGCCGGTGACGCGAAAGCCGGATTCGTCCTTCAGCCTGGACATAGTCACGTCGAGGGCGTCCCAACCTTGCCCCGCCGCAAAAAGCGGAATTACGAAGAGGTTTCTGTGCATGACTTCCAGGCTTGTGGCGATGTCTTCCTGGACGAGCTCCATTTTGTCCAGCTTGGCCAGGGAGTCGGCCGCTGCCTCACGTACGTCGACAGCCTGGTTCAGCGTGGCGGCAGTGACCAAGGGTCTTAGTGTACGGGAGTCGCGCACAAAAGAGCCAAGCGCCTTGACGATGGGCAAGAGGGGCCCCTGTTTTTTGTCAAAGACGGCGATGAGCGGTTCCACAGCAGCGGGGTCACCCAGGTCGGCCAAGGCGGCCGCCGCCTTCGACACCACGGATTGGTCGCGGTTTGACAACGCCTTGATCAATCCGCCAATGTTTTTCGAGGCCTTAAGTCTTTCGATATCGGGAGGACCACCGAAGAACATGCAACACCACCCCCCTTATCCTCTACCGTCACGAGCCTCAGAGACGCGTGGGAGCCGGAAAAGCTGACGCTTGCGGGGTCTTGCCATTCTTCTAGTTCCGGCAGGAAATACCTTCCTGAATTCCTGTAGGGGGGCAGGCCGCGGTCGCAGGCAGCGCCGGACATCAAGCCAGACAGCGGCCAAAGGCCGAAAGAGAATAAGTCGCCAGGATTTCCCAATTTACAGGGGCTAACTACAGGTGTAATATTGAGCTGCCTGAAACTACAAGTGTAGTCGGAAAACGGAGCAATGCGGAGTGATGCGAAGCAACACGGGGTAGCGCTGAGCCATGCTGAGGAATGCGAAATGCTGAACGCGGAACGCGGAAAGGAACCCGGTATGAACAATCGGTCAAAAGGGAGCAAGGTGTCCCGGATATCGGAAGCGGAGTGGGAAGTCTTGAGCGTGCTATGGTCGAAGGCCCCCAGGACGGCCAACGAAGTCGTCGAGGCCTTGGCCGATTTGACAGACTGGAAGCCAAACACCATTAAGACCCTGCTGACAAGGCTGGTCAAGAAAAACGTGGTCGGGTTCCGCGAGGAAAAGCGAGTCTACTCGTACTTCCCGCTGGTCGGCCGTGAGGAATGCTTGAGGGCTGAGAACCGGTTCTTTCTGGAAAGGGTTTATGGAGGGGCGTTGAAACCGATGCTAGTCAGCTTCCTGAAGGATGAAACCCTCACAGCGGAAGAGATCGAAGAGCTAAAGCGGCTTCTAGACAGGAGGGACTAGCCCGATGACCCCTGTTCTGGAGAGCCTCTTCCATTGGGTTTTCTCTGTCTCCGCCAAGGCAAGCATCCTCGTTCTCCTCATCGTTCTGGCCAAATCGCTGCTACGGAACAAGCTGGAAAGAGACGAATAGGCCGAACCAGGCGCGAAAGGATTTCTGGGTTCTCATGTTGAATTAATGTAGTTTTACCGCTAAGGAGGTTCCGGATGTGGCCCCCGCCTTAATCGTCACCAAATACACACTTCCCCCGGCGGGGTCAAATAGCATCCCCCAAACGCGGCTCGTGGAGCGATTACTCACCAGCCTCGACCGCAAATGCACGCTGATCTCCGCCCCCCCAGGCTTTGGCAAGTCAACGCTCGCCGCGGAAGTGGCCCGGCAGTCGGCGAGGGGGGCCGCATGGCTGAGCCTGGATCGCGGTGACAATGATCCCACGCAGTTCGGCGCGTATCTGGTGGCGGCCATCCGCCGGGCCGGGCTGCCGTTGGGTGAGCCGGTGGAATCGCTGTTCCGCTTCACCGAGCAGCCGCCCCTGCCGTCGCTGGTCGCCATGTTGATCAATGTGGCAGTGACGGCCGCATCCGACTTTATCCTTGTACTGGATGATTACCAGGTGATTGTGCAGGACGAGATTCACGCCGCCATCGCCAACCTGCTGTACCACCTGCCGTCCAACTTTCATGTCATGATTGTCACTCGAACTCGTCCGCCACTACCCCTGGCGTGGCTTAAGGCCAGCGGCGACTTGGCCGAGGTCACCGGGGCCGATCTGCGCTTCACCTTGCCGGAGACGACGACATTCCTGCATAGGACCATGGGGCTGAATCTCCCCGAGGCGGACGTCGCCGACCTCTTCGCCCGTACCGAAGGGTGGGTGACGGGGTTGAAGCTGGCCGCACTCTCCCTTCGCGGTGCGACGGACTGGCCCGCGGCCATCGCACGGTTCAGTGGCCGCAACCCCGACCTGTTGCAGTATCTGACCGATGAAGTGATCCAACAGCAGCCGGAAAGCGTGAGGACTTTTCTGCGACAGACCTCGATACTTAACCGCCTGACCGGTCCGCTCTGTGACACGGTGACGGGAAGGACGGATGGTCGCCAGGTGCTGAAGCAACTGGAGCAAGCGAACGTTTTCCTTGTCCCGCTGGACCCCGACCGGCAGTGGTACCGCTACCACCCACTATTTGCCGAATTCTTGCTCGCCCGTTTGCGGGACGCAGTCGGCGACTCGCGCATCAGGGAATTGCATCACCGGGCTGCCACGTGGTACCTGAAAAACGAGCAGTTAGCGGACGCCATCGAGCACCTGCTCCAGGCTCATGCCTTTGAGGAAGCCGCAGACTCGTTGGAGGCGGGATTCACCGACTGGTCGCTGGGCGTTTCGTCCAAGACGCTACGCGAGTGGGTGGAGCAGATCCCAAAGGACATCATGGAGAAGCGGCCGCGCCTCTGCACGATGGCGGCCTGGGTGCTGATTAGCAGCGCCAATGGCTTGGCGGATCATCTCTTTGCACAGACCGTCGACTATCTAGGGTTGGCGTCACATGCCCTGCAAGGTGCGGACGCATCCGAGCCGGCCGTCCGGGAGTCTCTGGGCGTTGTTGCAGCCGTGCGGACAGCGCTGGCGCCCTGGGCACCACGACGGCAGGGTCCGCAGTGCATCCTGCAGGACCTGGCCCAGGCGGTCCGCTGTGCCGAGGAAGCGCTCTCGTTACTGCCGCCCGGCAACTTGTTCTGGCGGTCGGTGGTCAGCAGCAGTCTGGGGCAGGTCTACCTGCGGGCCGGCAATGTCTCCGGGGCAGCCCAATCCTTTGGCTACGCGAGCCGGCTTGGGAACCAAGGGGGCAACCTGACCGCGACTTTGGCGGCGCTCCAGCGGCAGGCGCGGCTGCTAATGGTGCTGGGGCAACTCAGCAATGCGGATAAAGCCTATCGCGAAGGGCTTCGCCTGGCAGCGCGGCGGGGCGGCGATGCATGGCCCATCCTGGCACCAATCTATCTGGGCATGGGGCGTTTGCAGTATGAGTGGAACGATCTGGCTGCGGCCGAGGGCTACCTTGCCAAGGCCGATCGGTGCGCTGAAGCGAATGGCGCAACCGCACCCGAAGTGCTGTTGGCGACCGCCCGGCTGCAACAGGCCCGGGGCAATTGCGCGGCGGCAAGGCTCCTGGTGGACCAGGCCGGTGACCTGTTGGCATCGCGTACGAAACTGCGGGCAGCCGAATGGGCCGTCTGGCCCGAAGGTGTACGCATCCTTCTGGCACAAGGAGACGTGCGGGCGGCCCGGCGCTGGGTAGCGGCCTGGGGTGTCTCGCTGGACGAAGAACCCGTGCTCTGGCGTGCTCCGGAGTACCTGGCGCTGGCGCGCGTGACGCTGGCGGACGGCCGGCCCGAAGCGGCGCTGCTCCTGCTCCGTTCCCTGCAGACGATTGCCGCCGCCGGCGGTTGCCGGGGGCTTGAGGCCGAGATCTGGCTTGCCCTCGCTCTGGCGCACCAAGCCGCGCACGACGCGGCGGCGGCCCGGGCCGACGTGCACGCGGCGCTCCGGGTTACGGTGCCCGAGGAGTTCGTGCGGCTGTTTGCCGATGAGGGGCAGCCGATCATCACCCTGCTGGGCCAGATCAACGGCGAACTGAAGCGTGGGCAGTATGCCGACGTGCCTTATCACGGCTACGTTCCGCATCTGCTCGCCATTCTGGCCAGCAAGCCGGCGACGCCCGGGCCCGCACCCGCAACCGAGCAATCGCCGGCGCCCCCTGTGCCGCCCTTGGTGGAGCCACTCATGGTGGAACCGCTCACCGAGCGGCAACTGGACATCCTGAAGCTGATGGCCGGCGGGTACTCCAACCAGGACATTGCCGCAGAGTTATTCCTTGGGGTGAGTACCGTAAAGTGGCACCTGCTGAACATCTTCGGCAAGTTGCAGGTCAAGAACCGCACCCAGGCTGTGGCCCATGCCCGTCAACTGGGTTTGATCTGAAGACCATCCGCGAACCCACCTTTCGGTGGGTCCCCGCGACGGCAAGGACGGGTATACTGGCCTTACACCAACTCGGTTCTCCCGAACCGAGCAAACTGAGGAGAGTCACCATGATCAACATGATGAACAGCACCGGAGTCTGGGTGGATGACGGAGACAAGGCTTATGACTTCTATGTGAACAAGCTTGGCTTCAAGGTTTTGCAGGATCAGAAGATCGGCGAAAGCGGTCGCTTCATCAGGGTCATTCCACCGGGCGGGGGTACAGCTCTGATGCTCACCACCCCTATGCCCGGGATGGGTGACGTGAAGGTGGGCGGACAGACGCCCATCGCCTGGGAGACCGACGATATCCAGGCGACCTACGAAAACCTCCGGGCCAAGGGTGTGGAGTTTACCCAGGCGCCGACCCAGCAGTTTTGGGGTGGATTCGAGGCGACGTTCAAAGACCCTGCCGGCCACCTCTTCAAGCTGCTTCAGATGAAGGCGTAGTGAGTTACTGGGGGGACGTCGATGACCGTAAGCGAACAGATCGACGAAATCATCGCGGGCCTGACCGACTGGCGCGGTCCCGTTCTCGCCCGGGTCCGCAAGATCATCCATGAGGCCGACCCCGGTGTCACTGAAGAGATCAAATGGCGGGGAGCCCCGGTCTGGTCACACGACGGCGACATCTGCGTCGGCGGCGCATTCAAGGACAAGGTAGAACTGACCTTTCCTGAGGGCGCCAGACTTCCCGACCCGGACAGGCTGTTCAACAACGGACTCGAGGGCAAGGAGTGGCGCGCGATCGACATCTTCGAGCACGACGAGATCAACGAGGAGTCGCTGAAGGCCCTTGTCCGCGCTGCCGTGGACTACCGCCACAACAAGGCCGGCGCCAACTCAACCACCAAACCCCGCGCTACACGGAGCAAGAAGTCTGGCTGTTGAAACGATCCTGTGATTGGCGGGTAGGCCACGCGAAGTATAGAGCGGGCGCCGAGGGATGGTCCGGCCTCGCCGGGGAAAGGCACTATGTCACAACCTTACCAAGAGTTCATCGAAATACGTGGCGCCAGAGAAAACAACCTCAAGAATGTTTCGCTGCGCATACCCAAACGCCAGATCACCGTCTTCACCGGCGTGTCCGGGTCCGGCAAATCGTCCATCGTCTTTGACACCATCGCCACCGAATCCCAGCGACTGCTGAACGAAAACTTCAGCACCTTCGTTCGCACCTTCCTACCGCGCTTACCGCAGCCGGATGCCGATGCCATCGAGAACCTCAGCATGGCGGTGGTCGTCGATCAGAAGCGACTGGGCGGTGGCGCTCACTCCACCGTGGGTACCATTACCGATATCTCCCCGGTTCTGCGCCTCTTGTACTCCCGTGTAGGCCAACCCTACGTCGGACCGGCGAATGCCTTTTCCTTCAACGATCCGCGGGGGATGTGCCCGGAATGCAACGGTACCGGCCATAAGCTGGGCGTGGATCTGGACCGGGCGCTGGACAGGTCCAAGTCCCTTAACGAGGGTGCCATCCTGCTCCCCGGATACGGCGTCGGCAGCTGGGGCTTGAACGTGGTCACGGAGTCGGGGCTTTTCGATCTCGATAAGAAGCTGGCCGATTACTCGGAACCGGAACTGGATCAGCTACTCTACGGCACACCCCAGAAGATCAAGATGCAGTTTGGCGGCAAAGCGATGAACCTTACGTTTGAGGGAATCGTGGGGAAGTACTTCAAACGCGATGTAAAATCGATGTCCGAGCGGACGCAGGAAATGGTCGCGCCCTTCCTGACCGAAGTGACATGCCCGGTCTGCCACGGGGCCCGGCTCAGTCAGGCGGCGCTCAGCTGCAAGATCAACGGGCGCAATATCGCCGAAATGGCGGAGATGGAAGTCGGCCAGCTGATCGGTGCGCTGAAGGAGATCCGGGAGCCGGGTGCGGCGCCGGTGGTCAAGGCGTTGACGGAGCGGCTGCAGCACCTGGTAGATATCGGTCTGGATTACTTGACGCTCGACCGCGAGACCGACACCTTGTCCGGTGGCGAATCACAGCGTGTCAAAATGGTAAAGCACCTTAGCGGCAGCCTTGTGGATGTCACCTATGTGTTCGATGAACCCAGCATCGGGCTGCACCCCCGCGACGTGCACCGGCTCAATGAACTGCTGCAGAAACTGCGCGATAGAGGCAATACGGTTCTCGTGGTCGAGCATGACCCCGACGTCATCAAGGTGGCCGATCATATCGTCGACGTGGGCCCGCAGGCCGGCAGTCATGGCGGCACCATCGTCTACGAGGGCAGCTACCTCGGCCTGCTCGTGGCCGATACGCTCACGGGCCGCCATCTGAAGCAAGCGTTACCCTTGAAGGAAGATGTTCGTTCGCCGTCGGGCAAGCTCTCCATCACACACGCCAGCCTGCACAACCTGCGCGATGTGAGCGTCGATATCCCCGCGGGCGTTCTGACCGTCGTCACGGGCGTCGCGGGCTCGGGCAAGAGCACCTTGATCAATGACGTGTTTCTGCGCCAGCATCCCGAAGCGATCGTCATCGACCAATCCGTCGTCGGCGTATCGACCCGCTCGAATCCGGCCACCTACACCGGCATTCTGGACGACGTGCGCAAGGCGTTCGCGGCGGCGAACAAGGTCAGCCCGGGGCTGTTCAGCTTCAACTCCAAAGGCGCCTGCGAAAAGTGCCAGGGGCTCGGCGTTACCTATGTCGAGCTGTCGTATCTGGACAAGGTGGAAATCCCGTGCGACGCGTGTGGCGGCAAACGGTTCAAGGAAGAAGTGCTGGCTTACAAGCTGAACGGCAAGTCCATCGCCGACGTGCTGGACATGACCGTCGAGCAGGCGCTCGAGTTCTTCGAACTCAAGGAGGTCGTGCGCAGGCTGCAGGCGATGAGCGATGTGGGGCTGGGCTACTTGACGCTGGGTCAACCGCTCAGCACCCTTTCGGGCGGCGAGTGCCAGCGGGTGAAGCTGGCCACCGAGCTGCACAAACAGGGAAGCATCTACGTTATGGACGAGCCGACGACCGGCCTCCACATGTCGGATATCGGCCACCTTCTCGCCATCATCAACCGCCTGGTGGACGCCGGCAATACGGTCATCGTCATCGAACACAACCGGGACGTGATCCGCAACGCCGACTGGATCATCGACATGGGCCCCGACGGCGGCAACAGGGGCGGGCAAGTCATCTTCGAGGGCCCGCCCAGGAAAATCATCGAAGCGGAGCATTCCATTACGGGCCGGTATTTGCGCAGCTATGACCGCGCCTAGCGCGTCCTGGCCCCCTGCCCCAAGGCGCTGCCACCGCCGCCGCCACCCGCCACCCGACGCCGCCGCCGGCACCCGGCACCCGCCACCCGACGCCTCGGCCCTCGCCCCCGCGTTGGTAGACGGAGGATCGGCAGACCGCTGATGGTCGGAAAACCGGTCACTTACCGTCTGGTCACCATCCGGAAACCCGACGAATCAGGTAGTTATGTAATCTACCATCTCCGCTACAGCGCTTTTCGCCCGGTGGGAGGAGGGGAAGTGGCCGGTTTTCCGACGGTTCTGGGCCACCCACTGTCCGGAAAACCGACCATTCACCCACCAACTTTGTACTGTTTAGTTACAACCACGAAACCATGGGTGGCTTTCCGGTCAAAGAGTGAGGGGGAGGCTCTCAGATGGGACCAGTAAGGGTTTCCGCGTCGATACCGGTGTGGGTGGTGGTTCTCCTTGGATACCCGGACTTCGTCTAGGGTCTTCCCTCACTGGAGTCGCCCAGTAACTCACCCTCCCACAAAGGCGATCCCGACACTCGGCGTATCTTCTTTTGCTCCATGGCGAAAGAAGGAGTGAGGCTGGCGCATGTTACCTGATGAAAGGAGGCGACGGCTTGGACGAACCAGAAGGAATCTGGCACTGCCGCCGGAGCGATCGGGACTGACGTGTGAAGCAGGGGGCAAAGCATTGCGACCAATTGAGCTGTTGCTGTTGTTCCTTGATCTATTGATGTTTACCATCCTAGCAATCCCCGGGCTGCGTGCGGTCCATGGGGCGGGTTATCTGGCGCCAATCACCGTCCTGGTAGCTGCCATTCAGGTCCTGATTGAAGGCCCGCGCTGGCAGATGGATCCGGCGTATGTGCTGGCGGGGTTGTTCTGCCTGGTCTGGTGGCTGCAGAATCATCTACCGACCGGCGGTGTCATCGGACAACTGATAGCGAACCGCTTTGTCACAGGATTGTTGATTGGTCTGGGCGTCATCGGGCTTGTGGCCGCCATTGGCCTGCCAATGGCGCTCCCCGTATTCCACTTTCCGCGTCCGAGCGGTCCGTACCAGATTGGCACTGTGACCTACGACTGGGTAGACACCGGCCGTCACGAGCTCTTCAGCACGGATCCGAGTAGTCGTCGGGAATTGATGGTGCAGATCTGGTACCCGGCCGAGGAAAACAGCTCAACGGTGCATGCACCTTACATGCCGGATGCCGGCCAGCTCTCCCCTGACCTGGCGCGGGTGCTGCACCTGCCGGCGTCGACCTTTGGTTACTGGAAGTACGTCACCACGAATGCCGCTCCATCCGTTCCCGTGGCGACTGATCAGGCTAGCTACCCGGTGCTGGTCTACCTATCGGGGATGAACGGTTTCCGTCAGTCGAGTACCTTCCAGGTTCAGGAATTGGTCTCACATGGCTATATTGTCGCGGCGGTCGATCAGCCATATGCGGCGGCGGGGGTGGTCTTCGCGGATGGACACCAGATCGACGGGTGGACGCGTGACCAGATGCAGCCGCTCATCAACCAGAGCCTTACCGCGGCAGAGCCGGCGCCAATCGTGAACAGCCAGCCTCTCCCGGATGGGATCATCCCGTATTTCGCTCGGGACGTCAGCTTCACCTTCGACCAGCTTGCCGCGCTGAACCGGGCCGACCCGCAGGGGATTCTGACCGGGCGGCTGGACCTGCAGCACCTGGGCATTTTCGGGATTTCGCTGGGCGCCATGGTTGCCGGTGAAGCCGCTCACCTCGACCCCCGGATCAAGGCTTCACTGATGATGGACGCCGCCATGCCTGCCGATGTCGTCCAGGCCGGCTTGCGGCAGCCAAGTATGTGGATTACCCGAGATGCCGGCTCGATGCGGCTCGAACGGGAGCGGTCCGGTGGCTGGTCAGAGACGGACATCGCCGAAACCTTGACTTCGATGCGGGCAGTGTTCGGCGGCAAGACTGTGCCGGGAACTGGCTACTATGTGCAGATACCCGGTATGTTCCACATCAATTTCACTGACGCTCCGTATTGGTCGCCGCTGTTTCCCCGACTGGGGTTGACCGGGCCCATTGATGCGCAGCGGGGATTCGACATCGTCAACGCTTACTCGGTTGCATTCTTTGATCAGCATCTGAAGGGTCGCCCGACAGCGCTGCTCGATAAGCCGCCTGAACACTACCCCGAGGTGATCTTCGAAAGGCATTAGGAGGGGCCGTCGCCGCGCACCTCGCCGGTGTTGGGGTGGAAGACGTCCACGCCCTTGATTCTAACCTTGATCTGGCCGCCGTCGGCGGGGAGGATGTCGATGACTCGGCGGCTCCCTTGGCGGAGGCGACAAGGTCGGGGCGGGACACGGTCCCGAACTCCGGTCCGACGAAGATGGCGGCGCGCCGCTCGGCGCTGGTAGCCAGCCGTTGTCTTCGCATGACCTTCCGATGGAAAGCAATCGGTCAAGGAAGCTCAGTGAACCAAGGCGAGGCCGCCCGGTGGGTCACCTGGCCCAAGAAAGCCCGACCATCATATAGACGGCGCTGCAGAGTCCTGCTCGTGTCCGCCGAATTAGCCTATACGGAACGTAGTGGAGAGCATCCTGCCAAAAGGCAAGCATCCGGTCGAACTCGTAGCAGCGGATGACGATTGAGCCGATTTTCATGTGAGTATCCTCCCCTTGGACAGAGCCAACATGCCCTACGTCCGGGTCCATCCAGAGCGACGTACCGACCATTGGCAGGATCGTGGGACTCGGCTATAATATAGTCGCACTTTACATTTGCCGAGGTGATTCTCTCCATGTACATACCTCGCGCCATGGAGCAAACGGTAAAGGACATCAGTGCCAGCTTCCCCGTGTTGCTGGTGACCGGGGCCCGGCAGGTCGGCAAGACGACTATGTTGCAGGCGTTGCGCGATAACACCAGGCGATATGTGACTCTCGATGATCCCCTGCTACGCCAACTGGCGGTGTCGGACCCCGCTCTTTTCCTGCAGCGGTTTGAGCCACCTGTGCTTATCGACGAAATTCAATATGCGCCCGAGATCCTCCCGCACATCAAGATGCTGGTCGATAAACGCCAGCGCAGTGGCGACTTCTGGCTTATCGGGTCTCAGACTTTCCACATGATGAAGGGCGCCAGTGAGTCACTGGCCGGAAGAGTCGGGATAGTCAACCTCCTGGGGCTCTCGAACAATGAGCTGTCGGGCCGTGTTTCCGTCCCTTTCACAGGGCAACCGGCCGACCTGATGGCCCGGGCTCAAGCCCGGGGGGTGAAGCCAATGAGCCTGAACGATCTCTTTGCCTTGATATTTCGGGGCGGGATGCCTGCTCTTCACGATGAGGACCGGAGCCCCGATGTGGAGGTCTTCTTCTCTTCCTATTTGCAGACCTATCTGCGGCGTGATATCAAAGACCTCACCCAGGTTGGAGACGAAATCTCGTTCCTTAGATTCGTCTCGTCCGCGGCCGCCCGCACTGGCCAACTGGTGAACTACGCCGATATGGCCAGGGACGCCGGAATCAGCCCGCCCACGGCGAAGCAGTGGCTGTCCATCCTGGTGTCTTCTGGGGTGGTCTACCTCCTCGAACCATATCACACCAACATCCTGAAGCGCACCATCAAGGCGCCCAGACTCTACTTCCTGGATACGGGACTCTGCGCCTACCTCTCCCGGTGGACCACGCCGGAGGCTCTCCAGGCAGGAGCCATGTCCGGAGCGTACTTCGAGACATGGGTAGTGGCGGAGATATTGAAGAGCTACCTCAATTCCGGCAGGCGTCCGCCCCTCTACCACTATCGTGACCGGGACATGAGGGAGATTGATCTCGTCCTGGACATAGATGATACCCTACATCCGATCGAGATCAAGTTAAGCGCTAACCCAGGAACCCAGTCGACAAGACAGTTCAAAACGCTGGCCGGTTCAGGCCCGCGGGTGGGTGAAGGAAGCGTTATCTGCCTGGCAAGTGACTTGCTCCCCGCCGATCGGAAGAACTGGTTTGTTCCGGCGTGGCTGATATGAGGGCACCATGCTCCGCGCCACATGAAAGTAGTCTCAGAGGAGGGTCTGCGGGGGAATCTTGACCTACGACCAGGTCGACCAGGGGCGGCATACCGCAACCTCTTTGAGGTGCACCATGGACTACATGACGTTGAAACAAAAGCCGGAGGACAGGCGAAATAGCCGTCGCTCTGAGGGGAATATGGGGGAAAACGATGGACGATAAGATACTGGTTGTTGATGACGAGCGCGAGATTTCCGATCTCGTCGAGATCTATCTTCAAAACGAAAACTATGCCGTATTCAAATTTTATAATGCCGCAGACGCGCTTGTCTGCGTAGAACGCGAGGACTTGAGTCTTGCCATCTTGGATGTCATGCTACCGGACATGAGCGGCTTTACGCTTTGCCAAAAGATCCGTGAAAAGCATCTCTTCCCCATCATCATGCTGACCGCAAAGGTGGAAGACATGGACAAGATCACAGGTCTGACGCTGGGCGCGGACGACTATATCACAAAGCCGTTTAACCCGCTGGAACTGGTCGCCCGTGTGAAAGCACAGCTCCGGCGCTATAAGCGGTATAATGCTTCAGACACAACTTCGCCGGAAAGTCACGAATACGATTTTGCTGGGCTTTATGTCTGCCAAGACAGCCATAAATGCACGCTGTATGGAGAAGAGCTTCCACTTACGCCGATTGAGTTCAGTATTCTTTGGTACCTCTGTGAGAACCGCGGCAAGGTCGTTTCGTCGGAGGAACTGTTCGAGGCCGTATGGGGCGAAAAGTACCTGGATAACAACAACACGGTAATGGCGCACATCGCGCGGCTCCGTGAAAAAATGCATGAGCCAAGTCGGAAGCCAAAGTTTGTGAAAACTGTCTGGGGGGTGGGGTACACCATTGAATGATGAAGATGAACGGTTAAAGCATGACCGTGTTCGTCGCAGCCAGTTGTCACAGCAGATCACTCTGATATATTCTTTAACACTCATCGGTTTCGTGGCAGGATTTCTCTTGCTTTTTTTCTTGGCTTGGAGAGTCAGCCTTCTGTTCACCTGGCAGCCATACGACCCACTTTATCGGTTTCTGAAGCTGGCGCAGGGAACTTCCCTGTTTTGGGGACTCGGAGTCATACTCATCGGCTGGACCATCATTAACTACCGTTTCTTTCAAATACCTCTTCGCTATCTGGATGAGGTTGTTGCCGCCTCTGAACAGCTTGCCCAGCCCGATAGTGCTCGTATTGTTCTGCCTGCTGTTATGAGAAATGTACAGGACGAGCTGAATCTGGTGCGCGAGCAAGCACTGCGCAACGCTATGGCCGCGAAAGAGGCCGAGCAGCGGAAAAACGACCTTGTTGTTTATCTTGCTCATGATCTGAAAACACCCCTGACCAGTGTCATCGGATATCTGACGCTGCTTCGGGACGAGCCGCAGATCTCACAGGAATTGCGCGCCAAGTACACCGGGATTGCTCTGGACAAAGCGGAACGTCTGGAAACGCTCGTTAACGAATTCTTTGACATCACCCGTTTCAATCTCACCCAGCTCGTACTGGAACCGGAGTCGGTGAACCTGACGCGGATGTTGGAGCAGATTACATTTGAGTTCAACCCGGTTTTGTCGGCAAGATCACTGCACTGGAATTTGCACTTAGCGCCGGATATCCAGTTGGTCTGCGACCCGGACAAACTGGAGCGCGTGTTCGACAACCTTATTCGCAACGCTATAAACTACAGCTATCCGAATACGGCTATTCTAGTCGAACTGGAAATGTCCGACGCCGACCATGTGAAGTTTCACGTGGAGAACCACGGCAGGACGATTCCCCCTGAAAGACTGGATCGCATTTTCGAGCAGTTTTTCCGGTTGGATACCTCCCGTTCCAGTTCCACCGGCGGAGCCGGACTTGGTCTTGCAATCGCAAAGGAAATCATCGAACTTCATAGAGGCACTATTACTGCCGAAAGTGCTGACGAGCATATTGCCTTTACCGTGAAACTTCCGATGGGCTGTTAGAAAACCGTATGATTTGCGCATTTTGATTTTCAGGTTTTCCACATAGAAATCAGAAACACGCTTGTCCCCGCTTTGCTACGCTAGACGTACAGAGCGGGGATTTGTTTATGTTCCCCCCAGAAAGAGGCTGTGTCATGGACGATTTTGCGTATCAGCATACGGCTGTGCAGGAAAATGGTTTCCAGGGCAACTCCAGTAGCCGGATTGGTGCCGGTGATAGCCGCAAAACACCATGGAATCTAGTTCTGGTGAACAAATGTAACCCCATTCCAGACGACTATGACTTTGACCTGACGCGATTGTCAAATGGGCAATATGTGGACACCCGGATTTGCCCTGAGCTTCAGGCAGTCTTTGACGCTGCCAGAAAAGATGGCGTCTATCCTGTCGTTGCGGCGGGATACAGAACTCCTGAAAAGCAGCAAAGCCTGATGGATGAGAAGATCGCCGAACTTGAGGCTGAGGGCCGTTCCGCTGCCGACGCGAAGAAGGAAGCCGAAACATGGGTGGCCATTCCCGGAACGAGCGAACACCAGCTCGGTTTAGCGGTTGATATCAATGCGGGTAGTGTCCGTTCGGCAGGGTCTGAGGTGTACGAATGGCTAGCCAAGAACGCCTGGAAATATGGTTTTATTCTCCGCTACCCACCTGACAAGACAGACATAACCGGTATCAGATATGAACCATGGCACTATCGATATGTCGGCAAAGAGGCTGCTGAGCAAATATGCCGGCAGGGCCTTTGTCTTGAAGAATACCTGAGCGGAAACCTCTGAGAAGGGACACCAAACAACATGAAAAAACGAAACATCTTCGTCCTGTTCGGTGGTTGCTCTCCGGAATACAGCGTGTCGCTTGAATCCGCCTATTCCGTCATCAAGCACATTGACACAGATAAGTATACGCCCGTACTAATCGGGATTTCATCAGAGGGAGACTGGTATCGGTTTGACGGCGATATTGAGAAAATCGCCAAGGATACTTGGTGCAATCCCTCGGACTGTACGCCCGCAGTGCTCTCTCCCAATCGCACGGCCCATACCTTGCTGGTACTTCATCCTGATAGGGTTGTGGAGATCCCCATCGACGCGGCCTTTCCCATCCTGCACGGAAAGAACGGGGAGGATGGTACAGTGCAAGGGCTGTTTGAACTGGTCGGTATCCCGCTGGTTGGCTGCGGAACACTGTCCTCGGCGCTTTGTATGGACAAGGACCGGGCACATAAGCTGGCCCATGCCGCCGGTGTGCCGGTTCCTGCTTCTTTCGTTCTAAGAAAGAACGTGGATGCTGAAATAGCTTTGGCTCAGGCCGAGAACCTCGGTTATCCGCTGTTCGTCAAGCCGGTGAGAGCCGGTTCTTCGTATGGCATTACCAAGGTGATTACCCGGCCTGAACTTCCCACCGCCATTAGATTGGCCTTTGAATACGATGATGAGGTCATAATCGAAGAATGCATTACCGGGTTTGAAGTCGGCTGCGCCGTGATGGGAAACGATACGCTGATGGTGGGTGAGGTCGATGAGATAGAGCTGGCGGACGGGTTCTTCGATTTCACGGAAAAATATACACTGAAGACTTCAGCCATTCATGTTCCCGCACGAATCCCCAAAGAAAAAGCGGAGGAAATCAAGCGGACGGCCAAGACCATCTATCAGGCGCTGGGATGCTGTGGCTTCGCGCGTGTGGATATGTTCCTCGACGCCCAGGGAAAGGTCGTATTCAACGAAGTCAACACCATACCCGGCTTCACGTCTCACAGCCGGTATCCCAACATGATGAAAGCCGTCGGGATGCCTTTTGAGCAAGTGGTTTCCCGCGTGATCGAATTGGCGGTAGGGGCATGAAGGGGCAACTCGTCAGTCATTGGTTACCCAGGGATTCAGAGACCTCGGTCCTGACGGAAATCTTCCTCGGTGATAAGGAGCTGCTTCTGAAGGATCTGCACCCAGACAGGACGTGGGATCTCGTCTTGCAGCGCGCAGCTAACCTTGGTGCGGAACACCCGCCCGTCCGGCAGGGTCTTCTCGTAGCGGCGGTCATCCGTTTTCCGGGAGCACACCCAGCCGTGGCGGTCCAGGTGGACGCGTCCGAAGTGGCCTCGTCGGTTCGGAGCATTGAGGAACAAGGGTAACCGTTCAAGGTAATCCTTGGCGTACTCGGTGAGGTCGGCCACCAATTGCCGGCGTCAGTCTATGAGGAGCAAGGCAAAGCCATGCTCTAATGTCATGCTCTAAAGCCATGCTCTTGGAGGTGCAGTAGGCGGACACATGGAATAAGGATTAGCTCTGCTACAGTGGCAATTCCATTCGTCGTGGCGGTGTCTATGAACCAGAGAGCGATCCTTTTCGGACTGCTTCTCGCCCTTGAAGCAGCAATTCAGTACACCCACATTCCGCTATTGGCAGACCTGACCGGGCTGGTGGCGCTCTTGGTCTGGGTCGTAGCTCTGGGCAGTTCGGACCGGACCTCCAGGACAGTGTCTCTCATATTGGTCGCCGTCGGCTCCATCCTATTCGCGGTTTCTGGAACCCCGCTTTTGCACGCGGCGGTCAGTTTCGGGGAGAGCGCCAATGTTCTGCTGATCATGGCGCTTGTACCCCTGGCCAGCCTACCCATCAATCTCGGCGGTTACGAAGAGGCCCTGTGGGTCGTGTCGCGGGATGTGCGAAAGCCGGTGTACCTGTTTGCCGTGGCGGCCTTGTTGGTCTACCTACTGGGGCCCGTTCTCTTGACTGCCGCCATCGTGCTGGTGTGGACGGTGCTCTATCCGGTGGCCGAAATGGCCGTCCAGGATCCTGACGACTTCCTGGTCGTCAGTCTCCCCCGGGCCTACGATGCCAGCCTCTTGTGGGCTCCGTCAAGCCCGGCCATGGCCACGGTGCTGGGCCTAACCACAGCCTCTTGGACCTCGATCTTCTGGCCCGGTTTCCTCGTCAGCATGGTCCTTCTCCCTCTCGCGGCCCTCATGGAACGTCGGGGCGCGCTGTTCAGGCCGTCCGTCCGAGAGGAAGCGGCCGGACTCAGCGTCGCGTTGAGCGCCGGACCCGGTGTCGAACCAGGCGTCCGAGCCGGCGGCGGACGCAGCGTCGAGCTCCGTGCCGGGCTAAGCAAAGCCGTAGCCTTCAGGAAGGCCGGAGGCCTGGTAGCCGGCCTAGCCTCTTTCATCTTGGCCATCGTGCTTCTCCAGCGAGCCGGACTGACCGTGTTCCAATCCATGATACCCTGTATCGCCGTGACGCTGGCGGTCTGGGGTGCTATCCTTGGGAAGTTCCGCGAAACCTCCAGAGCAGCGGCGAAGTACATGTCGACCAAGGTTCCCGCGCTGTCCAGCCAGTTTCTCCTCATGACCACGGCCGGCTTCATCGGAACGGCGCTGGAGAAGTGGTTGGCCCACGGTTTCCCCGGCCTCGCGGGGGCTGTCCACCTGAACCGCCTTGCCTTCACCTTGGTCGCGTCTTTGTTCGTGTGGGTCTTGGCGCTGGTGGGCGTACATCCACTCATCGGAATGACGATCACCAATTCGCTCATGGCGCCCTTTGGGTCCGCCTTCTCCCCTACGTACCGGACGCTGGCGCTTCTGCTGGGAACGGTGCTGGGGTTCAACATCTCGCCGGTCTCCGCCACCATGCTCGTCACCTCGGGCTGCGTCGGGAAGAACACCATCGAGGTGGGGGTCAAACGGCAGTGGAAGTACGTCGTCGTGGCCTGGGTGGTGGGAGCGGTCTTGCTCAGTGTTCTGTGATCGAGACGCGGGCGAACTCGGCGGCGAGGGGGCCGTGCTTCAGGGTGTCCGCCTTTCTTCGTCTGTAATTGGAGTCTTATGTGCGCGAATGCAGCTGTGGTTTCCAGACTCTAGTAGAGTTCGCCATCCTCCGGCATCGGCCTTCCAAGGGGAGGTAGGCTGAGTAGCAGCGGCACCCAGTTACTCCTCGCCCCAGAAACCCTTGAAGACCGACAACGCATCCGCCTCGGTGTAGGGGATGATCTCCCCGTTCCCCCGCTCCAGCCAGGCACGCTCCTGATGTGAGCGGCGGCTTAGCTCCGCCGCCGACTCCCCGCCGAATAGAGAGGCGACCTTCTTCAAGGTCATGATCTCCTCGGCCTGGAAGTCGTCCATGTAGGGTGCTTCTTTCGCCCGCACGACCTCGCCCGTGTACGGTCCCACCGTCTCTTCTCCCAGCTCAATGACCTCTTCTGCCTCCAGGACACCTAGAAGAAGCTGAAAACGGTCCGGCATGGGCCCGTGCGGGGCACGGGCGTACGCCAGGCCGGTGAGGGACAGGCGGTTCTCATAGAAGTAGGCGAAATCCGCGAGCCACAGGAGTTTGGCCAGCTTGGTCTTGACAAGCCCCGGACACTCGCGGGCGAACCAGAGGGTGACCTGCTTGAAACGGTCAAGGTCAAAGGGGCGAAATCCCCGCTCCACTCCCGTGACTCCCGCGGTGGAATCGGGGTCTACGATGTTCTTAACCGCCTGGCCCAAGTCGTATGCCACCTGGTCGCGGCGGTTACTGACAGCCCGTTCCCGGAGCAGCCTCTGCTCTTTCGCGGAAAGCCGGCCACCGGCACGGCTGAGGAGGTCGAGAATGAACTTGTGATCTTCCACCTGCCTAAGAACGGCATCGTGGGCGTTGTCCTGTAAGGCCCCGGCTTCATATCTCTGAATAGTGATGGGCCCCCACCCCAGGAGCCTAGATAGGGCGCGCTGTGACAGGCCCCAGCGTCGGCGCAAGGTCGCGATCTCCCTGGAACTCAGGAGGTTGTGACGACTGCGGTAGACGTCGTACAGCTTCCCGAGCATCCGGTCGTCAAGCTCGAGGTCGGAGACTTCCGCGCCGCAGGCCGTGCATATGGCTACGTCAGCCATGACCGTAGTCGGCTCACCCCGGACATCGAAGGTCTGTTCACGTTCCTCGATCCGTAGCTCCCGTTCCTCGTGGCATTCCAGGCAGTAACCTGTCCTCACCTTCGTTCACTCCCTCCAAACGGGCGAACCATGGGGTATTGGGCCGTGTGAAGAGACAGGCACACAACTTCACCAGCCGCAGTGACCGCGACCTTCACGTAAAGGGCGACACCCTCTACGACAGGTCCAAACACCCACCACTCTTCGGATCTACCGTGATCGTCGGCCACAGGGCCTTCACAGTAGTCGCTAACGGCAATGGTTGCCAAGAGTGACGGCACTCCGCCCTCCGTGATTCGAAGGTGTCCGATGGTATCCAGGTTCTTCTGCCTTTTGACCAGGGCACATGGGCGTCTGCCTAGCGCGAGCTTCAACCTGAGTAAGAAACGCCGGACTTCCCTTCGCGTTGCCAGGGGAGGGCACCCCAGTTTGAGCTTTCTGTGCCGTTCAATATGCTATCTTATGATAGCACAACCTGAAATGACAGTAAATGGATTTCAGTGTGGCTAGCGGGCTACGTCTGCGTTTCGACCGGCGATCGCGCCAGGGAGGCGACCTATCCAATCTCGGAATGTTCCTGAACCGGCTGCGCCAGAACCCTCAGACCAGAAAGCGAATTGTCGCAGCCCTTCGCGACCTATATGAGGGCCTCAGCGACTTCGAATTCACCATTGAGCAGGGAACCGTGCAGGTGTTCTTCACACTACCTATCGCTTCTGGCCATCTTGTTCGACCCTGACCCCCCGCCCCTCATCTGCATCGAGGATCCGGAACTCGGTCTTCATCCGGACTTGCTTCCCAAGCTGGCCGACCTCCTAAAGGACGCCTCTCAGCGCACCCAGTTGATTGTAACCACGCATTCCGACATTCTGGTCAGTGCGATGACCGATATGCCAGAAGTGGTGGTGGTGTGCGAGAAACACGACGGACGGACCGTAATGAAGAGGCTGGAGAGAGAGGACCTCAAGGAATGGCTCAAACGCTACCGCCTCGGTGACCTCTGGACACGGGGGGAACTGGGGGGCACGCGGTGGTGAGCGTCAGGATATATATCGAGGGTGGCGGCGACAGCAAGGATCTCCACATTCGGTGCAGAGAAGGCTTCCGGAGACTACTTGAGAAGTGCGGATTCGAAGGGCGCATGCCGAGGCTGTTTGAGTCTGGGTCAGGGTATGCCGCACTCCAAGACTTCACGCCAGCACTGGCCGGTTCCGCTTCCAGCGGCATCTACCCGATGCTCCTCATCGACAGCGAAGAGCCTATCGCCACGCCGTCCTCGCCGTCGCAAGTCTGGGATCATATCGTCGCTCGCTGGCGGGGATGCCGCCCACCGGGTTCGGCAGATGACCAAGCACAGGCTATGGTTACTTGCGTGGAAACCTGGGTTCTGGCCGACCGAGGGGCGCTCCGCCACCATTACGGCTCCGAGCTGCAAGAGAGCCCTCTCTTGCCAGAGACCGGCCTTGAGGCGCGGGCGCGCGGAGACGTCCAAGACGCTCTGGAAAGAGCGACGAGGAATTGCGGGAGAGACAGGTCATACGCCAAAGGACGTCGGTCGTTCGTCATTCTGGCGGAACTGGACCCGGAAACCCTGAAGTTGCACTTGCCGCATTTCGTGTCCTTTCTCCAAGCCCTCGACCGGCACTCCTGAGGCCACTGTGAGGCAACTCGGGCCCTTGCATTCCGCTACCGCGCAAGGTAGGATGAAGTCAATCCAGGTTTTCTGGAGCGGGCTGGTTCGCGTAGAACTAGCGAGTGAGGAGTGGGCGCCGTAGCCCACTCCTTCACTCTTGTTTCGGGATGAACACCTTACCATAGCCAGCGATCTGACCGTCGCAAAGGTGTCGGTTGAACTTGGTTCTGACCGCCTCACAGATGCTCTGCCCGAACGTGTCGGCAGCGACTATGCGGCCCTCTTCGGCCAGTATCTCCTGCTTCACTGGATGGGCAAGGAGGTCGGCTATCTGTAGCCCGGCAATGTTCTGGGTCTTGGGCTTCAGCTTGATCTCACCGCTGGTCAGGACGGCCTGAAGCTGCTTGGCGCTGGAGAAGGCCGTACCTCCTTCATAAGCAGCCCGATAGGCCTCTTTGAGTCTTCCGTCTTCCTTCTTACCTCGCGCTTCAGCCATAACGTCACCGCGTGACCCCAGATGACCGAGCAGGCCGCAATAGCGATCCAATATGGCCGATAGGCAGAAATGATACGGGTGATAGGCGGGGCTACGGTATTGCGAAGATACTGAAGCAGGTCCTGATTGAAAGCCGCACGCTCATCCCCATCCCGCAGCCTCCAGAATGCTCCGGTGGCGTTCAATATCCCTTTCCGATGCAGGACCACCGGTTCATCAGGGCTGTGGGGAAAGTGATTCTGCTTCAGCAGTTCAAGGTCAGGCTGCACCCGGGTGCGATATGTCTCCGTCTCGACCACGACTCCGACCAGCCCAAGGTACCTTCTCGCGGGATCATCCGCCTCACCCCCATCGGCCAGACCGAACGAATGGTCTCCAGACTCATCTATGTACAGCCTATACCGTTCAGCCACGTTGGTCCCCCTGACGGTCCTCGCCGGCGATTTCCCTATGGGTGTTGGTTGGAGAGCGGTAGTTGGCCGTTGACTTCGCATAACCTTCCGACTGGAAGAACCACCGGTCAGGGGAGATCAGTGAACCAAGGCGATGCCGTCGAGGCCGTCGCTGCGTACCTCGAGCAGTGAAGGGCGGACGGATTCGTTCGGAACAGGTGCATTGGCGCCGCAGGTGGATGAAGAAGGAACCGTAACATGCTGTGAAGAACCAGGACTCCACTTCGCTCCTCGCGAGCGCGCTCAGCAATGAGCGGTCATCAGTGGTCGCCCCTAGCGAGCGGAAACAGGGGTCAGAAATGGCGCCTGTTTCGCTTTTTGCCCCACTCGAAACACCTTCATAACCTCATCCCCCAGATGATCGGCGGCCAAGTGGAGGTCGGCGTTCATATGGGCCTTGGGCACCGGAAAGCGGCCAAGGCTATCGAAGTCGGAGGAGTGGGCGTCGTAGTTGAAGGCGCAGGCTACGAGCACGTCGAGGCCGCGGCTGGGAGACTACTCGCAGACCACACCGCTCCTATCCGCCAAGTAGTGTTCCAAGATCTGCCGGTGTGTCGGGGCGACATCAAGGTCGGCCGAGGTCCTCAGTGCTTGAAACCTTACCTCCCTTGACTCGCGGCTCAGGCGCATCCTCAGAAAGCTGGCTACGGAGACTGTGTAGGCTATGGTAACGATTCGGAAGACGTTGCCATCCGGGTAACTGGCAATTCGAGAAGGGTCTGAGAAAACACCAAACAACCGTATCTCTTGAGCTTCGAGGCCAGTCTCTTCCAGAACCTCCCGACGGACCGCATCCACGGCTGATTCACCCATTTCCACCCCGCCACCGATCAGAGCCCAGTAACCGCTGTCCGAACGAAGCTCCATCAGCAGAGCACCCTCATGCTCGATCAGAGCGACCACGCCCAAATGCAGGGGCCGATTGGGTCTGGGGGCGTTGGGATCTTTGTAGAAGAACTGGGCAGGCAAGAGTCCACACTCCTCTCATTCGGTCAATGCAAACCCGGTGGCGTCGGACTCCGCAGATAGCTTCCCGGCGCAAGCCTTCATAGTGTTGCCCCCCACGACCGCTCAAGGACTTCCCGCGGGACCATGAGGTTCCACCGAGCCACCAACCGGCCGGCCTGTCGCTGACTGCGATCCAGGTAGGTTGGGTGTTTCGGCCGAAGCCGTTCAAAGGCGGCCAAGTCCTTCTCCTTGACCATGAGGGAGTCGGCGTGCACCTCAAGGAAGAAACCGACGCGCGCGGCGGTCGTCGCGTTACCCAGCAGCTGGGTGTACCGAAGCACTTGCTCAAGGTCGAGAAACTGGATAGACTCCAGCGACCTCCATATCTCCTCCCAGGAGCCAGAGAGGTCCGGCCGGTGCAAGGTGTCAACGAAAGTTCGTTCCAGGTTCGTGACCCGGGCGCTCGTTCCTGACCGGTCCGCTTCAACCACTCCGAACTGCTCTTCCTTCTTGCGGCTCAACTTCTGGGGGAAGTGCACGCCGCGAAAAACATGGCCACGGTGAGTGAAAGGGGCCAGCGGGTGGGCCGAGGTGTAGGTGAAGTACTCCTGCACGGAATAGGCCCTGCCATGGAACTCCAACGCCGTATGGTAGGACAAGACGGCGTCTTCAGCCAGCTTCGCGGCGACAAGAAACGGATCCACCTGATGCTGCAAGGGATCACTCCCCCGCGGCACTGTGGCATAGAGGCCACGCCGTATGGAGACCACATGTCCGGTCTTCTTGTGGTAGGAGAGCAGGTTTGCTTTCGCCCTGCTCCAGTTCTGACCCCGCGAGGATAGATACCGTCCGAACTCGTCGACGGTGAACACAGGATGTTTCCGGAAGAAGTCTTCAGCCCACATGCTCGTCACCTTGGACATCAAGATGAGTTATCCATAATTATTTTGTGGTCTTCAAGGCGAGTTGTCAAATGGCTTTGGTCGTCTTCGCACCAAGGTAACTCCGCCACCGTCCATCTAAGTGCACTCTGCCATCTCCAGAACCGGTGACCTGGAAGCGGCAGGACATGCGAGCGGACGGGTGAAGGGTCAAACCACCAAGGTCCTGTCCCCGGGGGCAGAGGAGCACCGGAACATGAGAGTCATGGACGACCCTGAACTGAAGCAGCAGGCAGCCGACGCCACCACTTACCTGTGCCAGGTCATCGAACAGATGGATCTTGAGACAGGCCGTGAGTACGTGAATTGGTTGGTGCGATCGGCCGACTACATGCGGTCGGCCCCAGGCTTCAGCCCCATGAACCTGGTCAGGTATCAACTCGGCGATGTCATCTATGTGGACTTCGGGTTCAACGTAGGTTCCGAGCTAAGGGGACCGCACTGGGCCGTGGTCATCGAACGCAACTCGAGGGCAAATCCTTGTGTCATCGTCGTCCCATTTGGTTCGCGGAAACCAGGTCCAGACGGTAGTCCAAGGCCGCTCCGCAGCGGAGAGGTCTTCTTGGGAGACATCGGGCTTGGGGGACCAACGGTGGCGAAAGTGGACCAGATCAGAGTCATCAGCAAACAGAGAATCATCCGGCCTAGACACAGGTCCCAACAAGCGCATGCCCTCTGTGCCTGCCAGTTAAGGCTGCTCGACGAGGCCCTCAGACATCTAATAGCTGGTTCCAGGCAAATGTAGGCAAAGGTGGCGGCGCCGTAAGTGGATTCAAGAAGGAATCGCGACATATCATGAAGAACAAGAACGCCACTTCGCTCCTCATGAGCGCGCTCAGCAATGAGCGGTCATCAGACGTCGCCCCTAGAGGGGCGGAAACAGGGGCCAGAAATGGCGCCTGTTTCGTTTTTCTACCCACCCTAGACACCTTCATAACTTCATCCCCCAGATGGTTGATCACCTTCACCGCCATCCGGCCGGACTTCGGCTTGTCGAAGGGCCGGGAGGTGTCGCTGTGCAAGGTGGCTCAGGCGTCTTCGTTGATCTCGGTCGGCGTTCATCCGGGCCTTGAGCGCCGGAATGTGGCCAAGGCTATCGAAGTCAGAGGAGTGGGACTCGTAGCTAAAGGCGCAGGTCACGAGCACATCGAAGCCTGCCTCGGCGGCTTCACGGGCGGCGGCGATAAGGTCGGGACGCGACACGATAGGTGTGATCTTCGGCAGGTCCTCAGTTACGGTGGTCCACAGGACAGATACGTCTACGTCCCAGTAGTGGTGAATCAACCTGTCGCGCATCTGGGCCATGAGTGACCAGGGCAGTTCGCCGTGAAGGGTGCGAAAAGCAGATGACGTTCTTGGTGGCTTCTCCGATTACCTCAAACTGGCGGACCACAGCGTCTTGGATCATTGAGCTGGCATCAAACTCGGCCTGTGTCAGTCCCCGTGTATACGAGGCGATCTTGTCAAGGGCTCCCGCTATGTGGCGCATGTAGACCAGGTCATCGTGAACCGTCATAGACTACCTCACGCCCAGCTAAGACCTCATTTCGAAAGAATGGACTGAGCATCGGCTTAGTCACCAAGTCGACTTTTCGGTTAAGGGCGGCCGCCAGTTCTGACTCCATCTCCATAAGGCCAAACAGTCCAATCTTGGCGTCTTCGGCGAATTCCACGAGGACGTCCACATCACTGTCCGGTCTGAAGTCGTCGCGAGTGGCCGAGC
>JAJYWN010000031.1 GCA_021791495.1 Bacillota bacterium
TGTGCCCGTACGTGCCCGCAAACTTCTGTCCACGATGGATGGTCAATAATGGTACTGTAAGCCCGTGATCCCAGACTCCCAAGGCTATCAGGACTTCGAGGACAATGGTCTAGAGGGTCCGAGCTACTCCCCAAGCCGAACACCAACTATCGGTACTGGCTCAGCGATGGGACTTTCTCCGACGAGTTCTTCATCCTGGACGGCGACCGCCTTGTCGGCTCCTTCAATGGGGTGACCTACGTCACCTGGTTCATCACCGACCAGGGGGTCTACCGTCGCGACCCGAAGGGGACGGCCTATCTCCGTTATCTGCCACCCGAGGCCAAGGAGGGCGCCTGGAAGCAGATCAGTGGCTCCGACGAAGTCTGGTTCCGGCTGAGTATCCTGGCCGAAACACAGCAGCCCTACGTCTGGCCCCGCTTCACGGCCTGGCAGCTGACGGTTCTAAACCGGGACGAGCGGACCACCTTCTGGTTTGTACCTGGGGAGGGGATCCGGGCCGTTGCCTCGGACAACCTAAAAGACCCTTCGACCTCTTTCACCAAGGAAAAGACCCAGGGGACACCGCCTAAACCGGTGCCACCACCACCGCGCGACACAATGGTGAAAGACGCGGTCCCGCTGCCGGCGACCCATTGGTCCGCGATCACTCCGGTCACGGCGGCCGAGTTCGACGAGGCCGAACGGAAGCTTCTAGCCAGAAATGGCACTCCAGTTATGGATGTTGACCTGGGGTTTCCGTTCGAAGAGCGACCGTGTCTGGGGTACCGAGCTGCGGGTGCAGGGAGACGGCGTTCTGCTGGCGGTGGACGATTCCCCGGACTTGGCTGGGTATGTTCTGAGCACAGAATACACCGTGGGGCTCAAGCAGAATCCGGGCGGCCGTTATGGAGCAACCATGGTTGAAGAGAAGATGACCCTGAAGACCAGGCCCACTGAACCTTGGGCCGTCTTGACCGGCGCCTTCATCGCCAAATGGTTTGGCCTAGACGAAGACATGGCACGTTACGTGCCCGACGAGCGGGTCCGTCAGTCTTGGCCCATGGCGTCCCATAGACCGCAGTACGTTCTACCCCCTGCCCAGTTGGGAAAGGTCGTTTTCGACTCTCCCCAATCCCCGGGTCAGCCGGCCCACCCCCGAGTTGAGCCGGCGGAATTGGGCGCCGACGGGTCTACGGAGTTCCTTCTGTTGATCCAGGAATATGAGGGCCGGACCTACCTGACTGGGAAGGTGGCTTTCTCGAAGGACGCCGTCGGCCGGTGGGTGGTGCTTCGAATAGACGTCACCAAAGAAGGGGGGCTCTACTGATGGGCCTTGAGGCAGGAAGAGCGGTATCAGCGGCCTGAGCCTCGGCCTTCTATGGCCTGGGCAGAGTTCGCAGGAGCGCCCCCAATAGCTGGAGGGCATTCCGCCGAACTCCGGAAACCTTGGTTGGGGAGGCCTCATCAGGACGAGCTCCCGCCGCCGCTAGGCAAGCCGCGGAGTCCAGGAAGACCAGAGTTCTGGCTATCTCCAGGGTGTCGGCGGCCCCAACATCAATAGATGCCGTCAAGGTCTGACCGCCGGCGCGATAGTCCCGCGCGAAGAACCCGAGGACCATGGCCGCTCCCAAGTTATCCCCCATGGCCTTGGCCACCTGCTCATCGGCCATGTGCTTTAGTACGGTCTCGGCTTTGCGGACAAGCCCCGGACCTGTTTCCATACCCGTCACCCGCGCTAACTGGGTCAAGGCCTCGCTTCCCGCCGGCGTCAGCTTGCCGCGCCGGTGGTCGAAAAGCTGGAGAAGGCTGGGCAGTACGGCGTGGGGGCGTATGACCGGCCGGACCAGTTCCGCCAGGGCCGTCTCCACGGATTTGAGGTAAAGAAAGGCCGCAGCGGACAGTTGTGCCGCAGCGTCAGGCCTGGTCGGGGCTTTCCCGGCTCCGCCTGCCCCCTCTAGTAGAGCCTCGGCGGTACGCAACGCCTGACGCGCCGGGCCCGGGAGCCAGTCGAAGCCTTCGACCGTCAAGTGAAGCTCCCGCTCGGGGTCGTGGGCCGGCAGGTAGAACCGGAAGACAGCGCCACTCTTTCCCTTGGTCCCGCCGTCCTCTGTCTCGGCGTTCTCCGCCGTAAGCTTACCGCCGTGCTCCTCCGCGACCCGGCGGGCGGAGATGAGCCCCAAGCCCATGCCGGGGGCGGCGAAGAGGGTCTCGTCGGCGGGCTTCTCCACCCCTCTCCCGCCCTTTTCCTCGCCCGTGTCTTTCGACAACCCCGGCCCCGAGTCGGTCACGCGGAAACAGACCAGTCCCGTCCCCCGATCATACGAAGCGTCCAGCCCCACCGAACCGCCGTCGCTTCCTACCACTTCGCCCGCGTTCTTGATCAGATTGGCCAGGGCGGACAGAACACGGTCGCGGTCGGCCATGACCGGCGGGATGCCCGTGGCCGGCTCGACCCGGAGAAGGGCGCCCCTGGCAGCCAGGATGGGTTCGAAGGTGCGTTTCACTTCATCCAGGAGCTCGCCGGGAGGCATGGGGACCAGATGGGGCGGCCCAGACAAGGCGAGGTAACCGTCGACCGACTCCGTCCAACGCTGCAACCGGCCAATGTGTTCGGCCAGACGGCGGTGGACGCGGGTGCGCGGCGCCTTGCCCGCCGCCAGTTCCTCGGCCCAGTCCCGCAGGAACACGAAGTTATTCTTGATGTCATGCAGGGCGTAGGCCAGCACCCGCGCCAAGTCGCCCAGGGTCTGGTCGAAGGCTTGGACCGCTCCTTCCTCGACTCTCGTCAACCAAGCCTTTCCAGACGGCCCGGGACTGGCCGCACTGGTCTCTTCGGCTGCGTCCAGGCCACGGCCCACGCCGGCCGGATGGAAGGAGACTTGCACCAAAGGGGCTCCCGCGCGCTCCACGTGGCCGCCGGCGCCAGCCAGCATCCGTAGGACGGCGCGCCATAGAAGCGGGTCTCTCAATTCATCCGGCGGGGAGGTATGAGGGAGGTAGACCACCAGGCTCAAACCGTTTCGGCTTACCGCCGCCCGGACTTCCACCGTCCCCCGTGGCCCTTCGTCCGGGCCCACTTGGGGTACCGGCACCGTATGCTCACCCGCGCCCCAGCGTAGGAGCAACTCTATGCCAGCTACGGCTCGCTCCGCATCCCCCCACACGGTTGGCCCGGCAGGACTGGAATTCGAGTCTTTGGCCGCGGAGTCTTCCCGGCCTGACGTGACAAGGGCATCGCCGGCGGTGACCTCGGTGAAAGCGGCCTGCGGTCCACGGGCGGCCGCCAGCGCTGCGAGAAGAGCCAGTCGGACTTGGAACGGCGCGTAAGCCCCGGGCGCCTCGTAACTGCGAAGGGCTTTCGCCAAGAGCAACAGTGCGCGGTGGCTGGCCTCGGCCGGCTCCGCCAGCGACTGCGCCAGTGACTCCTCCGGCACCAGATCATCCAGCACTTGAGCGTTGGCCTCGGCCAAGAAATCGGCCGCCTGACGGTAGGGGGTCAAGGCCGCCGCCAAGTCGTGGATCTCAGCTTCCGCCGCCCGGCGTGCCGCCGTGACCGTGGCCCCGGCGACCGCCTCCGGCCACGCCTTCCCGGCCGCAACCACCGCCTCGGCCGCTCCCCAGCTTGCCGGGCCGGCCCCACGGGCCAGAGCGCCGTAGAGCATTTCCCCTAGAAGGGCGGCTAGGCGCTCGTTCTCTTCCGCCGTCTCCGACTGGAGCAGGCGCGTCACGGCCGCCCCGGCATCAAGCTCGGACCCGCCGGCACCCAGCTCCAGCGCTGTCCAGAAGAGGTGATCCTCTGATGAGTTGGCGCCGCCTGCCCGCGCCGCCTCCCGCGCCGCGGTCAGTGCCGCGCCCTGGTCTCCTTGCGCTTCGGCCAGCCGCGCCTCTAGCCAGACTACCGGGGGGAATTCGGGAAATAGGGTCCGGGCTCGTCCCACCAGGTATGACGCGCTGTCCTTCTTCCCGGCCGCCAAATGGGCCCCGGCCCTCTCGGCCAGCGCCTCCGCTCCGCAGGTAGCGAGGACGAGATCGGCCTCCGGTGCCTTCTGGATCTTCTCTGGTAGACTGGCGATGGTTTCCACTACCCGGGCGGCCTGCCGCCGCACCGAAGCCCCTACTCGCTCGCCCGCCGCGCCCGGTTCCGCTAGACGATCGGCCAGAGCTGAAAGACCGTTCTTGCTGCGGCGTAAGGCTTCGATAATCAGTTCATCCAGGGCCGGGCCATCCACCCGCCCCAGGTCTTCCACCAGCTCCGATAGCTTAGTGCGGAACAAACGGCCAGTCCCCTTTCCGAAGGTCAGGCGAAGGCGGAACCAGTCGAGGTTCCGTTGCCAGTCTCTCCGGTGTCAGCTAATAGCAATCTCCGTGCCAACTCCAACTCGACCCGGTTGCGACTCCGGCTCGGAGCGCCGGCCGCCGCGCCCACTCATCTGAACCCGTGCCGGCGCGCTACTTCCAGAAGGCTGGAGATGCTGACCCCAAGGTCACGGGCCATTTCACCCAAGTCGTCCCCCATCGTGTCCAGCGCCCGGCGGACCAAGGCCGACTCGACGGCGGACAGATCGTCTCCCGCCTCGCCACCACGTGCCTGGGAAGACCCGGCCGCGGCAAGGACTTCCGGCGGAAGTCCAGTCACTCTTACCACCTCGCCGGTAGCCAGAATACAGGCCTTGCGGATGACCCCTTTCAGTTCGCGGACATTACCCGGCCAATCGTAAGCTCCCAGCGCTTCCACGAACTCTGGCGACAGGACCTTCCCCCGATAGGCATCGCCGAACTCCTTCATGACGGCCTCCGCCAAGAGCGGGATGTCCTCCTTGCGCTGGCGTAACGGCGGCAGAACCAGGACGATATCGTTCAACCGGTAGTAGAGGTCCGCTCTGAACCTACCCTCGTTCATCCGCGCGGCCAGGTCCTGGTTGGTGGCCGCCACCAGGCGCACGTCCACGCGGATGGTGCGCGTCCCGCCCACCCGTTCGAACTCCCGCTCCTGAATGGCCCGCAGGACCTTGGCTTGTGTGGCCAGGCTCATGTCGCCGATCTCATCGAGGAAAAGGGTGCCGCCGTGGGCCAGTTCGAACCGGCCGGGACGTTTGGCATCGGCGCCGGTGAAGGCACCCTTCTCGTGGCCGAAAAGCTCGTCCTCCAAGAGAGTCTCCGGCAGTGAAGCGCAGTTGACCTTGATGAAGGGGCCGTCTTTCTTCAGGCTGTTGTAGTGGATAGCGGCGGCCGCCAGTTCCTTGCCAGTCCCTGTCTCGCCCAGGATCAGCACCGAGGCGTCGGTCGGCGCCGCCCTCTGGATCAGCTCATAGACCGCCTGCATGGCCGGGCTGGCCCCGGTCAACCCGCCGAAGGCGCTGAGGTTACGACGCTCCTGTTCCTCACGGAACAGCCGGTTTTCGGCCTCCAGGGCTTCCGTGCGCTCCTGGAGCCGGAGGAACCGCACGGCGTTGCCCACGGCGATGGCCAGCTTGCTCCTAGCCTCCTGCTTGTCCACGAAGTCGAAGGCGCCCAGCCGGATGGCTTCCACGGCGTGCCGCAAGTCGGCTTTGTCCGAGGCGATAACAACCGGCAGGTCGGGGTGACGCTGCCGCAGGTCTTCGAGAACCTTCAACCCACCCCAAGGGTCGGGAGGCATTTTCAGATCGAGTACCACCGCGTCGGGTTGCCGGCCGGCGGCCGCGGCCAGCCCTTCCCCTGCCCCCGCGGCGGTGCGTACGGCGAAGCCGGCTTCTATCAGCCAGGCCGAGAACAGCTCTCGGGCGCTTTCCTCGTCATCAATGATGAGGACGGCACCACGCGCGGTCTCCCCTTGCGCTGAGCCTGCCCGTGCCCCTTCGCCCTGGCCCGCCCCTCCTGGTCCTTCTCCGTCAGCCGCCCGAATCATGTGCGGTCCACCCCCGCCTGATTATGGTGGGGGCCGCTCCCTCCGCCGCCCGAACGCTCCGCCGGGCTTAGCCCGGCTGCGCTGGCGGCTGCGGGACCCCGGCCCCCACACCCTCTCCGGCCTTTCGACACCGCCCACCGGCGCCCCTCCTTATCGTGAGGGCCGCTCCCTCCGCCGCCCGAACGCTCCGCCGGGCAAAGCCCGGCTCCGCTGCCGGCTGCGGGGCCCCGGCCCCCACACCTGAACTTGGTGGTGGCCGCACCCTTCGCCGCCCGAACGCTCCGCCGGGCTCAGCCCGGCTCCGCTGGCGGCTGCGGGACCCCGGCCCCCACACCTGAACTTGGTGGTGGCCGCACCCTTCGCCGCCCGAACGCTCCGCCAGGCGAAGCCTGGCTACGCTGGTGGCTACGGGGCCCCGGCCCCCACACCCCCTCGTGACACTGGGTGACACTGGACCTAACGGTGCCCGAACAGGGCCTCGAAGATGCGGAGGACGAAGGGACGCAGTGGACGGGGCGCCGGGGAGACCAAGGGGAACGCTTTCAAGAGAGTGGTGTCGCCCCCGTCTTCACCGATGCTGGCTTCGACCCATCCCACCAGTTCACCCTTGGCTAAAGGAGCTTCCAAGCCCGGCGCGGCGACGGCGCGCCACCGTACCCGCCCGACATCCTCCTTCCGGGTCAGGACAGCCGCCTGCGTGCCGAGCACAGCCTCCACGGGGTCACCGTAGGTGACACGGAAAACCGCGGCCGGGTCTCCCAGGCCGCCGTAGCTGGAAACTCCATAGGTGGCGAAACCGTAGTCCAGCAAGGCCACGGCATCACGGTAGCGGTCGTCGGAATGGAGGACCACGGCGATTAACTCGGTGTCCCCGCGCTTGGCCGACGAAACCAGGCACTTGCCGGCGGCGCTGGTGGTGCCCGTCTTGACTCCCGAAGCCCCAGGGTAGTAGCTGAGCAGGCGGTTGGTATTATAGAAGACCACCGGTCCCGTGTCGTCGTCGGGTAGGTCGTGGGTCACCTGGGCGCTGCCCACGATCTCGGCGAACTGCCAGTTGGCCAGAGCGTGCGCCGCCAGCCGCGCCAGGTCGTAGGCGGAGGTATAGTGGTTTGTCGCAGTGTGGCCATGGGGGTTCACATAATGCGTGTCCTTCAGCCCCAGTGCTTCAGCCCGCTGGTTCATCCAGTCCGCGAAAGCCGCCTGGCTCCCGGCCAGGTAGATAGCGGCGGCGAGAGCTCCGTCGTTGGCCGATTTCATGAGGATACCGTAGAGGATCTCCGCCAGCAGGTGTTTGGAACCCACCCTGAGGTTCATCATGGACCCGAAGGTCTGGACCATTTCGCGGGTGATGGTAACTTCCTCGGACAGGTCGCCGCGCTCCAGGACCAGCAGCGCCGTCATGATCTTCGTCGTACTGGCCCCAGGTCGGCGCACGTGTGAGTTCTTCTCGTACAAGATAGTGCCGGTGCGGGCCTCGACCAGAATGGCGGCGTCGGCCGACACGCGTGGCAGCGGCTTGCTGGAGGCGACTCCAGGGTCCACCGGGAGGAAGGGGCGGGTGAGGGAACCTCCCAGGACTGGGGTCGGCCCAGACTCCGCGGGGTCATCCTCGGGCTCACTGATCACCGACTGGACCTGCAAGGCTGCGGCTTCGGCGACAGCTCCGCTCAAGGTGGCGCGGTCCCATCCGGTGCCTCCACTGGAAGAGGCCAGCAGAATGGCCGCCAAGGCCAAAGCCGCGGGACCGACCCACCACGGTCTATGCCGGCGTACCCTCCCGCCGCAGCCGATGTTCAGGCACCTCTGGACAATGCGGACCACGCCATGGTCTCCCATCGTTGCCCGCGAATATGGGCAAAAAAGAATAAGGCCGGGGGGGCAATCACCCCCGGCCATTATTATGCTGTCGCTTGGTGACGCAAAAACCTACCCCGAAAGCTACGGTGCCTTTTCGATGGTGATATTCCTCGGAATCCTCAAGCTGCCCATCGACCCCTGGTCCTTACCGTTCACGGTGAACGTGGCGCCGTCCGGGTTCCCCACCCGCATTCCCAGCTTTTTGCTGGCGGTCCAAGTCCGGCTATCGCCCGGATCAAGAGTCTCCTCGGCGATCACGGTCCCGTCCTGGGTGACCCCGAACCAGCACCGCTCCGTGACCTTCACCGTAACGGAAATCTTGTCGGCTCCTTTGACCGAGACAACCGTGTTCTCCGCATCGACATCTTTCCTGGTCACTGTGACGGCCGGCGGCTCAGGCGGCTTGGTCGTGTTGTCCGGGGGGCTGGTGGTGCCGCCCCCGGTCCCGCCGCTGGCACCGCCTCCAGTGCCACCGGCCGTCGCGCCGCCCGTGTTACCTGGGCTACTAACCACAGGCGTCTCTCCACCGCCGGCTTTGGACCCGCCGGCTGTGGTATCCTGGTGGAAGTACCACCAGGTACCTCCGGCCGCGGCCAGTACCAGAACCAGGATAGCGACCGCGGCCCAAGCGCGTCGGCCGGTATTCCCGGAGGCTCTGGCCCCGCTCGGGTGCGAGGGTTCGGGACTGCGGATCTGCGCGCCCCTCAGACTGCGATCATGTTGTTGGCGGGGGACGGGAGCCTCCGCCGGGGCCGCCACCGGGGCCGCGGCTCTGACACCCTGGGCCCCGCCGTCTTCGACCTCCGCCGGCCAGTAGTGCTCGTCGTAGAGCTTCAGTACCTCTTCTGGCGAGAGGCCCACGGCCCGCGCGTAAGTCTTCATGAAACCGCGATGGTACGGATCGCCCGGGAAAGCATTGTGGCCCGCCCCGGCCTCCAAGGCCTGCAGATAGGCAAGGCGGATGTTGGTCTCCATCTGGATGTCGGTCAGGGACAGCCCCTTAGCCTCGCGGGCCTCGCGAAGCATCCGACCGATGCGCTCTAACAACAGGCTGCCTCCTTCACATGGTGAAGTTGACGAGTCGTCATACTCTTCGCCGCCTGCCGACCCAAACCTGTCTTTAGACATCCAGTGACACAATGTGCCAAGACAAAAGAAATGACGAGAAAGATTGGTTTTATGGGTAGATTCGGTTCAGGAGCCGCGGAAACGGGATTGCCTCGCGCAAGTGTTCGAGTTTACAGATCCAGGACACAAACCGTTCGATGCCCAACCCAAAGCCGGAATGCGGAACGCTACCGTATTTCCGGAGGTCGATGTACCATTCATAGTCGGCCCGTGGCAGGTTATGTTCCTTGATGCGCTGTTCGATGAGGTCCAAGTCGTGGATACGCTGGCTCCCGCCGATGATCTCCCCGTACCCCTCGGGCGCGAGGAGGTCCGCCGCCAGCACGATTTCCGGCCGCTCCGGGAAGGGCTGCATGTAGAAAGCCTTGATGGCCGTCGGAAAACCCACCACAAAGACGGGCTTCTCGAACTCCTCGGTAATGGCCAGTTCGTGAGGGGTGCCGAAATCGTCGCCCCAGTTGAACTCGTGGCCCTTGCGTTTCAGGAGTTCCACGGCGTCGTCGTACATGATCTTCGGGAAAGGCGGCGTCACCTTCTGCAGAGGCGCCGTGTCCCGTTCCAAGACCGCCAGTTCGGCCGCCCGGTTGGCCAGGACGCGCTGCACCACGTAGGAGATCATCTCTTCCTGGATGACCATGTTCTCGGCCTGGTCGCAGAAGGCGATCTCGGGTTCGAGCATCCAGAACTCGATCAGGTGGCGCCGGGTCTTCGATTTCTCCGCGCGGAAAGTGGGGCCCAGCGTGAAGACCTTCCCTAGGGCCATCGCGGCCGCCTCGGCGTAGAGCTGGCCGCTCTGCGACAAATAGGCCTTCCTCTCGAAATAGGTCGTCTCGAAGAGAGTGCTGGTCCCCTCGCAGGACGAAGGCGTGAGGATGGGAGACGGCATTTCGATGAAGCCACGGTCGGCCAGCCACTGGCGTAGCCCCAGAGTGACCTCCTGGCGGATGCGCATGATGGCCTCCTGGCGCGGCGTGCGCAGCCAGAGGTGGCGGTTATCCATGAGGAACTCGGTGCCGTGTTCCTTGGGTGTGATCGGGTATTCCCCGGCCAGGGAGACCAGTCTCAAGGAGGTGCCCGTGAGTTCGAAGCCCCCGGGGGCGCGGCTGTCGGCGCGGACGACGCCGGTGACGATGACCGACGACTCCTGGGTCAGCCGGTTGCCCGCGGCGAAGTCGTCCGGCGACACGGAGTTCGCCGCCAGGACCACCTGGATCAGCCCGCTGCCGTCGCGCAGGATCAGGAACTGCAGCTTGCCGCTGGACCGGCGGTTATAGAGCCAGCCCCTGATCTCCACTTCCTGCCCCACGTGGTCCTTGACGTCCATTATGTCAACCACCGGCGCCTTGGCCGGCGGGAGGCCGCCCGAAGCGGCGACCTTTTCCTCGACACTCCCCACGCCTGCTAGTCCCCTCCTATAATCAACTCGACTGGCCGTTCCGGGCCCACACCGTATGACTGGTCGGCCCTTACTGCCTACTGACCCCCGGACCTCGCAGCCAATTCGTCGAGGACCTGGCCCAATTCCTTCAAAGTCTGACCGTAGCCTGCCCAATCGCCCTGCTGTGACTGGCGTTGCGCCTGAGCGAAGAGGTCGCGCGCGCGCGTCGCCAGTTCAGTTACGGACTGCCCGGAAGGTCCTGTTCCGATGGTCCCTCCGGCCCCGGTCTCCGGCGGCCCGGCGGTCCCTGGACCCACTCCCGTTCCCGGCCCCGTGGGCGTGACGTAGCCGAAGATCTGCTGCAAACCTTGATCCAAAGTATCCGCCATGACAACGCGGTCACCGTAGGCCACGATGACCCGCTTCAGTTCCGGGAACTTGTTCCCGGTGGCCTGCAAGTACAACGGCTCCACGTACAGAATGGAGTCCTTGATGGGGATGACCATCAGCTGCCCGCGGATGGTGCGGGCGTCTTTCTGGCCCCACAAGGTCAGGTTCTGGGCGATGGTCGGGTCCTGGTCGATGCGGGCGTCCACCTGCCGCGGCCCGTAGATCAGCTGCTGTTTGGGGAATTTGAAGACCACCAGCTGCCCATAGCGGTCCGTATCGGAACGCGCCGCCAGCCAGGAAATCATGTTGGTCTTGTTCACCGGCACGTACGGCAGCATCTGGATGAACTCGGCGTCCTTTTCCCCTGGCAGGCGGATGATGATGTACTGCGGCTCCACGAGGGGCGAGGCGCTTCCCGCCTGGGAGACGGCCGAAGTGTTGTTGGTGGCGCTGGCTGGGTTGGACGTCGTCTGTTTGGGGATATCCCAGACGTCCTCCTTGTTATAGAACACCACCGGGTCCGTCATGTGGTAAGTCTGGTACATGTAGGCCTGGACCTCGAACATCAGCGCCGGATAGCGGACATGGCGTTTGAGGTCGGCCCGCATCTCGCTGTAGGGCTTGAACAACGTCGGGAAGACCTTCTGGTAAGACTGCACCAGTGGGTCCTTCGTGTCGAACAGGTAGAAGGTGACGTCGCCGTTGTAGGCGTCAATGACCACCTTGGCCGCGTTCCGGATATAGTTTAGGTCCAGCTTGCCGTAGAGTGGCTGTGAGTACGGATAGCGGTTCGTGGTCGTGTAGGCGTCCTGGATCCAGAAGAGACGGCCGTCATCGCCCACCACGATGTATGGGTCCGGGTCCAGCTCCAGGAAGGGTGCCAGCTTCTGTACGCGCTCTGCGATGTTCCGATAGATCATCACCCGGCTGTCGGTGGTGATGGCGTCGGTGAGGAGCATCTGATAGCTCTCCAAGCGCAGGGCGAAGGCCAGCTTTTTCAAGGCGTTCGACAGGTGCACCCCACCGGTCCCCTGATAGAAGGTGGTGGCGTTGGAGTCGCCCACCGGGTAGTCGAACTCCGGGGTCTTGGTCTTCACAATGACGTATTGGTTGGTCATCTCCCCGTAGTAGATCTCCGGGCGGGTAACCTTGACCTCAGGCACGCTGGACTGGGGCGGGATGTCCTTGATCCATAGCTGCGGCAGGCCTTCGGCGGTGAACTCGGTGCTGGGGCTCATGACCACGCCGTAACCGTGGGTGTACTTCAGGTGCAGGTTCTGCCAGGTGCGGGCCGAGGCGGTCAGGGCATCCACGTTCATCTCGCGGGCCGAGACCACCACCTGGCGGAAGCGCCCGCCCACCGTATAGCGGTCGATGTCCACATCGTTGAAGTTGTAGTACAGTCGGATTTCCTGCAACTGGCCGTAGGTGTCCTTGACCGGGCGGTAGTCCCAGAGGCGGATATTCTCCACCGTGGCCTCATCATCAGCCAGATCAGCGGCCGTAAGGTCGGTCTGCACGTTGAAGTCCCGCTCCTGGACGTTGACGAGGTCGTGGGCCAGCCGGGTGAACTTGATGCCGTTCTCGATGTAGGGCGTCTCGCGGGCGATCTCGTTCGGCGTCACGGTGAATTGCTGGACGAAATAGGGGTAGGCCGTTCCCAGCAGGAAGGATGAGGCCACGAGAACCGCGACGCTGATGAAAACCAGGTTCAGCCGGCGCAGCCGGCCGTTGACGATGAGGAGCAGGCCCAGGGCCGCCGCCAGCACCGTCAGAATCTTGTAGGCCGGGATGTGGGCGTGAACGTCGGCGTAACCGGCCCCGAAGACCACACCCACCGGCGAGTAGAGCAGCTTGTACATGGCCAGGCGGTACCCGGCGGCTTTGAGGAGGAAGATCAGCCCCGCCAGGATGGACAGATGGGTCTTGGCCGGCGGCATAATCTCCAGCGAGCCATCCGCTATCCCCACGGCGCGGTTAAGGAAATAGAGTAGTGCCGTGCCCACCAGGGCCAGGACCAAAGCGGTCATCAAGAGGCTGTATCCGAATTCCAGCACCGGTACGGAGAAGACGTAGAAGCCCACGTCCTTCCCGAAGATGGGATCGACTGTACCGAATGGAGTCCTGGCCAGGAAGCGCTCGAACACCAGCCACTGACCGCTCAAGTTGATGCCGAGGAGCGCGGCCAGGGCGTATCCGCCTACGACGAAGTAGAGCTTCAGGCGCCGCGGCGAGAAGGCCTCCGCCAGAGGTCCCAGAATCGCGCGCAGCAGCGACGCGCCGTCGGTGGTCTCCCCTTCCAGGTACACCCCCGGAGGCGGCCACAGACGGGCCCGGACCAGGGCGAAGTTGATGCCTAAGACAGTGCCGACCGAGATGAAAATCAGGGCCCCGAGGCGGATACGGGCCACCAAGGTCTTGATGAACACAGCCGAGAATCCGAGTGACTGGAACCAGAGAAAGTCGGTGTAGTACCCAGTCAGGCTGAGCAGCACGATGATGATGAGCGCCAAGGCGCCGAAAGTCACCCACAGCCACATATTGCGTCTTGCGGGCACGGTCGGTAGCCCCCCTTCCCTATATAGTCTTTACTACGGGCCGAGATCAGTTTCCGGTTCAACCGGACCCCTAGCGGGAGCGGCGCAAGACTTTCCCGGGCTTGGTCCCCGTGTTCGCGTTCCCTTCCACGATTACCTGTCCGTTGACGATGACCATTTCGATCCCTTGGGGGAACCGGTGCGGGTCGGCATAGGTGGCCTTGTCGGCCACCGTGGCGGGGTCGAAGACGACGATGTCCGCCGCCAGACCGGCCGCCAAGCGGCCACGGTCAGCCAACCCCAGCCGCTCCGCTGGGAAGCCGGTCATCTTCCAGACCGCCGTCTCCAGGGGCATCAGCCCTTTGTCCCGCGCGAAGTAGCCCAGAACCCTTGGGAAAGTGCCATAGGCGCGCGGGTGGGGTTTGGCCCGGGCCATGGGGCCATAGGGGGCCACGCCGCTGGCGTCTGACCCCACCATCATCTTGGGGTGGGCCAGCACCCGGACCACGTCGGCTTCGTCCATCATGAAGACTACCATGCCCGGCGTGGCCTCCTCTTCGACCAGGATGTCGAACAGCGCCTCGTAGGGGTCCTGCCCGCGGCGGGCGGCGGCCTGGGCGACGGTCAGTCCCGGCAGCCCGGCGTTCTTCTCGGTCTTGACCGAGGTAATGAGAACGTTGTCGAAACCGGCCTGCTTGGCGAAGTTTTCCCAGCCCGGAAGCCCCTCTTCCATCTCCCGGCGGAAACGCGCCCGCGTCTCCGGACTCTTCAAGCGTTCCACCAGGGCGCCGGTGCCGCCGGCATGGGCCCAGGCCGGGATCAGGGTGGCCAGGGAAGTGCTGCCGGCCGTGTACGGGTACACGTCGCCCGTCACGTCCAGACCGCCGGCGTTGGCCCGGTCGATGGCGGCCAGGGAGTCCCTGATCTTGCCCCAGTTATCGCGGCCGGCGGCCTTGTGGTGCGAAATCTGCACCGGGAGGCCGGCGCGGCGCCCTACCTGAATGGCTTCGTCCACCGCGTCCAGCAGACGGTCGCTCTCGTTCCGCAGGTGGCTCATGTAGATGCCGCCGGCGGCGGCCGCCGGCCGGGCCACGGCGACGACCTCCTCCAGGCTGCTGTAGCACCCCGGCGGGTAGATCAGGCCGGTGGTGAGGCCGAAGGCCCCATCGTCCATGGCCTGCGTTACTAACTCCTGCATCCGGGCCAGTTCATCCGCGGTCGGAGCCCGGTCGTCCATGCCCATGGCCGCGGCGCGCACCGTGCCGTGGCCGATGAAAGGAGCCAGGTTCACCGCCACCCCGCGCCGCTCCACCTCGGTCCGGTACTCGCCCAGGGTGGTCCAGGAAGTGTCGATGCCCATGGCCTTCATCATGCTGGACGCCCGGTCGCGGGCCTGACCGAGCAGTGGGAAAGCGGAATTGCCACAGTTGCCGATGGCCTCCGTGGTCACCCCTTGCCGCGTCTTGCTCTCGGCCAGCGGGTAGATGAGGGCTACAGAATCCGAGTGGGAGTGGATGTCGAGGAAGCCGGGGCTGACGGCCTTCCCGCGGGCGTCGATCTCCCGGCGACCGCGGGCGGCCTTCCCGCCCACGGTGGTGAGCCGGACGCCATCCACCGCCACATCTCCTTCCCGCCCGGGCCGGCCGGTGCCATCGAAGATCGTCCCGCCCCGGATGACAAGATCGTGCATGATGGGTATCTGCCTCCTACTTCGTAATGCGGATGGTCTCGGTGGGCCGGTCGAAAGCCACCGTGGCACCCAGGTTCTCGCTGACGAACCGTAGGGGCACCACCGTCCGCCCGTTAAGGACCTGCGCCGGAACGTCCAGGGTCACGTCCTTCCCGTTGACCTTGGCCGTTTTCGAATCGATGGTGATCGTCAGGACCGTGCTCCCCACGGTGCCTGTGGCCGTCCGCGTCACGGGGTCCCACAACGTGGTGCCGCCGAAGACATCGAACAGGGCCCGCACCGGCACCAGCGTCCGGCCATCACGGATGAAAGGTTCCTGATCCGGAAAGACCACGGGAGCGCCGTTATAGAGCACAGTGATACCCGACAAGGCGTGGAGATAGCCGCCATAGGCGCCGACGTACACCACTCCGCCCGCCACCGCCGGCGGGGTGCCCGGAGTCCAATCGGTCAGGGGCGTCTCCCATAGCAGCGTTCCGTCGGCCGCGCCCAGCACCAGGAAACGGGCGGGCTGCGGAATGGCGTAAGTGGCGGCGACGAGGACCCGCCCGTCGCTGGCCACGGGGGCCTGCATCGTAGGGTAATAGTACCGAGTCTCGTACCACACCGGGTTCGGGTAGACGTACTTCCAGAGCCGGTCACCGGTGGCCAGGTCCAGGCCGTACTCCGCGCCGATGTTGCCCACGAAAACTTTGCCGCCGGCGACCGCCGCGCCCGACCACTGGTTATTCCCTTGAATGGAGAACCGCCAGATCTGCGAACCGTCCGCCAGGCTTAGGGCGTAGACGCCGCCGCCGTAGTAAGCCTGAGACCCGACGATGACCCGGTCACCGGCTATGGCCGGTATCAAATTCAGGCTGACGCCCAAGTCCTTGTCCCAGGCCACTTTGCCGTCGGCCAGGTTCAGGGCGACCACCCGGCCGCCGATAGTCTCCACGACGATCCGGCCGCCCCCCACCGCTGGGGTCGAAGGGATATCGGACAGGGAGACTTCCCAGATCTTCGTCCCCTTTCCGGCGTCAAGGGCGAAGACCCGTCCGTCGCTGGCCGTGCCGATGACCAGATTGCCCTCCACCGCCGGCGAGGTCCGGATCCAGCCCGAACCATCCACCTTCCAGACCACCTTTCCGGTGTTCCGGTCCACCGCGTGGAGGATCCCGTTATTGTCGCCGAAGTAGAGCATACTCGGGCCCAGAGCCGCCGTGGAAGCGATCTTCGCCCCGGCGTCGTAATCCCACAGGGCCCCCCCCGAAGGGGCGTCCACCGCGTAGTAGTGGCCGCTGTCGCTGGCGCAATAGATGACCGGCCCGTCTACTACGGGTTGGGTATGGATGTCCCCGCCGAGGTGAAGCGCCCACCGGTCATAGAGGGCCGCCGCCATACCGCCGGGGGTGGAGCCGGTCCGCGCGGAGGAGCCCCCGAAAGAGGGCCAGAGCGTTGCGGCAGACATTCCCGCCGGCGCGGCCGCGGTGGCGAGGACCACCGCGAGTGCCGCACCGAAAGCGACTGCCCGCCAGGCGCGGCGCCGGGCAACTCCCGGCGCGGTCTTCTCCGAAGCCCCTCCCGCGGTCGTCCCCACGGTCCGGTTCATCAAATGGGCACCCCTTTCAACCCTGGTCACCAGGGCCGAACAACCTCGAATACTGGTCAAGGGTAATCAGGATATCCCGCGGCCGGCTGCCATCGGGCTTGCCGACGATGCCCCGCTCCTCCATCATGTCCATGAGGCGGGCGGCGCGGGTATAGCCGATGCGCAGGCGGCGCTGGAGCATAGAGGTAGAGGCCTGCCCGGTCTCGATGATGGTCTTGACCGCGTCACGTAGGAGAGGGTCGTCGGCGGACTGGGTCTCGCCACCGCCGGTCGGCTCGTAGGCGAAGACGTCCGAGGCGTAGCTGGGCTCACCCTGGACGCGGGCGAAGTCCACCAGGGCCTCCACCTCTTCGTCGGAGACGTAAGAGCCCTGGGCGCGAGTGGGCTTACCTTCACCCACCGGCCAATAGAGCATGTCCCCACGCCCCAGGAGCTTCTCCGCCCCGGCGATATCTAATATGGTGCGCGAGTCGACCTGGGAAGCCACCTTGAACGCGATGCGTGACGGAATGTTAGCCTTTATGACGCCGGTGATGACGTCCACCGAAGGCCGCTGAGTGGCCACGATCAAGTGGATTCCGGCCGCGCGCGCCATCTGGGCCAGCCGCTGGATGGCATCCTCTACGTCGGCGCGGGCCACCAGCATCAGGTCGCCCAACTCGTCAATGACCACCACGATGAAAGGCAAGGGTTCGGCGGCACCGGGCCGCTCCCGGGCCCAGGCGTTGAAACGGCTGATGTCCTTGACCCCGGCGGAGGCGAAGGCCTCGTAGCGCTTGGTCATCTCGTTGACAACCCATTTCAGACTGCTGGCCGCCTTCTTGGGGTCGGTCACCACGGGCGCCACCAGATGGGGGATCTCGCTGTAGTTGGTGAACTCCACCACCTTGGGGTCGATCATCAGGAACTTGACTTCGTCGGGCCGCGCTTTGAAGAGGATGGAGCAAACGATGGAGTTGATGCACACACTCTTGCCGGTGCCGGTGGAGCCGGCGATGAGCAGGTGGGTCATCTTTCGTAAGTCACCCACCAGCGGGCGGCCGGCGATGTCCTTTCCCAAGGCGACGGTGAGTCTGGATGTCCCGGTTTTGAACTCCGGAGTCTCCACCACGTCGCGCAGCGTCACCGGAGATATCTCGCGGTTCGGGACCTCGATTCCGATAACCGCTTTCCCCGGGACGGGCGCCTCGATCCGCACGTACTGGGCGGCCAGCTTCAGCGCCAGGTCGTCTTCCAGGGCGGTGATCTTGGCCACCTTCACGCCCGGTCCGGGCTCCAGTTCGAAACGGGTGACGGCCGGTCCGCGGCTGATGTTGACCACTTTCGCTTCCACATCGAAGCTGGCCAGGGTCTCCTCAAGTAGGGCCGCCTTGTCGGAGGCGTCCCGCTGCTCGCGCCGGGCCGGCTTGCTCGAAGTCCCGTTCTTCAGCAGGTTGATGGACGGCAGGCGATACATGAGCAGTGCCGGCATGGATAGCTGCTGGTATCTCTTGCTGGGGTCCTTCAGCCCGGTGGCCGTACCCGCCACGCTCCCGGCGCCGCCCGGCGCCCCCCCGGCCCCGCCTGTCGCGTCGGTGGAGCCCGTCGTTTCGGGCGTCCCGGTTGTTCGCCCCGGACTTGCGCCCTGAGCGCCGATCGCCCGGGCCGCGTCGACGGTGGGTAGCAGCTCCGCTCCGCCCCTGATCACCGTGAACCGCTGCGACTGAACCGGGGACTCCCCCGGTTTACCAGGGGCAAGACCAAGGGGTCCGGAGGTAGCCGAAACAGTCGGCTCATCCTCATCGTCATCGGGCGCGGCCGGCCCCGCCGCCGCCGGTTTGCCGTCGAAGGTCCAAAGCAACGCCGGGCCGCCCGCCGCTAGGCGAGTGGTAGGCACCGGGGCGGCGGTCTCCGCCCCTGGCGCCCCTGGCGCCCCTGGCCCCCCCTGCGCCACCGGACCGTGGGCCGCGCCGGCCCACCCGCCTTCCATGACCGCCGGTTCGGAGTTCTCAGCTTCCCCGGACCGGTCCACGCCAAGCAGGTCGGATAGTTCCTCCCACAGGTTCGCGGCCCCGCGGGCGAAGAGTTTCACGCCTTCGATCAGGAGCCGGACCAGGCCCCCGAAAGTCCATTCACCCATAAGCAGGAAGCCCACCAGACCGACGAGCCCCAGGACGAAACGGCGGCCGACGATCCCGAAAAGCTTCACCAAGACGACGGCCACCATGGCGCCCACTATGCCGCCGCCCATGCCGCGCCGCCCGTACTCCATCTCCAGGCCCAGCGGATACCGGAGGTGCCACGCCGCCGCCAGGGTTACTATGACCAGCACCGCCCCGGCCAGGCGCGCCCGGGGAAGGTCCTCGCGCGTCCAGACTACCACGACACAGCCCCAAACCAGTGCCAGGGCGGGAAGGAAGACGGCGATGGAGCCGGCCATCCAATGCAGGAGCCAGGCAATGCCGCGCCCCACCGGTCCCATGGATTGGCTGAAGAGCGAAAGGAGTCCCAAGACCCCGAACCCGGCCAGGGCCAAACCTTTGATGTCGCGGCGGAAACCGCCGCCAGGCGTTTTCGTTGGCTCGGCCTGGGCTTTCATCTGGGAGGGCACCTCCAGCCGAGGTACTTCTTTTCTCGCGGCACCAAATCCTGCCCGCCCCGGAGGCACCCACCGATCGCCCAGAAGCTTTTCCCCAGCTAAGCGACGGGTCTTTGCCTAGCGCGAATGTCCGGCGGGGAACTTTCGAATCACCCCCGGACCGCGGAGAAGACCAACAGGAGGACGCCCACCACCCAGCAGTAAGGGATGAAAACTGCCAGCCGGCGGGCCCTGACGGTATTGAGGACGACTTGGATGGCGACCAGACCGGACAGGGCGGCCACCACGGTGGCCACACCCAGCTGCGAATTGAACTGAACCGCACCGCCCAAGTGCAGGAGGTCCACGGCGGCCGCGCCCAGGATGGTGGGGACGGAGAGAAGGAACGAGAAGTCGGCCGCCGCCGCCGGGGCCAGCCCGGTCAGAAGTCCCGAGGAGATGGTGGTCCCAGAGCGCGACAGCCCCGGAAAAATGGCCAAGGCCTGGAAGAGACCAACGATGATGGCTTGCCACCAGCGGATCTGAAGCAAACCCACGCCCTCCTGGCCTCCGCCCGACCCGCCGAGGGCCCGACCGCTGCGAGTCACGCGGATCCGCCGCCGACTGCTCCCGGCCCGGGAACCGACCAGAAGGAAGAATCCCGTCAGAATCAACATTCCGCCCACCAGGGGCAGGGAAGAGAAGGCGGCTTCGAACACGTCGGCGAGGGTCAGGCCGGCGATGGCCGCGGGGATAGACCCCAAGATTAGCATCAAGATCAGCCGCCGGTTCAGCATCCGTTCCTGGTCTCGCCCCGGCAACAGGGACTGCAACATCCCCCATAAGCGCCGCCAGTAGACCAGCAGGACGGCCGCCAGAGTCCCCAAGTGAACAAAAACCGCCACGGTGACCGGCGGCGCGGAAAGAGACACTATCTTCTCGGCGATGACCAGATGGCCCGAACTGCTAACAGGGATGAACTCCGTCAACCCCTGGACCAACCCGATGATGATCCCGTTGGTCAAGTTCAAAGGCAGACCCACCTCCCGGTTGTGACACCGCCATTATACCACTGGTGTCCCACCCCTAGAAGCGGGCCAGGCTGCGCCGGGCTGGTTTTCAGGGGCCAGATAGGCCAAGGGATTGGTGGAGTGCAACCGCACCAGCCGGGCCTGGGGAGTGCCAAGAGAGCTGACTTCGGCTAAAGACCCGTCGGGCAGGCGCACCACCGCCGTTCCGCCACCCAGGCCGGCGCCCGCTCCTCCCGAAAGGCCGCCCGGTCCCGCGGCACCGGTACCATCCGGGCCGCCGAAGATCAATTCCATGGGCATGACCGTGTAGAGAATCAATGGATACCACCGCCGCCTAGACCGTTATTCCCCGTGACGCCCCCGCTCTTCTGGCGCGGGCCACGGTCGGGAGGTACCCGCCCGCGGGGGGACCGATCGTGTCGCATGTGGCCTTCGTCCACCGGTTCATCGGGGTCGTCTTCCACCATGGGAGCCAGCGGCATATCTGGTGCGTCCGGAGTGACGGCCGGGAGTCTGGTGAGTTCGGCTTGAGGCACCAATCCTTCATCCAGCTTATCCCGCCCGTGCCGGACCTTGCCACCCGTCTTCTTGCTCTCCGCGATCAGTTCATTCAGCTTGGCCACGGCCTCGTTCAGGCCGCCCACCGCATCGATGAGGCCCACGTTCACCGCGTCCTTACCCACCAAGACCGTGCCAATATCCCGTGCCAGTTCGCCGGTGCGGAACATCAGTTCGCGGTACTTCTCCTCCGTGATGCGGCTGTTGGCCACAACGAAGTGGACCACGCGGTCCTGCATCTTATCCAGGTATTCATAGGTCTGGGGGACACCGATGACCAGTCCGGACAGGCGGATGGGGTGGATGGTCATGGTGGCTGTGGGGGCGATGAAGGAGTAATCGCAGGAAACCGCGATGGGTACACCGATGCTGTGTCCGCCGCCGAGGACCAGAGAGACCGAAGGCTTGGACAAGGAATTCAGCATCTCGGCCAGGGCCAGGCCGGCTTCTACGTCGCCGCCCACCGTGTTCAGGAGTACGATGACCCCTTCGATGTCGTTGGCCAACTCCAGCCCGACCACCTGGGGGATGACATGCTCGTACTTCGTGGTCTTGTTCTGTGGAGGCAGGATGAGGTGTCCTTCCACCTGACCGATGATCGTCAGCACATGGATATTGCTCTTGGGCGGCCGGATTTCGGGCGTGCCCAGTTCGGTGATGGCTTCCACTGTGCTGCTGCCTTTTCTCCGGCGCGGCTCCCGGGCCGGCTTTTCGCCTTCGTCGTCGGGCGCCAGGTAAGGAACGGGGCCGGGGAAAACGTGATACGGCATTCCAAAACCGGGTGTCCCATTACGCCCGCCATCGGTCTCGTCGGTCAAGTCGCGTCACCGCCGGTTCTGCCCGCAAAGGGGCCATTAAGTAGTAGCCGGGCCAGCCTGACGGCGCGCCCGGCAGCACCCTGCAAGTTATTATGGGGTTGGCGGTGATGGGACTATACGGAAACTGGGCGCTTCTAGACTTCGAGTATCACCGGGACGATGATGGGGCGACGACCGGTCTTCTCGTAAAGATGCTTGGCCAGGACGTCGCGGACCTGGTTCTTCACGGCTCCCCAATCGGCGGCCACCCGTGCGCCCGCCTCGCCGGAACCTTCTTCACCCTCCGCGGCGCCACCCGAAGACGCGGAGGCGGATGAGGACACCGACGCCAGTGCGGGCACCTCGGCCCCCTCCAGGCATCTCTCCACGGTCTCCCGCGCCTTGGCGCGCGCCTCTTCCAGGAGCTCCTCCGAGCTGCGGACATAGACGAAGCCGCGCGAGATCACTTCCGGCCCGGAAACGATGTGACCATCCTCCTTGGCCACAGAGAGCACCACCACCATAATCCCGTCCGCTCCAAGTTGCCGGCGGTCGCGCAGCACGATATTGCCCACGTCTCCCACTCCCAGGCCATCCACCATGACGGACCCGGCCGGGACGTGACGGTCCACGTAGGCCCGCACCTCGCCGTCCTGGTCATAGAACTCGACGGTGGCGCCGTTCTCGAGGACCAAGGCGTTCTCCGGCTGGACCCCCACTCCCACGGCCAAGTCCCGGTGGTGCACCAGGTGGCGGTACTCACCGTGAATGGGGATGAAGAACCTCGGGCGGATCAGGCTGATCATCATCTTCAGTTCTTCCTGGCTGGCATGCCCCGACACGTGCACTCCAGTGGACTCCTGGTAGATGACCCGCGCTCCGCGCCGGAACAGATGGTTCACCGTGCGGCCGACCAGCTTCTCGTTCCCGGGGATGGCGCTGGCGGCGATGACCACCAGATCGTCGGGGATGATCTCCACGCGCTTGTGATCGTCGGTGGCGATACGCGTCAGGGCCGACAGGGGCTCGCCCTGGCTGCCGGTGGTAAGCAGCACACATTCGCTGGCCGGGTACTTGCCCAGTTCGTCCAGGCGGATACGGGTGTCGCCCGGCACATTCAGGTATCCAAGGCCGGCCGCCACATCCACCACTCTCTCAATGCTGCGGCCCGTGACCGCCACTTTCTTCCCAAGGGCGGCGGCGGCGGTGAACACCTGTTGGATGCGATGGACGTTCGAGGCGAAGGTGGCCACCAGCACGCGGCCGGGGGCGTTGCGGAAGATGTCTTCCAAGACTTGGCCGACCACGCGCTCAGAGCGGGTGTACCCCGCTTCTTCAGCGTTAGTGCTGTCGGATAAGAGGGCCAGCACGCCGTGCTGCCCGGCCTCGGCCAGCCGCTGGAAATCGGTGACCTCGCCGTCCACCGGTGTATAGTCGAACTTGAAGTCCCCGGTGTGGACGATGGGGCCCTGGGGGGTCTCGATAATGATCCCGACCGCCCCTGGGATGCTGTGGTTCACGCGGAAGAACTCCACGGTAAGAGACCCGGCCGCCACCCGGTCGCCGGGGCGGATGGACCGTGACTCCTCCGGAAGGCTGAGACCGTGCTCTTTCAGCTTCTCTTCGATGAGCCCCATGGTGAGGCGCGTCCCATACACCGGGCAGCTCACACGCCCCAAGAGGTAGGGCAAGGCCCCGGTGTGGTCCTCGTGGCCGTGCGTGATGAAGATACCGCGCAGGAGGTCCTTGTTCTCCACGACATAGGAGAAGTCCGGGATGACGATGTCGATCCCCAGCATCTCCTCTTCCGGGAAGGTCAGGCCGGCGTCGACCACGATCATGTCGTCGCCCGAGCGTACCGCCAACATGTTCTTCCCAATCTCCCCCAAGCCTCCGAGGAAGGTCACCTGGACCTTGGAAGCGCCTCCCTGGGAGGCATCCTTCGCCGTTTGCGCCGTCAATAATCACACCTCTCAAAAGGAGCCCTGCCGCGCGGGCAGGGCTCCTCGGTCATATGCCATCGCTCTGCTAGATTATACCTGCCGGAGGGCACGCTCACAAGCCGGGGTGGAGATACTAGGTGAGCGCCGCAGAAGCGGTCTCTGAGGGTCAATGCCCTGTGTCAGAGCTTCTCAAAACATGAATGGTCGGAAAAGCGGATGTATAGGGCTGGGTGGCAGGAGAGGGGCATGGGGGCCGGGGTTCTGCAGCCGCCAGCGCGGCCAGGCTTCGCCTGGCGGAGCATTAGAGGCGGCGAAGAGCGCGGCCCCCACCATAATGAACATCAGCCCTGCACTGGAGCGCCGGACGAGCCGACCGCCTCCGCGGCCACGAGGCCCGTACGCAAGCCGCCGGTACGCCCCACCGGGAAACCGACACCCACCTTCTCCATGGCCACACGCACCGTCTCTAGTTCCTTCCCGTTGGCCTCGATGAGCGGGAGCCGCAACCCGCCGCCGGGCAGCCCGGCCAGAGCCAGTGCGGCTTTCAGAGGGATGGGATTGCTCGTTACGAAGCACGCCTTAAAGAAGGAGAAGAGTTCTCCGTGGATGCGGGCCGCCCCACGCACGTCCCCCGCTTCGTAGGCCAGGATCATTTCCTTGATCTGCTCGCCGACTATGTGTGAGGCCACGCTGACGATACCGCGCCCTCCCACCGACATGATCGGCAGGGTCAGGCTATCGTCACCGCTGTAAACCGCCAGGTCAGGGCAACGCCGGCAGATCTCCGAAGCCTGGTCCAGGTTGCCGCTGGCCTCTTTAATGGCGACGATGTTCGGGATCTCGGCCAGCCGCGCCACGGTGTCCGGCAAGAGGTTGGCGCCCGTCCGCCCCGGTACGTTATAGACCATGACGGGCAGGTCCACGGCTTCCGCGATGGCCGCGAAGTGCCGATACATGGCCTCCTGGGGCGGCTTGTTGTAGTAAGGCACCACCGCCATCAGGCCGTCCACCCCGATCCGCGCCGCTTCGCGCGCCAGTTCGACGGAAGCCGCCGTGGAGTTCGTCCCGCAGCCGGCCACCACGCCGATGCCTTCCGGTACGGCGTCCCTGACTAGACGGAAGAGTTCCAACTTCTCCTCATGGGTGAGGGTCGGTGACTCGCCGGTGGTCCCGGCGACCACGATCGCATCGGTCCCCGTGGCCGCTAGGTGCCGGGCCAGAACGCCCACGCCCTCGCGGTCCAGGGACAAATCAGACCTGAACGGCGTAGCCATAGCCGTTAGAAGCCGCCAGTTATTCACGTTTGATCTCCTCCCGATCTAGTCTTTTCTCGGGCCGTCTTCGCCCGCCAGGCCGAACTGCTCGTGGAGGGCGCGGACCGCGCGCTCCAGCCCTTCCATGGGGATGAGGCACGAAATGGTCACATGGGAGTCAGAGGTCTGAAGGATGGGCACGCCGGCCCGCTTTAGGGCTTTGACCACGTTCGCCATGACGCCCGGGACGCCGCGCATCCCGCTTCCCACCACCGAAACTTTGGCGCAATTGTCGCGGGTTACGGGCGCGTAGCCGGCCTGCCCGATCGCCGCCCGCGCCTGGGGCAACTCTTCGGTTTTCACGATGAAGGACTTGACCCCGGGAGACACGTTAATGAGGTCCACGCTCACTCCGGCACGGGCCAGGAGGTCGAAGATCCGCAGTTCAGCCTCGCCGCCGTCATCTTCCCCCACTTCTACGCGAACCAGGGAAACCGCGGGAATGTGCGTTACCGCCGTCACCGGCGGGCCCAGCCCCGTGGAGGTCCAGGGCTTCCCCGCCCCCGCCGAGCCGACGATGAGCGTCCCGGGCGAGTCGGAGAAAGTGGACCTTACACGGATGGGCACCCCCTTGGACATGGCGATCTCCACCGCCGCCGGATGGATGACCTTGGCCCCGAGGTGGGCCATCTGGGCCACCTCGTCGTAGCCGACCACCGACAGTGTCCGGGCGTCCGGCACCAGCCGGGGATCGGCCGTGAGAACGCCCTCCACATCGGTGAAGATCTCTATCAGTTCAGCATCCAAAGCGGCTCCCAGAGCGGCGGCGGTGGTGTCGCTCCCGCCCCGGCCCAGGGTCGTTATGTCACCTGAGTCGGTGCGCCCCTGGAACCCTGCCACCACCACGACCTTCCCTTCGCGAAGGTGCCGTAGGAGGTGGTCCGTGTCCATACGGACGATGTTCGCCTGCGTGAAGGCCAGATCGGTCACGATTCCGGCTTGGCCCCCCGTCATCGCCATGGCTTCCAGCCCGTGCTCCCGGAGCGTGTTCACCATGATTACGGCGGAGATGATCTCCCCGCAGGACATCAAGAGGTCCAGTTCACGCGGGGCGGTCTCGGCATGCACGCCCCTGGCCAGTGAAACCAGGGTATCGGTGGCGTACGGGTCGCCGCCGCGCCCCATGGCGGAGACCACCACCACCGGTGTAAGCCCCTGCTTGGCGGCCCCGGACACCAGGTCCGCCACGCGGGCACGGCGCTCCGCTGTGGAGACGGAGGTCCCCCCGAATTTCTGGACGATGATGCGCATCCGGCCGCCCACGCCGCCCAGACCGCCGACGCTACCCAAGCCGACCGCCCTGTCTGGCATTCCTATCTCTCGTCCCCCGTCAGTCCGCTACCGGCGTTGGCGGCCCCGCCCAGGTCGTCGGCGGCCGCCGCGGCGGCCGCCTCCGCCCTCCCCAGCGACCATTCGCTCCACTGGCCCAGAGCAAGGAGGGTTTCGGCGATCTGCACGGCATTGGTGGCCGCACCCTTGCGCAGGTTGTCGGCGACAATCCACATGTCCAGCCCGTAAGGCACCGACTGGTCACGGCGAATCCGCCCCACCAGCACTTCGTCCCGGCCGGCCGCGCCGCCGGGGCCGGCGGCCAGCGGGTACTCCAAGTGGGACGGATCATCGCGCACTTCCACCCCGGGAAAAGCGGCCAGGGCCGCGCGGGCCTGTTCCGGCGTGACCGGCGCCCCGAACTCCACGTTCACCGATTCGGAGTGGCCGATGAAGACCGGTATCCGCACCGTGGTGGCGGTAATGGCCAGGCCGGGCTGTCCCAGGATCTTCCGGGTCTCATGGATCATCTTCAGTTCTTCGCCCGTGTAGCCGGACACATCGAAGGAATCGATGTGTGGCAGGGCGTTAAACGCGATTTGGTAAGGATACACGGAAATGGTCGGTTTCTCTTCCTCCAGGACCTGGGCCGTCTGATTCTCCAACTCGGTCATGGCGTCACGGCCGGTGCCGGACACCGCCTGGTAGGTGGACACCACCACTCGTTTCAAGGGGGCCAGCTGCGAAAGGGGCTTGAGGGCCATAACCATTTGGATGGTGGAGCAATTGGGACTGGCGACGATACCCTTGTGGAAATTCAAGTCGTACCCGTTGACTTCGGGAACCACCAGCGGCACCGCGGGGTTCATGCGGTAGTGGCTGGACTTATCGATCACCACGCCGCCGGCTTTCGCCACCACCGGAGCGTAACGCGCACTGGCTTCCCCGCTGGCGGCGAAGAATGCCAGATCGACACGGGCCAGGGCTTCGTCGGACACCGGTTGGACCGCCAGCCCTTTCCCGCGGAAGCTCACCACCTGGCCGGCCGAGCGGGCGGAGGCCAGTGGACGGAGTTCCGCCACGGGGAACGCCCTTTCTTCAAGAATCCGCATGATCTGTTGCCCGACCGCTCCTGTGGCGCCGAGCACCGCTACATTCAAGCCCCTTGTCACTGCCAAAAGGCCACCTTTCTCTCTATCGTCCGGCTCCGACAGTCCTCGGCCGGTCGTTCCGCCCTGGTCCCAGCCGTCAGCCCACGGCCGGCCCCAGCAAGACCGGTTGGATCTGCTTGCCGGCCAGCGCCGCTTCGGCTGCCGCCGGCAGGTACTCCAGGCGAGCGACCAGGGAGGTCGGCTTCCCGTGCGGGTCGTCCTGACCGAAAGGCACGAAGAAGATGTTCCGGGTCGCCAGCAAGAGTCCAATGTTCTTGGCGCTCAGCCCCAAACCATCGTTGGTGGATACCGCCAGGAGGACCGGCCGGCCGTTGCGCATGTGCGCCTTGGCAGCCATGGTCACCGGCCCGTCGGTGATACCCAGAGCCAGCTTGGCCAGGGTGTTTCCAGTGCAGGGCGCTATGATCACCAGATCCAGCAGTTTCTTCGGGCCGATGGGCTCGACCTCGGGAACGGTCGAAAGCGCCCTCTTGCCGGTTAGCTTCTCCAGTCTTTCCAGGTGCTCGGAGGCCTTGCCGAAGCGGGTATCCGTGGCGGCCACAGCCACCGAAACTATTGGAGTCACATCACATCCCGATTTCACCAGTTCCTCGATGCACGGGAACACCGCTGCGAAAGTACAATGGCTCCCCGTCAGAGCGAAGCCGATTCTTTTTCCCGTCAGACTCATTTCCCGGTCCCCTTTCCGTGGAGGTCAGGGGTGCCGCGCTCATCACCACAACCACCGCCGCGCCGAGGCGCGGCTCAGCCGGTGAACCCGGGAGTCTCCAGTACAGTGGTCCGGACTACTTCCGCCACAATGCGGCCCGCCGTCTTCGGCGCCACCTTCCCCGGCAGCCCCGGGAGCAGCACGGCCCGGAGTTTCAAGGAGGAGGCGGAGGCGAAATCGGTCCCTCCCGGCGCGGTGGCCAGGTCGATGACCACGGCCGCCGCCGGCAGGCGGGCCAACCGGTCCTGGGTGAGGACCATGGCCGGAACAGTGTTGAAAACGACATCGGCGGTGACCAGCCGGTCTCCGGCGTCTCTCAGGTCTACGGGCTCCAAACCGAAAGCCGCGGCTTGCGCCAGTGCTTCCGGACGCCTGGCGATCAAGAAAACTCGGGCGGACAGCGCTTTCAGTTTGAGCGCCAGCGGCCACGCAATGCGGCCCGACCCGAAGACGGCCACGTCGGCGCCGTGGAGGGTGATGTCGGTCATCTCCATGGCTGCCGCGATGGCCCCTTCCGCCGTAGGCACCGCGTTGGCCAAGGCGAAGTCATCGCGCTCGCGAAAATCGCGGACGATAGCCCCCGCCGCCGACGCCTGTCGGGCCCAGTTTCCGTCCGTCAGTCCCGATACGATCAGAAAACCAGGTCGAAAGCCCGCCGGTGAGAGAACCAGAGGATCGGGTCCTCCGCCTTTCGTCAATCCACCCGAGCCGATCCCGGATACCGGGCACAGCAGGACGTCGGCCCAAGAGAGGCCTTCCTTCAAGTCCCGGATCTCCTGGAGTCCCGTCCCGGACTGGACGCGGTACGTCCGGACTTCCGGTCCCATGCGGGACAGGAAGGCCGCCGCTTCGGCCTCTCTCCGGTCACCACCGACCACTATGAACTTTAACTCCGACCACCGTGACAAGTCTTTTCTCCCCCGACAGCCAAAATGAAGTCCCCCAGGTGCGAGGCGCCCTTTGTGGGCCAGTATATGACCCCCGTCCCTAGGAGGTTCAGGCATCTGGGCTCTAGTCCCAGCTAGGGTCGGGTTTGCCCCAGGACTTCCAGGACCTCCTCCAGCGAGCCGATCATGTGGTCCAACTGCATGACCGCCCTCACTGCCATGAGTACTCCCGGCACGAATGACGCTCGGGAAATGGTGTCGTGCCGGAGAGTGAGGATCTCGCCGGCTGAGCCAAAGATGATCTCGTGGTGCGCCACCAGGCCGGGCAGCCGGACGCTGTGCACGGGAACACCCAAGCCGGTACGCGATTGCAGGTCCTCCGCCATCCTCCGGGCCGTACCGGACGGGCGGTCTTTCTTCGTATCGTGATGCAGCTCGATGATCTCACAGGACGGGAAGAAGCGGACCGCCTCCCTGGCCAGCCTGGCCAGGAGCAGCGCCCCGAGGGAGAAGTTGGGGATCACGGCGCCGCCGATACCCTTGTCCACCGCCAACCGGAAGGCTGCCTGCAGAGTGTCCTTCGCAATGGAAGTCGTCCCGAAAACCGGCCGGACCCCGGCGTCCAGGGCCGCCAGGAGGTGACGCGCGCCGGCCTCGGGATGGGTGAAGTCGATGAGTACGTCGGGGTCCTTTCGGAGTACCTCTTCTATGGTGCGGTCGATGGTGGTGCCCGAGGCGGGCAGGCCTACCACTTCGCCGACATCGCGCCCCGCTTCCAGGGCAAGGGCGCCCACTAGCTGGAACTCTCCTGGTGTACTCAGGATGGTCTGCACGATTTCCCGGCCGACTTTCCCCGTGGCCCCGGCCACGGCTACTCTGGTCGCCCGCGTCGCCGAGCGGAGGCGCCGCCCACGCCCGGCCTCGGCTGCAGTACGTTCCCGAGCCACCCGGAAGGTGGTGGGAATTACCTCGGCCGCCGCCGGCTGTCCTTGCGGTGCTGCCTGTTCCTCTCCCTGCACTTGGCGTCCACTCCTCTTTCCGGTATTCTGCTCAGGGCTGGTGGAGGACGCAAAAAAACCCGGCTTGAACGCCGGGCGCAGCACCTCAAGAATGCGCGGAGGCTGCCGAAGCCACGGCCTCAAACCATCCCTTGAGCGAAGTAGCTCTCCACCGGGACCCAAGGGTGATGCCCCGGTGACAGTCCGTCACCTGTTAGGCGCCGGACCAGCTCTCGTGGCCTTAGCAACCACGCGCTTCGGCGGTGTCCCCTTTCCGGCCGTTCTTCGATGCCCTTCTCCAGGCCGTACTCTTGGATCACCGCGCCTCTACCCCACTCCACGGAGGAATGAGGCATCGTGCTCTATGCCTTTTAAACCGCTATTTTCTGGCTTGGCCCCGGCTTTAGGCCCTCCGCGCTGTCTACCAGGCTGGCCCGCTACTCATCTATATGCGGGCTGGGCCGCCGCTGCTCATCAACACCAGTTGTTGGACTGAATATAGCACCGCTGCTCATCACCGTCAATACAATATTTGAAGTTCACGCAGGATGCGGCAAAAGCGGTTTTATCTGGCCCGCGTCTGCTCTTCAACCAAAAAAGAGAGGCACGGCCGTCGGGGCCGCGCCTCTCTTTCGGGCTTCAGTTTGGGTCTCTAAGGACCGTCGCTGCTCATCAATGGGTTTCGACGTCGGTGGCACCGTTGCGCCGGAAGATTTCGGCCGCCTCATCCACCTTGTCGCTGCTGCTCTTCACCAGGCAGACGATCTCCCCTTCCCGGACCTTCTCCTCGTACTTCCTGCCGCTCTCCGGGGGAATGCCGAAGTCGATGAGCCCGCCGGCCACCCCACCGGTGACCGCGCCGGTCAAGGCGCCGGCGATGGGGCCCGCCGCCAGAAGGGGGCCGATTCCGGGGATGGCCAGGGCGCCGGCTCCGGCCAAAAGTCCCGCCAAACCGCCGATGGCTCCACCGGTGGTCACGCCGTCGCCAATGTTCTGGTGAGTGTAGCTTGAGCCCGTGGTCATAGTCATCCCGCCACGGCCGCCTTGGCCGCCCTCACCACCGCGGCCCCCCTGCCCCTGGTCCTTCGTGATGATGGAGATCTCGTTCTTCGAAAAACCCTTCTTCTCCAGATCGTTGACGGCCTTTTCGGCGTCATTCCGGGACTTGAACACTCCCACGACGGTGGTCTTGTTGCCCCCGCCCTGCCCGGCCCCGCGGCCGAAGGAACCGCCAAACTGGTTGTTGTTGCCCCGATCGGTCATTCGTTGAACCTCCTTTGCCCTTTTAAAACTCGCCGACGATTAGTCTGGCACCGCCGGCAGGCCGTCATCCATTGGGCGCGGAGGTTCAAACTGGAAATCTCAGGTTATTTCTGGTTTTCCTCGAGTCGGGCCGGTCCCACGCTAATGCTAGGTCCCTTTGTGTTTCAGCACATAGGGCTGGACCAGAGCGATGAGCAGCGAGATGGCGGCGACTGGCTCGAAGCTAACCCCCCACAGGGTTACGGTGGACGGAACGGCGATTTTCAGGAAATTGACCAGCGCGATCAGGGCAAGGTAGACGCCGCCGGCGGTGGCGACCAGTTCTACGACGGCCTGGGAGAAGGGCGATGTGACTGGCTGCGGTTGGCCGTCGCCGGCGGTAGCGGATAGACGGACCTTCTTCTGGCGGGTGCGCTCGTGAAGGGACAGTCCGGTCAGGAGAATCAGGATGATGGCGAATGCCAGAGCCACGCGTCAACACCTCCACACAGGATTTGGGTCGCCAAATCCTATGTGCGGAGGATGTCGGATATTGCTACGTCCGCCCGGTGTGGCCGAAACCGCCTTCGCCCCGGGAAGTGCCCGGCAAGATCGCGACCCGCACCAACGTCGCGCGGGCCACGGGGGCGATGAGCAGTTGAGCTGTACGGTCCCCACGCCGCACCACGAAAGGTTCCCGACCGTGGTTTATCAGGATGACTTTGACCTCACCGCGGTAGTCGCTGTCCACCGTGCCCGGCGAGTTTAGGCAGGTGACGCCGTGTCTGGCCGCCAGTCCGGACCGTGGGCGGACTTGCCCCTCGTATCCCGCGGGGATGGCCAGCGCCAGTCCGGTGGGGACCAGACGCCACTCACCTGGGGGTATCTCCAACTCTCCCTGAACGGCGGCCCGTAGGTCCATCCCGGCCGACCCACCGGTCATGTAAGCAGGCAGGTCCAGGTCCTCGTTGCCGGGCAAGACTTGGACCAAGACCTGAATTTCCCTCTGATCTTCCATGTCAGGTCCGTCCACTCTAGACCTTACTGATGACGGGTTTCCGCCACTGGCCGATGACACCGGCCAGGCCGGTCCGGTCCACGGGCCCCAGCCCCACGAAGGTGAAGGCTGAGGGGCGGAAGAAGTGCGCCGCGAGGCGGTTGATGTCCTGCAGGGTGACGGCGTTGACCTTGTCGATGATCTCGTCGGGGGTGATGTGGCGACCCAGGGTGATCTCGTTCTTGCCGATGCGCGTCATACGGTTGCTGGTGCTTTCCAGGCCGAGCATGAGCCCGCCCTTCAGCTGCTCGCGGGCCCGCTCCAGTTCCTCTTTCGTGGGGCCTTCGTCGGCCAGCCTGGACAAGACCTTCATCATCAACTCGGTGACCGCGGCCGCCTGGTCCGGACTCATTCCGGCGTAGGCGGTGAAGAGACCGGCGTCTTTATAGGCCGAGATGTAGGAGTACACCGAATAGGCCAGCCCCCGCTCCTCCCGGATCTCCTGGAAGAGCCGGGAGCTGGAGCCGCCGCCGGTGATGGTGTTCAGGACCTGAGTGGCGTAGTAATCGTCGTCGTCCAGCGGCACCGCTTTCGACCCCATGCACAGATGGACTTGTTCGGTGGCCTTGGCGCGCAGGAGGATGTCCGAGTGGGCTTCGGGGGACATGGATGGCAGTCTCATGGAACACCCCTCCATGGTGCCGAACGCCTCCGCCACCATGTCGATGATTTCCTTGGCAGTGACGTGGCCGGCGGCCGCCACGACCACATTATTGGGGCAATACATGCCCTGGTAGTAAGAGACGATCCGATCGCGGTCCAGAGAGCCTACGGACTCCTCGGTGCCCAGGATGGCCCGGCCCAGCGGGTGCCCCTCCCAGACCGTTTGTAGGAACAGATCGTGGACCAGTTCGTCGGGGGTGTCCTCATACATGCGGATCTCTTCCAGGATGACCCCGCGCTCCTTCTCGATATCGGCCTGGGCGAACTTCGAGTGGCGGATCATGTCCGACAGGACGTCCATGGCCAGAGGGAGATGCTCATCCAACACCTTCGCGTAGTAGCAGGCGTATTCTTTCGCCGTGAACGCGTTCAGCTGGCCCCCAACGCCCTCGATGGATTCGGCGATGTCCTTGGCGGTCCGCCGTTCGGTTCCCTTGAAGAACAGGTGTTCAAGGAAATGTGAGATCCCGGCGTTCTCGTCGCTCTCGTAACGGGAGCCGGCGGCCACCCAGACGCCGACGGAGACGGACCGCACGTACGGGATTTCCTCCACCACCACGGTCAAGCCGTTGGGCAGTACCTGTTTGGTAAACAAAAGCACACCTCCGGGCTATGACGTTTCTTGTCGCCGTTCACCGGTTCGCGTTCACTAATTTGAATCCGTGGTAGAGATTCTTCAGGGTACTGACGTAATCATACCCAAGGACGGCCATTTCGCGCGCTCCCCACTGGCTCATCCCGACACCGTGATCATAGCCACCCGGGTACGGTCTAACCCTGGGGCTCTTCCTGTAAAGCCCGGAGCGCCGCTAGGTCCCGTTCGCGGGCCGCCGGATCCTTGTCCGGAGTCTCTAAAATGCCCGGCACATCCCCGAACATAGGGTTCAGGAGAAGGGCGCGGAAAGTCTCGATAGAGATAAGGCCCTGGCCGATGTTGGCGTGCCGGTCGGTACCGGAACCGAGGGGTTTGGCAGCGTCATTCAAGTGCATGGCCTTGATGCGGTCCAGCCCCACCAACTGGTCGAACTGGCCCAACACCCGTTCTAAGCCCCGTGGAGTCGCAAGGTCGTAACCCGAGGCGAAGACGTGGCAGGTGTCGAAGCAGACGCCCATCCGCTCCCCCAGCCCCTCGGCCACCAGGGCGGCCAGGAGGGCCGCCAAGTCTTCGAACTGCCCCCCGACTTCACCACCGGCCGTGGTCTCCAAAAGGAGCTGGGTCGGCGCCGTGGTCCGGGAAAAGGCCGCCACGATGGCGCGGACGGCGTTGGTCCGCGCCTCACGGGGGTCGCCTTTGGTCTGACCGGCGTGGGTCACGACATAGGGCGCCCCCAACTGGTCTGCCCGCTCCAGATCAAGGGCCAGGACCTCCACACTGTACACCCGGACCTGGTCCTCCGCCGCCGCCAGGTTCACGAAGTAGGGCATGTGCACAACGACGGGGCCGATGCCGGCCCCGCCAAGTATGCGCCGCATCTCCGCGGCGTCCTTCGGATCTATGGGTTTGGGCGCGTTGCCGCGGGGGCTCCGGGAGAAGACCTGGAAAGCCTGGCATCCCAGGCGCTCGGCTTCCCGGGCCACCTTGGGCCATCCCGCCGCGATCGAGAGATGCGCTCCGATTCTCATCCGAGCTTAAGGCCGCCCGCGGTCTCCCCTGTCTCCGCCGCGGTCCCCACGGTCGCCCCTGGGCCCGCCGTCCCGGCGCGGGCCGCCGCCGAATCCCCGGCCGCCGCCACCGCCGTAACCGCCCCGGCCACCGCGGTCGCCGCGATCGTGCCGGTCGTCATGGTCCTCGGAGAAATTGGGGTCGATGACCGCCCGGTGCGATAGGTTGATGCGACCGAGCCGGTCGATCTCAATGACCTTGACCGTCAGCGCATCGCCGATGTTCACGGCGTCCTCGACCTTTTCGATGTGATGGTCGGCCAGGTGACCGATGCGGACCAGGCCTTCCTTTCCGGGGAGGATCTCGACGAAGGCGCCGAAATCGGTGACCCGGGTGACCTTGCCATCGTAGATGGTTCCGACCTCCACGTCCTTGGTCAAGTTCTCGATCATCCGCATGGCCTTCTTGCCGCCCTCGGGATCGATAGCGGCGATGAAGACGCGGCCGTCGTCCTCGATGTCGATCTCCACATCGCACTCGGCGATGATCTTGTTGATCATCTTGCCGCCCGGGCCGATGACGTCGCGGATGCGGTCGGGGTTGATCTGCATGACGATGATGCGCGGAGCGTACTTGGACAGCTCGGCGCGTGGTCCGGGCAATACGGCCAGCATCTTCCCAAGGATGAACATCCGGCCGGCCCGCGCCTGTTCCAGCGCCTTGGCCAGGACAGCCTCAGTGACGCCCTTGATCTTGATGTCCATCTGCACCGCAGTGACGCCTGCGGCGCTGCCGGCCACCTTGAAGTCCATCTCGCCGAAGTGGTCCTCGACGCCCTGGATGTCGGTGAGGACCACCATCTCGTCCCCGTCATGCAGAAGGCCCATGGCCACGCCGGCCACCGGGGCCTTGATGGGCACCCCGCCGTCCATCAGGGCCAGGCAGGACGCGCAGACGCTGCCCATGGAGCTGGACCCGTTGGACTCGAGAACCTCGGATACCAGGCGGATGGTGTACGGGAACTGGTCATCCTTCGGGATGATGGGCTCCAGCGCCCGTTCCGCCAAGGCGCCGTGGCCGATCTCACGACGGCCGGGACCGCGCAGCGGGCGGGTCTCACCCACCGAATAAGGCGGGAAGTTGTAGTGATGCATGAACCGCTTGGTCTCCTCGAGGCCAAGGTCGATGAGCTTTTGCACGTCGCTGACGGTGCCCAGGCTTAGTGCGGACAGGACCTGCGTCTGGCCACGCTGGAACAGGCCGGTCCCGTGGGTCCGCGGCAGCACACCCGCGTCCACGCTGATGGGACGAATCTCATCCATGGCGCGGCCGTCGGGACGGGTCTTATCGCGGACAATCAGGTGGCGGACTTCCTCTTTATATAACTCCTCGAGGCCCGCCTTGATCTCTTTTTCCCGCTCCGGGAACTCGGCCAGCACTTCCGCGGCCACCGTGGTCAGAACCTCGTCGGTCTTGGCTTCCCGTTCCAGCTTATCGCTGTTCCGGATGGCGCTGCGCAAGGGTTCGACGGTGCGGGCGCGCAGGGCGGCGTCGACCTCGGGGGCCACCGCGAACACCGCAAACTCTTGTTTGGGCCGGCCGATCTCGGCGCGGATCTTCTCGTTCATCGCGATCACGGCCTGCAACTGCCGGTGGCCCCACATCATGGCGCCCAGGATCTTGTCCTCGGGCACTTCCTTGGCCCCGGCCTCCACCATGTTGATGGCGTCCTTGGTGCCGGCCACCACCAGGTGCATTTCACTCTTGGCGGACTGCTCGGTGGTGGGGTTCAGGACATACTCGCCGTCGATGAGTCCGACGATGGCGGCTCCGATGGGGCCGTCGAAGGGAATGTCGGACACGTGCAGCGCCACCGAAGCACCCATCAAGGCGCACAGCTCCGGCGGGTTGTCGTGGTCCACCGACATGACGGTGGCCACGACTTGCACGTCGTTCCGGAAGCCTTCCGGGAACAGCGGCCGGATGGCGCGGTCGGTCAGGCGCCCGGAAAGAATGGCCTTCTCGGTGGGACGCCCCTCCCGGCGGAAGATTCCGCCCGGGATGCGGCCGATGGCGTAGGTCCTCTCTTCAAAATCCACCGTCAGGGGGAAGAAGTCCACTCCTTCCCGCGGCTTGGTCGAGGCCGTGGCCGTGACCAGCACGGCGGTGTCGCCGTAACGGACCATGACAGCTCCGTTGGCCTGCTTGGCGTAGCGCCCGATCTCGAAGGTCAGGGGCCGCCCAGCGTAATCCATGGTGTAACTCTCAGCCATTCAAACTTGTCCTCCTTGGACTCACGTAAAGGGCCCCGTGACGGGGCCCGGTCAGACTTGCCGCTGCCCCGCCGTTAGCGGCGCAGGCCAAGTTTCTCGACGATAGCGCGGTACCTGGTGACGTCGGTCTTCGCCAGATAGTTCAAGAGACCGCGGCGCTGACCGACCATCTTCAAGAGACCCCGCCGCGAATGGTGGTCCTTCTTATGGGTGCGCAGGTGGTCGGTGAGGTAATTGATGCGCTCAGTCAGGATAGCGATCTGGACTTCGGGCGAGCCGGTATCCTTATCGTGCACCTGGTGCTGCTGGATGATGGTCTGTTTCTTCTCCGTCGTCAAAGCCATTTGAAACTTCCTCCTTTTAAGGTATCCCCGCAAGCCAAGAGAAACGTCGGAGTCTTCGTTGGTCCTAGCCTGCGGTTCATGAGTGTACGTGGTTCATTGTACACACTTTTTCCTGGGTTGTAAAACCACTAACACCATTGTGGCCCGTCGTGTGACTGGCTAAACCATTCCGTCGCCACCGCCACGTCCGACTTGATCTGCTGGACCAAAGCCTCTACGGACGGGAAAGCTCGTTCCGGACGCAGGAAACGGCGAAAGCTCACTTCCATCTCCGAGCCATAGACGTCCCCCGAGAAGTTCAGGAGGTGGACCTCTAGGAGGTGCGGCGCCCGCGCCGGGTCCTCGTAGAAAGTAGGACGGCGCCCCACGTTTGCCACACCCGCGATCACCACGGGACCCGGGCTCGATCCGGCCCCGTCCGCCGGCGCAAAAACGCAGTCCACCGCATAGACGCCGGCGGCCGGAGCGACGATGCCCTCCGGGAACGTGACGTTCGCCGTCGGGAACCCAATGGTGTGCCCGCGTCCATCACCGTGCCGGACCGTGCCGCGCACGTGGAAAGGGTAGCCCAGGAGCGCCGCCGCCCGCTCGACGCGGCCTTCGCGGATATGGTCCCGGATGGTGGAGCTGGAGACGACTTCATCATCGATAGCCACCGGGGGCACCACCACGGCCCGCAGACCGCGCCGGCGCGCCTCTCCGGCCAGCCAGTTCGCGTTCCCGCTGCCGCCCGCCCCGAAGGAGAAGTTGAAGCCGACGACGATGGTTTCCGCCGCCATGGCGTCCACGAGGACGTCTTCCAGGAACGCGCGCGGCGAGAGCCGGGCAAAGTCGGGAGTGAAGGGCTGGACCAGCAGGAAGTCCAGACCCTGGTGGGCGATGGCCCGTTCCTTCTCCTCCAAAGTCATGAGGAGAGGCGGTGCCTCGGCCGGCCGGAGCACGTTCATGGGGTGGGGCCAAAAGGTCAGCGCGCCCGCCGGCATCCGGTCCGGACCGCGTCCGCCACCTTCCCCGCCCCCAACCCGGGCGGCTTCCACCGCCAATTGCAGGAGCCGCTGGTGCCCCAGGTGAACGCCGTCGAAGAAACCGACCGCCACCACCCGCCCGCGGCCGCCGGACGGCCCCATTCCACTGTACTCACGATAAACGTCCAAGCGCCATCACCTTAGTGGGCTTCAGCAGCCCGGCATCCGCGTCCCATCTTCCCACTGCCGCCAAGTCGCCCCCCGGGTCCAGCAAGGCCACCAGAGCGCCATCTGGGGCTGCGCGCCCCGTACCGCCGCCCGCTTCCCAAGCCGCCTGGCCTCCCTCGCCGCGGTCCATGCTCACGGGCCGCCCGTGCCAAACATACTCCATGCCGGCGGAAGTCAGCCGGGCCCGCGCCCATCCGGGTATAGCCGCGACCAGAGGCTGAAGTAGCGCCTCCGCCTCTCCCACGGCGGCGGCAGCCTCCACTTCCTCCAGGGCCAACGCTTGCTCCAGCTTGAAAGGCCCCACGCTCACCCGAAGCAGGAAACCCAAGTGAGCCGGAACACCCACCGCCCGCCCCAGGTCGGTCGCCAGGGCCCGCACATAGGTCCCTTTCCCGCAGCTTACCCGGAAACGAGCCCGCGGCGTGGCGGCCGCCGGCCGTCCGGGGGTGCCCTCAAACCAATCCAGAAGCTCGAACCGATCGATCCTCACCGTCCGCGCGGGTAGCACCACCGCCTCGCCGCGCCGGGCCTTCTCGTAGACCGGACGGCCCGCTACCTTGATGGCGGAAAACGACGGTGGGACCTGCTGGATGGACCCGACCATCCCCTCCATGGCCCGGCGCACCTCCGGGGCCGGCAGCCCCGACGCGTCGCCTTCATCGGTGGTGTCTCCCTCCGCGTCCCCGGTGCTGGTTGACCGGCCGAATAGGACCTCACCGTAGTACTCCTTGCCGGCGTCGCCCAGGAACTCCAGGAGTTTCAGGGCGCGCCCGACCGCCACCACCAGGACCCCGGCCGCCGCCGGGTCAAGTGTCCCGGCATGGCCTACATCCCTGGTCCGGAAAACTCTCCGCACGAACTGGACCGCATCGTGGGAAGTCATGCCGGGAGGTTTCAAGAGCACCAGGAAGCCACCGCGGGCGGGGCTGCCGCCCCGGCCGGCACCAGAGGCCTTCATCGCCGGTCACCGGCCGACGCCAGGACATTAGACAATACCCTCTCCACCGCCTCGGCCAGGGTGCCTTCATAGGTGCACCCGGCCGCCCGCGCGTGGCCGCCGCCGCCGAAGGTCAAAGCGATGCGGCTCACGTCTACCGTGCGTCGCGAGCGGAAGGCTACCTTCACCTTACCCTCCGGAGTCTCCCGGAAAAGCAACCCCACTTCCACTCCATCGATGGTGCGGGGGTAGTTGACGATGCCCTCCGCCTCGGCCTCAGTGGCCCCCGTGTCGGCGAAATCCTGGGACCGCACCACCGACCAGGCCACTTTCCCGCCGGCGCTGAGTTCCAGCCGGCTCAGGGCCACGTCCAGCAGGCGCAGTGAGGACAGGGTCCGGGTGTCGTAGACGTATTCGGCTACCAAAGCCGGGCTCCCCCCCGCGGCTACCAGGCGCGACGCCAGGGCCAGGGTATCGGGAGAGGTGTTCGGGTAGCGGTAGCAGCCCGTGTCGGTCATCAGGGCCGTCAGAAGGCAGACCGCCATTTCCTTGTCCAGATCCACTCCCAACCGGTCGAGGATGGCGGTCACCTGTTCACCGGCGGCCGCCGCGTGGCTATCAACATAATTCACATGCCCGAAACGCGAATTAGTCAGATGATGGTCCACATTGAGAATGACCGGCGCTTTCTCTACCAGCGACTTACCGGCCGGGCCGAAGCGGTTGATATCCCCACAGTCGATGATCAAGGCGACGGAATACTCCCCTACCACCTGCTCCCAGGGGATGACCCCGTCGACGCCGGGGAGGAAGCGGAAGGTCTTGGGGACGGGCCCGGGTGAGGCAACTGTGGCCCGCTTGCCCATGCGCCGCAAAGCCCGCGCCATGGCCAAGGTGGAGCCGACACTGTCACCATCCGGATTCTCGTGGAAGGTCAGAACAAAGTCAGAGCCCTGGCGGATCGCCTGGGCCACGGCTTCCGCCGCATCAGCCATTATTACCCTCGCCCTTGTCGTTCTTCTCCACTTTCTGTAACAGCTCGAAGATACGGGCCCCGCGCTCGATAGAATTGTCCAGCTTGAAGATGATCTCCGGGGTGTACCGCAGACGGATGCGGCGGCCCACCTCCGTCCGGATAAAACCGACGGCGCTGTTCAGCCCCGCCAGAGTACTTTCCTTCTTTCCCTCATCGCCCAGAACGCTGACGAACACCTTAGCCTGCCGGTAGTCCGGCGAAAGCTCGACTTCGGTGATGCTGGCGAAGCCGACCCGCGGGTCCTTCATCTCGTTATGGATTATGTTGCTGATCTCTTCCAACAGAGCCGCCTGGAGGCGAGCGGAACGTTGCTCGTTCATAATCCGTCCCTCTTTATGGTGGGGGCCGCTCCCTCCGCCGCCCGAACGCTCCGCCGGGCGAAGCCCGGCTCCTCTGGCGGCTGCGGGACCCCGGCCCCCACACCCCCTTCGAACCTTATCGT
>JAJYWN010000072.1 GCA_021791495.1 Bacillota bacterium
TTGGGACGGTTTTCCGCCAAAATCTAATGGGTGTCTCGTGGCTACCGCTAGAATTCTGGCGGAAATCGGCCTCCAATAGTCTGACAAAGACAAAACCTAGCGTTTTCCGCGGGTGAGGGTGCCACGTTTTGGCGGTTCTCCTCCTCTGCCCCCTTCCTGGTGAGCTTCGAAGCCACGACGGTTCACACTGTCGAGGTTGGCGAACCCGGATCGGACGAGTGGGTAAGGCAGGGGCCAGGGATGCTCCCTTGATTCCCAGAGGGTCCTTTAGGGCCGGGGGGGACTGCCCGCCCAGAGGCACACGCCGGTGTAGGTGGTGTTTCCGCAGGTAGGCTGCTTCCCTCCCGGTTAGGGGGCTAGGAGCCTGTCGGGCAAATCCTCTTAGGATAGGGTTTACCAGGCCAGACGGAGAACTGGAAGGATATGAGGACATTCATTCCATACGAGCAGAATCACTCCTTCCTGTTGCCCCCGGACTTGCGTGAGTGGCTACCTGAAGGGTTTTTGGCGCTGGATCAGCAGTTTCACCATCATCGCCGGGTGGTACGCCGGGTGTCCCCGGTCGTCGTCTTCATAGACACGATAAGTCTCTGAAAGGTCCAGGGTGTCCACCACGTCGCTGATGAGCGAGGCCCACGCTATGCAAACCCGCAAAGCGGGCCACCCGAAAGGGGCTTTGTCGGCTTTTCATTTTGAAGTGACCACCAGCAAGCCGTCAGCTGTTGTGAGGTAGTCCTATCCACCTTGAACGACTTCGCCCGGTGGTCTTTCATGAGGGAGCCAAAGACGAGGTCGGGGACATCGCCGGAGTCTCGGCTCCGGCGCGGCTCTTGAACATCAGCGTCAACTCACCGGTGAGAACAGTCGTGCCTTTCTGGTTGATGGCTGCCAGTTCCACCACGACCAGCCCTGACCCGCGACCGCCCAGCACTCTGGTGCGTTTGACGGTCATCTCCCCGTGAATAGTGTCGCCGGCCCGCACCGGTTCCTTGAAACGCAGCTCATTGATACCCATGAAGGCCACCACTGTGCCATCCAGAACCCCCAGCCGCGACACCAGGCCGATCAGAAAGGACAGGGTCAGCATGCCGTGGGCGATGCGGGAACCGAAAATAGTGGTCTTGGCGAACTCCTCGTCGGTGTGCAGCGGGTTGAAATCGCCGGTGAGGCTGGCAAAGGCGGCGATGTCCGCCTCGGTGACCGTGCGCGAAGGAGTGATCATCTTATCGCCGGCACTGAAATCCTCGGCGTATTTGCCCAAAAGGGGGCCCATGGTGCTTGTCATGGAGAGATACCTCCCAGTACTAGATTAGAATGGCCCGAGGCGAAGCGGCCGAGCCTCCGCCGGCAGGTCGTGTTCGCCCTCAGTCGTTCGGAAACCTGCCTGGGCAGGAGCCACCGCGGACGTGACCGAATAAGCCTACCCGAAAAGGGCAAAGCAGTAAGGGGTAAGAGTTATGGCGGCGTGGCGGACCTGAACGTTCCGTGGGAGGGATGAACCGTGCAAGGCGCGGACGTGGTGCTGGTGGTTCTGGGCTATGTCCTTGGCTCCATTCCGTCGGGTTACATCTGGTCGCGTCTGGTCAAGGGGGTCGACGTCCGTTCGACCGGTAGCGGCAACGTGGGCGGCATGAACGTGGCGCGGAACGTGAGCCCCTTGGCCGGAATTCTGACCGGTGTCACCGATGCCGGCAAGGGTGCCCTGGCTACGTGGCTTGCCCTCAGTTTCGGCAGCGGCCCCGCCGTGGCCATGGCCGCCGCCGTCTTGGCCGTGCTGGGCCATAACTACATGCTCTTCCTGGGTTTCCGCGGCGGTAAAGGGCTGGGTGTCACCATCGGCTCACTCCTGGTGCTGGCGCCCGTGGCTATCATCTACGCCGCGCTGGCCATAGTGCTGGCTTCCGTCATTCTCCGCGACACCAACACCGGCACCGGCATCGGCGCCCTCCTGATCTGGGCCGCCTTCTGGCTGGGCTTCCATAGCGCAACCTGGGCCCTTTTCGGGCTGGCCGTGGGGCTGGTGATCTTCTCCAAGCACGTGGGAGATGTGCGGGCCTACCTGAAAGGGCGGCGTCAGTTGGTCTAGCGGTCAGGCGGGACGGTCAGGCACGAGCCGGCGGAATTCGTCCGCCAGCACCTCCATCATGACCTCGTCGTGGTAGCGGCCGCCGGTGAACCGGTGCTCCTTCATCACGCCCACTACCTTGTAGCCGCACTTCTCGTAGGAGCGGATGGCCCGCCGGTTGTCGGAGTAGGCGGTCAGGACGACCTTGTGAAGGTTCAGGGTATCGAAGGCGTGCCGCAGCAGCGTGCGCATGGCGTCGGTCCCGTAACCGTTCCCCCAGTGCTCTTTGGCGCCGATGACGATGCCCGCCGTGGCGTGGCGGTGTCGCCAGTCGATCCCGTGCAGGCCGATCTGGCCGAGGTATTCACCGTCCAGGGTCTCCATGGTGAAGTGGCGGTCGTTAGGTGAATCGCCCCGCGCCGCCGCCTCGATCCACTTCTCCTCCGCCACCGAGGAGATGGGCCCGGCCATGGTGAGATAGCGGGTAACCTCCGGGTCGTTGATCCATCTGACGGCGTTCTCCAAATCCCGCCGTTCGATGGCCCGTATCCTTACCTTATCCCCTGTGAGCACTTGAAGCCCTCCTATTTCCCGCTTTCGGCGACGTCTCCTGAAGTGGGACGTACCAGCGACCTCAGCTTGTACAGAAGCCCTTGCCGAACCCCGGTCCGCGGCACAGGCACCCGTAAGAGCCAGCGTAGCCGGGGCAGCCGCTCCAAACGCCGGAAGACTTCGAAAGACCGGGCCACCGACCATCCCAAGACGAAGGGGCCGACGACGGTCCCCACCCCGACCGGCCCGCCCAGGAGGAAGCCGGCCACCAGCACGGTCAACTCCATAATGGTGCGGATCGTTCCCACGTTCATTCTGGTGAGGCGTGTCAGGGCCAGCATCAGCCCATCGCGCGGCCCGGCGCCCATCCCGCTTGAGGTGTACCAGGCCGTCCCGAACCCCATCATGACATTGCCCGCTATCAGGAAAAGGATCTTCATGGAGAGAGCAGGGGGAACAGGCATGAACGTCGCCCGGGCGTAATCCACCATCAGGCCAACCACCAGGATGTTCAGGAGGGTGGTCAGGGTGGGGCGGATGCCCAGGAAGAGGCTGACGAAAACGATGATGCCCCCGACGATGATGGAGACCCGGCCGAAGGTGATGCCGGTGAGGGTGGAGAGCGCCTGGTGGAAAACGGACCACGAGGCCAGCCCCAGCGAAGCCTGGACGGTCATGGCCATCCCCACGGCGAAGCAGAAGAGACCGGCCACCACGTAGACGTATTTCACTGCGAGAATGAAGGCTGCTTCAAGAGGTGCTTTCCGGGCCGACTTCAGGGTTGTCCGCCTGCCTTTCCGTCGCACGCTCTATCCCTGATTCCGCTACACGCGCTGAACTCCTGCGTGACGCGGCCCTCGGCACCGCACCTCCTGCTCAAGGGCGCGGGACTGCGGCCCAGGACATGCACCAGACTGGGACTTCCGCACTATTTTGAGTACGTAGATCGCGCATACGGAGGTCCGTGTCGCCGAAGGTGCGGGACCTGGCGCGTACGCAAGGAGGAACCAGCTTTGGCTAAGAAGGGTTACGTCAAGAAGGTCTTCCCCGGCAACAACACCTCGCTGGGCTTTTACTCGTTCTACGACCACATCATCACCCCGGACGCCACACGCATCATGGTCATCAAGGGCGGTCCGGGCGTCGGCAAGTCGACCTTCATGACCAAGATCGCGGAGACCATGATCAACGATGGTTTCGACTGCGAGTACCACTGCTGCTCGGGAGACAACAACTCTCTGGACGGCATCGTTTTCCCGCAGATCGGTGTAGCCCTCATCGACGGGACGGCTCCGCATGTGCTGGACCCGAAAAACCCAGGCTGCGTCGATGAGATTATCCACCTGGGCGACTACTGGGACGAAAACGGGATTCGGAAGAACAAGGCGCAGATCCTTTCCTGCAACCGCGACACCGGGCGCCTCTTCGCCCGTTCCTATCGCTACCTGCGCGCCGCCCAGGCGGTCTACGAAGACTGGGAAGAAGCGAACATCGAGGCGATGGATTTCGGCCGCGCCAACCGTACGGCCTACGACCTCATCACCGAGATCTTCGCCGGCAAACCCATCTCGCCGAAGACAGGGCATGAGCGCCGACTGTTCGCCGCCGGGATCACGCCCGCCGGCATGGTCAATTACTTGGATACCATCCTGCTACCGTACCAGACCAAATTCATCATCGAAGGCGACCCGGGCACGGGCAAGTCGACTCTGCTTCAGAAAGTGGCCAACGCCGCCGTCGAACGCGGCTACGACATCGAGTTGTACCACTGCCCGCTGAACCCGGCCAAGGTGGAGCACGTGATGATCCCCGGTCTATCGGTGGCCTTGACCAAGTCCATCGAACCCCATAACTATGTCCCACAACCCGGCGACAGGGTCATCGACATGAACACCTGCCTGAGCCCGGAAATCCGCGCCAAGTTCGCTGATATCGTCGCCGCGGCCTCCCGCCTCTTCAACGACCTGTTCGCCCAGGCAACCTTCTACATCGGCCAGGCCAAGAAAGAACACGACCGGATGGAGACCTTCTACGTGCCGCACATGGATTTCGCGGGCATCACCTCTCTCCGGGAAAAGACCCTGCACCGCATCCGCAAATACGCAGAGGAGAAAGGCTTCAAGGCGTAAGCCATGAACTAAGCATGGCCAGAGTGCTCGAAGGTCCGATCTGGGTTTACATCCTTCCGGACGACCTGGACCCCGGTCCCGTGGCGGGAAAATGGCTGTACCGCGCACGGTTCGGGCTCCTCGCCCTGTCCGTGCACATCCTCGGACGGCTGGTGGATAACGGAGTGGTGGCGGCGGCCAAGTACGCGCGGGGCGACCCGGAGGGGCGCTATGGCACCGCCGCGGACCGTTTCCAAGCTGGCGAGCCTTCACTCCTTTGCCTCTACACCCGTAAGCCGAAAGACCGGGAAGTGAAAGGAGTCTTCGAGGCTCTGACGAGTCTGGAGACAGAGATCTGGGTGGCGGAGACGGCCGCCGGTCCAGGAAGGAACCGCCACGACCGGCTGCCCGTGCGCATGGTGCGCGGGCGCAGACTGAAGAAGGAGCGCGGGGACGGGGACAAGTAGAAAGACAACAAGGCCGTGGGGCGGCCATCGCCCACGGCCTTGTCGCGCCAAGTAACCCTGTTTGCACGCTGGAGAACCTTGTTTTCGTGTCCTGTTTCCTTAATAGGTGAAACGGTGAGTGCCAATGGTCATCGACCACGGACGGGCCCACAGATAGCTGTTGGTGACCGTCCGGAAGTCGAAGAAGTACAACGCACCACCGGTCGGATCCCAGCCGGCGATAGCGTCGCGGGCCGCCTTAATGGAGTCGGCCGAAGGCGCGCGGTCGATGGTACCGTTGGACACCGGCTCGAACTGGTTGTTCTGGTAGATAACTCCCGCCAGTGTCTTCGGGAACTTACCACTCATCATGCGGTTGATGACCACCGCACCGACGGCCACCTTGCCCAAGTACGGCTCGATACCCGCCTCGGCCTGAATCAGGTGGGCCAGGAGCATGATGTTCGCCTGGCTGGCCTGGATGCGGGCGCTCGAAGCGGTCTTGCCACTGGTCGTTGTCTGGGCTGTGGCCGGAGCCGCCTGACCGGCCTTGGCGGCGGCGCTTGCCGCCGGCGTGCCGGATTTGGCTGTCTGGCTGCTAGGCACCTTAGTCGTCGGCGCCGCCGGAGTCGCCGGGGTCGTGGCCACGGCCGGAGTCGGAGCCTTGGCCGAAGCCGGCGCCGGTGCCGCGGCGGACGGCGCCTGGTCGGCCGCCGATCTCGTGGTTGGCAGCGTCTTGGCGGCGACCACCGGGGTGAGCAGCATCGAAGTCAACGATACGACACAGATTAGCAGCGCAATCAGAGGACGTCTGGCCTGTCCTAACTGACGCATGTGCATCCCTCCTGTCTTTCGGGCAGTATGGATGGCACGCTTGGGTTAGGGCGCGCCAACGGGGCGCGTGGCCCCGTCGTTTCAAATGGCCGCTATCCAGTTGTCAAAAAGAAAATCGGCGTTGCCCGCCGACGTAGGCATTGTAACGCGCCGCACTCTTTTTCGCGACCCGCAAATATTGGGCAGAGTTGAAGTCCAAGGAAAAGCGTCGAAAAAACCTGGCGCCGCCCTATTGACACGTACTCGGGGGCGGCGTTACCATGGTCTCGAAGGTCAGGAAACATCAAAAGAGCAATCAAGGTCAAAACCATGTGGTGGAGGTGGAACCTATGACCGACCTTGTGAGATGGGAACCTTTCCGTGAGTTGAGGAGAGCGCGGGACGAGATGAACCGCCTGCTGGCCGACACGTTCTTGGAGATGCCGGGGCGCTTGGTTTCGTGGCAGCCGGCGACTGATCTGTACGAAACCGCCGAAGCCTTCGTCATCAAGGCCGACCTTCCGGGGTACAGCCCGGAGGATGTCGAGATCACGTTCACCAGCGGGATTCTGACCGTCAGCGGCGAGCGCAAGACGGAAGCTGAAGAGAAGGCGGAGTGCTACTACTGCAGGGAACGCGGCGCCGAGCGCTTCAGCCGGAGCTTCCAGCTTTCGCCCGACATCGATACGGCGAAGATCAAGGCCGAGTTTAAGAACGGTACGCTGAAAGTCACTCTGCCCAAACCCGAGAAGGCGCTCCCGAAGACGATCAGGATCGAGGCTGCGAAGTAAGCCCTGAACCGGCTCGAGCCCGCGCGGGAAGATACCTCTTCCGTACCTGCACGGAATCATAGTCTTTGCGCAGCGTAATGATAAGATCAGCGGACAGAGACCCCGCCAGTGCGACTGGCGGGGTCTCCACATGCGGGCCCGGAAACCCCCCACACGCCCACCCTCTGATGGTTGTGGGCTCCAGTGTTTGCAGACGTGGGCTGGGTCCCTTGGGCCCGACTACTGCCAAACATCCACGGGGCGAATCTCCCCGCCTCAGCCGAAGTGTGGAATTCTTGCCAAACCAGGCAGATGAAGGTGCATTTTTTGCATGCTGAGGCTTTAGGAGGTGTGTGTGAGCGGGGCAGACCGCCCCGGCGGAGGCTGAACGTGGTCACCGATGGGGTCTAGTTCACAATAATTGGTCGTTACGGTCAACCGCACCGACTTGACCGGGATTGGTTTCCGGTGGGTATGCAAGAAATGCTCTTTCACGAAGCGCCAAAAGCAGATTTTGCTCACTCGAACCCGCATCGTCGGCCGGCGCTCCATCCGCGATCCGGAGCAGTATTTTGCCTTGGGCAGCGGGGCAACAAAGATATCAAAGATATCAAAGACATCTGCGAAGATAGTTGATGGAGCGAAAGGGGGTCGCCGCACCGGTGCTCTGGGCAAGTTCTTTGGCTGGCCTGGCGCTTGCTCTTGGCGGAGCGTTGGGCTACTGGTGGCCCCGGACGAGCCTCAGGTTCACCGCAGCCGCTTTGGGCCTGGCTGGCGGGATGATGGCTTCCGTGGCGCTTATCGACCTGTTGCCCCGTTCGGTTGGCCAGGTGGGTCCGGTCTTGGCTTTCGCCTGGAGCGTCGCCGGCCTGGTGGTCATCTCAGCCGTGGAGCGGGTTATCCCGCACCACTCATGTGCGAACGGCCGGGGGGAAGACCATCGTGGGTGTCACTACGCGGTACCTACTGCCTCTGCGCTGCCCACGATATCCATGATCATGGTGGCCGGTGTCATCGCCGTACACAATGTGATGGAGGGAGCCACCGTGTCCGTCAGCTATGCAGCCGGCGGCGAATTGGGTCTGGGAATAGCTGTGGCGGCCGGACTTCACAACCTGCCCATCGGCATGGCCCTGGCGCCATCCGGGCAAAGCCGAACGGCAAGGTTGGCGGGCCTGGTAATTTTGGCGGTTGCCGGTCTGGCTACTCCCCTTGGCACACTAGCTGGCTCACGGCTGTTTCCACTAGCCGACCGGTCTTTCCCCACCGCCTCCGCCTTCGTCGGCGGAACCATGTTGGCGCTGGCTCTCTGGGAGTTGATGCCCCGCGCCCTGGTCGCCCACCGCGGGTGGGCCGTGGCCGCCGCCCTTGGAGGCGCGCTGGCCATGCATTTCCTGGGCGACTAGCGACTTCGACAAGGCCTACCTGCTCGCCCGTGTGGTGGTGGACGGCTCGGGTGAGACGACCGGCCTCTTGCTCGCGCCCAGCGCCCAGGCGAACGCCACCTTCTCTGCGCCCGCCTACGCCAATCCGCCCCGCCTCACTGAGTCCGACTTGAGTGTTGGTGCCGACGGCGCCGACATCAAGGTCAAGGAGGAGGTGCGCTATGGGTCGATGCCGGGCCTCCACCGCGATTCGACCGAAGGACCAGGACTCGTTCCCGGAGGACCTTCGGTAGAGCCCTCTTGACAGGTCACCCCCTGGCCGCCTATACTGTGTATAATCAATATTCACAGTGGAGGCCAAACACCGGCCACCGCACAAAGGGGAGCCGCCTTGTTCTTCGTTTCGCCCGCCAACCCAGAGCCCCTGTACCAGCAAGTTGTGGATCAGCTCCGCGGGCTCATCCTGCGCGGCGAACTGGCGCCTGGCTCACCACTTCCCTCTGTGCGCCAACTGGCGGAAGAGATCTCCGCCAGCGTCATCACTACCCGCCGCGCCTACACTGAGCTGGAGCGCGAGGGGATGATCGTCACGAGGCAGGGTTTGGGGACCTTCGTGGCCGACCTGGACGTTGAGCGCCGCCGCCGCGCCGCTACCGCGCTCGTCCTCGATGAGCTCCGCCGGGTGGCTCGCCGGGCGGCGCCCCTGGGGGTGCTGGGGGCCGACTTCATTGAACTGGCCAGACAAGCCGCCGCTGGGGCGGAGTCGGAAGTCCGGAGGGCTGACCACTGAAAGCTGAGGGAGGTCTCGATATGCTCCGCATCCCCGAAGACACCGTCAAAGTGACGCCGCCCCTCCTGACCCTGGAGGACGTCTCCCGGCAGTTCCCCGGCTTCCTCCTGGACCGGGTCAGTTTCCGTCTGGAACCCGGCTACGTCATGGGCCTCATCGGGCCCAACGGGGCAGGCAAGACCACCCTCATTAAGCTCATGCTGAACCTCCTGCGGCCCTCGGCCGGGACCATCACCATCTTCGGTCTGGACCACCGCCGGCACGAGGTGGAGGTCAAGAAGCAGCTTGGCTACGTTGGCGAAAGGGCGCACTATCCCCCCGAGGCGACCGCGGAGTGGGTGGGGCGGTTCATGGCCCAGTGGTTTCCCACCTGGGACGATGCGCTCTACCGGTCTTATCTGAACCGCTTTGCAGTACCGCCCCGCGGGGTTGTTCGAACCCTGTCCAAGGGGCAGGTAACCAAACTGGCCCTGGCCGCCGCCATGGGGCACCGCCCGCGCCTCCTTATCCTCGATGAGCCCACCTCCGGTCTGGACCCGTTGGTTCGCCGCGAAGTGGTGGGGGCGTTGCGGGAGGTGGTGCGCGACGAAGGGCGGTCGGTCCTTTTCTCCACCCACATCCTGTCCGACCTGGAATCCCTGGCGGACTATATCACCGTGCTGGCTGGAGGTCACCTGATCACCTCAGAATCCATGGACACTCTGGCCGACCGGTGGAAGCGTCTCACCTACACATGCACGCCTGGGCCGCGCCCGCAAGGGTCTTCCTCGGTGATCACCGGCGACTTCGGGCCCGACCTCGTGAATAACATCGGCCTTGCTACCCCTTCCACCGGGCCGGTGGAGGTCGCTTCGCTGTCCCTGGAGGAGATCCTCGCCCAACTGGTGCACGCCGGCAGCGCACCACCCGAAAGCGGGAGGGAGCAAGGCGGGAGGGTGGAGCGGCAATGAAACTGAGTTCTCTGCTCGGCCTTGAGGTTTCCGCGGCCCGTCGCTTCCTCCGTTCCGGCGTGCCAGTCTTGGGCGCCCTGACGGCCGCGGTCACCGCGCTACCTGATCCACGCGTCCCCCGGGAGTTCGCCGCCGTCCTGGTGGTGGTCATGGGAATGTACTCGAGTATGGTGGCCCACGAAGACGGAGCCGGGGGCCGCTGGGCGCTTCTCCGATCCCTGCCCGTCCCCCCCGAAGACCTGGTCCGGGCCCGTTTCCTTGCCACTGCGGCCATGCTACTCGCCGTGGCCGGACCCGGCCTCCTGACCCTTGCCGCCGTTGGTGCCGTGAATGGCTCCTCCGCCTTCACGCCTTTCGCTGGGTCCGCCGCCTGGATGTGGGCGGTCACCTTCGGCACGACCCTGGCACAGGTGGGGTACCTCACCGCCGCCTACTTCCGCCTCGGATACCGGCGCGGATACTCGCTCCTGCGGGGCGTCGTCACCATGGGGTTAGTCTTCCACCTCACGGACCAGGCCTCGCAGTCCACCAGCCCATGGGTGAGCGCCCATCCGATCGCCGCACTGGCCGTGGTCCTGGGAGGGGCACTCCTCTTCTACCTGCTCTGTTACCAGTATTCGGCCAGTCACTTTCCCGACCTGGAGATCGGAACGGAGGTGGCGGGCCAATGAAGGCGCTGTTCAAGGTAGCCCTGTGGGACCTTGGAGCGGAGCGCGACGCCCTATGGTGGTCGGCCCAAGTGGCCCTGGCCTCAACCTTCCTTCTCCTCTTCAGCCCCGGCCCGCTGCCGGCGAGCGGCAATTTCCTGTCCTTTGGGGTGGCGCTTTACACCTACCGGGTCCTCTTCCTCAGTTCTATCGACTGGCCGACCCTGAGAGCCCTCCCCGTCCCGCCCCGGCTCATCGTCCGCGCCAGGTTCTTCCTGATACTCGGAGCAGCCGCCGGATACCTGGCGCTGGCCGCGGCGCTGGGACGAATCCTCGGCCTCCTCAACCCCGGGGTCACCATTGCGGCGGCCGGCCTGCCTGCCTTCGGTGTGGGGTGGGGCGTGGCTGTGGCGGGGTCGGGTCTGTGGGCGGCGGTCTGTTTTGCCACCGGCAAGGGCAGCCTTGCGCCGCCCGCCGCATTGGCGCTGATGGCTGTCATCATGGCAGTTCTCTTCCCCTTCACGCTCTCGGTCCTGGTAGCGGCCGGACCGACCTTACGCTCCGCCGGCCCCATCGCCTCATTTATCACCGGATCCCTGCCGGGGCTGTTCGTCTTCGCGCTGAGCCTGCTATACGCGGAGAGGGCCTTCGCCGAGGTCGAGATGGCGTAGCCAGCAGCCCGGAGCTACCGGGCTCTCACCAGCCTTAGCCCGTTGGCGATGACGATCAGGGCCGCCCCGGTGTCGGCGAAGACGGCCATCCACAAGGTGGCAAGGTTCAGAAACGTGAGAACGAGGAAGACGGCCTTGACGGTCAAGGAAAAGGCGATGTTCTGACGGATGATCCCAAGCGTGCGGCGCCCCAGGCGGATGAGATAGGCCAGCTTCGACAAATCGTCCGACATCAGGGCGACGTCGGCCGTCTCCAGGGCCGCCGCCGAACCCGCCGCCCCCATGGCCACCCCGACGGTGGCGGTCGCCAGTGCCGGCGCGTCATTGACGCCGTCGCCCACCATGGCGACCTTGCCGAAGGTCCCCAACAAGCCGCGGACCGCGTCCACTTTCTGCTCGGGCAAGAGCGAGGCCCGGAAATCTCCGACCCCGGCGCGCCGCGCCACCGCCGCCGCCGTGGCGGGGTTATCACCCGTGAGCATGACCACCCGCGCTATGCCCGCGCTTTCCAGCGCCGCCACCGCTTCCGGGGCGCCCGGGCGCAGCCGGTCGGCTACGGCGCAAAGGCCCAGGAACCGGCCGGCCCTGGTCACGTAGGCCACCGTCTTGCCTTCGGCCTCCAGTTCGGTGGCGCGGGAACGGAGGGCGAGGGAGGCGGCTGCGGCGGAGACGGGTGCGGCGGAGACGGGCGCGGCCAGTTCCTCTGCCCCCACAGTGATGGCGACGCCGTCCACCACGGCCCGGACTCCCAGGCCCGGGACGGTTTCGGTGGCCTCGGCCGCCGTGATGGGGAGGTCGGCATGCCGGGCGCGGGTCAACACCGCCGCCGCCAGCGGGTGCTCGGATCGGCTTTCGGCTGCCGCCGCCGCCATCAGGAGTTCCTTCTCGGTGACGCCAGCCTCCGGGACCAGGTCGGTCACCGCCGGCCTACCTTCCGTAAGGGTGCCGGTCTTGTCGAAGGCCACCGCCTTCAGAGAACCGGCGGCTTCCAGGTGCGCTCCGCCCTTGATCAAGACTCCCAGGCGCGAGGCACTGCCGATGGCCGAGACGATGGCCACGGGCGTGGAAATCACCAGGGCGCAGGGGCAGGAGATGACCAGGAGGATGAGGGCTTTCTTGAACCAGGGAATGAAGGGCTGGCCGAAGAAGAGGGCCGGCGCCACCGCGACCAAGGTGGCGACGACGATGACCGCCGGCGTGTAATAACGGGCGAAGACGTCCACGAACTGCTGGGAAGGCGCCCGCCGCGCCTGGGCTTCTTCCACCAGGCTCAAAATGCGCGAAATGGTGGTGTCCTGTGCCTTCCGGGTCACGCGCACTTCCAGGGCTCCCCGGCCGTTGATGGTGCCGGCGAAAACCTCGGCCCCTTCCTGCTTCTCCACCGGCGTGGATTCGCCGGTGATGGGCGCCTGGTTCACCGCCGACTGACCGGCGGTCACCATCCCGTCCACAGGGATGCGCTCGCCCGGTTTGACCACCACCGTGTCGTCGATGGTGATCTCCTCCACGGGCAGGCGGATGTCGTTCCCCCAGCGGCGGACCACGGCTTCCTTAGGTGTCAGTTCGATCAGCGAACGGATGGACCGGCGTGTGCGGTCGAAGGCATAGGCCTGAAGAGTGTTACCAAGGGAAAAGAGGAAGACGGCCGCCGCCCCTTCGTTCCACTGGCCGATGGCGGTGGCGCCGACGGCGGCCACGGTCATCAGGAAGTTCATGTCCAGCGTCCGCCCGAGGAGGGCGAAGAAACCGGCTTTGGCCACGTGGTAGCCGCCCAGGACCATCCCAGCCAGGAAGAAGCCGTGGACGACCGGGAGGCCCGCCCCGGTGTACGACGCCAGGTAGGCGGCGACGATGAACAGGCCGGAGGAAGCCGTTAGGACGGCCTTTTGATTCCGCCAGAGGAAACTCCTCTCTGCTCCGCCACCCGTGCCGGCCGCGGTTCCGGCTCCCATGCCGCCTCCCGGCGCCTTGGCCCCCGGCCGCTGGGCGGGAGCGGCCGAGTAACCTGACCTCTCCACGGCCGCCACGATGGCCTCACTCGGACAGTTGTGGATGGCGGTCAGTTTGGAGGCGGCGAAGTTCAGGTCGACCGAGGCCACACCTTGCAGGCGCCGGATGCGTTTCTCAAGTTTAGCGGCGCAGTCGGCGCAGTCCAGCCCCCCGACGATGAAGACCGAACGGACCAGAGCCTCAGTCTCCTCACTCGTCGCGGCACCGGGCGCGTCCTGCGGAAGGCCGGGGCCGGCGGTGGTCACCGGCGCGTTTGTGGATGAGGCGGCCTCGGATGAGGCCGTCGCTGGTGCGGACAAGGGTTTTCGCCTCCTAAGGCTTAGTGCAGAACGTGGGCCAGACCCTGGCTGATCAAGGACACCACATGATCATCATCGAGCGAGTACAAAGAGACTTTGCCTTCGCGTCGGAACTTGACGAGACGCAAGTTACGCAAGAGGCGCAGTTGGTGGGACACCGCTGAGGGTGAAACCGCCAAGAGACGCGCCAGATCGCCCACGCACAGCTCGTGCAAAGACAGGGCGTGGATGATACGCAGTCGCGACGGGTCACCCAGGACGCTGAAAGTCTCAGCCAGCCGGGCTACGGCGGTCTCCGGCATGACGTAGCCGGCCAGCTCCCCCGGCGGACTTGCCTCAGGCGAAAGGCGAGGCTTGTCCGAAGGAGTCGTCTTTCGCCCGCGGGATCTGTTCGCAGGCGCCTTCTTACCTCTCGATGTCGAAACCGGCATCCTCGACCACCTCGGCCACCTTCTCGCGGCTGACCACGGCGGGATCGAAAGCGACCCGCGCGGTCTGGGCGGGGAGGTCGATCTCCACGCTCATAACTCCTTTCAGTCCTCCAAGCTCCTTCCGTACCTGCGCCGCACAGTGGGGGCAATCGACTCCGGTGACAGTAAGGATCTCGGGCATTCCACAACCACTCCCTTCACTAAAACATATGAACATATGCTCATATATTCCATCTGATTCGACCGTATTCCTTCAAGGTCGAAGACATTACAAAAAGCTACACGCACCAGGCTGAAACGGTCAGGAATCGTCAAAAAAAGCGCAGGTAGACGACACCATTGCAGGAAGGGAGAGGAAATGGAGCGCTCGAAATATACGGCTGGGAAGGTGGTACTCATGCGCCGGACGTCGGTATTGGCCCTTTCCGTATTGGTCGCTGCCGCTTTGGCGGTGGCGGTGATGGTTCTCGCGGCCAAGCCGTTCCCAACCGCCCGGTTGACCCGGGGAGCACTCGGCTTCCGCCCCGACCGCGCCATGGACCTCACCCGGACACTGGCCAGCGGTTTCCCGTCCCGCGCCGACGGTCAGCCTGAGGCCGGCATGGCCGCCTCCTGGATCAGGGACGAGTTCCTAGCGCTGGGCCTGGAAACGCAGGTCCAGTCCTATGAAGCTCTCATCGGCGGCCGGTGGGTCACCTCCCAGAACATCATCGGCGTGAAGCGTGGGCGGTCCGCCGAGACGGTCGTGGTTTCAGGCCACTACGATATCCCTCCTTTCGTCTCCGAGGGTGCCGCTGACGACGCCTCGGCCGTGGGGGCCGTCCTTGAACTGGCCAGAGTCTTCGCCATCGAAGCCACGCCGGCCCGGACCCTGGTGTTTCTGGCCAGCGGGACCGAGGAATACGGCATGGTGGGGGCGCGGGAGTTCATCAAGGATAACCCGACCGGCGGACCACTGGTGGCCGCGGTCAACCTCGATTTCCTGAACATGGGAGAGATGGCCGGCATCGGCATCCGCTACACCGGTACCCACCGGGGGTATACTCCGCCGTGGCTGCGGGCTCTGGCACGGGGGGCGGCGGCCCAGCAGGCCCCGGTATACGAAGTGAACGCCGCCGAGGAGTGGGTGGAACGTTCGGTGGCGGTGTCGCTCACGGAGGCCGGCATCTTCCTCGAGAACGGCATACCGGCGGTAAACCTCACGGGGATTCCCGTGGAGAATGCCGCGCAAAGGGACCTCTATCACACACCGGGAGACCGCGCCGCGAACCTCAGGGTTGATTCCATGGCCAAGTGGGGGATGGCCGTGGAACGTCTGATCCGGTCGTTATCCGAGCTTCCGGCTATTCCGGCAGAATCGATGTCCTACTTCACCATCCCCGGCGGTGACCCGAAATACGTCCCCGACTGGGCAGTCATGCTGGCCCAGCTTCTGGCGTTCACCCCGCTGGTGGTGGGTCTCGTCAGTGGTCTGGCCTCCGGTAGGCGGCCGGAGGGAGGGGTTATGGAGTGGCTCCGCGGGCCGGCGACCCGGCTCTGGCGCCGTTGGCTCATCCCCGCCGGTGCGGGCCTGGTGTCCTTCGGACTGCTGAAGGCGCTGCCGGCGCTCGGAGCCCTGCCCCAGTACCAAGTCTACCCCGCCACGCAAAAGGACCCCGCCCTCTATGATCCCAGTTGGTGGCCGTATCTTCTGGTAGCCATTGCTTTCTTGGCCGCGTTCATCCTGCTGGTCCAGGTGGTCCCTTTCCGGCGGTCTTCCTCCGGGATGGGGCTGCGACCCGTCCGTCCCGCCAAGGAATGGGAAGGGCGTCGCCTGGCCGCATTGGCCCTGCTCGGCATGGTGGCAGTGGTGACCATTCTGGAAGGCGCGGGCTTCGCCGCCGTACTCTTCCTTCTGCCACTGGCGCTACTGTGGCTCTTTCTAGAGTTACCGGATGGGCCGGCGGCCATCATCTTCAATTTGGCCGTCATGCTCGTCTCGGCCGCGCCCTTCTTCGTTCTCGCTTACCTCTTCAGCCGGATGTACTTTGTCGGCCCCATCTGGAACTACCTCCTTCTAAGCGCCGCCCTGGGGCTCTTTAGCATCAAAGCGGTGCTGGCGTTTCTGGCCACCGCGGCCCTCTTCTTCACGACCTTCGTCATAGCCTGCGTGCCGGTGGAGGCCGGCGCCCCGGCCTACGCAGTCCACGAGAAGCTGCCCTACCGGCCCAGTTCCGGGGGAAGACGCACCGCCTCAGAGGCCTGATGGGCCAGGTCAATGGATTTCGCTAAGGTGAATAGGGCCGGGATACTTGACCATAGGAAATAATACTTTCGTCCCAGGCCACTTTGCCCCTTTTTCACGAGAGTGGTTTGACTAACTCGGCTTGAAGTTGCGTGCCGTATACTCCGGGGGGTATAATTGGGGCAATCCAACCATCGAGGTGACCAGTCCATGAGCGCCGCAACATTAGAGAACATGCAGTACACCAAGGTTTCTCCAGTCGGCTTCGACGCGACCGTGACCGCGATCGAAGAGGCCACCAGCGAAGCCGGTTTCCGCGTCCAGCACATTCACGACGTACAGGAGACCCTGAGGCAGAAGGGCTTCACGCGCACCCCCATGAAGATCGTGGAGCTGTGCAACGCCGGCTATGCGGACAAAGCCCTCCGCGGTGACGTGGCCGTCAGCCTGTTCATGCCCTGCAAGATCGTGGTCTACGAGGATGACGGGCGGACGGTGGTCAGCGCCCTCCGGCCGGCGATGATCTCGGCTTTCTTCCCCGAGGCCGGTCTCGAGGATGTGGCCACCGAAGTGGACACGAAGGTCCGGGCCATCGTGGACCGGGCCACGTCCCCGCGGTGAAGGCTTGAAACACCCTTGAGCTAGGGCTTCAGCTTTCCAGGGCCCCGGCTTTCCCGCCATTCGGTTCAGCGGGAGTCTGCTGAGGAATCGCTCTACTAATCCGGCGCCGGCATACCTTTCAGTATGACGCGCGTCCGCGGACCCGGCCCGTATCTCAGGGTGTTCGCCGCTCTGGTGGCGGTCACGGCCATACTCGGTACCACGCTGGCCGTTCTGTCGGCGCGCCGCGGTATCGCGCCGTCCACTCCGTCCGCCGCGTCCGCCCCGCCTGGCCCGTCCGCCCCGATCGCCGCAGGTGCCTCCGGCGGCGGGGGCGGCGCCGCCACGGCCACCCCTGCCACCGGAAGATCCACCTCCCCGTCCTTTCGGGTGGTTCAGGCAGTGCCCGGAGCGGGGCCGTGGGTGGCCCTGACTTTCGACGCTGGGTGGGAGTTCAGTAACTGCACCGCGCTCTTGGATGTCCTGGCCGCGCGCAAGGTCACCGCGACTTTCTTCTTGCGCGGCCAGTGGGCGTCCGACCACACCGGCCTGGCCCAGGCCATCGTGGCCGCCGGGCACCAGGTGGGGAACCACTCGCTGACGCACGCCGACATGGCCACGCTCGGCTGGGAAGACGTCCGCAAGGAAGAAGCCGGCGGCGCAGCGGCCATTGTGGCGGCCACTGGCACCGGCCCCCCCGATCTCTTCCGTCCCCCCTACGGGTCCTACACACCTGACACGCTCCGACTCTTAAGGGAGCAGGGCTATCGGGCCATGGTCATGTGGGACGTCGATAGCCTGGACTGGACGGGGTTGGCCACGGACGCGCTGGTGACGCGGGTCTTATCCATGGTCAAACCGGGTTCGGTCGTCTTGATGCACATCGGGGGAGAGAACACCGTCAAAGCTCTGCCGGCGATTCTGGACGGCCTGGCAGCCAGGGGATTGCAGCCGGTCACGGTGAGAACGTTGCTGAATCTGGCCGACGGGTTGCCGCCCGGTGAGAGCGCCGGCGGGCTACCCGGAGGGGCGGTCGGCGTGGCGGCCTCGGAGATAGCCGGCAGACTTGGAGACGCGTCCCGTCCGGCCGCCGGCGACTCGACGCGGGTCGGTCAAGGTTGCGTGTCGGAATGAGAGACCTGCGCCGGGGACTTCTGTACCGATAGGCAAACGTTATTGCGCCCTCTGTCCTTGGCGGCGTACAGCGCGTCATCGGCCGCCTTGAACAGCTCCTCGCCGCTGCCGGCGTGTTCTGGAACGGTGGCCACGCCGATGCTCACGGTCGCCCTTACCACCTCTTGCCCGGGGCAGAACTCGGCCGCGCCGACGCGCTGGCGGATCCGCTCCGCCACCTGAGCCGCTTCGCGGCTGGCGGTCTGGGGCATGAGGATGATGAACTCATCACCGGCGTAGCGGATGACGATGTCCGTCATTCGGACGGCGACGCGCAGAGCCTCGCTGACTTCCTTGATGAGTTGATCACCCACGGGGTGACCGTAAGCGTCGTTCACCGTTTTCAGCCCGTCGCAATCGAGGAACAGCATGGAGAGGGGAGTGCCGTACCTCTTCGATCGCGCCACCTCTTCTTGGAGCCGGCTCACCAAGTAGCGCGAGTTATAGAGTCCGGTGAGGTTATCCCGTAACACCAGTTCTTTGGTGCTTTCGTAGAGCCAGGCGTTGGTGATGGCTACCGCCGCCTGGTTGGCGAAAATGGTGACCAGAGAAAGGTCGTTCACGCCGAAACGGTTCAGCCCGCGGCGGGAGACCCGGATGACGCCCAAAATGCGCTGGTCGAAGGCCACCGGGGCCACGATGTACGAAGCGTCCTCATAGCCGGTACCCGGGATGTGCTGGGCCCGTGAGTCCCGCTCGGCATCCCCGAGGAGCAGTGGTTCGCCTTTCTCGGCCACCCAGCCCGTGAGCCCCCGGCCCAGTTTGACCCGGAAACGGCGCGTACTCTCGTCTTCGTCGGGCCCGTAGACGGCCGGGTCGAAATCGGTCTCCACCGCGAACAGCTCCGCGTGGTCTTCGTCGACAAGGTACAATACGGCGGCTTCGGCATTCACCATCTGGCGGAGCTGGGAGACAGTGTTCTTCAAAGTCGACGCTAGGTTGAGGTTGGCCGAGAGGCGGCTGGCCTCGGCCAGGATCTGCAGGTGATGGCGTTCTCGTTCCTTGCTCCGGAATTCCCCCACGATAAAGCTGATGAAGAAGCTGATGAACAGCATGCCGCCGAATCCCACCAGGCCGATCCGCACGAAGGTGGGGTCGTAATCGTAGAAGGCGGGGAGGAGGGCCGCGATGCCGTTCAGCACGGTCACCTCCATAGACTCCGAAGGGGTGAAGAAGAAGGGCGCCACGGTCGTGGTTAGTAGATAGAGGACCAGGAAATAGGAGTGGGACCCTCCGCTAACGAACACCAGAGCCGCCACTCCGGCCGCACTGATCGCAGGCAGCAGCAGACGCAGCCGCATGAATAGATTGCGCCGAATCCGGGTGAACCAGAACGACACTCCCGCAAGGAGAGCCAGCATGACCACGGTCGCCACGGTATTGACGCCGGGCTGGGGGAATGGGAAGAAGGTGAAAAACGCAGCCACAACCCCGGTGACCCAGAACAGTGCCACCGTGCGCCGCCTCACCCTGATAGGTAATGACAGAGACCCTTCGGGCATTGGGCCCGGCCCTCTTTCTAACGTGACGGGCGCCGGCTTGAGACCTCGGATTCGCGCCCTGCGATAACCAGACCGGAAAAGGCCCTAAAACTAACACACCATTCGTCGTAGCCCAGTGCCGTTCCTCCCCCCTTGCCGTCTGGGGAGAGCATATAGAAATCCCACTCATGCCGGTGCCCGCTCCTTCCGATATTTAGGCTAGAGTGGCGTGCCGCTTCAGTCAGTCCATCTGCCACGGCAAAGCCTTGGAGGCATGGCCTTTGAGCGCAAGAGGAAACGACGTGAAAGTCAATATGCTGGCCGTCCGTCTGGCCCACGAACTCCGCCTGGTGGCGAATCCGGCGGCCTTCTATGAACGGGTCTCGTCCGTCGTGGGCGAGGAACTGGCGGTCCATCATTGCCGTTTCATCCCTATCAGCGGCCGCGATGGCGTCCCTCCCACCGCCGCCGCGGGCGAGATCTGCCTTCCCGTGAACACGGCCGACGAGAGGACCATTGGCTACCTGACCGGTTTTCCGGCGAAAGGCGGGAAAAGCGCCTCCGTAACTGCTGCCCGCCTGGAACGGGCGGCGGCTTTGCTGGCCGGGCCGTTGGAAGTCGCCTTGACCATCGACAGCATGCGTGAGGCCCTTTCCATGGACGAACTCACCGGGCTCTACACCCAGCGCTTGTTCCGCCGCAGGTTGCTGGAAGAAGTCGCCCGCGCCAAGCGACACGGGCGGACCTTTGCCGTGGGGCTCATCGACGTTGACCATCTGGCCTTGTTCAATGAACTGGCCGGCTGGGCGGCGGGGGACGAAGTGCTGGTAAACCTATCGAACTCCCTCACCACGACTCTGAGAGCCTCCGATTTCGTGGCCCGTCTGGGTGGGGACGAATTCGGTGTCATCATGATGGAGACCGGCCGCACGGGCGGCACCTTATGCCTCAAGCGGGCCATCTCCGATTTTTCCGGGCGGTGCATGCTGGTCCATGGCCAGGTCTACTCCGTTCCCTCCGTGGCCTATGGGGTGGGGGCTTACCCCGCGGACGGGGAGGACCCTGTCCGTATGCTGGCCATGGCCACCCGGCGTATGGTGCAACGCCAGACACGGGTCGGAGGCGACTCCGGCTCCGGTCGGGTGATCCAGCTGGCGCCGCCGCAGGCCGACTGAGGTCCGGAGAGAAACCAGGGAAAGCCGGGGAGGAGCCCCCGCCCCCTGAAGTAGGATATCGGCCCGCCGGGGAGGAATACTCCTTGGGTCGAAATATCCGCTTGCAGGGGGGAATGGATGGCGTGGCCAAGAAGCCCGCAAATCGCAAGACTTTGGGCGGTCTCGTACCGCCGGCGACACATCTCGGGTTTGAAGTCGGGGCCGACCGCTGCCTGGCAGACTGGAAGCAGATCGTGGATTACTTCCGGCTCCTCGGGCAAGGATCGGACCGGGTCCAGATCCACGACATGGGCCTCACCACCGAAGGGCGCCCCTTCATCTTCGCTCTCATCTCGTCCCCGGAGAATCTGGCCAGCATCGAGAGATTCCGCGGCCTTCAGGCCCGGCTGGCCGACCCCCGCGGCCTTTCGGAAGAAGAGGCGGCGGGACTCCTGGCCGAGGGGCGCAGCGTGGTGATGATCAGCTGCAGCATCCACGCGACCGAAGTCGGGGCGGCCCAGATGTCCATGGAGTTGGCCTACGACTTGGTCACGGGAGACGACGAGCGGACGCGGCAGATTCTGGAGAACGTCGTTTTCATCCTTGTGCCGTCGCTGAACCCGGACGGACTGGACCTGGTGGTAAACTGGTACCGGAAGACGCTGGGCACCCCTTACGAGGGGTCACAGCCACCGGAACTCTACCACAAGTACGTGGGGCACGATAATAACCGCGACTGGTTCATGCTGACCCAACCGGAGAACCGCCTGACGGTGGAGAAGATCCATAACGTTTGGCACCCCATGATCGTCTACGACCTCCACCAGATGGGCAACGACGGCGTGCGCCTGTTCCTGCCGCCGTACATCGATCCCTTCGATCCGAACGTGGACCCCATTCTGCAGGAAGAGACCACCGTCATCGGGTCCACCATGGCCCTGGAGGTCATCGCTTCGGGCCGGGGCGGGGTGGCCCACGGCATGATCTTCGACTGCTTCTCGCCATCCCGTGCCTACCAGCACTATCACGGAGGTATCCGCATCCTGTCCGAGGCCGCCAGCGTGAAACTGGCGACGCCCATCGAGCAGAGAGTGGACGAACTGAAGAAGTCGCGCGACGGAGCGGTGGACGCGACGGTCTCTTCGCTGAACCACCCGTTGGTTTGGAAGGGTGGGACTTGGCGACTCCGCGATATCGTCGATTACGAGAAGATCGCCGCCATGGCGGTGCTGGCCCATGCGGCCCGGTTCCGTTATGAATGGGTGCGGAACTTCTACCGCATCAGCCGGCACGCCATCGAAACGAAAAAGCCCTACGCTTTCATCGTCCCGGTCGAACAGCGCGACCCGGCCACCGCCGCCGAGATGCTGCAGGTCTTGCGGAAAGGCGCCGTGGAGATTCACCGGGCCACCGACTCCTTCACCGCCGATGGCGTCCAGTATCCGGCCGGCACCTTCGTCATCCTCCTGGCGCAGCCTTACGGCCCGTACGCCAAGACCATGCTCGAAGTCCAGAAGTACCCTGATCTCCGTCAGTATCCGGGTGGTCCTCCGAAAGCGCCCTACGACATCACTGCCTGGACCTTGCCCCTGCAGATGGGGGTTCAAACCATTCAAGTCGACCGGCCTTTCCAGGCGCCCTTGGAGAAGGTGGACCAGGTCGAGGCCCCGCCCGGGCACATTGTCCCCGAGCCCCTGCCTCTTTCCAGCAACGGTTCCGCGGGCCGGTCGAAATCCCTGGTGGGCTACCTGTTCGGTCCGGAAACCAACAATGCCGCCCGGGCCGCCAACCGCTTCCTGGCCCGTGGCGTGCAGGTCCACCGGGTCTGCAACGGTCTGGAGACCGATTCCGGGCAATGGTTCCCCGAAGGCACCTTCTTCGTGGAGAACGCCTCCGGCGTGAAAGACATGGCCACCTCCATCGCCAAGGAGTTGTCGCTGGCGATGCACCCCGTGTCCGAGGAACCGGACAGCTGCCTGTGGCACGTGGCCGCGCCCCGGGTGGGCCTGTATCAATCGTACATGCCGAACGCGGACGAAGGCTGGACCCGGTTCATCCTGGAAAACTACGAGTTCCCTTACTCGACCGTGCGTAACGCGGACATCAAGGGTGGGCGGCTGGTCGATAAGTTCGACACCATCATTCTCCCGGGCGCGCCGGCACGGGTCATCGCCGACGGGCACGCCAAGGGGTACCCGCCGGAGTACTTAGGTGGGTTGGGGGCTCAGGGGCGGGCGGCCTTGAGCGAGTTCGTCGAGGGCGGCGGCCTCCTGGTCACCTTCGGACCCGCGGCCAACTGGGCCATCCAACAGCTGTATCTGCCGGTGAAGAATGTGCTGGAAGGCCTGAAACCCGAGGAGTTCTACCTGCCGGGTTCCTTCCTGGGCACGGTGGTGGACCCCACGCACCCGGTGGGATACGGGCTTCCAAGGGAACTGCCGGTCCTCATGGTCCAAAGCCCGGCTTTCGACATTGCGGAAGGCGAGGGGGACATCGTCGCCCGCTTCCCGCCCAACGACTCGCTGCTATCGGGCTGGATCCTGGGAGCCCAGAAGCTCCACGGGAAGGCGGCTATCGCCGTAATCAACCGCGGGCTCGGCAGCGTGGTCCTGATTGGGCCACGGGTGCAGTTCCGGGCTCAAACCCGCGGGACCTATAGGATTCTGTTCAACACCATCTTCTATGGGTCCGCGGAGTGCGGCGGGGAATGCTACGACGAGTAGACCGGCACCACGGTTTGCCGGACGAGAACAGGTGAGATAACAAGGCACAGATGGGGGCCACACCGGTCGCCGGGTCCGCGTCACGACCGGCCGACCGGGGTGGCCCTCTTAGCGCCACAGGAGCCGTGATCAGCGGACCATGAAAGTCATCGTCGATGGCTACAACCTCCTACGACGAGTGCCCGCCCTGGCTGCCATGGAACGGAGCGGGCCGGGCGGGATGGAGGCGGCCCGGAACGAACTGCTGCGCCGGCTGGCCGGGTATCACCACCTATCGGGGAACGGCGTCACGGTGGTCTTCGACGGCCAGTCGGTGGGCGCCGTGACGCGTTTCGACCGGCGTTCTGGTGTGACCGTGCTATACTCCCGGCAGGGGGAGACCGCCGACGCTGTCATCGCCGGCCAGGCGGCGCGGGAACCGGGCAGTACGGTGGTGTCTTCAGACCGGGAAGTCCAGACGGCGGCGCGGAACGCCGGCTGTCGGACCGTTGAGGTGGACCGCTTCTGGGAATTGGTCTGCGAGGGGATTCCGCGCTCCAGGGCGCCGCGGGCCGCGCCGCCTGGGGCCGCCGGGGCTCAGACAGGTGGCGTTGCACCTGGTAGTGGCAAGGCCGCAAGGGGCGGAGTCTCGGGCGGCTCGCCGGGCAACGCGCCAAGGGGCGGCGCCAAGAAGGGCAATCCCCACCGCCGCTCCAAAGCCGAACGGCGTCGAGAACTGGAACAGAACCTTCTGGAGCGCAGGTTGAGAGGCAGATAGCGCATACTAACTCCGGACCATCAAGGGTCAGGGGACGGGGGTCGGCGCTAGGTGGATGTGGTGGAGTTATTCGATACCGTTATCGGGGTGGCAGGTTACGCTGTGGCGGCCTTGTTACGATTCATGCTGGGGACCTGGATGGGCTGGCTGCTGATACTGGTGTTCCTGTGGACGGCGGTCAGCGGCCGCCTCATCGGCGATCAGAGACACCGCCTGGCCGGGCGCGCGGGACGGCGCCGGGCCAGGGCGGGACGCTAATCACCAACTACGCCTGGTAGATGGTCTCCTTCATGCGGAAGGTCACAAGTAACGTCAGCGGTAGCAGGAACGGGATGAAGAACGCATAGGCCACGATGTCAAACAGGCCGCGGCTGAGGACGAAGGACAGAACGCCGAGCAGGACCGACGGTACCAGGAGCGCCACCGACCAGAACCTCAGTCTGGGCTGGTAGGCCGCATCCGTCCCACGCCGGCGCGCGATCCGCAGCAGGTACCAGAAGTAGAAGGCGATGGCGGCCGAATCCAGGGCCCCCAGCATGTTCGATACCCACCCCGGAGGCTGGTAAGAAGCCCACAGGTTGATGGTCGCCGGAATACCGGCGTAGTTCAGGGGCCACAGCAGCCGCACCGCACTGAACCACACGAAGATGTCCACCACGACGTGGGTCAACATGCCCAGGCCGATGCCGCCGGCCACCGCCCGGCGGTGGGGCGACCGGCACAAGGCATAGACCAAGACGGCCACGGCGGCGATGGTGATGATGCTGTGACTGAAGGAGCGGTGCATGGTGACCCCGACCTTCGAGTTTATCAGGTAGATCGGGCCCAGCAGGAAGAAATCAACGTCCGGCAAGAGGTTCCCCAGGACATAGGCGAACTTGAAAGCTTTGGTTCCGGCGCTTTCCGTTGCGACACTGGCGCTGGTGCCGGCACCTGTGCCGGCACCGCGGGCGGCGGCATCGGCGGTTTCCGGTTTCCCAGCCGGCGTTTCGGGCGGCGTCGCCCCTTGCCGTCGTGCCCCTCCGACCCTTGAGGCCACGTAGAGCCCCAATGCCCCGTGGAGACCGAGTTGAGCCATGTCCCCTCACCCGACCTTCCGACCGTATTTCCAGACGCCGGGAATCCTTCGCTCAGGCAGGCCAAAGTCCTCCCGGTGGTGTAGAATACATGAAGGCCGTGGAAGCCATGGCGGATGGGTGCCGTGGCGGAGGCCGCGGTTGACAGGTACGTCCCAGCACGAGGAAGCCGGGAGGTCGGGCGCGGATTGGACAGAGTAACCGGGGTGATCCTGGCAGGCGGAAGGAGCTCCCGCTTGGGTCGTGACAAGGCCTTCCTCGATTTCGGCGGCGCCCCGCTGATCTCCCGCCTGTATGCCGCCGTGGACGGCCTTTTCCGAGAGGTGATCGTCGTGGCACCCGACCCGTCGGCTTTTTCCTTTTTGCCCGTGCGGGTGGTGGCCGATACGTTCACCGGGAAGGGGCCCCTGGCCGGCGTGCAAGCCGGGCTGGCCGCTCTGGCCCCCGGGTCCGATGCCGCTTTCCTCCTGGCCTGCGATCTTCCGTTCGCAAACCGTGGTCTCATCCGCCATCTGATCGGGATGCGTGACGGTCACCAGGCGGTGGTGCCAAAAAAGGGCTCCTTCGTCGAGCCTCTGCACGCCCTGTACGACCGGCGCTGCCTTCCGGCCGTCGAAAGGGAACTGGCGGGCCCCTCGCCGCGTGTCAGTTCCTTTTTCTCGCGGGTGGACGTGCGTTACGCCGGTCCCGAGGAGGTCGAACCTTTCGGACCTTGGGAGCGACTGTTCTTCAATATCAATACGCCAGAGGACTACGCCCGGGCCCTGGACCTGTTGGGGGGCGCGATCTCATGAAGCCGACCAACGGCGCCGCCCCGGGAGCGGTTCAGGCTCCGGCCATCGAGGCTGTGGTTTTCGACGTCGACGGGACCTTGACGAAAGTGGGCAGCCCCTGGCAGTACCTCCACGAGCGGCTGGGGACGTGGACGGGGCGGGGGGAGCGGCACCTCCGTGATTTCCAGGAAGGGCGTATCGATTACGACACCTTCGCCCGCCTTGACGCGGAAGCCTGGCGCGGAGTCCGGCGCGGCGAGATGCGCCGGCTGGTGAAGGAGATCGAATGGCGGCCGGGCGTCCTCGACACCCTGCTGGCACAGAAGACCGCGGGCCGAAAGATAGCCCTGCTCTCCTCGGGTCTGACCTTGATCACCGACAGGGTCCAGGACGAATTCGGCGATATCGCCGACTTCGTCCTGGCGAACGAAGTCCTCTTCCGCTTCGGACGGGCCACCGGGAGGGTGGCGGTGCGCGTGCCTTGGAAGGGGAAAGCCGAAGCCCTTGACCAGGTAGTGAAAGCCCTGGGTGTGCCTCCGGAGCGGATGGCCCACGTCGGGGACGGGTCCGGGGATATACCGGTTTTCCGACGCGTGGCTCTCAGTGTGGCGACTGTCGATGCGCCGGAGGAGGTCAAGCAGGCGGCTTCGACGGTCTTGACCAGCGTGGACCTGAGGTCGCTCTTGTTGGTCCCGGGGTTGCAGGGGGCCCTTGACGGCGACGGCGACGGCGGCGGCTACGGTGATGGCGACAGCTGCGTGGATGGGAGGCGGGAGGCGGCGGCGGCCGGCGGGGGCGGCGCCCTCCAAGGCGCTCAGAACGGGCGCCCACCCGAAAGAAACGGCAGCCTCGAGGTCCTTGGCCAGGGTCTGGGGCTGGCCATCCGGCGCGTGACGCGCGGGGACCTGAAATACCTCTACCACCTTTTTAACGACCCGGATGTGGGCTACTACGCCTCGGCCTCAAGGATGCCGCGGATGACCTGGAGGCAGTTGGAGCAGTATCATGCCATCTGGTCGAAAGGGGAACCGGCGGCCGGTGTCAGGCTCATCATCGAGGAGGCGGGCCAAGACATCGGCGTTCTGGCTTACACCGACTACGGCAGCCCGGGAGAACCGCACGTGGTCATGGGTATCGCCCTGGATGCGGGACATTGGGGGCGGGGTCTGGGTCCGCGCTCTATCGCGCTTTTCTTACGTTATGCTTTCGAGACCCTGGGATACGCCAAAGTGGAGCTGGACGTCTTCGACCACAACCCCCGAGCGCGCAAGGCTTTCGAGAAATGCGGTTTCCGGCCTGTGCAGAGGGTGGACGCCCGTCACTACCTGGACGGGCGCAGGGTCTACACGACGGTGATGGAGGTCACGCCGGAGACGTTCCGCGCCTCCCAGGCCGGGCAACTCCTGGACGGCTAGACCTCGGTGCAGTTCCCTCCGCGCTGCTTGCCGTGATGTAGCGCCAGTTCGGCCTTCATGACCAGTTCCTCGGAACTGACCGTATCCTTCGGAAGAGAGGCCACCCCGGCGGTCATGGCCACCTGGAGCGCCCGGCGCCCTCTGGGTTGCCAGACCTTGGCGCCGATCTCCCGGCGGATTGCGTCCACCAAAGCCACGGCTTCCTCCTTCCCCACGGCGGGGAGGATGAGGGCGAAGGAGTCGCCCGTCAGCCGGTAAACCTGGCCTTTTTCTCCAGTGAGCGACCGGAGGGCGTCGGCGACCCCGCGCAACACAGCATCGCCGGCGGCATGACCGGCCTCATCGTTCAGTTTCTTGAAGTCGTCCAGGTCGAGAATGGCCAAGGAGAGGGGTTGCCCGTAGGTGGCGGCGGCGCGGATGCCGCGGGCTAGGGCGGGGCGGAACGAACTCTCGTGCTGGAGTCCCGTCATGCGGTCCACCGTGTCGGTGCGGCTTTTCTGGTAATCGACCGCCTTTCCCAGGAGATCGGAGGAGAAAAGGAAGACCTGGTTCTTTCCCCTGGTCTTGGCCTCGTACATCGCCCGGTCGCTCCGGTCAAGCAGCTCTTTGATGGTCCCGCCGTCGCAAGGATAGGTGGCCACCCCGATACTGACCGTCAAGGGTGTGGACACCGTGGCGGCGGCGCCGGTGGGGAACTGCAACATCTCGGTCTTGGCGCGGATGCGTTCGGCCACCAGGCGGGCGGTTTCCTTGTCCGTGGCAGGGAGGATGACGACGAATTCGTCCCCGCCCAGCCGCGCCACGATGTCCGGCGCCCGGACGCCGCTGCGCTTGCGCGTGGAGCTCTTTAATGTCTCTGCCAGGAGCTTCAGGGCCATGTTCCCCACCAAATGGCCGAAGCGATCGTTCAGGCGCCCGAAGTCGTCCAGCTCTAGGAAAAGGACAGAAAAGGGGCGGCTGTCGCGTCCGGCGCGGGCCAGTTCGTCTTCCAGGTTGCCGATGAGAGCGCGGAAGTTGAAAGCACCTGTGGTCTCGTCCAGTTGGGAGTCGCGGAGGAGGTCACTCCGCTTCACGGCGATGCCGGCCAGGTCGGAGCAGGCCCGGATCAGGTCTTCCGCCGCCTCGGTGAAGGGGGCCGAGCGGCGGGCCTTGGCCAGCAGGAGTACGCCCAATACTTCTTCGGAGGTCCGCATGGGCTGGCAGACGAACGCTCGCAGGTTGGCCGCGAGTCCAGGCGCCAGCTCTACGGCGGCGGAGGGGCTGTCGCCAGCCACGGGCGATTTCACGACGGCCCCGGTGGCCGCCTGCCCGAGGGGACCGAACCCGATAGGAATGGAAAGACTGAGACGGAGCGCGTCTCGGAAACGGTGCTCGGCCAGGGGAGTCAGAGCGGATGATTTCCGGTCGAGGACCAAGGCCAAGCCGCGGTCGGCCGCGGTAGCCTCGGCCACCACTTTCAGGACCAAGGTCAGGGTTTCATCCAGGGGGTGGCTGGCCGCCACGATCTCGGAAACGGCGCGGAGCACGAAGTAGTACCTGCCAAGGTCATTGCGGGACGGACGCCCAGCTCCAGGGACCGGACCTGCGCCCCCGTCCGGGCCGGGTGCACTCATGGGCCTCCCCCTCCTTTCGCCCGGCCCATTTTCTCCCCCAGCAAGGATTTTCCCTGCCCGCGGGCTAATCCTTACCCGCTGTCAGAGACACGGTCGGAAGAAGGATTCTCTTTTGTCACCCGCATTCTTCCCCCCGGTCCGGCCGGACCAGGGAAAAAGCGCAGACGGCAGGCACACCGGCAAGGACGGGGGCCGTCACGTCCGGCCTCCGCTGGCCTTGCGAGCCGGCACGGCGCTGGGCGGGTTCCTCTTCGTGGCCGGTGTCGCTTCCCTGGTGTGGCAGTTCCAGAACCAGGGCGCGACGCTGCCGTTTCCGGGGTTGCAGGGGTTAAACCCGGGAACGGTCCTGTATGGTGCCGCCGGCGCCGCCGGGCTGGGGCTGGCCATGGCCGTTCTCGGCTGGCGGGCGGCGTTGAAGGAACGCCAAAACGAGGACTTCTGGAACTCGGCTACCCGCGTCGACCCCGACATGGCCGGGTACCGCGAGGAAGACGACGCCCGGCTGGAAGCGCAGGCCGGACCAGACTGGCGCTGGCTTTTGCCCTTCATGATCGCCGGTTTCATCACCGGGGCCGTCTTCTACCTCGAGCAGACTTGGTACTACACCGACTCTCCTTACCGTTTCATGGCGATCGCCTTCACCGCTGTGATGCTCCTGGCATGGGGGGCCGTCTGGGCGGTCTGGCGAGGAATACGCGCGGTTATTTCACGCCGCCGGAAGAAGGGCCGGCGGTGGGACGCCGCCGTGCGGGGCGGCGGCCGCTCCATGCGGGCCGTGCGGAAAGCCCCGCCCCCCGAGGTGGAACCGGAGGCGGCGGTGGAAGAGAAGCCGGCGGCCGAACCCGCAATGGAACCGGACGCCGATGCCGGCGCGCAGGCGCTGGAGGGACCGGCGGCCGAGGCGTTGGTAGCCTCGCCGGGCGCCGTCGTGAGTGGCGACGCCGGGCCGGGTTCTGGCGGAGAAGCGGACTTGAACTGGGATGACTTGGGCGCGCCGGAACCACGGCGTTTGGTCGAAGCCATCGAAGCGGTGCTCGACCACGAGCGGGTATACAAGGAATCGGCGGCGGCTGTCGCCGAGCAACCAGAGGATGGCGGCTCCAAGCCAAAAACGCCAAGAACGCGGGGGCGGCGGCGCAAGCGCACCGGCTGACCGGCCCGCCCTCACGGGTAACCGGTGCGTTCTCGCTGCTAGCTGGCTTTCCGTCCCGTTTGTCGAACGAAAACTCCCGTCCCTTTTTTCCAGCGGTAGGATGTGCTAGCCCTCAGGACAACCCTTGCCCACACGGAACAAAATCGATGGGGGTTAGGGGGCGGGTCTCTTGGCCCGGCGCTTTCTGTCCATTGCTGTCCTGGTAGGCTTGGCGGCCCTGGTGGCCGGCGCGTGGTTCCGCTGGCAGGAAGCGCGGGGCCTCGTCATACTGGAAATCGTGGAGACGGATAACCGGGCCCTCGTGGCCTGGCCGGAGGTCTCGAAAAAACGCCTTTTCCGACTGGAGCCGAGTCCGGCCGGCGGCGATGCCGGTCCCGTCTTGACCGGTCCCATACCTGGCCTCACTTTGCTCGGCGCCCGCGCTCTCGTACTCTGGGAAGTTGAGAACGAGGATATCCTCATCTATCAACGCCTCATTCCCCTGCGGCGGCTGCCGGCCGCCATCCCCATATCGGGAGAACTAACATGGTACGGCGCGTTGGAGGAGACGTCGCTCCCCAAGGGGGCCGCCCGCCTCCTACCTGACACGGAACCCCTCCCTCCATCCGGTATCATCAACCTCATCGATAACAGAGCCCGGGTCCTCGGCGGAGACCTGTTGGTCCTGGGCCTGGGGCCCGACGGCAGTCTCGAGCTGTCCTACGGGGGGTACGGTTTCGCCCTGGCGCCGGGCGGGGCTTGGGGGGAGGCCCGGCGAAGGGGAACTGGCGGTGAGGACGTGATCGCACCGGCGGATGACTGGGCGGGACGACTTACAGAAGCGCTGGAATCAGGAGACGCCGTCACGAAGGTCACCTTGGTGAACCACGGCCGGTGGTACCCTAACCGGTCGGAAGACCAGCGGTATGCTAACCTGACCCAGGTACGGTAGGGAGGGGCGTACGATGACGGATCACCGGAAGGTGCGTTGGGCGATCGTGTTGGCGCTGGTGGCGGGACTCCTGGCGGAAGGCCCTTGGGCCGGGCCTGACGCGATTGGCGGGGGCCGGAGTGCTTGGGCGACCGTGGCGGCGGCCGCGCCGGTCCGACACCCCATTGTCTTCGTGGATAGCTCCGCGAAGAGCGCCAGAGACCTCTGGTCCTGCCCGGCCACCATCAGACCTGAATACGCCAGTCTGTGGGACCGGCTGACGGACATGGGCTACGTCCCCGGGAAGGACCTGTTCTCGGTTTCCCTCTCATCGGGTTTGAAGGGCGACTATGCGGAAAGCTACCGGACTCTACTCATACCCGCCATCCAGAGAGCCAAAGAAGCCTCGGGGGTGGCGATTGTGGACCTGATCGCCACAGGCCTGGGTGCGCTGGCGGCCCGCTTCTACACCGTGTCGCCAGACTATGCGGGTGACGTCGGGACCCTGGTGATGGTGGCACCACCCAACCGCGGTTCTCTGGCGGCGACACTCTTGCGGTCGTCCTCCGTCTCCGACACGGTGGCCCGGCTCCTGTCCGCCAGTCCCCAGTACGCCTCTCCGGGGGCGGGAGGCCTTCCGAATCCCACGCCTCTGAAAGAAGAACTGGAAAGGGCAGCCCGCCAGTTGCCACCGTTCACCAGTGAAGTGGCGTATGTTACCAGCCGGGCCCGTGACGCCTACGAACCACTCATCGCCTACTACCGGAAAGCCATCAAGTGGGAACCCCGGCCGGACATCAAGTCGAACAAGGCCACGATGACTTTCGAGGAGTGGCTGGCGGAAGAAATGCCCGAAGTCTACCTGAAATGTCTGTCCAAAGCGCAAGACCCGCCGGTCACACCTGACTATATCCTGGATGGCCCCGCGGGCCCGCCTGGGCCGGGCATGGACCTCTCCCGAGCTTACTACGAGACTCTGGCCATATCCGCCGCCCAGCAGTCCTTGACCAAGACCACTTTGGGGGCGAAAGCTGTCCCCATTGACCTCGGCGAGTTACTGGCCGCTGTCCTTCCGGCCGCCGACCCAAAAGGAGCGGCGATCCGCTGGATTGGCGCCCTGGCGGCCCGTCTGGGGCTGAAGTGGTTTGCTCAGAACCAGCGGACGCTGGCAATATCCGCGGCGAAAGCCTTGTCGGGGGCCGACGCCAGTGACGTGGCCTTCGACCGCCTGGTAAGGACGGACCTGGTCCTGCCGGTAGGCCACGACTACGCCGGGCGGCCCGTCTTCGATCGTTTGGTCGCCAACTGCTTCCTGGATGCCTGGAACCGGGCGGATCTGGTGGCTAGAACCGCCAACGAAAGGGCGGCTTTCTTCTCGGGAAACAGCCGCCCGGGGCCAAACGTTCGGTATATCACCGTCGCCGGAAGTGTCTCCAACCCATACACGGCTTTTGTCCCTTGGGCCAGGGACAATGACCTTTTCACCGAGGTGGACTCGGCTCTCCTCATGCCCGGAAGAGACGACGTCGTGGCGGTCTTCCGTTCCACCATGTCGGCCCGGGCCGGCATGCTCACCCACAACGAGACCGTCCACCGGTTCATTACCCAAGCTCTTTCCTGGGATTACCCCACGCGGGCCCGGCTGGCCCCCACGGCCCGGAGCGCGTGGAGTCTATGGACGTGGGAGAGGACGGGTTCGGCGGACGTTGAGGCCTGGAGCCCTGGGTACATCGAGATCGACTCGGCGCGGCTGCCGGGTCTCTCGGGTCTCTTGGAGGTGGATCTGAATTTCCCGCTATCGCCTCCGGGTTTGGTCCCCAGGGCTTGGGTCTACTGTGAGAGCGGCGACGGAAGGTGGGTCGAACAAGAGGAACTGACCCTCCGGGCCGACCCGCTCCGGCCGGGAGCCAAGGCCTCAGTGGAAGGGTTCGGCGGAGCCTACCGCCGCGTTTTGGTGGGCTTCCGCTATGTTCCGGACCCCGCTTTCGGGGAAAGCGCCGCCGTTCCCCAGAAAGCCGTGTCGGTCGACCTGACCTATACCGCCCGTTTCAAGCCGCTCCCGGCGTCCAAGAGCCAGGGAATGGCACCTGTGGCTACCGCCCCGAAAACGGACCCGCCTCGGGGCTCCGGGCCGGACTCTGGCCAGGCTCCTGGACCGACCACCGGGTCGGCTACCGGGTCGGCTACCGGGCCTGCTACCAGGCCCGCTACCAGGCACGCTATCGGGCGATCTACTGGGGCAGCCCCCGGCTCAGTTCTGAGCCCCACTCCTGCCTTCACGCCCGACTCATTCCCCGGTCCACGGGATGCGGTAGCCGCCGGAACCGTGACCGAGGACGAGCCCGAGACGATCCGGGTCATTCGCCACAGTAAAGAAACCACTCATCTCGATCCGGTCGAAATCAGGCACCAGACCTGGGTCTGGGATTTCGGTGACGGAACCGTCTGGCGCGACAACAATCCCGCCGACTGGAAGACCAAAGTCTCTCACGTTTACTCCAAGCCCGGCAAATACACGGTTACGGGCCAATCGATGACCGGTGACGGCCGGGTGCTGACCACCCGGCGCTGGGCGGTGGATGTCGGCGCGGATGCCGGCGGGCAGGGCGATAAAGGTCGTGAGGAGGTCTTCGAAGCATCATCACTCGAACCCCTGGCGGCGCAGGCTAGGCTGTCCGGTCCGATCGAGTGGGTGACGGGGCGGCCGGCCGATTTCAACGTCCAGGTCCAGGTCGAAAGGCCTGACAATTGTACTGGGATGACCGTGCAAGTAGATCCGGGGAACAGATTCAGGGTGATTTGGGAGCGTCCCGGACGCTTCCTCGTGGCCGCCGCGGTCGTGGTAGACCTAAGCCTGGTTCTAAATGGGGAAACGCTCAAAATTCGCAACATCTACCGGTCGGAGATGGAAGTTAACGTGTTGGCACTTAGCATTACGGACTAAAATGAAGTACCTGACAGATTCACTTAGTGATTGTGAGGCAAAGTTACAAATAGGGTCATAAATCAGGTCTAGCAAGGTTTGACACGAAAGGGATAGGCGATTGACAATGAGAAAGGTATGTAGAGCCTGTGGTTGGAAAGGATTGCTTGGAGGGACGGCCGTTGCGCAACTCTCGCATCTTGATTGGCGCATTGATTATCGTAGCCGCTATCACCTACTTAGCCATTACTGGGTTCACAAAGTCAACCGCCTATTATGTGGAAGTCGACGGCTACCTTAGTAAAGCCTCGGCCATCGGGAGCCAGGTGGTGAGGGTGGCCGGCACCGTGAAGCCCGGGAGCATTAAATGGGAGCCGGGGAGCATTTTGTTGGACTTCACGCTGTCGGGACAAACGGGAGAGTTGCCCGTGACATTCAAGGGCATTCGTCCTGATAACTTCGAGGACGGCCGCACGGTGGTGGTGGAGGGTAAGATGGGAGCCAAGGGAGTGTTCGCCGCCAAGAAGCTGATCATTCAGTGCCCTTCGAAGTATGAGGCGGCACCCAAAGGACAATAAGGGGGACAACACTCTTGGTCGCTCTAGGTCGACTGGCAACCCTCGTTGCCTTGCTCGGGTCGGTCTACGCTGTGGTTTGGGGGGCCGGCCTGGTTTGGGCCAAGGAAGTCAAACCAAAAGCCAAACCCGTCCGTCAGAAGGAAAAGAAACGCAAGAACAGTCTTGGCGTGGAACCGCCCGCTCCGACAGCGGGCTTCCCAGTCCTCCCTCAGGCCGTCGCGCAGAATGTCCGCTTGGGGCTGGGTGTGGCGGCTGCCGCCGCCACCGTGGCGACTCTCGCTCTCTTGGGTTTGCTGGTGACCAGCGACTTCCGGGTGGAGTACGTCGCCTCCTATACCAGTAAGGCTCTCCCCTTGGTGTACAAGCTTTCCGCCTTCTGGGCCGGACAGGCCGGCAGCCTACTGCTGTGGTTATGGCTGCTCACCGTCTACGGCTTTCTGGTGTCCATGTCCCGACGTGACGAAAGCCTCGCGGTCCGGGCCGCCGTTCTGCTGGCAGCGGTATCGGTGTTCTTTGGTCTGGTGACCGTGGCGGTCACCCCTCCCTTCGCCACACTGGCCGAGCCTCCGGCCGACGGCAACGGGCTGAACCCCCTTCTTCAGAACTTCGGCATGGCGGTGCATCCGGTCACTCTCTACCTCGGATACGTGGGGTTGGCGGTGCCCTTTGCCTTCGCGCTGGCTTCCCTCCTGGCGGGGCGCCGGACCGACGAATGGATCCGCCGTTCGCGACTCTGGACTCTGTTCTCCTGGTTGTTCCTCAGCATCGGCATCCTCACCGGTGCCCAGTGGGCTTACGTGGAACTGGGGTGGGGCGGGTACTGGGGTTGGGACCCTGTGGAGAACGCTTCGCTCCTGCCGTGGCTGACCGCCACCGCCTACCTCCATTCCGTCATGGTGCAGGAACGGCGTGGGTCGTTCCGGGGCTGGAACTTCTTCCTCGCCTCGCTGACCTTCATGCTCACGGTGTTCGGGACGTTCCTCACCAGGAGCGGCGTCTTGTCTTCCGTACACGCCTTCCCCAATACCGGCCTCGGCCTGTGGTTCCTGGCATTCATGGGTGTGTGCCTCGCCGCCATGTTCATAGCCTTGAGCCAACGGCCAGGAGTCCTCAGCGACGAGTCCGCGACTTCGGAAAAAGACATTAGAGTCGGCATTCTCTCCCGTGAAGCATCCATTCTGATTACCAACTTCCTCTTCCTCGCCTCGACCTTCGCCGTGTTCTGGGGGACGCTGTTCCCCCTCATCTCCAAGGCTTTCGGTCGCGGTGAAGTGGCGGTGGATGCCGGGTTCTACAACCGTGCCAACTTGCCCGTGTGGTTCCTGGTGATGGTACTACTCTCCATCTGTCCGATCCTGGCCTGGAAGAACACCACCGGCAGAGACTTCCTCTCCCGGTTCCGCTGGCCCTTGGCGGGGGCCATCCTGGCCGTGGCGGCCGGTTTCGCCGAAGGCATCCGGGGCGCCCTCACCTCCGCCGTCTTAGCCGCGGCCGGGCTCACCTTGGGGTCCGTCATTTCGGAAATGGCGCGGGCCATAGCGGCGCGCCGGCGGTCCACCGGTGAGTCACTATTGACCGCGGCCTACGGTGCGGCTACCCGGGACCGCCGCAAGTTCGGGGGCCTCACGGTCCACCTGGCGGTGGCCCTGATCGCCATCGGGATTTCGGGAGCTGCCCTAGGGACAGCCGATCAGACCGCAAACTTGGCGGTGGGCCAGTCCATGCAGGTGGGTGGATACGAAATCACCTATAACGACCTCACCATGCGCGACGAACCCAACCAGACCGTCGTTGTAGCCGCCCTCACCGTGAAACAAGGAGGACGGGTCCTGGGGACACTGCAGCCGCGCAAGGCTTTCTTCGAAAACTACGAGGAGCCGGCCACCGAGGTGGCGGTCATGGGCAGCCTGGCCCGCGATATCTACGCTATCCTGGGTGGTTGGAGCGAGGATAAGAGTGCCACACTCAGGATCATCATCAACCCGCTCATGGCTTTCCTTTGGCTTGGCGGGTATGTCTTGACCGCCGGCGCCCTCTGGGCAGCCTGGCCGCCGGCCCGCCGGCGCGCCGCCGGTCTGGGTATCAAGGGGCTGGATCTTGCGACCCCAGCCCAGGCGCAGGAACTGATGGAGGCGTCGGGCCGCGCCGCATCGGCGGCAGCTATGGCGGCGGACCAGGCTATCGAGGCGGCTGTGGGCCAGTTAGTGGGAGAGGGGAAGGGCCGCGGGCGGACCTGTCCCCATTGCGGAGCCAGGCTCATGTCACCGGGGCAACGTTTCTGCCACCAGTGCGGCAAAGAGCTAGCCTAGGAAAAGGGGAACCGGCATGTTGAGAAGCCGATGGGCAAACCACAAAGCACTTCGCGGAGCCGCGGGGCTGATGGTGTTCCTGATGGCCCTGAGTCTCACCGTCGCTTTCGGCGAGGTGGCCGGAGCCGATGCCTCCGCGGTCACCCTCCAGGACTATAGCGTCCTGATACGGCTGGATGACGGCTCCCTGTATTTCCACGAGACGTGGGTGGCGAAGAATGCCGGCCAGACCAAGGTGGCGCCTCTCACGATCAACCTACAGCCAGGCTACAGCGGGCTCAGCATAGCGCGCGGTCCGGCCAGCGAGAAGTTGACGGCCACGGCCAAGGGGTTCGAGGACACCGAAGGTGTGGAAGCGGGCGCGGAAAAGGAGTACGTGGTCAGCTTCCGGGTCCCCTACACGTCCGGCGCCGCCGCCTTGGATTTCACCTCCCCATACCAGACCAGCGGTCTGGTGGTCCTGGTCGACCAGCGCTTGGACCTTACCGGGACCGGTTTCACCAAAGGCCAAGCCGTTGCCATGGGTACCAACAGCTATGTGGAATATGACGCTACGGCCGGCAAGGCCGGACAGTCCGTCACGATACAGGTGAAGGCCAAGCCGGGCGCCACCGCCGGTGGCGGCACCCAGCCGGGTGGGGGCACGGGTGCGTCCGGGACGGCCACCAAACCCCAGAGTGACCAGGCGGCCACGGCTTTCCTGATCGTAATGGCCCTATTCCTTTTCGGCGCCATCGGACTGTTCGTGGTCCTGCGGAGCCGAGGCGGCCACCGGCTGCCCATCGCCGATCAGACGGCCGCCGGACCGGCGCCCAACACCTCGGGAGGCAGAGTCCCTTCAGGGCGGCGGGCCACCGCCACTTCCTACCCCAGCTCCGGCCAAAGTGCTTCGGCTCTGGACACCCCCGAGAAGCGAGAGTTGGTGGAACTCCTGGCCGACCTTGATCGCCGCTATGAAGCCGGCGCCCTGGACGAAACCGAATACCACCAGGAACGGAGCAAGGCCAAGAGCAAGTTGACGGCCCTCATCCTTGGCTCCCAGGCCGGGAGCGACGGCACCGCCGGATCATCCAGTTCAGCTCCCTGAGAGGTCAGTGCTGCCATCTTGCTGCACGCCACTGGTGTGACCAAGCGCATAGGGGGACGGGTCGTCCTGGACCGGGTGGATCTGGACGTCGTCCCCGGTGAGGCCGTGGCCCTGATGGGACCAAACGGAGCCGGCAAGAGCACACTCCTCCGGGCTCTGGCCTGGCTTTCGCCTCCCTCGTCGGGCCAGGTGACGGTGGGAGAAACTCGACTGCCGGCGGCTTCACCCGGAGCCCGAAGCCAGATGGGAGTCCTGTTGCACCATACCTTCCTGTATGAGTCCCTGACCGGCCTGGAGAATTTGGTCCTGCATGCCCGGCTCCACGGCGTGGCCGATCCGAAACGGGCAGCGGGTCAGTGGTTGGAGCGGGTGGGACTCACGCTATTCGCTCACGAACCCTCGCGGACCTACTCGCGGGGGATGCAGCAACGCCTGGCCATCGCCCGCACCCTGATCCACCGCCCCAAGGTCCTTCTCTTGGACGAGCCCTACACGGGTCTGGACTTGGACGGGGAGGAGTTACTGTCCGGTCTCATCCGTCAGTTCCGGGATGGCGGCGGCTCCGTCTTGATGGTCACGCACGACCTGGAGACGGGGGCGGCCGTTTCCGATCGGTTCATCGTGTTGGTCCGCGGACGGGTTTCGGGAGAAATGGCGGCCGGCGCCGTCAGCCGTGCCGGCTTGGAGGAGCTTTATCGGCAGGGGAGGGCCAAGCCGTGAAGTATCTGGCCGGCCTGCTCACAATCACATGGAAAGATATCACGGCGGAGTTCCGGACCAAGGAAATGTCCACCTCCATGGGGATCTTCGCCCTCTTAGTCATGGTGGTCTTCGGCTTCGCCCTGCGTCCCGGGGCTGAGGAGACCGTGGCCGTCTTCCCGGGGTTCGCCTGGATCGGGTTCTTCTTTGCTGGGCTGCTGGGTCTGTCACGCTCCTTCGTCTCGGAGAAGATGAACGGGGCCATGACCGGCCTGATGCTGGCACCGGTCGACCGGAGCGTTATCTACTTCGGTAAGGTGGCCGGGAACCTGCTGTTCATGTTTGTGGTGGAGGCCGTCTCCTTTCCCCTCTATATCGTCTTGTTCGATGTGCCGGCGCCCCAGCGTCCGGGCTCCTTGGCGCTGGTGGCCTTCCTGGGAACGCTGGGCTTCGTGGCCGTCGGGACATTTCTGGCTGCCCTGGCCGCCAACACGCGCACCAGTGAATTGCTGCTGCCCATCCTCCTGTTCCCTCTGGCCGTCCCGCTGGTGATAGCGGTGGTCTCCATGACCCGTGCCGCTCTGACCGGCGACTTTACCGACACGGCGTCTTGGTGGAGGATGCTGGTGGTCTACGATGCGGTGTTCTTGGTGGTGCCGTGGCTCTTATTCGAGTATCTTCTGGAGTCGTGAGCATGATGGTCGGAGCGAAGAGTCCATCCGCATCGCGGGTCTTCCACGCTTCCCGCCGTTCCCGCGCTCCCGGCACCTTTTGGACCGCCGCCATGGCGCCGGCCATGCTGACCGCGCTCTACGCCATCTTCGTGTACGCCCCCGATGAAAGGGTCATGGGAGCCGTCCAGAAGGTATTTTACTTTCATGTAGCTTCTGCCTGGAACGGGATTTTGGCCTTCCTGGTGATGTTCATCGCCAGCGTGGGGTATCTCCTGTCGCGTCGTCCGGGCTGGGACGAACTGGCCTTCGCCTCGGCCGAGGTGGGAGAGGTGTTCACCACCGTCACCTTGTTGACCGGTCCTCTCTGGGGCAAAGTAGCCTGGAACATCTGGTGGGATTGGGACCCCCGGCTCACCACCACCTTGGTCCTCTGGACCGTCTACGGCGTCTATCTGGTGGCCAGGCACTATGCGGGCACCGAAGTGACGCCTGGCCAAGGGGACGGCCAGGATGCCTCTCGGGCGGCGGTACAGGCGGCGGTAATCGGGATCATCGGCTTTGCCGACATCCCCATTCTCCTGATGTCCATCAAATGGTGGCGCAGCGTCCACCCGGTCCTGCTACAGGGAGCGAAGATGAACATCGCCCCTCCTATGGCCTGGACCCTGGGGATATCGGTCGCCGCCTTCACTTTACTGTATGTGGGCTTGCTAGGCTTGCGGCTGCGCCTGGAACGGGCGCGCCGGGAAGTCCGGCGGCTCCTCGCGGCCGGTCTGGCCGGAAAGGGAGTGGGACGATGACACATTCCGCGTTTTTTTGGGTCTTTGCCGTGGTCTGGGGTCTGTTCTTCATCTACACAGCCGCCCTCCACAAACGCCAAGGCAAGTTGGAGGGGGAATTGGACGAGTTGCGGCGGCGCTAC
>JAJYWN010000033.1 GCA_021791495.1 Bacillota bacterium
CCCGGACTGCCGCCGGCGGATCCCGGGTCGCCGCCCGCGCCGGCGGACGCGCCGCCCCTACCAGAAGGGGGTCCGCCCTGGCCGGAAGAAGAGGCCCGCGGCGCCGCCGTCTTCCCACCACGGGAAGGAGGTTTGGCCCGGCCCGCCTCGGCCGAGATATCAAAGGCCACCAAGCAGTCGCGGCCCAAGTACTCGCAGAGCGCGGTGGTAATCAGAGCCTTGCTGGCTTCGGCATCGCATCGGTCGCGGTGGAACTCGTAACCGGGTCGAAAACCGATGACCACGTGGGCGCCGCGGACGGCCAGCGGATTGCCTTCGCGCAGCATGGCGTGGGTCACGGGGTTTCGGCTCCTGATGTACTTCAGGACCTGCTCCCACCGGTCCCAGACCGTCTCGAGCAGACGCTCGTCGGTGACGGGAGAGGGGGAGGAGGTGGAGGTGGCCGTGCGTTTAGGTGTGGCCGGAGGTACGCCGACCGGAGCCGGCGTTGGGGCGGTCGCCACGGCCGCAATCGCCGCGGGCACCACGACCGGAGGACCAGCCGCCACTGCCGGAGGGGCAGCCGCAGCTGTCGGAGGGGCAGCCGCCGGTGGCGTTGCGGCAGCCGGGACTGCCGGCTGGACTAGAGCGGGTGGCGGCGCGGCAGCCACTTCTTCGCCTCCCGGACCCGCCAGTTCCAGCAGAGCCAACTCCAGCAACAGGCGCGGCTGCGACGTCCAGCGCATATCGCTTTCTTTCGATGCCAGGTGCGCCAGCACCGCCGAGATCTGTTCCACCGAAAAGCCGCGCGCCACCCTTACCAGCTGTTCCACCGAGGCCGGCGGCAGGTCTACCAGCGCCGCGGGGTCACGGCAGACGCGGGCCAACATGATGTCGCGCCAGTGTCCGAGGTACTCACGGTAGAACTGGCGGAGGTCGGTGCCGGCGGAAACCTGTTCGGCCACGGCTTCAAGGATGGCAGAGTGGTTGCCCACTCCCACGGCTTCGGTCAGGCGAAAGAAGACATCCTCCCGGGTCCCGCCCACGACCTCCAGGACATGGGCCAGTTCCACACCGTTCCCGGCATAGGAGATACTCTGGTCGAGAAGGCCGAGGGCGTCTCGGAGGGCGCCGTCGGCGCGGCGGGCGATGTAGTCACGGGCTTCAGGCGAAAGCTTGATCTCGTTCTTCTGCGCCACCAGGTCCAGGCGCGCCGCGATGTCCCGCACCGACAGGCGGTGGAAGTCAAAGCGTTGGCAACGCGAGGCGATGGTCTGGGGCACCTTGTGGGCTTCGGTGGTCGCAAGGATGAAAAGGACGTGGGGCGGGGGTTCCTCCAAGGTTTTCAGGAGCGCGTTGAAGGCCTCGTTCGAAAGCATATGGACTTCGTCGATGATGTAAACCTTGTAGCGCCCTTCGGCCGGGGCGAAGCGGGCCTTCTCCCGTAGGTCGCGGATCTCGTCGATGCCGCGGTTCGAGGCGGCGTCGATCTCGAACACATCCAGGGACGACCCCTGGGTGATGGCCACGCACATGCCGCATTCCTGGCAGGGCTCGGGTCCGACCCCGCGCTCGCAGTTCACGGCCTTCGCCAGGATCCGGGCCACGCTGGTCTTTCCCGTGCCGCGCGGGCCGCAGAAGAGGTAGGCGTGGGCCAGTCGACCGGTGGACAGGGCGTTGGTCAGCGTCTGGGTGACGTGCCGCTGCCCGACCACCTCATCGAAAGAGCGTGGCCGCCATTCGCGGTATAGGGTGAGGTAGGCCATGGCGCTAAGTGCTCCCGGGTCGGATTGGGTCGGTTCTGGCCGAAACCGGAGAAAATCCGGTAGAATCGGCGGTTGGACTGACCCTTTCTACTCCGTGGACAGTTTTCCCTTTGAAAAGAAAATTGGCCGTGCGTCCCCGCTTGGACCTTCTCCTCCGGGCGTGACCGTCGCAGTTAGCTCTGGCCAGGCGACCCCGCGGCACACGGGAGGGCACGATTACCGTTGCTCCCTTCCGGGCCTGGCGGGTTTTTCGCGTTCCCGTTGCGCGGGACCCGACCTTCGTCACCACTTGCGGCGGGCGGACCCCACAGAAGAAGGCCGCGGCTGGGTCTCGACCCCGCTATAGCGGATTGCGGGTGCAGGGCACCGCTACCTCCCCGTCCAGCACGACCAAACCTTGGCATTCTTAGATATGTAGTTTTCACCAAGAATGCGTTGCGGAGAGGGTGGGATTTGAACCCACGAGACAGGTATCCCCGTCTACTCGCTCTCCAGGCGAGCCCGTTCGACCGCTCCGGCACCTCTCCGTAACATGAGACGCGATATGTGATTTGTGCAGTTTGTGCGGAGAGAGTGGGATTCGAACCCACGAGGCAGCTTTCGCCGCCTACTCGCTTTCGAGGCGAGCGCCTTCAACCTCTCAGCCATCTCTCCGGGCTTTAAAGAAGTCTCGAATGACTTTCTGACATTCATTTTGGAGGACTCCTTCAGAGACCTCCAGACGATGATTATATCGTTCATCGCGCACGATGTCGACAGTGGAACCGCAGGCGCCTGCTTTTGGGTCGCGCGCGCCGAACACGAGACGGTCGACGCGGGCCTGCACCAGCGCGCCGGCACACATGGGGCAGGGCTCGATGGTGACGTACAAGGTGCACCCGGAAAGCCGCCATCCGCCCAGCGCGGCGCCGGCGGCGCGGATGACAAGCATCTCGGCGTGCGCGGTCGGGTCGGCCAATTCCTCGCGGCGGTTGCGGCCGCGCGCGATGATCGCGCCATCCTTGACGATGACCGCGCCGATCGGCACTTCGCCGGCCACGCCCGCCAGTTCGGCTTCGCGCAAGGCTTCGGTCATGAACATCTCGTCGGTTGTCAAGACACTGCCATTCACCACAGCACTGTCTATTCTAACTGCGCGAGGTTCGAAGCGTCAAATCACGGCGCCGGCCGCCGCGGCGAAGCGGGACTGGGCGTCGCCGAAGCTGATGGTTTTGGCATTCTGTACTGTAGTCTGAGCGCTTCAGGGTCAGCAGGGTCCAGGGCCAAGGCTTCGGCCAACACCTGTACCGCTTCCTGACTCTCACCGCACGCCAGCAGGACTTCCGCCAATATCACTTGCTCCTCCGCACACGGAGGATCCAACTCGAAGGAACGGCGCAGGAAGGAGAGGGCGGCGGTTTCATCGCCTTGGGCATGGGCAACCTTGCCTTTGAGGAACAAACCATAGGCCTCGAAAACCTTGTTAGGATTGAGGTGAAGAGCCTTCTCAATCGCCGAGGAAGCATCATCCAGCCGACCGAGAGCTACGTAGCTTTCCGCCAAGTCGAGCCAAAGCTCCGGGTCGCCCGGACGACTGGCCAGATCCGCCTTATACTCTTCCACGAGACTCGCTTCGACCTCACGCGATAGACTCGGAGACAACTGCGCGAGCCGGGCGGCGCGCCGCGCTTCCGTGGAAAGCTCGCGGGCGGTTACATCGAGCAGATGGGACTTAACGGCCAAGTCAAACAGGGCCCCGGATGATGGTTCAGCCAGGGGTGCCAGGCGGTCAACGCCCGCGCCGACCAGGGCGGCGAACGGTTCGGCCGCCCGCCGGACGTTTAGGGTGGCCATTCGGAGATGAAAGAACCGGGGGCCTTGGGGCCAGGCTCCGCCCTTGGGGCTTTCACCCGTCGGATATGCGAGCGCGGCTTCGGCCACTTGGCTAAGCCTGTGGCCGGACAACCGGAAGGTTTTAGCGCAGACACGGACTAGCTGGCGGCAATGGTGGGCTAGCTCCGATGCCGCGATTTCTAGGTCGATCAGGAAGAAATACAGCTTCGGGAAGCTATCACTCCCCTCCGCTGCCTCAATGACCCGGATCATGTCTTCAGACTGATCGACGACCTCGTCGAGGGCCAAGGCCAGGTCCAGGGGAAGTCCGACGTCGATCGCGGTAACGTGCAAATACGAGGATTTCACGGGCCTCTCAGTCACGGGTGTCCACTCCTCTCTCCTTCAGGGCTTCCTCGACCATGGACATGGCGCGGTGGGACAGTACCCGGTCTGGAAAATGGTTAATGGTCTCTTGAACTAGCTCTAAAGCAAAAGGAAAGACCTCAGTCGTGTGTTTCTCGTGTATGCGGGCTAACTCTGTAGCTACTATCCCTGCATGTTTGGCGATATCGTTCCACCATTTGAGTTCGCATTGGTTGCGATGGGGACTTGTACGGATCTTATCGAGGTGATCAAGAATTGGCTTTGTTCGGTGTGTCACCCTGCGGAGCAGGTCCTTCCTGGAATAGCCCAAAGTGGGGGCTCCCAGTGGTCCGAGTCTACTTAGTACGCGGCCACCGAAGAGGGCAGTTTCGCCACCGTCTGCCAGAATCCTCCAACCATGGCTACATCGTGACAAGTTGCCCGCAAGGAGATAAAGTCAATTGTGGCGGTTCTGGCTCTGGCTCGGCAGCCCACCAGACCATTCGCAAGCCCAAGAACCGGCCGAAAGGGGTCTTTCACTTGCCGCTCAGCATCGTCCGAAGACCGGACCGAAGAGGGACTTTCGAAGAGGCTGTGGACCTGGTAGCCCGGTCCCAGATCGGGCACCTGGGGACCGTGACCGACGACGGCTACCCGTACGTGATCCCGATCTTCTATGCCATGCTCGACGGGCGCATCGTCTTCCATTCCGCAAGGGCCGGGCAGAAGATGGCGAACATCGCCCGTGACAGCCGCGTCTGCCTGGAGGTTTCCCACTCGGCGGGGTTCGCGCCTAATGAGAAGCTGTGCGATTGGGAAGCCCGGTACGAGAGCGCCGTGGTCTTCGGGCGGGCCAGCGTGGTGACCGATCCGGAGTCGAAAATGGCGGCGCTCCAGGCCATTGCCCGGAAGTACGCGGGCACGACTGACTACTCGACGATCAAGAACCTGGCGTCGGTAGCGGTCGTCGCCATCACGATCGAGGCTGCCAGTTTCAAGAAATATTGGCCTGCTGAGCGTCCCACGAACTAGTTGCAGAGCTTGTCCGGAGCGGCTACCGCGGCGCGGGCGGCCCGATTCAGCGCCACCGAGCCTGAATCTTCTCTACCAAGTGTTTCGCCAGAATGTCATAAAAGATGTCGCCCTGTTTAGCTGTGGCGCCGCGGGGGTCGCCCCAGTTGCCGGCGGGCGCCGTCCCCTTGAGATCGTAGTCGTACACGAAGACCTCGGCGTCGCGGCCTTTTGCCAGGTACGTGGTAACGGCCGGTTCCGGCGCCGCCTGGGAAAGGTCAACGAAGGCCGGCTTTACGGCCAGCACGGCAGCCGTTTCCTGTTCGCCGCCGTGGGCTTCCCAGATGGTCGACAAAGGCCGGCCGTAGGCGGCCTCAACCTTATCGCGGATGGGGCGGCTGGTCTGAGCGGCCAGCATGTGGGCGTGGACGACTTGGACCTCGGGGTATTCCCGCTTCAAGCGACTGGCTGCCAGATCCAGGGTGGTGCGGTTGCCGCCATGGCCGCTGATGAAAACGAAGCGGCGGAACCCTTGGGCCCGCAGGCAGTTCGCTTCTTCATAGAGAACGGTCGCCAGTATTTCATGGGGAATAGAGATGGAGCCGGGGAACGACAGGTGCTGCGGGCTGTAGCCGACCGGGAGAACCGGCGCCACCAAGGCGTCAAGGAGGCCGGCCATCCGGCGGCACAGTTCTTCGATGATAATGCTATCCGTCCCCATCGGCGCGTGCGGACCATGGTTCTCGGTGCTCCCGATGGAGATCACGACCATGTCGCCGCCGCGGTCCAGGTACTCCTTGACCTGCGGCCAGCGCAGCTCTGGCAAATAGCGAGTGGGCATTTTCAAGTGAGATCCCCCTAGTCGATGTACTGCCCGCCGTTCACGTCCATGGCCTCACCGGTGACGAACCCCGCCCCGGGGGAGGCGAAGAAGAGCATGGCCGCGGCGATGTCGTCGGGATAACCGACGCGGCCGGCCGGTATGGTCTTGAGGATTTCACCAATCAACGGGCCTCGGGTGATGCCCTTGGTCCCGCGGGCTTCGATGAGGCCGGGGCAGACGGCGTTCACGGTGACGTACGGGGCCAGCTCCTTGGCCAAACCCTTGGTGAGGCCCAGCACCCCGTTCTTCGCCGCCGCGTAGGCCGATTTCGAAACGGTGGCGGGCGGTCCGCCGCCGTGCTTGGCCGAGATGGAGGCGGTGTTGACGATGCGCCCCCACTTGTTGGCGATCATTTGGGGAGCGAGGGCATGGGCCCAGCTCCAGGCGGACCCCAGGTTATGCGCCAGCACCCAGTCAAAGTCGTGGCGCGTCAGCTCGAAGAAGGTGCGCGGTTCGCCGCCGCCAGCTACGTTAATGAGGATGTCCACGTGACCCATGCTTTCCAGGGCAACCGTCGCCATCTCTTGGACCTTAGCGTCGTCGGCGCAGTCGCCGACCAACACCGAGGCCTGGCGGCCCAGCGCCCGGACGGCCGCGGCCCGCTCTTGCGCCTGCTGCTCCCGCAGGTCCACGATGATGATGTCGGCGCCGGCCCGCGCCAAGGCCATGCAGGTAGCGCCGCCGATGTCCCCGCCGCCGCCGGTGACGACGGCGACTTTTCCGGTCAGATCGTAGAATGGATGCACGCTTCGACCCCTCCACTGTCTTCGTTGGGCGATTTCCGGCTGTCCAGGCATATCATGCCTGCCTGTGCATGCCTTCCATGTCCGAGGCGCTAACGCCTTCCGGCGGACTGGTGATTTGACCACGCGGGCAACGCGGGTCACGCGGGCCACAAGACCGCGAGGGCAGGAATAAGCCCCCTCGGGGAGCCGGGGGGGCTTGGGGGAGTCGGAGCCCTTTCGCCTATTTGTAGGCGCCGAAACCGGGCTGGGCCAGGCTCTTATAGAGCACCCCATGGGTGTCGTAGGCCGGGTCGTTGTAGACTTCCAGCACCAGCGCGAAGGCGCCCCAGATATCCGGGCCGATCTCCTTACCGTCGTCCGAGTACCACACTCCGGCCACCTTGTGGGCCGTGGACGGCACGGCGACGATTTTCACGAAATCCACCCACTGGCTGCCGTCGGGATTAGTATCCACCATGTGGTTGGTCTCCCAGGCGCCCGAACCAATGTAGTTGCCGGGGCGGTCCAACTTGCCGTCGCCGTCACGGTCCATGTTACTCAGCCATGCATCATTCCACTTCATTTCAAGCTGCGTGGTCCGGTAAGGCCAATACCACCTGGTCGCGGCCCGCGGGTTCTGGGCCAGGTAGGTCGCGTCTTCGCCGGCGTAGGGAGGGAAGCCTTCTCCGCCCAGGTAGACATTAGCGTAAGACCCGAGGAACATGTGGGCCTGGTAGTTGTAACCGTAGGGGTCGAACCCCACCATCAAGGGTTGACCGTGGAGGTAGTGGGTGGGCTGATACACGAGGACTCCGTCCTGAATGGAAGTACCGGACTTGGCCGCCCACCCCACACTGAACACGGAGACAAGGATGACACACAGGACCATCACCACGCACCACCGTTTGGCGCTCTTCTTCATTCACATCGCCTCCCGTTCGTCTGGATACCGGTTCCCGCCGAGATGTGTTGCACGCGAGTATAGTAGATTCGAGCGGCGACGCGTATGTCCTTCCCACAAATTACCATTCGAGCATGACTAGTTCAACAGCTTCTTGTGCTTCAGAATTTCCTCGGTCAGTATCCTCGCGACGTTAGTCTGGAGGCCCTTGCCTTCGACCTTGGTGGCGAAGAAGAGGACGTTGTCATCCGTCTCAAGATAGCCCACAAACCAAGCCAGGTGACCTCCGGCGAAACCGGTCTTGCCCGAAAGAACGCTCCCGTTTCCCCTTGCTAGCACCATGATCCGTTTCACCGTGTCGATGTTCTTCGGCGAAAAAGGCAGCTCCGACGCGTAGAACTCCCTCAGGAAAAGGACCTGCTCCAAGGGGGATATCCGTAGAGACGAGTCCAGCCAGAAGGTGGTTAGCCCTCCGGAGAGATTGGCGTTCCCATAGTGGGTCTCGTCTAGGAAGCGCTGCATCCGCTCTTTGCCAACGCCCGAGGCCAGCCGCTGATAGTACCAGACCACGGAGGCGGAAAAGGCTGAGGCCAGGGTGTGATCACCATTCCAGGCAGGAATCTGATACCGAATCCCGTCCCACTTGAACAGCGTGTTCTCATCCTGCACGACCCCGGTCTCCAGTCCGATGAGGGAATTCAGGATCTTGAAGGTCGAGCAGGGCGACACCCGCTTCTGGCTGTCCTTCTCATTGTAGATAGACCACTCGTTCTTGTTCCGATCGAATAGAACGAAGCTTCCGCTGACGCCCGCAAAGTACTGCCCCAAGGCATCGGGGGTGATTTTCTCCTTGATGTCGGTTAGCGGCGTCGCCGTTCGGTTAGCTTCGGCAATCAGCGTCTGCCTGGACCAATACCGGAACCCGAGGAAACCCAGTAGGAGAAATGCGATGGCCGCCAGGGCAATCGCAGCCTTCGTTCTCACCGTTCGCATGTTTCACCCCCCCCGTCCACCGTGGTTCGAGGCGGTTGGCGCCTACTCCTTGCGCCGAACAGGTAGGGGGGTCGTGCAACCAGCTCACATTGAGGTCGTTCTTACCCTGGGTGGGGAATTCGGCTCCTGGAGGAGTTTGGCATACAGTCCTGAATGAACCGTGTCGACCAGATTGGTGAAAAACGGGGGAACAGCCAACGCTACGGCCTTTGTTACTGTGGGCTCTGCTCACGGGTACCGGCGCCATAATCTTGGCCCTGCCAGATGCGGCGCCGGCTATCATCACTCTGAGTCCTGAACATGGCCCTTCCTTCGTTGATGGGCTGGGCATCGTTGGACTGTTGGCCGGGTTCGGCGTTCTGCTCGGCGTGATCCTGCGGCGTCGCGCCTCTCTGACTCGTAGTCTCAAAGCACGGCCATGGCTTGTGGCCGGACTCGCGTTCTTAGCCGGAATCGGTAGTGGACTGGTGCTGGCCGGCGTGTTCACCGCCTTTCGAGCCTGGTGGATGGTGGGGATGCTCTTTCTGCAGGGCTTCTGGTTGGCACTTGCCGTGCTTGCCCATGCCTGAGCGCTCCGCAGCGTCCGGAAGTTGTCCACAGGAAACTGGCATTCCTCGCCTCCGGAAGAGGATACCCACTGGGGAGCTATTACCTTGGGGGCGCCTTTCGGGATACTACCATAGGCTTGGTCGTCGAATGGGTTCTATCGGTTCAGGTAGGGATCAGATCGAGAAGCAGAACCCGAACACCAAGGTGGGTAGCCTGGGGGGCTCTTGCTCTGGTAGTGGGTGCTTCGATTCTGGGATCCGTCTTGACTTAGGCCATCCAGCCCCGCGGCCAGGCAAGAGCGGCGGATAGTCAAACGCGGCGCAAACTACCTCACCTGAACGGTGTCGGCGGCGACCGGGAAGGTGCGCGCGTAGTCCGTATCGGGGGTGGGGGGGGTATCCGCCGCCATGGGGTCGCGGGAGTCAATTCGGGATACGATTCTGAGACCAACAGGGTATCTTGGGTTTACCCCCGGCTATTGTGCTGGCTTTCACAAGGAGGCGGCACATCTCTCGGGGTGAGGAACGTGCGGCCTTGCTTTCCTTTCCGCTGCTAGAGAGCACTGGTCCAAATTCTTGTTCCTGGGCGGCGCGACAGTCCGGAGGAAAGTGGGTTTCGACGGAGCACGCGAGGCTCCGAAAGTCGGCGGCGGAGGTTCGAAAGGGCTCTCCAATACCCCCCTAGGGTATGTTTCCGCGACGGGGGGTAAACCCAAGATACTCTGTCCATTCGCCAAAGGTGTCTGGAGTTTACTTCCCCCGTGGTTTCCGCCGCGCCGCGACAGGTGGCCTGAAGACTACCCCTGTTCTCCCTTGACAAAAACGGGCGGCCGGCCCTCCCAGAGGTGTCTTCTTTCCGCATATAGAAACTTGCTCAGAAGGTTTCATCGACCGCCTGTTGTCTGAGGAGGACTGTCTGCATGGTACGTCGGCTTCTTCTGCCCATTCTGGTCATGTTTACCCTGGTCACCAGCGCCCTGCCGCAGCCGGCGGCCGGGGCCGCCGGGTTCGCCGAAGCCGCCGGGGCGGCCGCGGCCGCGGGGGCGGGAGGGACGGCAGAGGTAGCCGCCCCCTACACCGTCGCCTACACGCTCACCATTACTGGGAAGAACCAAGCGGATATCACGATCAAGGTAACCGGTGCGCCCGGTTCCACCACCGACCTGAACGGTGAGTCGATGGGCTCCGGCTTCCCTGCCATGGGCGCCGTCGCCGTGACGGACGGCGGGGGCCAGGCGCTGCCCTTTGCCTGGACGGGGCAGAGAGGACGGATCCTGCGGGTGCAGAACGGGAGCGCCGCGGAGTTCACCGTGCGCTATCCCTATGATGCGCTCCGTACCATCGGCCCCCAGTACCAGCAAGTGGTCTTCGAACCCGCGACCGTGCTCTTCATCGCCGACAACGTCTTCCTGATGCCGTCGGCGGAACCTTCCCGCATCACCGCTCGGGTCATCCCGCCCGAGGGCACGAAGGTCTTCGCCTCACTGCCCGAAGATCCGGAAGAGAACGGCCAGTTCGTCGCCACCAAGGATCTCTGGGGCGACCTGCGGTACGACTTCGGCAAGGCCTACTTCACCGGCGGCAAGCCGCTCTTCGTCCTCGACCATCGCACCGCATGGGGCGATCTCTATCGCTATATCTGGTTCGACCGCGACGCGGTGAGCCAGATGTGGCTGCCCTCCTACGGCGATACCCCCTGGGAAGAGGCGGAAGCCTACATGGCGACGGCGGAACGGCTGGCCAAGTACGAGCGGGAACACGTTATGGGCCCCTTGCCGCCCCATATCGTCCTCTTTACCGATGTGCGTCACGCCGAAGACCAGAGCCACGCGGCCATGTCGAACACCGACTTCTTCCACTACATGCAGATCTGGTCCCGCGATTCCGAGGGGGAAGTGGCGCACCACCTGCTGCACGCCTACACCTTCCACTTCCAGGACCAATCGAAGATGTCCCTCGAGGCCGCCGGCTTCCGCAACTTCCTCAAGGAGGGGCTGCCCACCTACATAGAGCTGACCGCCCCGGCGGCCCTCACCGGTGATGATCGCACGACAGGCAAGGTCTTCGAGTTCTGGGCCCTGGAGCAGCGCGGCCGCCCCTTCGGCATTCAGCAGAACCTCGACTACCATGTGAAGTACAACCAGTCGACCATGCGGGTCTACTTGCTGGACCGCTACATTCAGCGGGTGACCGGCGGTCGGAAGGACATCACCGACTTCACCCGGGCCATGTGGGACGTGGTCAAGGACCGCCAGGCGCCGGCGGAGTTCACCGAGGCCGATGCGCTGGGCGCGTTCGCCAGCGTGGTGGGTGCGGCGAACCAGGATTACATCAAGCAGGTGGACGCGCTGACTGACTTCCCGGCGGCCGATTTCGCGCCTTTGCTGCCGGCGTTCAAGGAGTATGTGCAGTGGATGGCCGACCGCTGGTTCGGGGGAAATCAGCTGCTCTTCCTGGCTTACCTCGATATCGCCGCCGCCAAGGGCGGCAACTGGCCGCACTATGCCACCTTCCCCCATCAGGTTCCGTTCAAGATGAGGGAAGCGATGTCACCTTTCTGGCAGTACTTGCAGGGACGGCCGGGGGCCGACACGGGAGCCTACACCCAGGCGGACGTGCTGGCGGCCTTGAAGGCCTCCACCGGCCAGGACCATTCGGGCTTCTTTGAGTTCTGGTCGGCCCAGGGCTTCTCCCTGGATCCCAACAGCCTCAGGTCGGTGGGGGACTGGAATCCCGACGCGTCCTCCGAGGGTGACCGGATGCCGCTGGCCTTTGAGACAAAAGGCAGCCTGGAGATGGAACATAACCTGGCCGGCGTCCCACAGCAGGCGACGGCGGTGCTGGACGCCCCGGCGCCCGGCAGCACCGTGGACATTCAGGTGGCCTTGCATAATCCCGAGCGGGTTCCGCCCATGGAGGAGGCCTTGTCGGCCGTGTCCGGGGATAACGTGACGCCGATAAGCAATGAGCGTTTCGAATATCGCGGCACTACGTACGTACGGGTCTTCTTCCGGGTGACGACCGCCGACCCCGAGCGGCGCCGTTTTCCCTTGACGCTCACCCTGCCCGCGGCCTCCTCGTATCCCAGCTTCCGGGTGTTCAGACCGGAAAACGTCCAGGACCGTGACCTCGGCACGCTTTATTTCCTGCCACCCATCGCGCCGGTGAGCTTTGAACCGACCGTCGACGCCGCGGCTCGAAAGCTGACCCTGCCCGCCGTCGGCCTGAAAGGGGCGCGGTTCGCTATCACCGGGACCGGCGGCGGCACCGGCACCGACGCCGGCAGCGGCGCCGGCAGCATCACCACGCAAGCCGTCCCCGGGGAGACGGTGCAGCTCAAGGGCAACGCGCCTCAGATCGGCATCGATCTCTTCGACAGCTACGGTTTCTTACGCGGCCGCGAAAGCGTGAGTGTGGCGTCGGCGGCCGAGCCCCCGACCCAATCGAGCCAGCCCCCGGCGCAGTCTCCGACCGAACCACTGCCCAACGGTGAAATCCGCGTGACGCTGGATGGCCGGGCCCTTGCCTTCGACGTGCCGCCGGCGAACGTAAACGACCGGGTGTTGGTGCCGCTACGAGCTATCGCCGAGGCGCTGGACGCCACAGTCGGCTGGGACGCCGCCACGCAGCGAATCACCATGACTCGCGGCGGCCATCGGGTAGGGCTCACTGTCGGTGAACAGCAGGCGACCTTGGACGGACAAACCTTAACGCTGGACGTGGCCCCGCTGCTTCGGAACGACCGCACCTTGGTACCGGTCCGCTTTATCTCGCAATCAATGGGTGCGATCGTGAAGTGGGACGAGGAGAGCCGGACGGTGATCATTACCTCCGGGCGATGACCCCAGCCTTAGCACACATGAGATCATTACATGCCGAGTGAAGCGGAGAGCCCCGCGAGAATACCTGCCCAGCTCTGTTCGCAGCGGCTGGCGTATCCGGCGTATTCGGGGGACAGATCATGGGTCAAGGTCAACTCGCATCCGGTATCTAGCGGTCGGATCTTGACCGTAACCCGGTCAACGGTGGTCGAGTACATCGCAACGCCGTAGACGAAGACGAGGCGGCGCGGCCGGTCGATCTCCAGATACTCGCCGAGATGCTCCGCATCTTGGCCGTCACGGCGCTCCACGATGGCGAACTTGCCCCCGACCCGAGGATCGATCTCCACACGTACCATCTGACCGGTGGGCGTGGCAAACAGGAACTTGCAGGCCTTTTCCGGATCGAGCCAGGCGTCGAAAACCCGTTCTGCTGGAGCGGCGAAATGTCGCGAAACGCGGACCTTGGTGGTCTCCGTGTCTGAAGTCATCTGGATCGTCCTTTCCGGTCAGAGATCTGATTTCGCGGCGTCCTCTTCTCCCGGCGCTGGCCGAAGACCTGTCTAGGCGCCATCGTCGGATGCGAACGCCATCTCTACGATTCGGCCCGGCCTGAACAAGTCCATGAAGCCGTCGACGGCTGCTCGCCGGATCTCCGGGGCGAGATCGGGCAGGAACAAGACTCGTTCACCGTTTGCGGCCATGTCCTGCACCGCCACCCCGTAGCGATAGTACGTCAGGGCGAGTGGGTCGATGGCGGCGGCGCCGTAGCCCTCCAAGAAGCACGCCGTCTGCCGCGGACTGACCAGGCCACTCCGAAGACCCCCCACCACATACATCAAATCGCGCTCTTTCAGGGCCAGGATCGTCTCGTCCCAATCCACCACCCACATTTGCCCGGCGGTGTCCAGCATGATGTTCCAGGTATGCAAGTCGGCATGGCATAAGGCCAGGGACGGAGGCGGGGAAGTCCGTCGAAGGTGGTCGCCAAGGGTGTCCGTTCGCTCCACCACCCGGTGGATGTCGTGGTGGCGAGCGTGCCAGAATGCGGCCAAGTCTTGTTGGATGGGGTCGGAAGAGGCATGCCCCGCTCCCGCAATGACGGATTCGAGGTCCGATATCAGGTGGCGCCCGTTGGGGACGAAGGGTTCGCGCGGGACGAGCTGCTGCAAGTCGGGCGGGAGCTGTTTGGTGTGGACCTGCTTGAACGCCGCTCCCAACGCGCGCCAGTGGTCATCGGACAGGCCGACCTCGCCGGCGGCACGACCATCGATGAAGGGGTAAAGGCTCAAGGCATAGTCGCCTACTTGGACCCACAAGGCCCCGGTGAGCGTGGTGATCGGTGCCGCGATATGCGGCACCCCTTGGCCGTGAAGATACGCTGGAACGACGAGGCTCGGCAGCCTGAAGCCCCAGCTGGCGCGTAGTTTCAGGAAGTAGGTCTCGCCCCGGTAGTCTCGGCGCGGTAGGCGTAAGAGGCGGAGTCATTCCCCACGGGCAGAAAGGTCAGCGATGAGACGGTGAGGCCATAGTGCTCAAGCATGACCGCCCTGATTACACCACTGGCAAGCTTAGGTTGGTCACGCAAAGAGAAGAACCGCTCCTTTGAATCTGGTCACACCGGCCCCGGTCCGTCCCGAGTCGACAGTCGCGGCCGGAGAGAAGTCGACCCTGTGGCGGTGTACCACAAGAACGCCAAGAGTTCCTGCCCCAGGACGGAAGGTCCCGCAGCCGCGCCAGACCCCTGCCCGAAAGTGTGGCAAAGGTCTGGCGCGTCTTACCGGCGAGTCCCGGAAGGTACTTCGGGCCGCTAAGCCGCCACCATACCCCGAAGCACGGTCAGGTAGATGCCGACGTTCAGAATCACCGCCGCCACATACAGAGGGTGGAAGAAGAGGGCGAGTACCACCAGGGAGACGAGCGCGGAGCCGCCGGCCAAGCCCGACCACACCCCGTGAGGAATGATCCAGCCCGCCAGACTCAAGCCGGTGCCAAGAAAACCGATTCCCGCCGCCAGCCAGAGCACCCCGGTCAGAGCCAGGATCGGGCGGGATTCCAGGCCAAGTTTGGCCAGAAGCCAGGACTGCCCAAGGTTAACCGGCCACCATCGGATCCAGCCTGGGTTGGCGATGCCGAGCGAGCCTGTGAACAGCCCGCTTGACTGCGCCATGGTGATGAAGCCGTGGATGACAAAGAGGATTGAAATGGTCATCTTCAGCATGTTGATTACTCCCTTTCTGTTAGCCTATTGATCTTCAGCGGCCAGTTCCCGAAGGCCGTTGGCCGTGAGCCGGTAGATGATCGGGCATTGGGCCGCGAGATCCGGATCACTGGTAGCCAAGCCTTGAGAGGCGTGGCAGCCTTGAGCGCCAGAAACGCGCGGTCCCGTACCACCTCATCATCGTCCCGCAGGAGGCGGCGCAACACATCAATGGCCTGCTCTCCACCGATGGCCGACAGTGGGTACACGGCAGACCGGCGAGCCTGCGGATCGGGTCGCGCGGCCAGCTCCAGCAGGGCGGGAAGAGCTTGCTCGCCCATTCCAGCGAGGATATCGGAGCAGAAGGATGTTTCGACCCCGCGGGTGAGGGCGTCAACGATGAGAGCGGTCGCCATGCTCCGCGGCGAATGGAGATAGCGAGTATAGGACTCTCGCGCCGCCAGTTCCAACGCCTGATCGAAGTAGGCACGGGCCTGCTCCGGCTTTCCCTGCCGCCATTCCTTGCGGGCCATCACCGTGAGAGCCACGTGGAGGTGCCACCGCGCCTTGATGCTGGAGAGATACTCGAATGACTGGCTCATGATCTTCTCGGCGCGTTCGCTTTCGCCCCAGACCACCAAGGCCGAAGCCAGCACGTGGCCGCAAAGTGCCTCGAACCAGCGCCAGCGTCCGCGGGCGCGGGAGTATGCCTCTTCCGCGAGCTGGCGGAAGGCGGTGGCGTTACCCCGGTGAGCTTGCAGAAGAGCGAGGTGCGTGGTGGAAAGAAGGCCGACCACGGGTTCTCCGAAGAGCTTGCCCCCCAGCCGGTTGGCTTCCACGAACTCGGACTCTGCCTCATCGAGCCGCCCAAACTCAAGGCAGATGCACCCGTACCAGAGATGCGCCAGCCCCAGGGCCAGCAGGTCGCCGCGGCCGGTTCGGGCTTGGATACACCGGCGGGCCAGCCTTTCGGCCTCTTCCAGGTGGCCCTGATCCCTCAGAATCAGGACCATGGCGTGGGCGCCGCACAGCTCGAGGTCAGGATCGGCCTCGAAGGCCTGACGGTACCACTCCATAGCCTGTCCGTATTCGCCCAGGGCCTGGTGGACTTCACCTTGCAGCAGGGCGACGGCACCCATCAAGGGTTGGTCGCCGCGGCCGCGCGCCGTCTCCCAAAGTGCGTTCAGCCGCTCCCTGGCCGCCGGCGGGTGGTCGGCGTAGAGCTGGCGGCACTCCGCCACTTCGGTCCAGAGCTGTTCGGCGGCGGGTTGGCCGCAGGAGATCTGGTGCGAGAACTCAGGCAGGGAGAGACGTCCGGACAGCCACTCCTCGGCTAGAGTTCTGGCCAGGTCCGGGCCGATGTGGGGAGGGCGGTCGGCGACTAGGCGCGACACGAGTCTGTGGCACCAGACTTCGCCTCCCTCTTCCTTGGTCTGGTTCCATATCTCCGGGGCCAAGGGCATGCCGCCGGTGGCTGTCAGGCAGCCTTGCCAGCCATCACCAGGGCCCAGCCACTCCGAGGCTTCACTCGGCATGAAAGACAGCTCCGGAGCTCGCACCATCCGCAACCGCGGTCGGAGGGTGTCGGGGTCGAAAGGCAAGGGGGCTCTGGTAGCCAGGGCGATGGCCAAGGTGGGTGGGGCGTACCGTGTCACGACTGCTAGGAAGTCGGCCAGAAATGCGCAGCCAAAGGCGGACTCGAGGTTGTCCAAGGCTATGCAGGTGACCGAAGGCCTTACGGAAGCTTCGTTTACGATCTGAACGGCCAATTCCCGAGGATCGGCTTCCGGCAAGCCGGGCGGATTCCAGTCCGGCCAGGCGGACCGCATCCCTGCGGCCAGGTGCGCCACAAAGACCCGACTGTCTTGGTCGTGCTCATCCAGGCGGTAGAACAAGGTCGCGCCCGTGCCCGCAAGCGCCGCTCGGCAGCCAAGCCACTGCGCCAAAAGCACACTCTTGCCGAAGCCGGCCGGGGCCGGCGACCAGGAATTGCTCGGAGGGCGCGCTGGCGGTCAGCCGCGGGCGTACCAGGCATCCGGCCAGGGACGGCGAAACGAACTTACCTCGAAAGACGGTACGCATGTACCTTCTCTTTCGTTGACTCCCGCGTCCTTCCTATCCAGAGCAGGGGTGGCCATCGTCGGATGCCAACGCCATCTCGACGATTCGGCCCCGCGGACTTGGCGGGCGTCAGACGCGAAACCATCAGCCACCTGGAGAAGGGTAAGTATAACCTCTCCCTGAGACTGGTCTTCGACATCGCCAAGGTGTTCCACACCACCGTGGACGAGATGTTCTCCGTGACGGAGGAGTAGGCTAGTGAGGTGCCGCTGCCCGTCTCATCATGGCGAACAGCGGGAGCGACGCGGCTTGAGCCGCCACCGAGAAGATGATCACCGCAGCCACAGAGCGGTCATACATTGCGCCCATGACCGTGCTCCCGATGAAGAAAGCGATTCCGTACGCGGCGTTGAAAACGCCGTAGGCCATGCCGCGGAGGTCGGTACGGGTGAGGTCGGCAACCGCCGCCCGGACGATGGTCTCCTGAATCCCCATCCCCACACCCCATAGCGCGATACCCAGCCAGGCACCAGCGACCGACCCGCCGAAGGCGAGCAGTGTGGCCGGAATAGACGTGACCGGAAGCAGCAAGAGGGTGCCCAGACCCACGCGGTCATAGAGCTTGCCGACCACGAGGGCGGTAACGCCATCCACGGCCATGGCGATGGCGAAGGCCACCGGGATCTGCGGATCGGACATCACCTGATGGGCTTTCAGGTGGTAAGAGATGACCTGGAAATGCGCGAAGCCCAGTACGGCTACAGCGCTGAAGGCCATGTACAACCAGAACTCGCGTGAAAGCCGCCTGCCGGCGCGCTCCTTGCCCTGCTGCTTCTCGGGCTCGCCTGCCGGCTCGTCTTGCTTCGCCCCTGCCTCCTCCGGCTTCGCCCCAATCTCCTCTGGCTTCGCCCTAATCTCCTCCGGCTCCATAGCCGAGGGGTCGGGGAACCGCCGCTGCGTCAGGGCCAGGACGGTGAGGGATAGAAGGGCCGGGATCAAGAGGAGGGCGAAGCCCGGTCTGAACCCGCCGCGGATGATCAGCGCACCCGATAGAAGGAGCGGTCCCCCAATGGCTCCGACTTGGTCCAGCGCTTCCTGAAGCCCGAAGCCGTACCCCCGCCCGACCTGCTTGGTGGCGAAAGAGAGCATGGCGTCTTTCCCCGGCGACCGGATCGCCTTCCCGAAGCGCTCCAGAATCACCAGGCCGGCCGCGACTTCCCAGCGTCCGGCGAGGGCTAGCAGGGGCACGGCCAGGAGGCCGACCGCATATCCCACGTTGGCCAGCAGCCAGTATCGCTTGTACCGGTCCGCCAGATACCCGGAGACCAGCCGGACTCCATAGCCGAGAAACTCGCCGAGACCGGCGACGAAGCCCACCGTTGTCGCACTGGCGCCCAGGGTCAGCAGAAATGGCCCGTTAACGCTGCGCGCACCCTCATACGTCAGATCGCCGAACAGACTTATGATTCCGAAGAGCAAAATGAAACGTATGGCCTGCTTGCGAACGGTAGCCGCCGAGGCCGCCGAGTCAGATGATGTCATGGGGCAGTCATTCCTCCGCCATCTCCCCGGGCTACGGTTACTTTTCGGGGGGAACTCTCCTCCTTGTGGGCACGATCGCAGAATTCGGAGAGAACGCCTTCGCATCTGTTCAGCAGCTGGCTGACTTCCTGCCTCAGGGCAGAGCCGGTGAAATCCCGGCGACAGACCTTGTCGAACCAAGCTCGCAGTTTCGCAAGCTCCTCTTCGTTCTCCTCAACCTCGGCGAAGGTGAAGTTCTCAACGCGGGTTTCCTTGTCGATTTCGGCGAAGAAGTCCTGGCACTTGTCGATGATCTCCCGGTACTCGTTGTCCCTTGCATCAGTGAAGGCGCGACGGATATTGGCTTCATCCCTCTCGGTGAGCGAGGACACGCGGAGCATGGTGGCCTGCCCGCCAAGGGTCTCGATCTCCCTGGCAAGGTCGCCGAAGTACGCCCTGGCCTGCTCCTGATCCGGCAGCACCCACAGGGATTGCTGGAAGTTCACCGCTCCGGTCCTGCGGAGCTGTCTCCAGACCGAGACCCTGTTCCGCGACGGCTCCGAGGGCAGGTTATAGGTCAGCAGGAGCCACTCCATGGATTCACCTCCTCCAGCTAACTCGATGTAACGGACGTTACAATGTAATGTTCGTTACATTGGTGTGGGGTTCCTTCAGGAAAGCTGGGGGGTGACCCCAAGTCGAAGGGCCAATCGCAGCTATATCGGTGGCTACCTGGCTGCCAGCAGAAATCCCGAGGTAGCGATGGCCGCTGCCCCTAAGGCGTACGGGAGGGCGGCGCTGGCGTACCTGGCTACAGGGATCTTCATGACCCCCGATACCAGCACGGGGAGGTCGGACAAGGGGGAAGCGCTGTCTCCCACCGAGCCCCCCGCCCAGACCGCGCCGAACGTGAGGGCAAGGTCTACGCCGTGCGCGCGGCTGAGCCCGGCCGCCAGGGGCATGATCAGCGCCCAGGTGGCGAAGGAAGATCCTATCACGTAGGAAATGGCGCCTCCCACCAGGAAGGCGGCCGCCGGCACAGCCCAGCGGGGAACCGACCCGACGAGCACGGAGGAGACAAAGGTGTCGAACCCGAGGTCGCGCACGTTCCGCGATAAGGCCCAGCTAAGAACGAGGATAGCCAAGAGAGGGATCACGTTCTGGCTGCCTTCGACCAGGTGAGTCTCCAGCTCGGTGAAGCTAACCTTCTGAGACCGATACAGTGGTACGGCCACCACCAACGACAGCAAAGTCGCCGCCATAATGGAGGTGGTGAAATCGGGCGCCCCCGCTTTTCCGCGCCCGGTCCACCAGAACAGGAACACCGTGGACAGCAACAGCACTCCCACAGGCACTATCAGATTGATGAGTTTGGCGGGGTATTCGGGCGGCAGTTTCTTCAGAAGCTCGTTGCGCTCTTCGTGGACCGGGGTGAATTCTTCCTCGCCGCTCAGAGCGCTAATCCTCAGCCGCCCGTAGCCCAGACCGAAGAAGGTTATGCCCAAACTGATCACCACGAAAGCAATGGAGTAGAGGTTCCAGTAGACGCTGCGGAGGAACAGGCTGAAAACGGCCGCCGGCGAGGCGGCCCCGGCGGCGCCGTCCGGCACGTTGGCGCGCACCAAGCTCACCATGTAACCCGCGTAAGCCGTGGCCAGCGGAATGAGGACGATGGTTTGACCTGTGGTGGCAGCCATCACAAACGCCAGCTTATCGCGGGAGCCCTTGACCTTATCGATCAAAGGCTCCAGCACCGACCCCACGCTGAGGGTGCGAAAAACGTTGTCGAAGAAGGTGAAGGGCAGGATCAGCCAAGCCGTCAAAAGGAGCCCGCGTTCGCTTCTCACCCGCCGGCGGGCGGCGTCGGTGAAACCGGCCACACCGCCGGAAACCTTGACCACCTCGGCCAGCGCCCCGAAAAGGGCGATGAACATCAAGGTAAACGCATTCCCCCGCTCCGCCACGGCGCCGGCCAGGTACTCGCTGGCCCGCAAAAGCCCGTCGACGCGCGGTCCGGTGATGGCGAAGGAGCCGACGAGCACTCCGACGGCCAGCGACAGGACCACACGGCGGGTCAAAATGACGGCGCCCAGCGTCACTAGCGGCGGCAGGACCGATATCCAGTGCAACGGCTTCCCCCCTTATCAGGGGGTTATTATGCTTCGCGGGAGGCTTGGGGCCGCGGCGCGCCGTACCGCAGAGTTCTGGTGGCGTTGAATATGGCTATCAGAGCCACGCCGACATCGGCGAAAACCGCTTCCCAGATCGTTGCTACCCCGAAAGCACCGAGAACCAGGAAGAACGCTTTGACCCCCAAGGCAATGGCCACGTTCTGGCGCACGATCCGGCCGGTGTACCGGGCCGTCTCCAACGCCACGGCCAGCTTCGACGGTTTGTCCTCCATGAGCACGACATCGGCCGCTTCGATGGCGGCGTCGCTGCCCAATCCCCCCATGGCCACACCCACGTCGGCCCTGGTGATGACCGGGGCATCATTGATCCCGTCACCGACGAAGGCCAGCTTCTGCCGGCGGCGGTCGGAGAAGCCCGCTTCCAGTTCCTCCACCTTGGCCACTTTGTCTTCGGGGAGGAGTTCGGCGAAGAAGACATCTATTCCCAGGTCACCCGCCACTCTGCGGGCTACGGCCTCCCGGTCGCCCGTAAGCATCACGGTTCTCTTGACGCCCAGCTTCTTCAGTCTGGCGATGGTCTCCTTGGCGTCCGGCTTCAGCTCATCGGAGATCACCAGATAGCCAGCGAAGACCCCGTTCACCGCCACCAGAACGCAGGTACCCTCGGCCTCGCAATTCTCGTGGGCGATGCCTTCCCTGTGCATTAGGCGGTCGTTGCCTGCCAAGACCGCCTTCCCGTCTACCACCGCGCTGATACCGTGGCCGGCGATCTCCTGGTAGTTGGCGACCCTCTCCTGAGAGATTTCCTGCCCGTAAGCCGCCCGGATAGATTGAGCGATAGGGTGGGTCGAATAGATTTCAGCCGCCGCGGCCGCGGCCAGCAGCTCGCCTTCGGCGAAACCGTTGCCCGGCACGACCCGCGTAACGCGGAAAACCCCCCGGGTGAGAGTCCCGGTCTTGTCGAAGACCACCGTGTCCAGGTCCATCAGAGCGTCAAGGAAGTTGGCCCCCTTCACTAGGATACCGCGGCGGGACGCGCCCCCGATGCCTCCGAAGTAACCCAGGGGAATGGAGACTACCAAGGCGCACGGGCATGAGATCACCAACATGACCAGGGCGCGGTAGATCCATTCGGAGAAGGTGGCCCCCGGAATTACCAGAGGCGGAATTACGGCTACCGCCAGCGCGCCGAAAACCACGGCGGGGGTGTAGTAGCGGGAGAAGGAAGTGATGAACTGCTCGGTCGGGGCTTTCCGGGCGGCGGCGTTCTCCACCAATTCGAGGATGCGGCTGACGGAGGAATCGCCGAAGGACCGGGTCACCTTGACTTCCAGCAGTCCCGACCCGTTCACCACGCCCGCCAGAATTTTCTCCCCCACCTCGACTTTCCGAGGGACGGATTCCCCGGTTAAAGCGGAGGTGTCCACGAAGGATTGCCCTGTCGTGACTTCGCCGTCCAAAGGCACCCGCTCACCGGGGAGAATGATGACGGTCTGCCCGGGCTGTACCTGCTCAGGCTTGACATCTTCGGTTTTGCCTTCTGTCTTCAAGTGGGCGATCTCCGGCCGGATGTCGAGCAGCGCGGCGATGGAGCGGCGCGAGCGGTTCACCGCCCGGTCTTGGAAATACTCGCCCACAGCGTAGAAGAGCATCACCGCCACGGCCTCGGACAATTGGTGAATGGCGATGGCGCCCAAAGTGGCGATTCCCATCAGGAAATTCTCATCGAAGACCTGCCCCCGGGCCAGGTTCCTCACGGCCGCCCATAGCACCCTCCAACCCACGAGGAAGTAGGCGGATAGGAGCACAAGGTATTCGGCCCAGGAGTGACTGGTGCGATGAAGAGGTTCATTGAAGAAGATGCCTAGCGCCAGCAATACTCCCGCGATGAATAGGTGATAGGGACGCGCTTCTTCGGCGCCGTCCCTGTCCTCGTCCTCCCCAACCTTCGCGCCCTCCGCCCCCTCCGCGCCCTTCCCTCCGTTGGACCCGGCGCGCGCCGGCCCCGCTATCTTCACATCGGGCTCTACGCGGGCGATGATCTCCTTGGCGGTGAGGAGAAGTTCAGGGGGGAGGTCCACGCTTGCGGTGGCAAAGTTCACGGACACGGTCTCCATGCCCTTTTCCCCGCGCAGCTCTCGCTCTATCTTCAGAGCGCAATCGGCGCAATCAAGCCCGGTTAGTTTATAGCGCATCTGGAACTCTCCCTTGGTTGTTATTGTCCTTCGGCAAAGTGCTCCTGCGCCTGTCTGATAAGGTTCAAAATGTGGTCATCATCCAGGGAGTAGTAGACCATTTTCCCTTCTCGACGATACCGCACTAGACGCAGGGCCTTCAGGAGCCGCAAGTGGTGCGAAACGGCGGGCAAGCTCATCTCCAGCACTGTGGCAAGATCGCAGACACAGAGCTCTTTTGTGGCCAGCAGGAAAAGAATCTTGGTCCTGGTCTCATCTCCCAAGACCTTGAAGATCTCCGATAGACCGGCCACTTCCAGCACTTTCTCCCGGAGTTCATCCACATTACACGAAGGGCAGAAAGTATCACAAAGGTCTCTGTTCTTTCCCGACTCCGGGTGCATCAATGCGTCACCGTCCTAACGATTAAGCAATTGCTTAATTATTAAATAACACTGTTGCCTCGGATTTGTCAACTGACGGTGTACCGAGGAGCTAAGGCTGGCCCGATGTGATGTCTTGATTACAAACTTGTGTTACCGAGGCCTTGGCTCTGGTTCAGGGCCGAAGCTGAATCGCGGGATTTGCGGATTCACCTCGATGACCTGGACCGGCGTATCCGGGAGCTAGCTGCGTTTCGCGATGAGTTGATGCGCCGGTACGCACAATCTCCACACATTTGCGCGCTACAGTAGAAATGAAACGCAGGGGAGGTCAAAGCCATGGGTTTCTTTGATCGTCTTAGAGCGATCCTTGGAGCCAAGATTGAAAAGAGCCTCGACGCCATCGAGGATCCCAAGGAAATGTTGGACTTCAGCCTTTCCGAAATGGAGAAGAGCCTGGGGGAAGTCTCGGAGAACCTGGTGCAGGTCACCTCCTCAAAGAAGAGACTGGAGATGCAACTCCACTCCTTACAGGCGAGCGTCGAGAAGTATGATGAACAGGCCCGGCAGGCCCTTTCCCTTGACCAAGAGGACCTGGCCCGGGTTGCCCTCTCGCGTAAGGCACAGGCTGGCGAGCGGCTTGCCAGCGTCGAACAGCAGATCAAGGACCTCCAGCATCACGTGGACTCGATGATCCAGACTCGTGAGGAACTGCGCGACCGGATCAGCTCGTTCCGTGACCGCAAGGAGGAGCTGAAAGCCGTCTACGATGCCTCCAAGGCTCAGCTGGCTGTAAAGGAGAGCATGGTTTCTCTGGGCAAAGATACACACAACATTGCCGGCGTTATCGACCGTACCGAGTCACGCATCCAACAGGTACAGGCTCGAGTGCAGGCACTCGACGAGTTGGTGGCGCAAGGTCTGGCCAATGATGTTCTGGGCGACGGCACCGACGATGTGGACCGGAAACTCGCGGCTCTAAGCCGGAACGCACGCGTGGAGGATGAACTGGCGAGATTGAAGGAGCAAGTGGCGGCAAGGGAAGCGAAACCTGAGGCGGCACAAGAGGAGGGCCACTGATGGGCTGCGGAGGAGGATTCCGTTTCGGCCGATTATTGGCGGACATCGAATACGGATCACGGTTGCTGCCCGGCGGCGGCTACGGCGGATACGGTCACAGCTGCGTGGAAGACACCATTCGTCGAGAGCTGGACACGCTTTACGCCAACGGTACGGTGACGCACGATGAGTATCAGGATGCTCGCAAGGCCATCGACGCTGGTCGTTTTACCTTGGATGATTTGTGGGAACTGCGACAGCGAGCCGCCAAACAGAACAGCGACAACGTCCAAGCCGGTCCGGATGGCGACGAACTCCGCAAAACCCTCGCCCAGTTGGAGTCGAAGGAGCGCGATCTCAGTGAGGCTCGTCAACGCACCGAGAAGGTCTGGAAGGAACTGAACTCCTCCATCGAGGATCTGGCGAAACAGATCACTCGTCAAGAGGAACTGGCTAGGACGGCCCTGAGTTCTGATGAAGAGGAGGCTCGCCGGCACTTGACCCGGCGGATGGAACTGGCGGAGCAGTCGGCGGGCTTGGAAGGCCGGGCGCGGGAACTCTCTGAGGAAATGGAGCGTCTGGACGCCCTGAGCCAGCGCATTCGGACACGCATCGCCGAGGTCACGGCCCTGCGGCACCGTGAACGACTGGCCCGGCTGGAGGCCGAAGTCCTGAATCTGCCTGGGATCAGCGACGACCACTGAACTCCCCCGCACCACACCGGGCGAGGCCCTGGCCCTCCTCCTCGGCACCTTGTCAGTCAATTGACCCTGGAGAAACCCCAGCCGTTCCACTTCCAGGCGGTGATCTGCCTTCGCTGCGGATCGCTGTAGCTGCCCTCCAGGGTGACGAGTTCGTTTTGACCGTCGCCGTCCAGGTCTTCGAGGGCCAGATCGAGGTTGGGCCGGTCCAGGTTCGAGGATTGCCAGACGGCCTTCATGCGGCCACCGACAAGGTCAAAGATGAAAAGGTGGTTACGGACGGTGGGGTCGTCGCGCTCCACCCAGAAGGGCCGGCACAGGCCGAAACTGCCCGCCTTCCACACCGAAAGATTGAGGTCGGGCGTGCCGTCGTTGTCGGCATCGCCCAAAAGGAAATACTCCACCCACCAGTCCTCGGGCGTCTGCCAGATGACGCCCCCGGCGCCGGACCTTGACCCCGCGGCAAGGGGATCCAGGGAGACCGTCAGCCGGCCGTCGCGCAGCGCGTAGTGCTCTGTGGCCCCGTCACGGTCCAGGTCGAAGTCACGATCTTCGACGAGGCGGCGGGCCGGAGGCGTGGCGCCGACCGCCGCCACGTACTTCCTTGGCAGTTCCTCAGTGGCCGGCGGAGCAATGGCCGTGATGTCCAGCCCCAGCCTCTGGACCAACGCGTCCGCCTCCGGGCCCGTCATGGCCTCCGGCTGGCAGTGAGCGTTGATGCGCGTTGGCACCAGCTCCATCCTGACCACGCCCGCAGCCTTGCTTACTAGGAACCGCACCAGCAGCCCGCGGCGGGTCTCCTCCGACCAGAGCTGGTCGAAGATGAAGTTGCCCAGGCTGTAGAGGATGTACTTGCCGCGATACTGCTCTATGGGCTGCACCACATGGGGGTGGTGACCCAGCACAAGGCTGGCGCCGGCGTCGATGGCCGCGTAGGCCAGCACGGTCTGGACCGAATCGGGCCTGAGTTCGTATTCTGTGCCAGCATGGAGCGAGACGACCACGAAGTCGGCCATCGCCGCCGCGGCGGCGATGGCGGCCCGCATGCGCGCTGGGTCGGTGAGGGCCACCTTCATGAGCGTCGGGTCGGTGACAGCCACCCGTGCGTGTGTCAGGCCGGTGGCGGCGGTCCCAGGGGCGTCCGGGCCAGTGACGGTGGTGGCGGCTGTGGCAGCAGTCCCAGGCACATCAGGGCCGGCCCGGTAGGCTTTGGGGAGCAGGGCCGTTTCACCGAAAGCCAGGAAGGCGAAGCGCATCCCCTTGACCTCGAAGAAACGGGGAGCCAAAGCCTCCTCATCGTCCCGGCCCGCCCCCACCGGGGTCACGCCGGCACGTTCCAGGTTCTGCAGCGTGTCCGTGATGCCGCGCGGGCCGAAGTCCGGGATGTGGTTATTGGCCAGAGACAGGACGGTGAAACCGGCCTGGGCCAGGGCTCCGGCCATGACGGGGTCGGCGCGGAGCACCATTTCGGAGATGTCGATGGGGCGCCCGGGCGTGAGCGGCCCCTCCAGGTTACCGAAGACCAGATCCCCTTGGCGCAGGTGTTCCTGAACTGCCGCAAAGGGAAACGCCGGGTCGCCGACCGCCTTGACCGCCCCGGCCACTCCGCGGGACAGCATCACATCACCCACGGCTACCAGCGACACCAGTTCCCCCTCGGCGGGCAGGCGCATGCGAGCGGCGCGGAAGGCCTCGAAGCTGCCCGCCCCGGCCTGGCCGGAAGCAGCAAAGGTCACCAACAGAACCGCCGCGGCTAGGAGGAAAACCGCTGGCGGCGGCAGGGGCGGCCTCCGGGGTAGCCGCAAGGACGGTCGCGCGGGCGTTCCTAGCGACGCCTGGAATGTCGACAGGATGGCGGACTGCGGAAATGCGCTCAAGGGGCGATGAAGACCGCCGTCCACTCTGGCGGCGACGGGGCCTTGACTTCATTCAGCATCTCGTGCCACCGGCTATCAGTTAGGCGATCATTGAGGGGCCACGGGAATTCGTAGTAGGAGTAGACACCGCCCACGGCGATGCGCAGCTTACCGTCGACGGGCACCAGTGCGTAGATCCGGTTCACGTAGCCGGTGGCCTCCTCCAGCACCGAGCCGTTGGGGTTAGTGGCCACGTCGGCCACTAGGGCCGCAGGCTTATCGCCCGACTGACCGCGGTGGACGACCCCTTGGTCCTTCAGGGCTTCCAGCCAGAAGTGCTCCAACTGGACCCCGTAACCGCGGATCAAATCGTACTCGGCGTCGGTGAGCGGGCTCGCCGCCAGTTCCTTTTCGGAGATCGTCTTAAGGGAGAGGGTGAGTTTCTCCAGCCGGTCCAGACTGGCGGCATCCTGCTCGCTCAGGAGATTGCGGGCCGCGAGGCCGTCGGTGGTCGCCTTGGCCAGCGCGGCCAGGCGAGCGTATAGGTCGGGGTAAGGCTCGACGTAGCCGCGGTCGTCTACCTTGTCCATGCCCCCGCCGGCCTCCGCGTATATCTGTTTGGCGTAGAGGATGGTGTCGTGCTTCAGTTCGGCCCAGTTGCCGAGGAAGGTATTCAGTTCCTTCCTGGTCCAGGCCTGGCCGCGCATGAAGGCCGGGTAACCGGCGGGCTTCTCCGCCAGGAGGGGCCGTAGCGCGTATAGCCAGCCCCAATAGAGGTTCTGCGTCCAGGACGTGCGGTCGAGGCCGGCGATGTACTTGCGCATTTTGGCCATGTTCTCGGGGTAGTTGGCGTATCCCGTTTCGCCCATCGACTCCAGGATGGCGTAGGCCTCTTGCGACCCGAGGGCGGCCGGGATGTCCAACCCCCGGGGTAACATCCGGCGCTGACCCTGGCTGTTCTCCTTGACTTCGCGGTAGACCAGCCGCTGGAAGATGGAGGCGTCCAGGGTGAACCGCTGCCCCATGAACCGGAAACCCTTGATCTCCTTCTCCCGGTCGGGGTTAATGATCTCATCGAAGATGGGGATGGAGTTAATGGCCGGCGGCGCCAGGCGGGCGGTGGCGTCCAGGAAGGCGCGCCATTTCCCGGCATCTGAAACCAGGGTCTGGAGGGTCGGGGCGGTGCCGGCGCCGTAGGCTTTCCGCAGCGCCCCGTCAAGTTCAAAGTAGCCGATGTCGTCGCTTTCCCCCACGAAGAAGGTTGTGGGATCGTAGATCATGTTCCAGGTCGCGGCGTTGTCGCCTTGGTCAAGAGCCGTGACGATCAAAGCCGCAGACCGCATTTCGTCTTCCCGGGAGAGGCGGAAGGTCATGCGGCCGTACCACATCATGGTCCGGAAGTAGGCCTTCAGGTCGTCGGCCGTGTCGTAATGGCCCCGCGGCACGTACTGGGAGTAGTCCTCCTTCAGGGCCTCCACCGGATTCGTGCTGCCGCCAAGGTTAAGGAGCGGCGAGACGACGATGCCCTGATGCGAGGCGATAAGGTCCAGTTCATCGGCCACCTCTTTCTCAACCGCTTTCGGCACCGCGACGGAGGGGTCCAGCAGCTTGCTCCCCACCGCGAAGAAGCCGACGTTCCGGCGGGCGGCGTTCTCCCAGGCCGTGCCCTTGAGGGCCGCATACTGCTCCTGCGCCCGCGCCAGCATGGCGCCGTTGAGCTTGCGCAGCACCGGGACCAGGCTTTCCGTCTCCACCATCCGCAGTAGGTGGTCGAAGAACAGGTGGTAGTTGTGCAGGAGGGAATCGGTGGTCACGAGGAGAGGCACCGGCCGGTAGCGGCTCATCTCGTAGAGCATGAAGAACTCCCGGTCCTGGCCCGGGACTACGGCGAAACCGTTCTGGACGAGGAGGTTTTGAGCGGCCGGCAACAGGCGGAACATGTCCGGGTTGGTGACGTTGCTGAGGTCGGCGGCAGCCTTCATGGGCTGGACCGAGGGAACGACCTTGACGGGCGACTCAGATGGGAAAGGAAACCCCCTCTCTACCTTGGTCGGCGGTGCCGGTGGCGGTTTCTGGAGCCCTGGGGTCGGAACCCCGCTCCCTTGGGAAGCGGGTGAGGGCAAGGATGTCGGCGGGGGGTTCTGAGACCCCGGGGTCGGAACCCCACTCCCCTGAGGAGGGGATGGAGGTAAGGGCGCGGGCGGCGGCGTCCGCTTGGTGCACCCTGCAATCATTAGCGTCAACAACAAGATAACGGCGACCAGTGCCCTGCGACGGAACATGAGACTCCCCCTCCGACTTGGCGGCTTCTACTCGCCGGCTTCCACTTGCCAGCTTCCAACTCCTGTCAGTATTGGGCCATATTCCTATGACGACGCAAGAAGGGCCTCGGTTCTCCCCAGCATCTCACCGCGACTTGGTGGCTCCATCAAGAGGTGGCCTTCCAAATGCCATTTGCACTTCCTGGCCTACTGAACGTGTTCAAAAAATGACATGCCTGGCCTGGCTTTTGCATTAAACGTTTCTAGATGTCTTCGCTCAGACTCCAGCCGCAACTGAACAGGTTGCTGACCAGAAAGCGTTGTAGCCGCCCTCGAAGTCGGGTCTTCTCGTGGGGTTTGGCGGCGCCAGGTGCTCAAATCTAAGGGCCGTTAAGGCGACCAAGGGTTCCATTCCTGCCACATAGGACAGCGCCGTATCCAATCATGACTTGTCCTGGGGGCGTCTATTTCCAGAGGATGCCACATAAAGGTTCGAAAAGCTGGGCGAGCTGTATTGGCCTACGCCACAGTGGAGATAGGTGATATCCGTAGACAGGAGGTGACGGCATGCCTCTCGAGAAGCGGGACACTGGAGACGGAAGGGTCGTAGTGACGGACAAGCGATACCGGCTTCCCAAAAATCACGACCCCGAGGTCGAAGCCGTCTGGGCCAAGAGGTTCATGGACGGCTATCTGGACTTGACTGAGACCATATACCAGTTAACCAGGCCGCCAAAGAAAAAAAACGGGCGATAGGCAGCTGTTAGGCCCCTGTCTTGTCCGCCTTGTTTTCGTCTCCGTCTTCAATGGCACAAGCTATCTCTTCCAAGGACAACTCCACGGCCAGATAGGCGTCGCGGAACCTGCGCGCCCACAGCCGCAGGACGTCCTTCTCTCCCTGCTTCGGCAGCCGGTATTTCTTGTCAGTAACCAGGGTCCTTCCATCAACGATCTTTTTCTGCATCACGCTCAAACCTCCTGACCGAGCTGACAAGGATACCTAGTGGAGCGGCGTACGGCATACATAGATCCATCACGCGTTCTTGGTCAAGGCCTGACCCCGATAGCGGGAGTTTCGAGTCCACGTTCAGACACCCGACGGCCTTGGCTGGGTTCTTAGGTCCCGGAAGCGGCATCGCAAGAACCGAGCCGACGTTGCGTATGGCGGGAAGCTGCTTCTCGTTAATCCCCCAGGGGGTGGAACCGTCCGGTCTCCTGAACTCCTTAAACTGCGCAGCCTTGTAAGGCGTCCAGTCACCGGAAACTGGGCCGCCGTCTGAAACCGCCAACCCGCAGCACCCTTCTATGAGTCCGTCCTTTCCTCCTGCAGACCAGGCAAGTTTGAGCTCAGACGCCGAGAAGCGGCCTCTATGCCAACGGATTCGCAGGTATCTGTCTTTGCCCAGCACCATGACGTTGACCCGATAGCCGTTGCCAAGTACGGCGGAAAGCCTCCTGAGGTAGGTAACGATGAGCTTCTCCTGAAGGGCAATCCGTTTGTACTTTTCCCTTTGGCGGAACGCGACAACGGCCAGAACCGTGCCGAAACGCGTCACCCATATCATCGTGATGATGATGGGAACAGCGAACTTCTGGGGCAGCCAACTCTTCACGACGTCGGTGCCCGAGATGAACCAGGCGAGAAAGAGGTTGACGTATGTGGCGTCGATGCTGAGCCACGTCCAGAATCGCCGAAGATTCATCATAGGTCTTACAGGTTAGACATTTCTGTGCCATATCCTGCCAAATCCAGGTGATATCTCTTCCGAAACAACATCTTCTTAGATAACTGTCGCCTACTACTTACTGCCACGCGCATTCGGCAAGTCCCGAATTAGGCTCGCGGTGGCCCGTCCTAGCTTGCACTCCCAGATAGTACACATCCCACCCAAGGGCGACCATCACCGTAGGTGGCCTGTTTACGGTGGACGCACGGGGACTCGAACAACTGACCTTCTGAATGCCATTCGGACAAGCAGGATAGTCGCCCCAAGCAGGGCAAGCGTGCAAAGGGTACCGGAGGGAGACCGCCACACTGAACCTGATCTTGCCTGGACAACTGCCTCGGAATGCGGCAAACCGAAGAAAGTATAGGCCGTGAGGACGGCCCTGAATTCCCGGGCCGGTGTGTGCCGGCTCCACTCGCCCCCCGGCAGAGCCTCGCCGAGGGTGATGCTCCGGACACCGACCTTCGTGATCCAGATCTGCTCGAGGGGGTTCGACCAGAGCCAACCCGCCTCAACCCTGGCGTACTGCGCGGCTTGGCCCGCCTCACTGGCCTGGTCGAGCACCACCCCATCCGGAATCAGACGGGGTATTTCCAGCGCCGCCAGGTATAGAACCAAAAGCCCCAGCCAGGGAACCCATGTTCTCTTTCTCACCCACTCCATTACGCTTCAGCGCTCCTCTCTCAGGCCGTTCATGGGTTGCCGTCGAGCTTGTGCCACATACCTTCGACGCGGGGAGGAGAACCACTGTTCTGCGCCAAGTAGTCAAGTCGAATCGGTCGGTGTTTGCTTGGGTCTGCGGGCACGATTCCTGCTCCCTCTCGGTCTGAGACATGGTCCGAGGGCTAGGCACGGAATACTTGCGAAAAGTAGTGGAGGCGATAGAGATGTCACATCCGCCGGCTACGCTGAGCAGGACCAGACTCGTTGAGGCACTCGTGGCCACCCTCGACCGGGCGATGCCGACCTGTTCGAGGTTCGCCTACCGGCTGGTTGGGACCGGGGCGGCCCTGCTGCACGGAGTGGACTTGCCGGCAGCCGACATCGACATCCTGGTGCGGGAGAGGAAGGCGGTGGACGCGTTCGGGGCAGCGCTGTCCGAGTTCAAGTGTATTGACGAGCCGGCCTGGCTACCCGACGCGAAGCAGTACTATGGCAACTGGGAGGTCACCGGAGTCGAGGTCGGCTTCAGCACGGTCGAACTTGAGTCGGACCTGGACACCATCGAAACCTTTGGCCGCGGCCCATGGGAGCACTTCGTGCACCTGCCGTGCGGCAGCCATGAAGTGCCCACAGTGTCGCTGGAACTGCGACTTATCACAGAGGTCTGCCGCGGCCGCGCCGAACGGTACGGGCCCCTGATCGAGCACCTTCGTGCCAAGGGTTGCGACCTTGGTCTGGTTCACAGAGGACTCGTCACAAGGGGTCAGCCGGAAGAGGTGCGCGAACAGGTGATGAGGAGACTCAGGCGGTTCCCTTGACTTCCCACCAGGGAGATCGGAGAGGATGGATAGGCGAATGATCTTCACGAAGATCCGAGACCCCAGGCTTGTCACCGTGCGCCGCGGTGGCAGCCTACTGGATGCCGATCATCACCTTCTTGCAGTGTGGGCGGCCGATTGCGCGCAGCATGTGCTGCACTTCTTCGAGCAATCGCAACCCGGTGACGACCGTCCGCGCCGAGCGATAGAACAGGCACGCGCTTGGGCGCGGGGTGAGATCAGGATGACGGAAGCCCGAACGGCAGCCTTTGCCGCCAATGCCGCGGCTAGAGAGGTGTTTGGCGCCGCGAAGGAAGCGGCTCACGCCGCCGGGCAAGCAGCGGCGGTGGGTCATGTGGCAGCTCACGAGCTGGGTGCGGCGGCATACGCGATCAGGGCCGTGCGCGCGGCGACTCCTGAAGGCGGGCGGGATGAGGCCGGTCGCTTGGAGTGCCAGTGGCAGCGTGCACAGCTTCCAAGCGAGATCCGCGAACTTGTGCTCGACGACCAAAGGCTACGCAACGAGAAATGCTGGTCCTTGTTCGATTGCTAACCACCCCTAGTCCAAAACGGGAAAGGCCCTTGGCGCCGCCAGTTGGCAGGGCCAGGGCCTCCCGAAACTCCCTGATACAATCCTCAAGTACGGTGGTGAGAGAGGGCGACCGGGTGACTGGCCCAACCGCCCCCTTCACACAGCAATCTTCTCAGCTAGAACGCGAACCGTTGGGTACCTATGGTTATTGCCAACGGGCGGGCCCAGAGGTACTTGTTCGTGACTATCCGGTAGTCGAAGAAGTACAGCGCCCCACCGGTCGGGTCCGAACCAGCCACCGCCTGGCGGGCAGCCTTGATGGAGTCGGCCGAGGGTGCCCTGTTAATGGTGCCGTTGGACACTGGCTCGAACTGGTTCTTCTGGTAGATTACTCCCGATAGGGTGTTCGGGAATTGGGAGCTTAGCATACGGTTGATCACCACCGCGCCGACGGCCACCTTGCCCAGGTATGGTTCGATGCCTGCTTCGGCCTGAATGAGGTGGGCCAAAAGCATGATGTCCGCCTCGCCGGCCTGAATGCGGGGGTGGGTCCCGGAGCTGGACGGAGGTTGGTCGGGGGAGGCCGTCAGTCCGAGGGCCTTGTTCGTAGCCGCATCGACCACCGCCGTGACCGCAAGGCCGCGGTCGGCCTGGAATCGACAGAGGGCGGAAACGGTCTTTCCCATGAGCACGCCGTTCACCGGCCCAACGTCATACCCCTTGGCCGCCAGCGCCCGCTGCAACTGCTCCACACCGGGCCCGGTGTCGCCCACCGTAAACGGGTAAGCGCCGAGATTGGCTGTGACATAGTGGAAGTGCTGGTTCAAGGCCTCCAGGATGGCGTCCCTGGTGGCGGCGTTCACCTTGCCCGTGACGGGGAGACCCCAGTCCCGCTGAAACGCGGATACGCGGTTCCCGGTGACCGGGCCGAAGAAGCCTGTGTAGATCCTGACGGGGTAACCCAGAAGGTCGAGGTCGGACTGCAGCGCGGCTACCTGCGCATTTTGGTCACCGTACGATAGTGGAGCGGCTAGGGTGGCCGCCGCGGCGACCTGGGGGACTCCAAGCAAGACTGCGGATACGATGAGCAAAGACGAAGCGAGAAGACGAATCGATTTGGTGAAGTGCCTTGGCAAAAGGCAAACCTCCTTTGTCATTCCTTTGATGGGCGGACGCCGGGAGTTTTCTTTGCAGGCAGGACGAGGGTTTGTTGGATGGACCCTGAACACATGGTAACATAACAAGGGTCCATCCGTCAGGGCCCAAAATTGGTTTTAGCAGGTATAACCTGGAACCATCCAGTTTCAGGGCTCTGAGGACCTTGGATTCCAGACGGGACTACATGGCCTTCTATTGTGCCGCAGCCGCGACCGCGGCCAGGAGTTCTGTGGGGCTAAAGACCGGTAGAGTCGCCTTCGCGAAATCGCGCCCGTTCCGCGTAACGATGGCGGCCATGCCGTTCGCCTTGGCGGCCTCATGCAAGACGGCATCCTCATAATCCACGAAGTCGAGAGCGAGCGCTCTATCGAGCACGCCGCGATCGACATGAGCCACATCAAAGAGAGCGAGCAGCTCGCGCACCTGCGCACGGGCTTGCTCGCGCCCGAATGATCGCGCGGCGATGTAGTAAACCGTCGTGGCGGTAGTGGCGCAGATCGAACCTTCAATCACGCCGGTGTCGACAAGGGTGAAAAGCTTGGCGGCGGCGTCGACGTGCGGCTCCCTGGCCAGAAGGACATCGAGGACCACATTCGTGTCGAACATGACCTTCACTTGTGCTTGTCCTCCAGGTGGCGGCGATAGTCTTCTTCAGTCACGGCCCCGCCCTTTAGGGAACCGATGAGGGAACGCACACGGGGTGTAACCCTAATCTCGGGGACATCTTCATTCGCGTCGATGAGGGCAAAGTAATCGGCCACGAGCTTCGAAACGGACTTGCCCGATTTGGCCGCATGGTGTTTCACGTTGCGAATGAGCCGGTCGTCTAAGCGTAGTGTCAACTTGGTATTCATGCGCCACCTCCTGACGTACATCTGTTACCTCTATTGTACGTCACGGCGTTCGACCCGTAAACCGCGGGTTGCAGTTTGATCTCCGAAAGGAATGATCGCCCCTCCAGCTTAAGCTCCCCATGTATCCCTGATCTCAAGGGGGGAGACGGAGCAATGAAGAGATACCTTACGCCCGAGGACGTCGATAGGGCGGGCAGCCTGATCCGCCGAGTCGGGCGAGCCGTCGACGTGGCGCGGTTTGATGCGCATTTCGCCACAGAGCCTGCCGCGAGAGCCATGGCCGTGGACACTGTCGTCAGGTGCCTGAGGGATTACTGGAACCCCGACGGCGGGTTCGGCCATGGGTTAGAGAGCGACTTTATGCTCCCGGATTCGTCTCCCATGGCTACGTCCATAGGCCTGAGGTCTCTGGATGAGGTCGGGGCTGCCGCGGGCGACGACCTTGTCGCGCCGACCATCCGCTACCTTGAGCGGACTTTCGACCCTACGCGCCAAGGCTGGTTCGCGGTGCCCCGGCAGGTCAACGACCACCCGCATGCGCCGTGGTGGGGTTTCGATCCGAACGAAGGCGGCACGGTCATCGACCGGAGTTGGGGAAACCCTACCGCGGAACTCATCGGCTACATCTACAAGCACCGCTCGTTGGTGTCGGCGCTCGACGTCGAAGCCCTGGTCAACCACGCAGTTGATTACCTGAACAGCAAGCGGGAGTTCCCGTCGGAACATGAGGTCTTCTGCTTCATCGCCCTGCACAGGCTGCTTCCGGCGGAGATCTCAGAAGCGATTGAGCCCAAGCTCCGGGAGGCTGTCCGGAGCCTGGTAAGGACCGACCCCCGCGAGTGGGGCCACTACGTCCCCCGGCCTCACCACTTCGCGAGTGACCCATCGCTGGCCGAGATGTTCGGTTTTGGCCCCGATGTCATGGATCCGGACCTGGATGACCTCGCGGCGTCCGTCAAACGCGATGGCGCTCTCTATCCCGTGTGGAGGTGGGGCCAGTACCCTGAAGCGTGGGAGAGGGCGAAGCAGCATTGGACCGGTTATATCACGCTCCGGGCTCTGTTGGTGCTGAGAGCCTTCGGCCGATGCGAGCCTCGATGACCGCAATGGCGATGGATCTGATGTTGAAAACCGCGCCGCTCAGGCCTCGAGGCCTTGGACCGGACCTCGGATGCCCGCATCCAGCTCATAGAGGAGCATGTCCAGGCGACTCTTTCCGGCTTGACGAGAGGGCATCTGCAGCAGGACTTCGCGCACTTCAAGGGTGACGTGTTCGATTGCCCAACGAACCTCACCATCGCCGATGCTTGGATCGCCGCCGTGGTCGAGTTCAAGTGCCAGAGCGGCATAGGCCGCCGGACCGACAATGTGCTTTGTTTGCTGGACATCCGCCAATGGATGCGTGTAGGCGCTCGACGCCGCAAGGCACGCGGCGTTGGCGGCGGCGGCTGCCGCGGGATCGTCCGCCTCGCGTGCAGCGGCATACGCCGACAAGGCAAGGGTACGCAACTGAGTCGTTCGCCTTCCCCCAGCGGCGAACACCCGAATGCCTCCAATCGCGGCACGGGGCCGGGAATCTGAATCAGCATGCTTCTCATATATGGGCAGCGCTCTTTCCGCGCAGTCCGCGGCCCAGCTCCCCAAGGCCCTAAGTGACTTCAGGGTTAGCGCGAAGTACTTCTTGAACTCGCGACCCATCCTTTGCCTCCTTACGCTACGGGTACTACAAGGCTACGCTCGGTCCGGCGAGGACGCCTGACGGTAGAACACAGCCGCCCGTTCGAAGAGGGGGCGGCTGCAGCGCCTGCTGTTTGCTTCAAGGTCACTTCAGGATTCCCTTTGCAGACGCTGTTTGATCAGGTGGCGCTGCCGTCTGCGGAATGGGCAACGGCATAAGCACCACCGCCGCTCGGCCCCTGTCCGTTAGGCGCATCCAGTAGGGTATAATAGGGGAAGGAGGTGGTCCCCATGCTCACAAGAGACAGAGCTGTCCAGCTGCTTCGCCAGAACCGGGAGTATCTGAGCGCTGAGTTTGGCGTGAGCAGGATTGGCCTCTTCGGCTCGGTCGCCCGTGACGAGTCTACGGACTCCAGCGATGTCGACATAGTCGTCGAGTTCAGCCGGCCTATCGGGTTTCGGTTCGTCGACCTTGCGGACTATCTGGAAGGCCTGCTGGGCCACAAGGTCGACCTCCTTACATCAGCCGGAGTCCGGGCGATCCAGTCTCCGCACATCTTCAAGTCGATCTCTGAGGGCGTCGTCTATGTCTAAACGATCCGACTCAGAGCTTCTCCAGGACATCCTCAGCGCTGCCCACTGAGCCATTGCTTGGCATCCGGTGCCGTCAAGACGGCTTAGGTCAGACCGCGCAGCGCGGCAGCTTCCGCACGCAGTTCGGCCTGGTATGCGACCGGATCGTCGACGCCGGCATCGGCAGGATTAGCCAGGTGCCAAGTCACCGAGGCTTGCATGCAGGCGTCTGGTGCCATTTCTTCAGCGTATCCCAGGAGGTGTCGGATCTTGGTGGTGTCGGCCACCATGTGTTGCTGCTGGGTGCTAAGAAAGGCAAGGTGCTTTGGAAGTACGGCGTCGGGTACCAGGCGGATATCGGCAGCAATGCCTGCCGCCCGACCGATGGCCTCGGCCCACTGGTACATGGTCAACACGACCGGCTCCCCGACATTGAAGACATGCCCGGGGGCCTGATCCGATTCGGCGGCCAGGACGATGGCGCGCGCGGCCTCCTTCGCAAAGACACGATGCCAGAGCCAAGCGCTGCCGCCTCCCATCACGATGGGAACCCCGTCCAGGATCCGCCGCAGAAACATCCGCTCCCGGCGTTGCCCATCGTGGGGTCCATAGACCATCGGGAGGCGGACGACCGTCGCCGGGAAACCTGAGCCCGCTCCTAGGACCGTACGCTCCATCAGGATCTTATCGTACTGCTCCATCCCTGGATGCTTACCCCGGTAGAGATAGAGAGTGGGGCGTAGCGGTGCCTCTTCGCCGAGGGGCACAGCGTCGGTGGCGGGGCCGCCGGTTTGCACGGCCTCCCACGCCCGGTACACGTCCATGCTGCTGACGTGAACGCTATGGGCGACGCGTCCTCTGAAAGCATCCACCACCCAACGTGAGTCCCTATCGTTCATGGCATGCATATCGATCAGGGCGTCGAAGGCCACCCCTGCCGTCCGTGCCGCCAGCTCGCGACGTTCGCCGTGCAGGTGGGCGACGGGGAACTCCCACGCGGCTTCGTGGGCGCCCCGATGGAAGACCGTAACCTGGTGACCGCGCCTGTTCAACTCCTCCACCACGTGCCGTCCAACGAATCTCGTGCCGCCGATGACCAGAACTCGCACGCCCTCCACCTCCATATCCCATCTCGCGCCACAACACGGTTCGCCCGTGGCGATGCTCCGCCCGGCGCGCCAAGAGATGAACTAACGGCCCGTTTTCAAGGACTGGCCTTGCTCCATCAGGCGCCGTCCCAGCGAGTAGTAGGCAGTCGGTGCGTAGATAACCGGCTTCAAGGCCGGGATGTCGACTGTGCCACGCTCGGCGGTGCCTATGCCTTCGTCTACCAGGATGTTCTCCACCTCACCGAAGAAGATTGTGGCGTCCCCCCAATCGAGTGTGCGGGCCACGCGACACTCATAGGTCCAGGGAGAGAGGCTGGGTAGCGGGACGTCGAGCACCGCCCCCCGCTCCCAAGCCATGCCCGTGTCGGCTACCTTGTCGGCGGTGAGGCCGGAGACGCTGCCGCAGTAGTCAGCCGCTTCCAAGAGGTCTTCGATCACAAGCGAAGCCGAAAAGACACCCGCTTCGAGGATTCTAAGCGTAGTGGCTTTCTTGCGGGCGTTGCGTCCCACAAACATGAGGGTGGGCGGGTTAAGACCGGCAAAGGTGACCCAAGTCTTCAGGCTGAAAATTGGGCGGCCGTCCTGGGCGAAGCAGCCCACCAGATAGGCCGGCTGGGGGAAGAAGCCCCTCTGGGGAGCTACGGAGCGTTTAGTCAACATCGAACGACTTCTTCTCCAAGCTATGGTAGTAATCGCCCTGCCTGGCGCGGAAGCGCAGAACGGAGTAGTCGGGATCGCTCGGCCCAAGGGGGTAGTACTTCGTCCACCCGTCTTTCCCGAGCAGGGCTTTGAGCGCCGGGTCACTGACGACCTCCATGTCACCGACGAGCATGAGGCCCTCTACTCTTTCAAAGTCCACGAAATAGATGCCGGCCCGTCTGTCCTGCCTGAACTGAGCCACTCGCCTGGAAGACGTGAAACATGCCTTTGATGTTCGGGTAGCCGCCTTCACCGATGGACCCCACCAGGGCGCTACGGCTCTGCTCGACCAAGGCCAACGCGCTCGCGAACACCTGCTCCAATTCCATACTCCGTTCCATCCTCCCTACACCCTCCTACACTCCACCCTACGCCCCACCCTATACCCCGCCGAGGTTCTTCAGGATCCGGTCCAGGTAACTCTCGAACACGTCGATCTCCGCGCCGGTAAACCCTTGATAGAAGAGGTCCGTCATCTCCGCCGATACCTGGTCGTAGGAGCGGCGGAGTGCCTGGTGCGAAGCGGTCAGGCGGATGATCTGCTTGCGGCGGTCGGTCTCCGAGGGCCCGCGCGACAGGTGGCCGGCTCTCTCTAGGTTATCGAGCATGCGGGTGAGGGTCGACGGGCCCAGCCCCGTGCGCCTGGCCAAGGTTTCGATGGGCACGCCGTCCTCCTGCCACAAGGCGAACAGAATGCGGCCCTGAGCCGGGTTCAGGTCGTGGACGCCGTGCTCCTTCAGCTTGCGGGCGAAGACGCGGCCGGCCAGCTGGTGGACCTTGGAGATGAGAAAACCACCTCGACGAAGGGGCGATTCGGGCATGTTTGGCTTGCCTCCCAGGGAACGACTGCTTAGATATACAATATTACGGTATACAACTAACGGCAAGGGCTCAAACACAAAGGCGGAGCCTTTGGCACACGAGCCATTCGAGGAGAAGACGGAGCCGCTCGCAGCGATATTGCGCGAGCAGCAGGTCAATGAGATCGGA
>JAJYWN010000051.1:0-64208 GCA_021791495.1 Bacillota bacterium
GCTGGTGGTCGGCAGCGGCATCGGGGGCATGGAGTCCGCCCTGAAGCTGGGCGACATGGGCTATAAGGTCCTGCTGGTGGAGAAGGAAGCCAGCGTGGGCGGGAAGATGATCCTGCTCAGCAAGGTGTTCCCCACCCTGGACTGCGCCAGCTGCATCTCCACGCCGAAGATGGCCGCCACCATCCACCACCCCAATATCACCGCCCTCACCTACTCCGAGGTGGAAGGGATCCAACGGAACGGGAATGGCCGCTTCAAGGTGAAAATCCGGCGCAAGCCCACCTTCATCGATCCGGCGCTGTGCACGGGCTGCCGCCAGTGCGAGATGGGTTGCAACGTCGCCGTGCCGGACCAGTTCAACTCCGATCTGGTGTCACGGCGGGCCGCCTATATCGCTTTCCCGCAGGCCGTGCCGAAAAAGGCCGTCATTGAGCGGGCCGGTACGTCCCCGTGCACCTTCGCCTGCCCCGCTGGGATCAAGTCCCACGGATACGTGGCCCTGATCCGCGGCGGCGAGTATGAGAAAGCCTTCAACCTGATCTTGGAGGCCACGCCCCTGGTCGGTAGCCTGGGGAGGTCCTGTTTCGCCCCGTGCGAATCCGAGTGCACCAGGGGTAGCCTGGAAGGCCCCCTGCCCATCCGCCGCTTGAAGAGGTTCGTGGCCGACACCCATTACCGTGACCACGATGCCCCGGCGGTCGAGAAAGCGCCCCCCAACGGCAAGAAAGTGGCCATCGTCGGCTCCGGGCCGGCCGGCCTGACGGCCGCCTGGCAGCTGGCCCTCCGGGGCTATGAAGTCAAGATTCTGGAAGCGGCGCCCCAGCCCGGCGGAGCGCTCCGGCTGGCCATCCCGGCCTACCGGTTGCCCGCCGAAGTGGTGGAAGCCGACGTCCGGAACGTCACCAGCGTCGGCGTGGAGATCGCCTGCAACACCCGGGTTGAGAATCTGGAAGACCTCAAAGCCGAGGGCTTTGATGCCATCCTGGTGGCCACCGGCACGCCCCGCGCCGCCCGGCTGAACGTGCCCGGCGAAGACCTCCCCGGAGTGGTCGCTTCCCTGGACTTTCTGAGAGCGCCCAAGCTGGGAGCCGCCATCACCGGTGCAGAGGCCCCAGCCGCGCACACCGTCGACGCGGTCGCCGCCGTGGCCGAAGTCGCCGCCGCGAAGGCTGTACCGCCGGCCGGCGCCGCGACGTCTGATCCCACTTTCGGCGCCAAGGACCTGAGCGGTAAGGATGTGGTGGTCATCGGCGGCGGTAACGTGGCCATCGATGCCAGCCGCACCGCGCTGCGCCTTGGAGCCAAGTCGGTGCGTCAGGTCAGTCTGGAGTCCCGGCTCGAAATGCCGGCCCACACCTGGGAAGTGGAAGAAGCCATCACCGAAGGCGTCACCGTCCTCAACTCCTGGGGCGTGAAGCAGGTTCTGGGAACCGGCGAAGGCCAGGTCAAGGGCGTGGAACTGAAGCGCTGCACCGCCGTGTTCGACAGTAACCACCGTTTCAGCCCGCAGTACGATGAGGCTGTCACCCAGACCCTAAACTGCGACGCCGTCATCGTGGCCATCGGTATGGGTCCGGATACGGCGGCCTTCGCCAACCTTCTGACCTTGAACCGGAACCGGACCATCACCGTCGACCCGGCTACCCAGCAGAGTAGCGTCCCTTACATCTTCGCCGCCGGGGACGTGGTCTCAGGGGCATCCTTCATCAACACCTCGGCCGGTCAGGGGCGCAAGGCCGCCTTCATGATCGACCGCTGGCTGCAGGGTAAAGAGATGAACGAAACCGAGTTCGATCCCAAGCTGCCCGTGGTGGATAAGACGCAGGTTCTGGCCCGCCAGAAGAGCCACAGCCGACGCGACCCGGTGGCAGGCGGGCTAACCTTGGTCGCCCGGCCGCGCGGTTTCGCCGAGATCGAAGCTCCGCTCACCGAGGACGAGGCGTTGGCCAGCGTTGGTCGTTGCCTTGACTGCGGCGTGTGCTCAGAGTGCCACCAGTGCGTGAATGTCTGTCCGGCAGACGCCGTGAAGATGGAGATGCGCGAGCAGACGGTCGAGGCCAAGGTGGGGGCCGTCATCGTCTCCACCGGGTTCAAGCTCTTCCCGGCCGACCTGAAGCCCCAGTATGGTTACGGCAAGTTCAAGAACGTCATCACCGGCATGCAGATGGACCGGCTCCTGGCCCCCACGCGGCCCTATAACACGGTCCTCCGGCCGGGGGACGGCAAGGTGCCGGACCGCATCGCCTACATCATGTGCACCGGTTCACGCGACCAGACCGTCGGCAACCCGCTCTGCTCCAGGGTCTGCTGCATGTACTCCATCAAGCAGAACCAGCTCATCATGGGCGCTCTGCCCCTGGCCGACGTCACCGTGCACTACATCGACGTCCGTGCTTTCAGTAAGGGATACGACGAGTTCTACGAGCAGGCCAAGGCCATGGGCGCCAACTTCATCAAGGGCCGTGTGGCGCGGATCAAGGAGAAGGAAGACGGTAACCTGCTCCTCTCCTACGAAGACATCGAAAACGGCGGAGCGATCGCCGAGGCCGAGTACGACCTGGTGGTGCTGGCCGTGGGCATTCAGCCCAATCTGGAGGCCCGGGACCTGTTCCCCGGCGGCGAGCTGAAGATGGACGACTACTACTACGTGCAGGAAGTGAACGAGGACCTGAACCCTGGCCAGACCAGTATCGACGGGGTCTACGTGGCCGGCGCGGCTTCCGGCGCCAAGGATATCCCTGATTCCATCCTGCATGCCGGCGCGGCAGCCGCTCAGGCCGCCGCCTACGTGGAAAAGGTGGGGAGGCCGGCATGACCATGCGACGGATTGGCGTTTACATCTGCCACTGCGGTGGCAATATCTCCGACTACGTGGACGTGGAGAAGGTCCGGGGCACCGTGGAAAGCGAACCGGGCGTGGTGGTGGCCAAGACGGCCATGTTCACCTGTTCCGATGCGACCCAGCAGGAGATGCTCCAGGACATTCAGGAGCAGAACCTGGACGGCCTGGTGGTCGCCTCCTGCTCTCCCAAACTGCACACTTTCACCTTCCGCGGTGTGGCCCGGCGGGCGGGGTTGAACCCCTACGAGTACACCCAGGTCAACGTGCGTGAGCAGTGCTCCTGGGCGCACACTGACGATCGGGCCGGGGCCACCGAGAAGGCCATCCGCCTGGTGCGCGCCGGCATCGCCCGGACCGGGCTGACCGTGCCCCTGGATCCCACCGTGGTGCAGACCGTTCCGAAGGCCCTGGTGGTCGGGGGTGGCATCGCCGGCCTGCGGGCGGCCCTGGGGCTGTCCGACATCGGCATCGCCGTCTTCCTTGTGGAAAAGGAAGCGCAGGTGGGCGGCTGGGTGGCGGGCTTCGGCAGCATGTATCCGCACGAGAAGAACGGCCAGGAACTCATGGCCCATCTCAAGGGCGAGATCGCCAAGCGGTCCAACATCACGGTATTCACCAAGGCGGAACTGGTGGGTAAGGCCGGCAGTTTCGGCAACTACCAAGCCACCATCAAGGTTGGCGGTGGAAAAGCGGGGGCGGCGCCGGCGGCCGCGGCCGAGACCATCCAGGTCGACGTGGGATCGATCATCGTCGCCACCGGTTTCGACAGCTACCACCCCGAGGCGGGCGAGTACGGCTACGGCATGGAGGGCGTCGTCACCCTGCCGGAGTTCAAGGAACTCCTCGACAGTTCAGGCCTCGGGGCCGGGGAAGGCCGTGGGAATGGCCACCGCGACGGCCACGATTCGGGACGCGACGACGGTGGCGCGGGGACGGCCTTGACATATAAGGGCCGGCCCGTGAGGAGCATCGCCTATATCTACTGCGTGGGCAGCCGGCAGAGTCGCGACGTGCCCAACGCGAACACTTACTGCTCCCGTTTCTGCTGCAACGCGGCGGTCCACACCTCCCTAGAAGTGGCCGCCGCCGCGGCCCCTCGTACAGGTGGCGGCGGCGTTAGCGCCGGAGTACGCCAATACCACCTGTACCGGGACATGCGCACTTACGGCAAGTACGAACTCCTGTTTAACGAAGCCCGCGACAAGGGGTCGGTCTTCCTCAAGTTCGGCGACGACGCGCCGCCGGCCGTGGCCCGGGACGAGCGGAGCGGCCGCCTCCTGGTGACCGTGGCCGACCAACTGACCATGAGCACGGAAGTGACCATCCCCGCCGACCTGGTGGTCCTGGTCACCGGCATGGTCCCCCGGTCCAACGAGGAACTGATCAAGACCTTGAAACTCCCGGTGGGCAAGGACCGCTTCTTCAACGAGATCCACCCAAAACTGCGTCCCGTGGAGACCGTGGTGGACGGAGTCTACATCTGCGGTGCTTGCCAGGGTCCCAAGAACTCCGCCGAGAGCGTGGCTTCGGCTCTGGCGGCGGTGACCCAGAGCGCCGGCATCTTGAAGAAGGGCTTCGCCGAGTTGGAACCACTGGTGGCCAAGGTAGACCCGGACCAGTGCACGTGGTGCGGGAAGTGCCAGGAGAGTTGCCCCTACGATGGGGCCATCCGCCGGGAGCAGGTCGCCGAAGGCCAGGGCGAGGGCAAGGTCACGGGCAGGGTCAAGGGCAGGGGCAAGGAAGTGGCGGTCATCGACGCGGCCGTATGCAAGGGCTGCGGCGGGTGCGCTCCGCTGTGCCCCAAGGACGCCATTGACCTCCAAGGCTACACCGACGCCCAGATCAAAGCGATGATCGAAGGCCTGGCGAAGGAGGTGGGCCAATGAGCGCGGGCATGAGCACGAGCACAGGTACGAGCACAGGTACGAGCATGAGTGCGAGTACGAACCGTGATACCCGGGAAATCATCCGGGACGAACACCTCATGCGCCGGCGCATCCTGAAGGTTCTGGCCGATGGCCCCAAGACGGTCCCTGAGATCGCCGCGGCCCTGGACCGCCCAACCCACGAAGTGGTCTTCTGGGTAATGGGGATGCGCAAGTACGGCTACGTGGCCGAGATCAAAGAGGTCACCGACGAGGGATATTTCCAGTACCAGGCCGTTCCGAGGGAGGGAGCGTGATGGCCGTGGCCGTCTTGAATCCGGATCTGGTCGATATGGTGCGGCGGGGCAGCCACGACTTCAACGCCTCCGCCTGCATGAACTGCGGTGCCTGCAGCGCGGTCTGTCCCATGGGGATACAGCTGCTGCCCCGAAAGCTCTTCCGTTACGTCCTGCTCGGCATGGAAGACCAGGTGAAGGAGAATACCGAGACCATCTACTCCTGCCTCCTGTGCAAGATGTGCGAGGTGAATTGCCCGGGTGGAGTGCACATCGCGGAAAACGTGCGCTCCCTGCGGCACTTCATCAATCGCCAGGTTTTCCGGTTGTAAGGAGGAGGGATCATCATGCCGCTGCCAATCGGCGATACCATCGGCATTCTGGCCGACAACCTGCGCCAGCGCAGGTCGGTGCTCCCCATCCCGGTACGGGCCGCCACACGGTGGGCCCGGGGGCTGAACCTGCCACGGGGCGGGGAGACCGTGATGTACACGGGACTCATGTTCCAGCTGATTCCCTATATCGAAGCCATGAGCGGAGCCGAAGAACGCCTGGGCGATTCCTGGCTGGCCGGCTTCACCGGCCTGGGACGGCAGGTCAATAAAGTGGTGAACATCTCCGCCTTCATGGCCCGGCCATCGGCCCAGGCGCAGGCGGCCAACGACCAGGTCCTGGTGAACGTGGCTCTCCTCCTTAAGCAGGCGGAAGTCGACTTCGGATACCTGTACGAAGAAGAGCTGTACTCCGGGGCCCTCATCTACGACCTGGGAGTGCACGAAGCTCTGGTCTCTCATGCCCGCAAGGTCTACGACGTCTTGAAAAAGCACAGCGTCAAGAACGTCATCACAGTGGACCCGCATACCACCAACATGCTGCGTTCGGTCTATCCCACCATCATCGATGGGTACGACTTGAAGGTCCAGAGTTACCTGGAAGTTCTGGCCGAAAAGGGGCTGAAACCGGTCAAGACCCTGGCCGGTGAGGTGGCCATCCACGACTCCTGCGTCTTCGCCCGCTACGAGAACGTCGTGGACCAGCCCCGGGACCTCCTGGCGCAGGCGGGGATCACGGTGCGCGAGCCCGAGGACGCCGGCAAATACACCTGGTGCTGCGGCGGTCCGGCCGAATCCCTCTACCCGAAAAAGGCCTTGGCCAACGCCGAGAAGCGGGTCGCACAGCTGAAGAAAGCGGTCACAGCCGAAAGGGCCGGGGGGGCTGAGGCCGGTGTGGAAACCGGTATAACCATGTGCCCCATCTGCCTTGTGAACCTACAGAAAGCGGCTCAGGAGTCCCTGCGTTTCCAGGACATCTCCCATTACCTGCGGCAGGCCTACTGCCCGCAAGCCGAGGTGAAATGACGTGGAGAACAAAACTAAAAAGACCATCATCGTGTTCAGCGGCGACCTGGACAAGGCCATGGCGGCTTTCATCATCGCCAACGGCGCTGCCGCCATGGGGGACGAGGTGACCATGTTCTTCACCTTCTGGGGTCTGAACATCCTGCGTAAGGCCCAAAAGATCCGCGCGAAGAAGAGCTTCCTTCAAGGGATGTTCGGCGGCATGATGCCCCGCGGCGCCGGAAGGCTCGGGCTGTCGAAGATGAACTTCGGCGGCATGGGCGCCAAGATGATGAAGATGGTCATGAAGCAGCAGAACGTGACTTCCTTGGAAGAACTCATCGCCACCGCTAAGGAGCAGGGCATCAAAATGGTGGCCTGCACCATGTCCATGGGCGTGATGGGCTTCAAGGAAGAGGAGCTCATCGATGGTCTGGAGTTCGCGGGAGTCGCCAGCTACCTGGGTGAAGCCGACGAGGCCAACGTCAACCTGTTCATCTAGGAGAAGGGATACCATCGCTAGGCCTACGCCTTCAAGAAGGACGTGGTGGAAAGCCAGGCCCACTCCTTCGACCGGCCCGACCCGACGCCACCAAGCGCGAGGACTTCGTGGACTTGGTCGATGATATGGTGGCAGCCGGGCCGGGGTATGAGCCCTGAAGATAAGAACTAGAGAGGGAAAGGGCCGGGAGAGCGCGCGAAGGTGCGCTGCCTCCCGGCCCTTTCCCTGTGCCGTATCTTCCCATCCGGAGAGGGGTATCCGAAAGGGGGGGTGATGGCTTACTTGGCAGTCGGGTACTCGGGCTGCTTGCACCCGAAGGGCTTGGTACCGATGATGTCTTCCTTTGAGGTCCAGGCCATCATACCCTGGCCGGCCGCATAGGCGTCGTAGCCCAGCATGTTTAGGAAGATGGTCGCCTGGCTGGCAGACTGCCCCGAGTAGCAGAAGAGCACGATCTTCTTGTCGGTCGGGAGTTTCTTGAGACTGGCTTCCTTGGCGATTTCCGTCAGGGGGATGTTGATGGCGCCGGTCGCGTGCCCCTTGGCGTAGTGCTCCGCCTTGCGGACGTCGACGTAGAAGTAGGAAGCATCCTTGGCGGTGATGTTGGTGTTGATGTCGGCGGCCTTGATGGAGGCCGCTTTTCCTAGAGCCAGATAGGCTCCGGCGCGGTCGAGGATAAGCTTGTTATCGTCGGCTATCTTGGTCTTCAGTTCAGGCAGTTTGTTGTCGGCCTTCACATCGGGCACGGCCGTGGTGACCGGGTACTCACCGGCCTGGCAGTTCCAGGGCTTGATGCCCAGGATCTTCTCGTCCTTGGTCCATCCCAGCATGCCAAAACTCATCGAGGAGGCATCATACCCCAGCATGTTCAGGAGGGCCGAGGTCTGCCCCGCGGTCTGACCGGTGTAGCAGATAACGAGGATTTTCTTATCCTTCTTGAATTTGTCGATGTTCTGGACGACGGTCTTGTAGGGGATATTGATGGCGCCCTCGACATGACCTAGAGCGTAATGGTCGGCCGAGCGGATGTCCACGATCTGCCATCCGGGGTCCTTGGCTTTGACGATGTTGTTGTAGACATCATCTACGCTGACGACCTTGGTCTTTCCGGCGGCGAAGAACTTGTCCGCCACGGCAGCCAGACGCTGGACTTCGGTGGGCCCCTTCTGACCACAGGCGGACGCGGACAGAATGGCCAAGATCACGGCCAGGATAAGGGCGGAAACGCGTAGAACCCGATATTTCCTCATCGCTGAGACTCCTCTCATTCTCCACCTTTGCGCTTAGGGGTGGTTGTCCAGGGTACTACCTGCCAAGACGTGGCGGTAGTGCCGGTACGATCACGTTGGCGTTGGCTTTCTGTTCGTCAAGGCTCACGTCGGACGCTTTCAGGAACAAGCTGGCGTTGGCGTGACAGCTGTCGCAGCTTTTGTTCTGGTCGGTGACCCGAAGGATGTTGTGGGGCGTGGCTTTCTTCCAGGTCGCCTGGTTGTCGAACCCGGTCAGGAAGTCCTTTCCGTAGTAGGCGAAAGTATCGCGCGCCACTGGAACGTGCCTCACGACCACGAAATCCCAGGGAGCGTCCGCCGTCTTATTGGGGTTACGCCCGATCTTGAAGTTGAACTCAGACTTGTCGACTTTGTAGTAGGCCAGACCTTTGGCGTCCTTCCCAACGTGGCATCCGTAGCAGGTGTTATAAGACTGGGAATGGCATACCTGGCATTGCAGGGTCGGCAGGCCGCTGGTTGTTCCACCGGTGGCTGAGGCCTGAGCGTGTATCTTATGCTGGTCCACCTTAGCGAACTTGTCGCTGTTCAGATGGCAAGAGACGCACGATGGTCTGGCGGGCGCCTGATAGCGGCCTGTCGGAGGAGCTGCTGTTCCGTGCAGTTCGTCTTCCGTGTGGCATGCGGCGCATTGCAGCCCTCCAGGGGTCCAGTGGACGTCCGGCTTTAGAGCTACCGTGGCATCCTCGGGGGCCTTACCCATGAACTCGCGTTCAATGCGACTGCCGTGGCAGGCTGTGCAGTTCAGAACGGAGTTTGGGACGCTGTAGAAGTTGTGGCCGTCGACCAGCCCACCGCCCGAATACTGCGGGCGGGAAACATGACAGTCCCCGCAGGTCGTGGTGTGGCACGACGCACAGTGGGTGTTGACGGGCCCCTGCAACACGTCCTTGGCCGCGGGGTCGACGCGGGCCGCCAGGACCCCCACGTCCAGGTTAACTATGCCGGCGCTGGTCCAGTGCAGGTTCTTTTGGAACATGTCCACCGACTTTGTGTGGCAGGTTTTGCAGACGGCGACGTTCTCGTCGGGCTTGACCTTCATGCCCTTATGGGCTTCGGTGCGCGCGCGCGCCACGGCCTGTCCGCCGTGACAGGTGGTGCATTTCTGCTTGCCGTGAGTGGTGGCGAGGAAATCGGGACTTACCAGCACCTTCTGATCCACCTCCAACGGAGGCAGAGCTCCGCCTCACCCCTCACCCGAGGTCTCGGACGATTTCTCCGCCACGGGCATGGGCTCGGCTTTCAAGGAGGCGGCCAGGTTCTCCCTACTAGTATGACACTTGATGCATGAAGTCGAGGGTGAACCATCGCCACCGGCCAGGGCGCCGATGGCAGCCCCGACCGCTCCGGCGCCGGCTAGGACGAGCAAGAGGACACTTGCTCCTAGCAGGATGTTTCGCAGTGATAGCTTCATTGTCTCACCTCCCTTTCTTTCGTATGTTTGTCCTGGTACGAATGTCCTGGGACATTGCACAGTTCGGCCTAAGGGTATGCGGAAACCTTGTAGTTTGTTATCACAAATTCAAAAGTGATATAATGTTGGCGTAGTACCTCGGAGCACTCTGGGGAGGGATCTGCCTGGATACTGAAAGCCTGAGGGTCTTCTGTGCCGTGGCCCGCGCCGGCAATCTTAGCCGGGCCGCCAAAGCTTTGAACTACAGTCAGCCAGCCATCAGCGCGCGCATGGCCCGCCTGGAACGATCTCTGGGGATGCCCCTGATCGAGAGGCATAGCCGGGGCGTTTCGCTGACTGCCGCGGGGGAAATCGTGGCCGAACACGCCAGGCGCATGATTGAACTGGAGGATGCCATTAAAGACCGGCTGAGCTATCTGTCGGCGAGGAGGAGCCGCCTGTTGCCGGTTTCCGCCGGCTACATCGCGGGGACCTACTACCTCCCTTGCAGCGTTTGGACCTTCGAGCAGGGTAACCGCGGTGTGCATATCCGGCTGACCGTGACCACGCCGCTAGAGGTGATCCACAGCGTAATCGACGGGCGATCGGAAATCGGAGTGTGTGAGGGCGGAGTCGAGTCGGATGGAGTTCTTTCGGTCGAGGTGATCGGCAACGAACCTGTCTGGTTGGTGACGGCCCCGTCCTACGGGCAGCGATGCCACCCTGGCTCCAAGGCCGATGTCTCGCTGAGTAGGCTGAACCTCCTGGCATTGGACTACGGATCGGGGCTACGCGAGCTAACCGAGGGTTACCTGGCCGGGAGCGGGCGAAACCTGGGGATAGCTCAAACGTGGAAGATGACCAGCCTGGAGGGGCTGAAAGCCGCGCTGGTGGGCGGTCTGGGAATGGCCTTCCTACCCCGGTGCGCGGTGATCAAGGAGATCCACGAAAGAAAACTGACACAGGTGGCGTTGCCCGACGGGTGCTTCGACCTTCCGGTCTCTTTGGTTTACCGACAAGACCACGAACTCAGCGCTGAAGCTGTCCGTTTCCTGGAGTTTCTCAAACGCCCCTGTGCCGCCTGCAATCTGTGATACGCCTAGCGTTTCATTAGAGTAAGCTGCCAGATTCCACGCTCATCTCTGACCACATCGGTGCCAAAGGAGTTCTGCCGGGCCCATTCAAGGATATTCCGTACCGCCTGCGGCTCTGCGGTGTCGACGATGATGGTGCCGCCTGAGCGGAGTGTCGCCGCTTCCTCCTGCACGCGCAAGAGCGGTATAGGGCAGATGTCACGGACCGCATCGATCTTCCGAGTCTCCAAATGACGGTCTTCCCTCCGCCCCCGCGGACCTTGGGTGTCGTTGTTGCTACTCTTTCTGCTTCTCCGCGAGCTTAGGGGCCTTCATCAAGGCGGCCGTGAGGGGATATTCCGCCGCCATCGTGCCATCGAGGTAGACCTGGACCCAATAGGTGCCCTGCCTCTCAAAGGTCAGGTTCTCCACCTTCAAGGCCACCGTGTGGATGCGGCTGCGGTCGGCCAGGTAGAACTTGGTCTCCGGCCCTTCCATGATTACGCGCTGACCGTCCGGAGACTCGATGCGGACCTTCTCCGTATGCTCCCCAGTGCCACCGGACCAGCGGTTCACGATCATCATCTCGGGGTGGGTGGCGGGAAAAGCGCTGGCCAGCACCACTTCAAAAATGCCAAGGTAGTTCGGTTTGCCGCCCTCGGTGACCTGAACTTGGTCACACAGGACAGAGAACTGCAAAACGGGTTTCAAAAGACCACTCCTTGTTATGCCTCAAAGGAAGCACAACGCATTTCGCATCCAACGTCCGGAATTCCTGCCTCTTCCTGCCTCTTCCCGCCTGCTCGCCAGCGAGGACCCGGCGGCTCGCGGGCATCAGGATTTTCCTTTTCTCACCAGCATGGATAGCCTGCCACCGCGGTAGCGGACGATACCATCGGCGGCGCCGCTTCCTCCCCACGGCACCCCTTCCGCCTTCCCGGCGGCGATAGAGTCACTAAGTTGGATGGCGTCCCAGAGGAGACCTGTGGGGCTAACCGGATCATCGTGGCCGCCCAGGATGAAGTTGATGTCCATCGCCAGATTCGAGAGACGGGCCAGGCTCTCCCGGAAGGCGCAGAAATCGGCGTCGGCGGTCTGGAGCCACATGGTCCCGGCATACAGGGAGTCGGCCGTGAACAACAGGTGGCAGGCGCGGTCGAACAGGCAGATGCTACCGGGGGAGTGTCCCGGAGTGTGGATTACCTCAAGTGACCGGCCGCCCAGATCCAGACGGTCCCGGTCGGCCACCGCCCGAGTCGCCGCCGAGGGACGGATGCGGTAGTCCCGGGGTGTGAAACGGGCCGGCAGGAAGGGCCTGATCTCGGCCCGCTTCTGAGCCGCCGCCAAGGTCGCCCGCAGGCCCGTCATATCCGGCTCCTGTTCCAGCCGTCGCCGTTCGTAGCGGTGGGTGGCGATATCCGCGAAACCAGAGTTCCCACCCACGTGGTCCCAGTGGGAATGGGAGTTCACCACCAGCACGGGGAGCCAGGTGGTCTCCTTGACCACGGCGCCGATGTCCCCAACTCCCATGCCGGTGTCGATAAGGACGGCGAGACGGGAACCCACTACAAGGTAAGAGTTCACCCACGACACCCCGTAGGAGGGAGCTACCAGCCCCAGCGGTTCCGAAATGGCGTGGACGCCCTCGGCCACTTCATGGACGGAGAACCAGGAGTACGTCCCCTGCCGGGCGATGGTCCGCCCGCCGGCAGCAGCGGAGGAGGAGGAGGAAGAGGAAGAGGAAGAGGAAGAGGAAGCCCGCCCGCGGGGCGATGGCCTGACCGAGGTCGACGCCGACGCCGACCGGTTCTCCGCAAAGAACTCTTCCACCACTTCCACGACGCGCCTTAAGGTCACCTGTCCAAGGTTGGGTGTGTTGCGCAGGGTGGCGAAGGGCAGCGAAAGGAGATCATCCAAAGTGAGAAGCTCCAGGCGGGTGAAAGCGTTCGCCGCCCGGGTCGGAAACGGAATCTCGGTGAGGGATCTCTGGAGGGCCTGCCGGCCCACGGGCTGGCGGGAAAGCCATTGCCACTTCAAAGCCAGGTCCGGGTCGCCGCCCTCGGCTCCGCGCCGGTCCGTCACCCCGGCCACAGCGCGCGCCCAGTCCACGAAGGATGAGAAACGCTGGTTGGCCTCACGCGCCCGTGCGGCACCGAGAATCGCCGTCAGCCTGGTCTGGCTGACCCGGGCAAACTCGCCCACCGAATGCAGACCCTCCGCACCCAAGTCGTCAAGAGCGGAGCCGGACAAGCCTGCCAATCCGAGAGGCCAGTCCGAAAACTCCGGACCGGCCGCGGCCAACTCGTTCTTCAGGTTGCTCGCCTTCCTGGCCACCATCGCCCTGGGCGCCACTCCGTCAAGGACGGACGGGGCGCGTCTCCACTTCGAATTCGGCGTCGGCGGGCAGGACCGTCTGCCTGGGTACCTGCTGGGACTGATGCGTCGACTGTGCCTGCTGAACCTGCTGTGCCCGCGGCCTCAAGATGACGTGCCTGGCCCAGTCGGCCCTCTCCTCGGGGAATTCCTCGCGGAAGTGGGCGCCCCGGCTTTCCTCGCGCTCCAACGCCGCCCGGGCCACCATGCGCGCCACGAACACCAGGTTCTCCGCTTCCAGGGCGGCCATCAAGTCCTGCCACGACGCCACGGCCAGGTCGGGCAGCGAAGCCACCAACGCGGTGATCTCACCGTAGGCTTGCCGCAGGTTGGCCGCGTTGCGGACGGGGCCCAGATAACGGTCGCACACCTTGTTCAGAGCGGCCTTTAACTCCGCCGGCTGGACCTTGCCGCCGGAGCCAGTCCCGGCCCCTGCCGCATTATCTCTCCACCTCTGAATCTGGGCCAGCTCCGGCCACTCCGCCGGGGAGTTCTCCGTGCCGGTGTCGCCGGCGGCTCCGGCCGCCCCGCCGGCTTCGGGTGCGTTCGGCGTCCCGCTCCGGACTTTGGCCGCGTAGGCCGCCGCCGCCCGGCCGGCTCGGGTGCCGAAGACGGTGATATTAGAAAGAGCGTTACCGCCGACCCGGTTGGCGCCATCCACGCCGCCGGTGGACTCGCCGCAGGCGTAGAGGCCGGGCACGCCCGTCCATCCGTGCTCGTCGATGACCGCGCCACCGCAGAAGTAGTGCTGCGTGGGCCGGATGCGCACGGGGCCGTCGGCCACCGTATATCCCTTGGGCAGGAACGGTTTCAGCCATTTCAGCAGGTCGTCCCGGCGCTGGCCCGCTTCGGCCCGCTCCAAGTGCAAGAACACTTCATTTCCCGCGTGCCACTGGCGGGCGATGGCCACGGTACAACGGTCCCGGGCGTGGAGATTGGCCTGTCGGCCGTCCTCCAGCTCCATGGGGTCCAGCACCTCTTCCCGGAGGAAGTCGCGGCCCTCGGAGTTTCGCAGAGGCGCCACATCGATGCACCCCAGGTCGATCAGGTACGGCACCGACCCCGGCTCCGCCAGGGAGATGGGATAGAACTGCACGAACTCCATGTCTTGCATGGGAACTCCCGCCGCGAAGAGTAGGCGGTAGCCGTCGCCGGTGGTGTGGATGGGGTTGTCGGTGCGCGAATAGATGCGCCCGCCGCCGCCCGTGGCCACGATCAGCGCCGCGGCCTGGACTTCCACCGGCTGGCCGGACTGCAGGCGTACGCCGCGGACCCCGGCCACCTCTCCGCCGCCGGTGCCATCGCCCCCCGCGAAAAGCGGAGCAGTGGCAAAGAAGTCCTCAATGATCACGGCGTCGGTCCGCCGCAGGTGATCCGCCAGCGGTAAGGTCATGCCTGTTCCGCCCTGCAGGCGCGAGCGGGAGAACGGGGTAACGCTGCACCCGCTCTTCCGCCACTGGGCCCGGACCCCGAACCGCTCCAGGCTCTTCACCGTCAGCGCCGCCTCTGAGCACAACGTCCGCAGGAGGTCGCCGTCGTTAAGACCGCGACCGGCGCGCCGGGTGACCGCCTCGTGGTCTTCAATCGACAGGCCCTGCCCAGCGCCCAGTACCGGCTCGACGCCGAAGGTGAAGCCGCCGCCGGCGTAAGTGGTGCAGTTGTTCAACCCGAGGACGGATTTCGACAACAGAGCCACCTTGGCGCCCGCCTCCTGAGCCACAGCCGCCGCCACCAGGCCGGCGCCGCCGGCTCCGACCACTGCCACATCGACTTTGACCGTCATTGCTTCGACCATGCCCGGATCCGTCCACCCTTCCAAAACTAGAACTCGATCCCTTCCCTGGCCGGTACCCCATCGGCGTAGTGATGCTTTATCTCCTGGACCTCACTGACCATGTCGGCCCGGTCCATCAAAGGCTGCGGTGCCCAGCGTCCGGTCAGCACCAGGTCCACGTGGGGAGGGCGCTCGTCCAGGAGCTTCATGACGGCATCCAGGGAGATGAGACGGAAGTCCAGAGCGACATTGATCTCGTCCAGGATGACCAAGTCGTACTCACCTGAACGAATGACTTCGCCGGCGCGGGACAAGGCCTTCATCGCCAAGTCAACATCTTCCCAGGCCGGGTGGGTTTTACTGACGAAACTCTCCCGCCCCCACTGCTCGACGGTGATCTGGGGCAGGTGGCGGCGGATGGCCTGGATCTCGCCGTAGGTCTCGCTGCCCTTCATGAATTGGAGGATGAATACGGAGAAGTCGTGGCCGGCGGCGCGCAAGGCCAACCCCAGGGCGGCGGTGGTTTTGCCCTTGCCGTTCCCTGTATACAGCATGACCAGCCCTTTTTTCTCGCGGTTTGCCATGGCTGGTGGTGTTCTACTGTTTCTTGACGCGGCGTAATTCGAAGGTGACGGGGTTTGTGCCGTCAGAGCAGGTCACTTCCACCGCGTCCGGTTCCTCGGCCCACGGGAAAGTTCCGCCGAACTGCATGGTGCGGATGTCGGGGAGCAAGGTGCCGAACGCCGACAGACAGACGCCGCCCGGCGTCGTCCCGGAACAGACCCAGCGGTCACCCTTCTCATGGCCCCAAGCGCAATGACCCTTCTGATTAACGACGGTGATAACGACATCGTACCTATCGGCCACGTGGCAGACCTCCCCGGACAACTCTTCCGTGCCTGGATTCCGCCGCCCGGAGCCAAATTCCTCCCAGGAACCTTTTGGCGTGGCATTCGTAGGAAGTGACGGACTTGGTGCAGAATAACTGGCGGGCATACGCCGGTGTTCAAGGGAGGTTCGTGGTGGACTTTTCGTTGATCGAATACACGCTCTGGGTCATGGTGGCCTTTTGGAGCCTGGTCCTGATCGATAACGTCTATGCCAAGGTCGCCGGAGGACTCCTCCTGGCTCTGGCCTTCGTCCGCGCGCTCCTGGAACCCAACCGGCCGATTAGCGGCCGCGAGGGCTCCGACCACCCTGGGCACTCCAGTCCACCGGCGCCGGGCACTGACGACCAAGGCCCTGCCGGTGCTGAACCTCATAGAGGAGGCCGTAACGTCTTCTAGTAGGCGATTCAATAGTCTGTTCGTTGCTCTTGCCTACTCGCCCGATCCGGGTCCGCCAACCTCGAGAGCATGAACCGCTATGGCTTCGGTCATCGCCAGGAGGGGGGCAGAGGAGAACCGCCAAAACGTGGCACCCCCACGCGGGGAAAACGCTAGGTTTTGTCTTTGTCAGACTATTGGAGGCCGATTTCCGCCAAATTCTAGCGGTAACCACGAGACACCCATTGGCTTTTGGCGGAAAACCGCCCCAAACCCACCGTCCCAGAGTGCCAACCGATAAATCTTAGCGATTTGCTCCTGAGACACCGCCAAATTCTGGCGATTCTCGTTCGGAGGATGCTCAGACAACCGGATTCCTCTCGGTCGGCGGCCGAACTGATCTCGACCTCAGTAGGAAGCTCTCAACCGCAGTTGCGGCTGGAGGCTCAGAACCGCATGGAGAGCCTTGATTCCCAAGGGTATCGGGACTTCGCGGACGTGGTCTAACTCCCGACCACGCACCCATCTTCCCGACAGGCTCTGGGTGCCGCGTAGTCCACCTCGGGGATGAGCAAGTGGGCTTCCTGGGTGACGCCGAAGACCACTGCTACCGAGGCCGTTCCGGCGATGGCTGCCTGCCCGGTGGAGGCACCGTAGAGAATGGCCGCACCCGCGGCGTTGGTCCCGCTATCCGTCTCGGTTGCACTCAAAGGCTCCCGGCCGTCCTGGTAGCCGGCCGACGGCGCGCCGACCATGACCATGGCCGAATGCCGCGAAGAGGCGCCGGCTCCCAGAGACCAACCGAACTCCTCCCCCGCCGTCTGACCATTCAGTCGCTGCACAAGGGCACCGTCGCCGGCACGGAAGATGAAAACGCTGCCCGCCCAGTACCGGCCATCAGGAGAAGTCCAGGGCGCCCCGGCCGCGAAGCACGGGTCTGAACCGGCCAGCCCTCCGGCCACCGAGGTCCCCATCCCACCGCCGGCTTCCGGCCCATCGACCCTTGTGAGCACCGACCCGGTCCGGCCCGAGCAGACGAAAACGCTGCCGGCTTCTTCCCTCAACCCCGGCGAGGCGGACGGAGCCCCGATGAGCAAATCCGGCCGCGCGCCGCCGGTATGGGCCAGGGAAAAACCGAAACCGTCACCGGGCGAGATACCGTCGATCCGGTAAAGGAGGCGGCCGTCGGCGCCCGAAAAGACGTAGACGCTGCCGGCTTCCGTTCTTCCTTCTGGAGAGGCCCAGGGCGCGCCGGCAACGATGTCCGGGACGCCGTCACCGTCCAGGTCGGCTCCACCCATCACCGCGTAGCCGAAGGCGTCTCCAGCGGCTTCACCGTCCCAACGGGCGAGCAGCCTGCCATCGCGCCCGGAATAGAGGTAGGTGGAGCCGGCGTCCGTCCGGGCGCCGGGGTCGGTGGACGGGGCGCCGATGAGGATGTCCGGCACACCGTCACCATCAACGTCTCCCGCCCACGATACGGCCCACGCGAACTGGTCCCAGACGCCCTCGCCGTTGAAACGGAGCGAAGCTTGGCAGGTCCCGCCGGACAAAGAGTAGGCGCTGCCGGCATTCGGGTGAAGACCGTCCGGGTCGGCGGACGGACTACCCACCAGGACGCTAGGGCCGGGGCCGAGGCCGGGGCCAAAGCCGGGACGGGGGCCGGGACGGGGGCCGGGACCGGAGCCAGGACGGGGGCCGGGATCGGAGCCAGGTCCAGGGCCGGCCGCGGACGGCGGCATCGCAACGGCGAAGCCGAACTCCTCGGGCTGTGATTGCCCGTCGCAGCGGAGGAGAGGGACGGCGGAGTCGGGCGAATAGACGTAAAGGCTACCGGCGTCCTCCAGTCCCCCTGGGGAGGATGACGGGGCGCCCGCCCCGGCGAAGTCTTGGGACCGGTAACCAGAAAACCAGGTCGCGTAACCCAGTTGCCCTCCGCCCTCGACTCCGGTGTAGCGCCGTACGGGCACGAGATGCAGGTCGCTACCAGGCACTCCGGGAGGAAGAGGACATAGAACGAAGGAAGCTTGACATGGCTGGGCGTCGATGCGCAGGCGCGCGGTCCGGGGGTCGGGGAAGTTTACATAAGCGGTGACGGGAAAGGACAGTTCCCGCGCGGCGGTGAGGGTCGAAGGGCCGCAACGGAAGTGAAAGACATAGGTTACCAAGACCTCCAAAGCGACGGCCGCCTGCCCGTGCCCCACCGGCGTCACCACCGGCCCCTTGATGACGATCCCGCCTGGAAGGGGAGCGTAGTCGGTGAGCTGGCAGTCCGTGGATACCTCAGGAGGCGCCGGCCAGATGAAGCAGCCGGAGGCTATCTTGCAGCAATAGTCCAGGACCAGTTGTGCCTTGTGGCAGCCTATCCTGCTTGGGCGAAAGGCGTTGCCGTTCACTGCGGGTTCCCCGCTTCCCCGCTTCCTATGGCTCCCAGGGATATGTGTCTGGATCCCTCGGGTCAAAGGCCTCGCTGATGTACGCCAGGAGCATCAATGTTTCCGTTCCCGTGTTTCTCACGGCGTGGGCCACCATGGGCGGTATTCGCACGACCTCCGGCCGGCGGCCATCCAGCGGAATCCGCCCGGACGCGCCGGTGGACGGGTCTGACAGGCGAATTTCCGCCGCCCCCTGAAGAACACAGAACCATTCGGTCTTGCGTCGGTGGAAGTGGTTACCTTTGACCGCGCCCACCACGGCTGTGGTCAAGTATACCTGGCCTTCTAGCGCCAGCGAGACCCACGGGGCACGGAAGACTTCCACCAACAGGCCGCGGTGGTCGGCGTGGATTTCCAGGGGAGTGACCGTAACCCCGTTGAGGTCAATCATCAGGCCCAACCCCTTGGCGGACTTCCTCGCGCACGCCTTCGTCGAGCGACGGGAGACTGCATCCCAGAGTCCCCTGGGCCTTCCCGACCAGGAGCGAGACATCGGCCGGCCTCACCGCCCGTCCCCTGACCACGGCGGGCGAGTTGTCGGCGGGCGAGTGGTCGGGACCGCAAACGGACATAACGGGGCGCAGAAGGCGGTCCGTTTCGTCCTTGGGCAGGTCCAACTCATGGGCCACCGCCAGGGCGAATTCGTAGCGGTTGCACCTGGTAGTCCCACCCATGTGAAAGAGGCCGGTCAAGCCACGCTCGGCTACCTCGGCGACGCCTCTGGCCAGAGCACTGACGGACAGCGGCGAGGAGAATTGGTCCAACACCAGGTCCAGAGGTGCCCCCCGCCCCCCGTTCGCACCGGCATCGGCCCCGGCGTCAATCCGTGCTCTCCGGCAGGTTTCAACGACGCGATTGAACAGCCCTTTTCCGTCCGGCCGCATCCCGAAAAAGGTGGTCCTCAAGATGGCGTGGTCGGCGCCACCCGACACGGCGGCGATCTCCCCCGCGCGCTTGGTCACCCCGTACCAGTTGCACGGATGGGGCAGGTCGCCTTCACGATAGAGTCCCCGGCGACCGTCGAAGACATAATCCGTGGAAATGTAGACAAGGAGCGCTCCGACAGCCGCCGCCGCCGCCGCCAGATGGGCCGTACCACAGGCGTTCACCCGCCAGGCCAACTCCGGCTCGGTCTCGCACCGGTCCACGTCGGTCAGCGCCGCAGTGTGGATGATGACCTCCGGTCGCAGACCCGCTACTAGGTCGCACACGCCCGGCCGGTCGACCAGATCCACGACCTCGTGACTGCAGGAGGGAGTCTTGGCCTGCCGTCCCGGCTCGTGATGGAGAAGGGCGACGGGTTCGAGGGCCAGACTGACCGACAGAGCGCCCAGGAGGCGCTCTCCGAGGAAACCGCCCGCGCCCGTGACCAAGACCCGCTTCAAGGGGTCCGCCCCGCTTCCACCGAAGGTGTCACCGCGGTCGCCCCTTGCCGCGAGCGTGTCCAGGCTACCGTACGGCGGATCCCTTCCTCCAGGCCCACCACGGGCCGCCAACCCAAGAGGCGGTGGACCTTCCCGTAGTCGCACACCAACCGCCCTATCTCGCTGCGCGGGTGCAGGGGAGGGACATGCCGGATGGGAACCTTCCGCGCCCCGCTTTCCACCACGCTATCACGCACCTTGGAGGCCAGGTCGATAATGGCGGTGTCCTGGCCTGTTCCCGCATTCAGTATCTGCCCGACGGCTTGTTCGGCCAGGGACGCCCGGCAGATGAACTCAACACAGTCCCCGACGTACATGAGGTCTCGGGTCTGGGACCCATTTCCGTAAACGTTAAGTGGAAGCCCGCGCAAGGCCCTGTCCGTAAAGATGGCCACTACGCCGCCTTCCGCATCGGCGCGCTGGAAAGGACCGTAGGTGTTGAAAGGACGGAGGACAGTGACCGGTAGGCCGTAGGCGCGACAGTACCCCAGAGCCAACTCCTCCGCGGCGAGCTTGGCGGCGGCGTAGGGGGAGCGGGGTTCCACCGGGTGAGTCTCGTCGATGGCCTTCCCCTCCACCGCCGGAGCGTACACCATGCAGGTGCTGACCATAACGAGGCGGACATGGTGCCGCCGGCATTGTTCCAGTATCTCGTGGGCACCGGCCACGTTGGTAGCGAAATCGCGTCCGGGATCGTCCAGACTGGATTGGACATTCACCTGACCGGCCAGGTGCAGGCACAGTTCAGGAGCGGCCGGGGTCCCAAAGAACCGTGACAATGCTGCCCTGTCTCCCACGCCGGCCACCGTCAGCCCCTCGAAGTTCGGGGAGGCTTCGCATTCGGCGAGGTTCTGGCGGTTCCCGCTGGATAGATCGTCGATGACGCCCACGCGGTGGCCGGCGAACAGGAACCTCTTGACCACCCATCGACCAATGAATCCGGCCCCGCCAGTCACCAGGATCCTCATTTTCACCACTGCTCCAGACCGGCCGCCGGACCGGAGATCGGCGACCCGGGAGAACGGCCGAGGAACTTCTCATACCAGGCGATGGTCCGGCGTAGCCCTTCGGTTAACGTGTATTGCGGTTCCCATCCAGTCAGAGCCTTGATTCTCGAGATGTCCGCTAACAACCGGGGCAGATCGCCCTGACGGGCTTTCGTCTTCACTATCGACGACGGGGAGCCTGTCAGATCGATGATGATCCGGGCGAGCGACTCGATACTGGTCTCCGTGCCCGTCCCTATATTCAGCGTCTGTCCGGCCAGGCGGTCGCGGCCGTCCAGGACCTGGCAGTAAGCCCTGACCGCGTCCTTCACGTACATGAAGTCCCTGGTCTGGGTGCCTTCACCCTGGATGGTCAGGGGCTGACCTCCGAGGGCCTTCGCAATGAAGGACGGGATGACCGCGGCGTGGCCGGCGGTATTCTGGTTCTCCCCGAAGGTGTTGAAGTTCCGGATGATGATCACAGGATAGCCGTACCACTGGTAAAGGGACTGGCAGTGCTTCTCCGCGGCCAGTTTGGTCACAGCGTAGACGCTCTTCGGGTAAGATGGGTGATCTTCGTCCAGGGGAACGTACCGCGGCGCCCCGTAGACCTCTGGGGAGGAAGCGTAGATCAGGACCGGCCGCCGTTCGCTGGCCATCAGAACGCGGGCCAGGTGGAACGTCCCTTGTTCGTTGTTTTGGAAATACCTCCAAGGCTGCTCCATGGACTCGTCGATTGATACGTAGGCCGCCAGGTGGATGACGGCGTCTACCTCCCAACGGTTGAGGTCGTGAGTAGTGAGATCCTGAAAACGGCGCCGGTGCAGTTGAACCTTGGCGGCGGCCTCGTCGGAAGGTAGGAAGGGGTCTGGTACGTCGAAGTGCCGGGAGAAGTTGTCAACGGCAATAACCCGCTCCACATCCTGACGGCGGACCAAGGCGTCAACCAGATGGACCCCGTAGAGGCCGGCCGCCCCTGTTACCAACACTCGCAGGGCGATTCCCCCCTTACCTATCAGCACATTCTGTAAACACGGTTCATTCTATGACGAGGTACCCAAAAGGGTCCCGCCCGGACGGGACGTTGGCCCCCCATCCACCATAAGTTGGGATGAGGATGAAGTGATCCGGCCCAGGGCCGGCGCGGGAGGGCTAATCTTGGACGGCGGACCATTGAATGGTGGGTTGGGAGCCAGCATCATCGTCACCACCTACAACCAGCTTCCCTATACGAAAATGTGCCTGGAGAGCATTGCGGCCTTCGTCCCGGCGGGTTACGAGCTTGTCGTGGTGGATAACGCGTCCGCGGACGGGACGCGGGAGTACCTGAAGGGATTGGCGGCGGCCGATCCGGGAATGAAGGTGATCTTCAACCGGCGCAACCGGGGTTTCCCCGCCGCCGCGAACCAAGGTCTCCGGGCAGCGTCCAAGGATGTCTTGGTGCTGCTAAATAACGACATGGTGGTCTCCCGGAACTGGATGGAGAACCTGTTGAACTGCCTGGCTGAAGCGGGAGCGGGAATGGTTGGCCCCATGTGCAACTTCATCTCGGGTGCCCAGAGGATCCCCACCACCTATAAGGACATGGGCGAGATGCACGCGTTCGCGGAGGCTTTCAACCGGCCCGACCCGTCCAAGTGGCGGCGGGCCACGCGGTTGGGCGGAGGATCATTGGCCATTTCAAGGAAGTTGGTGGAGGCCGTCGGCTACTTCGACGAACGTTTCACCCCTGGGAACTATGAAGACGATGACTATTCGCTACGGGCCGTAGCTGCTGGTTTCAAGCTCTTCATCGCGGGGGACACTTTCGTCCACCATTTTGGCAACACCACCTTACGGCGGGACGGAGACAAGGCTTACGAGAACCTGCTCGAACGGAACGGGCGGCTCCTGACCGCCAAGTGGCACACAGATGATTGCGGGGTGGCCTATTTTCGGAGCGCTCTGGCTGATGCGGTGCCACCCGGGGGCTCACGGGCTTTGGACCTGTGCTGTAAGGCCGGCGCCCTCGGGCTGGAACTAAAGAACCGGGGCCTGTCGGAAGTGGTGGGAGTGGAGACCGGACGGCGCCTGGCGATGGTGGCGACGCACAGCCTTGACCGTGTGTTTCTGGCTTCCCCCGAGAGAGTGCGCCTGCCGTATCCAGAAGGCTATTTCGATCGGGTCGTGGTCGCGGGCGCCTTCGAGCGCGCCCATGACCCGTGGCGGCTCCTCCGGTCCGTGGCCGGATGGCTGGCTCCCGGAGGTTACCTGGTGACAATGGTGCCAAACGTCAGCCACGTCAGCGTCCTGGCCAACCTCCTGGGGGGGCGGTGGGATTACGGGCTGGGGGGTGTCCTTCAGCCGCCGCACCTGCGTTTTTTCACGATGTCAACCTTCGTGCGGGGGCTGCGGGAGGCAGGCTTCCAGATGGTCAGCGCGAGGGGTTTGGGTGGAGAACTCAATGAGACCACCCTTGACTTCCTACGGGACCTGGAAGCCGTCGCTCGAAAATACGGGCTGGCGCCGGGGAATCTGCCCATGGAGGGGCAGGCCTTGGAGCTACTGGTGGTGGCCAAACGCACGTGAGGGGCGGGCGAGGGTGTCCGTGAGGGACTGTCTCATCCCCTGGAGCCGGTGCAGTAGTGGTGTCGCCGCGGACGTGGCCGCGGCCTCGACCGAGGCGTTATCCCCAGTCGCGACCGTGTCAGTTCCCTCAGGCTCGCATCCGGCTGCGGTGATGGCCAACTCAAGCCAGGTGAGGGCCACTCCGAGGACGGCCCGGTCTCCCCCCACTCCCGAGAAAGAGCTGTAGCGTGGGGGAGCCGGGCCCAGACTCAGGCATCTCTCAAAGCACTTGCGGCCGGCGGCGGTCCGTCCCGCCTGGAACTCCAGGCCGCCCAGGAGGAACCAGAGGTCGGTGAAGTCCGGGTAGAGCCGGATACCCTCCCGGAGCACCTCTCTTGCCTCACGGTAACCGCCCTGGTAAAGGTGGCAGAGAGCCACCTTAGCCAAGAGGTCGCCGTGCCTTGGCTCTGTCGGTCCCCAATGGCCCAGAGCGATCTGAAAATGGGATAGGGCCCCGGGGTAGTCGGCCGAACCGAGCAGTTCGGCGCCCAGGCAATAATGCAGGAAGGGGTCGTCCGGCCGCCGTTCCAGTTCTTTCGAGAGCAGGCGGCGGTTGCGGGTCCCTTTCTGTTTCGAGACCATCCGGCCATCGAGATAGCCGTAGTGGAGAATGCGCAAGGGCGCCAGAGCCGTGCCTTCCGGTTCGAAATCACCTGTCAGTTCCTCGTGGATGGCGCCTTTGAACCGGTAGCAGGGGCGGTTCCGGAAAAGGGAAAGGCGGAGGTCCCGGACGAAATCCCTGGCCGGGACCGTGGCTACGGTGGCCGTGGCGGCCGGAGTGGCCGCTCCCAGGAAGCTGATGATCGGGAGGTGGTAGGCCTCAACATCTGTCTGGAGGAGTGGCCGCACCTGATCCCGGTCGTCCGGATGAAGCTCCTCGTCGGCGTCCAGCATCAGGACCCACCGGCCGGTGGCCCGGCCTATGGCGTAATTCCGGGCGGCAGCGAAATCGTCCGTCCACGGGAAGTCATAGACCAGGGCGCCAAGGTCGCGAGCGATGGTTTTCGTGTCGTCGGTGGAACCCGTGTCCACCACCACTACTTCGTCCGCCACCCCGGAAACGCTGGTAAGGCACCTGGGCAGGTCCGCCTCTTCGTCGCGAACCACAACGCAAACGGTTAACAGGTTCACGTCGGCAGCGCGGCCCGGCGCCAGCGTTGCCCTTGTTGTTGGATGGCTTTAGCCAGCCCCAGGGTGGCTTTGAGGTCCCAGGCCTGTGTCCGGAGGACGCGGCGGTAGAGAGTGGCGGCCCGCCCCAGATTCCCGCGGCCCAACTCGATTTCCGCCAGGAGTCCCATGCCCTCCATACTTGACGGGCCGGTCGGGCCCTCCTGTCCCGCCGGACAGGCCACGACGCCTCCTTCGAGCAGCTTCGCCGCCAAGTCCAGGTCCCCGTGGCGGGCCAGCATGCGCGCCACTCGAGTCGCCTCAGCGGTGTCGGCCCCCCGGGGTCCCAACAAGGACAAGGCCAGCAGGGCTTTCTCGGGATCACCCAGTTCCGCCAGTCTCTCGGCCAAGTTCACGGCGGCTTCGCGGGCCGCCGCCGGGAGGCGGCCGGCCGTTCTTTCCGCGGCGGGAGACAGCAATGACCGGGTGAAAACCCGGTACACCGCAAGCTGTGGGTCACGGGTGACCTTGCCGGTGACCGACCGGTCCCTAGCCGTCAACCGTGTCAGGAGAGCCTGGGCGAGGTCCGGCCGGTCCTCCAGCCACGCGCAGAGACACAGGTTCAATTGAGCCTGGCGGTAGACTCCCGCCGCCCCGGGTGGGATCTTAGACAGCCACTGCCTCGCTAGGGATGTGTCCCCCACCCCTAACCAGCACAGGGCAGTCAGGAGGGCCTCGTGAGCTTGGGCGGGGGATTGGCTTTCAGCGGCCCCTAAGAGTGTGAGGGCATCCCGGTACAGCCCGTTGGACATCAATGCTTCGGCCAACCGGACTGTGGACCCGCCCGTCGCGTCGACCAGGTCCAGCAGCGCCTGCCGCACCCGGCCGCTCCCCTTCCAGGCTTCCAACGCCCCGACTAGGAAATCAAGCGCCGGCATGAAGCGTGGGTTCGCTTTTAGGGCGATCAGATACGCCTGGACCGCTGCCTCGTAACAGCCCATCGCCTGCATAGCGTGGCCCAGGCCGAAGGCGGCCTTGAAGCTCCCCACTCCCAGGTCGCTGGGGTAATGAAACGGAGCCTCACCCATAGCTAGGCAGCGCCGGAAGCCTTCGGCCGCGCCTCTCAGGTCGCCCAGTTGCTGGAGGAGCCCCGCTCGGAGAAAGTGCAGGTCCGTGTAGTCAGGGTAGGTCCCTAACCCCTGGTCGGCCTCCTCCAAAGCTTCGGAGGCCCGGTCCAGGAGAGTCAGGCAGAGCACCGTCTTCTTGGCCAGCTCGGGGACCCACCCTCCCCGGCCCCCACGGACCAGCCGCGCGGCCTGCCGGTAACTGTCCAAGGCCTTGGCATAAGCCCCGGCGCGTATATGCTCGGTTCCCAGATGGAAGTGGGCCGAAGGGTCGTCAGGATGCCGCTTTACCACGTTCCGGCAGATGACCAGATTCCTCCGGATTTTCTTGCGCCCGCGGACTTCCGGAGTAAGGTACCCGTAATGGAGGACCTGGACGTCCTCACGGGCCAGACGTGCACCGGGCGCGATGGTCAGGTACTCGTGGATGGCCCCGACGTAGCGGCGCCCGGGGCGGTTTCGGAAAAGGCGCAGGTGAGGGCAGACGACGACGTCCTCGCCGGGCTGGTCGCCGACGTAGCTCACAGTCTGAAAAAAGAAACCCTCGACGGCTTCGTCGGCGCTGCCAGCCAGTCCGCGCACCCGTGACCGGTCCCTGGCGGCTATCTCGTCATCGGCGTCGAGCACCAGGATCCAACGCCCGGCCGCCCGCTCCAACCCGAAGTTCCGGGCGGCGGCGAAGTCGTCGGCCCAGGCCATGGAGTAGATGGTGGCCCCGTAGGCGCGGCACACTTCCACCGTCCGGTCGGTGGAACCGGTATCGACGACGATAATCTCGTCCGCCAGTCCTTTGGCGCTTTCAAGGCAACGGCCGATGTTGGCCTCCTCGTTCCTCGCGATCAGGCAAAGGCTAATGAGCGCTGTCATAGCTACTCCCAGTCCGCGGCGGCGCGGCAGGACCCGCCTCCAAGCGCCCGGCCTGGTCCGCTCCGATGTCGACCAATGCTTTTCGGAGGAGTTCGGACTCGGGAAAGCGCTTCAACCCCTCGCGCAAGACGATGGCCGCTTCCTCGAAGAACATCGCCGCCAGGGACAGGAAAGTGGCCTGATCCGCCCCGATCCGGTCGAGGACCGCCCGGGCCTCGGAGAGGCGATCTTCCGACCAGTAGCTAAAACAGAGCCCCAAGGCGCTCTGGCGGTAGTAGGGACTGTCTTCGGGGACTTGCAGAAACTCCTCGGCGGCTAGGTTGTAGCGGCCCGTTCTCAGCAGGCAGATGCCGCGGAGGTAACGAACTTGGGCGGTGGGCGGGGCGATCTGAACGGCCCGGTTCAAGTACTCCAGAGCGACGGCGTGCCCGGCGGCCACGCAGAAGATGTCGGCCAGTGTCACTAGCGGACCTTGACGGTCGAGATCGAAGTACCGTTCGAGGTAAGCCCGGACTGCCGCCGGCCCTTCCCTGGGAAGGACCAGGGCGGTCAGGCGGTAAAGGGGCTGCAACCAGCCGGCGCTGCTCTCGAAGGCCACTTGGTACGCGCGTGCCGCCTGCGCCACCCGCCCCATGTCTTCGTAGCACTGACCCAAGGCGTAGTGCGCGCGGTGTCCGGCCAGTCCTTCTTCGGCCGCGGCATAGGGCGGAACCGGTGGCGGGCCCATCGCCAGGCATTGATAGAAGGAACCCAGAGCCTGCCGGTAACGGCGGGCCGAATGGTGGGCCACGCCCTCCAGGTAAACCAGGTCCGTGTACTCCGGGTATACCCTCAAGCCTTCATCGATTCGGACCACAGCTTCGTCCCAGCGGCCCAACTTCATGAGGCTGATAACGGTGGTCTTGACCAGCTTGCTGCCCCACATGGCGCCGGCGGCCATGTACTTGGCTGCTTTCTCCAAGCACTCGAGAGCTTCCTGGTGTCGGTTCAGCCGGTGATACTCGACGCCAAGGTTGAACAGGATGAAACCGTTTTCGGGGTTCGCTTCGACCTGAAGCCTGGCCAGATCCAGGTTGCGCTGGCTCTTACTCCTCGCCTTAGGCAAGTCGGAGAGATACCCGAAGTGGTTGATGCGCAGCGGCGCAGGGGTGAGGACGGTCCCGGACGCCGACCCTGACCGTGCTTTCAGGATATTCTCCCCGACCTGCTCGTGCAGGGCCCCGGAAAAGCGGTATTCCCAGCGGTTCCGGAAAAGGCGGACGGCGGCGGAGAGTTCCACTTCGGGCTGGGAGGACATCCCGGTGTAGTTTCGGATTTGGACCAGATGCCCTTCGGCCTCACTCTTCGCCAGGAACGCCTTGATCCCCGGTCGGTCCTCGACCACCAGTTCCTCGTCGGCGTCTAGGACCAGAATCCAGTCACTGGTAGCTCTCTCCAGAGAGGCGTTGCGGGCCGCGGAAAAGTCACCGTTCCAAGGGAAGAAGCTAACGAAAGCGCCATGTCTCTCCGCGATCTCCACCGTGCGGTCGGAAGATCCTGTATCCACCACGATGATCTCGTCCACAACCCCGCTTGTGCTGGCGAGACACTTCTCCAGGAAGTCCTCCTCGTTTCGGGTGATCATGCACAGAGTCAGCCGGTTGGGGGCCGCTTCCACCACGGGACACCTCCAGAACAACCTTCGGTTCCAGGGTATGCCTCATGGTCATCGCCGGTTCGAAGGGGGACATCCGCCCAATGTTCATGTGTTATGGTAACTTCTGTGTAGGGCGTTCATATTTGTGGACGGAGGAAGAAAGGAGGGATGACAATGCCAAACTTCAAGGTGTTCAGTGAGTCGCCTTCGCAATTATTGGCTCAAGTGTCCAACACGACGGCGGCCAGCCTGGTCACCCAAGTCACAAACCTCACGGCGGCCAGTCTGGTTACGCAGATGAGCAACTTGACCCCTGCCAGCCTGCTGGCCCAGGTCTCTAACGAAACCGCGGCGAGCCTACTGTCCCAGGTCTCCAACAGCACGGCAGCCAGCCTACTCTCGCAAGTCTCCAATAGCACGGCGGCCAGCTTGCTGTCGCAGGTATCGAACAGCACGGCCGCTAGCCTGCTGTCGCAGGTATCCAACAGCACGGCCGCCAGCTTACTCTCCCAGGTATCCAACAGCACGGCGGCCAGTTTGCTGTCGCAGGTATCGAACAGTACCGCCGCCAGCTTGCTCTCCCAAGTGTCCAACAGCACGGCGGCGAGCTTGCTGTCCCAGGTCTCCAACAGTACCGCCGCCAGCTTGCTCTCCCAAGTGTCCAACAGCACGGCGGCGAGCTTGCTGTCCCAGGTCTCCAACAGTACGGCCGCCAGCTTGCTGTCGCAGGTGTCCAACACCACCGCGGCCAGCCTGGTAATGCAGTTGGGCGGACGGGCCACGACGGACACGGAGACGGATGTGGCCGACTCTGGAAGCACGACTTACAAGGATACCACCGCGCGCAACGTACTCCAGTTGAGCCAACTGACCTTTACGGTCATCAACGCTGGCACTTCCAACACCGCTCAGGCCCGTATCATGTTGAGCGCGGACGACACCACCTACACCATCGACCCGACCGTTACGGCGCAAAGCATCACCCCAGGCACACAGTACTTCTTCGTTCCCGGCCGTTTCACCAAGTATGCCAAGATTCAGTACGCGTCTCTTACCACCGACCTGACGACGTCGTTAAGTATCTACTTCCAGGCCAGCAACTAGGGCGCGGCTTCCTCAAGGTGAGAATCATGACCGATGTGGCTCGCACCGACTTCCCCGCCACTCCTATAGTGGCGGGACCTCTTTTTCAGGCATACATTTGGATGTGTCCGAGGGCCCATCGGGGCCGAAGCGACGAAAGGTGAGGAGCAACCATGGGCCAGCCGTTTGCAGATAACCCGATGTTGTACCCACCCACTCTGGGGGCCAAGTTGAAGGCTTTGGTCGACGGCCATGCCAGCCTGCTGGACCTGGGTTGTGGTACGGGGAAGTGGGCGGAGATATTCGACTGCCCCGTTAAGGTGGGCGTGGACATCCACCGGCCCCACTTGGAAGCCCGGCATCCGGCGGCGCACCTCATCCCCCTCTGCCTGGATCTACGCCGGATCGGCGAGGTCTTCTTGCCCCGCACTTTCGCGGCGGTCCTTTTGATGGACATCGTAGAGCATTTGGCGAAGCCGGACGGGATAGCACTTCTGGCGCAAGCGAGCCTCATCGCCACCCACCGCGTGGTCTTGTTCACTCCACGCGGTTTTTTCCCTCAAGGAGCGGTGGACCTCACGGGCCGAGGTGGCGCCCAATACCAGGAGCATCTGTCCGGCTGGGAACCTGACGACCTCCTTGGACTGGGCTTTAATGTCCTCATCCTCCAAGGTTTCCACGGCCCGGAAGACCCGGCTTTCTTGGCGGCTTTCGGCGGTCCGGAAGCTTCCCGCGTCGATGCCTTGCTGGCATGGAAGGACGTTTGGGCGGACTGGGTGCAGGGTAGGACGTAGTGCCCTCAGGCGTGTTTCAGAAGCTCGCCCACGACCTCGGCGCCCTTCGTGTCCCCCGCCTTGCGCGCCTGGTCCTGGGTCCTATTCAGCACCTCGCGGCTGACCAACTGCCTGACCAGGGGAGCCAGCGGACCGGGGAAGCCGGGTAGCAATTCGGCGCCTTTCTTCCAGGACGCGACGGCCGGCGCGGGCTCACCGCTCCGGGCCTGTATAATCCCCAGATCCAGAAATGCCCTAGGATACTTGGCGTTCAGTTGCAAGGCCCGGTCCACCTCGGCGCGGGCCCCGTTGAGGTCGTTCTGGCGGATCTTGATCTCGGCGATATTCACAGGGACATCGGGGTTGTCTTTCTCCAATTCGCCAAGCTTCTCCCACCACTGGATGGAGCCGGCCTGGTCACCTTTCCTCAGGCGCGAGACGGCCATGTTGATGTAGGCCTTGCTATAGCCGGGGGCTATCTCGATGGTTTGTTGCCACTGCCTTTCCGCCCCCTCCAAGTCACCGCGCTGGGCCTGCGCCAAGCCCAGGTTGTAGAGGGCGTCGGGGAACTTGGGGTCCAGCTCCAAGGCCTTCTCCCAGCAGGATTCGGCGTCCTTCATATTCCCCGCCACCGCGTGGGCCTCACCTAGGGTGCTGATGATGCGTGGGTCCTTGGGGTCCAGTTCCGTGGCTTTCTTAAAGGCTTCAGTAGCTTTCGGCAGCTGGCCCTGACGGAAAAAGGCCAAGCCGATATTGAAATACGGCAGGGGCAGGTTAGCATCCAATTGCAGAGCTTGGCGGCTTTCGAAGACCGATTGTTCCAGATCACCTTGGTCCAAGAACGCTCCACCGAGGAGCTGGTGCACGCGGGCGTCGTCGGGGTTGATGGAGGCCGCCTTGGTCCAGACCTTGATGGCCTCTTCCAGCTGCCCGATCATCAGGTGGACCTCGCCCAGGTGCATCAACGCCAGGGGATGCTTGTTCTCTGGGTCATATTCCACGGCTTTCTTGAACTCGTGGATGGCGCCGTCCCACATACCGCGGGCGGTGTAGATCTTCCCCAGGTTGAAGTGGGCGTGGGCGTGGCGAGGGTTGAGTTTGATGACTTCCTTGAAATGACCCTGCGCTTCGTCGAGCTTGTCTTGTTCGGCGAAGGTCACGCCGATGAGGTAATGGGCGCTGATGTTCCGGGGGTCCAGACGCAGCGTCTCCTCAAACTCGGCGAGGGCCTCGTTGAACATGTTCTTCCCCATGTAGGCGACGGCCAAGTCGTGATGGTACATCCAGTTCTTCGGGTTCTTCTTAATCTCGAGCTTGCATTTCTCGATGATCTCGTCGAGCTTCTCGCCGGGTATGTTCATGCTGTCGCCCTCCCCGTTCTCGTACGCCCGGGCATGCGGGGTGTTCCAGCTGCCGCTACACCCGTTGGGCCTGTTTCCATCTTCGCCCAAGGTCGGGGGCTCCCCTTCTGCCTTGGAATCCACAGGAGCTAGTATTGCCTCACCAAGGTCGACGGTCTGCGCCTGCCCGTCCCGACGCGGACCGTTGGGTTGGTACATTATGTTAACACACCATCATTCCGGTGAATAGGGTGGCATGGCGGAATCAACCCCTGAGAGGTGTGTCTGACCTTGCCAAACACCAAAGCCTGGCTACCGAACGGCGCAGAAGACGAAAACGGCCAAGACGGGTTGGGCGTCAGCCAACGGGTGGCCGTTCTCGAGGAGAGAGTGGGCAACGTTGCGCGCGAGTTGGCCGAGATCCGCAAGCTCTTTGCCATGATGATGGAACGCATCGACACCGGCATGTCCAGGGTCGAGGAGAAACTGGACCAGCGGCTGCAGCAGGCAAAGGACGACACCAAAGCTCTGGACACCCAATTGCAGGAGGTCCGGGACCAGGCCCTGCGCAAGCCCTCTTGGTTCACCGCCTGGGTCCTCACTGCTCTGGTGGGTATGGTCACGGCCTTGCTGGTGTTGGTCGCCCAAGGGAAGTGACCGGGCACTCTTCAGGACGGCCCTCAGTTACAGGCCGGCGAGGGTTTCCCCTAGCGAGACCGGGCCGCCAACCGGCGGCGGGCTTCCGCGATTTGCCTTTCCACCTCGGGCGGAGCGGTGCCGCCGGATGAACGGCGCGCTTCGACCATGGCCCGTGGCTGCAGGCAGGTCAGGGCGCTCTCGTCCGCCAACGGTGAGAACTGGCCGAGCTCGGCTACCGAGAGGTCGGCCAGGTTCTTCCCCTGTTCAATGCAGTAACGGACGGCCCGGCCGGCCACACCGTGGGCCTCGCGGAAAGGCAGGCCGCGGCGGGCTAGGTAGTCCGCAAGGTCGGTGGCGCCGAGGTATCCTTCGGTGGCGGCGGCCAGCATCCGCTCGGGGCGGGCCTTGACCGTGGCCAGCGCCCCGGCCATCACTTCCAAGCAGGCAAGGAGGGTGTCGACGGTGTCGAAGAGTGCCTCCTTGTCCTCCTGGAAATCGCTGTTGTAGGCCAGCGGCATCCCCTTGACCGTGGCGAAGAGGGCAAGCAGGTTCCCGTAGACGCGACCGGCCTTGCCGCGTACCAGTTCCATGGTGTCGGGGTTCTTCTTCTGCGGCATGATGGAGGATCCGGTGGCGTAGGCGTCGTCCATCTCCACGAAGGCAAATTCCTGAGTGCTCCAGAGGACCATCTCGCCGGCCAGGCGCGAGAGGTGCGTCATGATGAGGGCGGCGGCGGACATATACTCAAGGACGTAGTCGCGGTCACTGACGGCGTCCATGCTGTTCTGGTACACCCCGCCGGAAAAGCCCAGCTTAGCGGCGGAGGCGGCTGGGTCGATGGGGAAAGAGGTTCCGGCCAGGGCGGCGGCTCCAAGGGGTGAAACGTCGGCGCGGCGCCGGCAGTCTTCCAGGCGGGCGGCGTCCCGCTCGAGCATCCAAAAGTAGGCCAGGAGGTGCTGGGAGAGGAGGACGGGTTGGGCCCGTTGCATGTGGGTGTAGCCCGGGAGGATGACTCCTTGATATTCTTCGGCCCGCGCCAATAGGACTTCCTGGAGGCGGTTGAGGCCGGCCAGGGCCGCGTCGATCTCCCGCCGCACGTAGAGGTGGGTATCCACGGCCACCTGATCATTGCGGCTGCGCCCGGTATGCAGGCGCCCGCCCGCGGGGCCGATCAGCTCCACCAGGCGGCGCTCGATGTTCATGTGGATGTCTTCGTCTTCGATGCGGAAGGGGAAGGTGTCGCCCTCCAACTCGGCGGCGACCTGGTCCAGGCCGTGGGCGATGGCCGCGCCGTCCTCAGGAGTGAGGATGCCCTGCTCCACTAGCATGGCGGCGTGGGCCCGGCTCCCGGCGATGTCCTCCCTCCAGAGGCGCTGGTCAAAGGGAAGAGAAGCGGTGAACTTTACCGCCTTGGTCCCGCCTGCCGCCGAAAACCTGCCGCCCCAAAGTTTCGTCACTGGATTCCAACCTCCCGTTTCTCCATGCGGCCGGCCATTCGTCTTACGGTCCAGTCGGCCTGCCCCCACCGTTGTGTCCGATTGTAGACGGTTCATCCCAGCCTTTTCAAGCGGGCCGTTCGGGGGCTTCCGCGGAACGGCCGCCGCTACCTTGACCGTCTCCTGCGGAGTTCGCTTCACGCGAGGTGCCCTCTTCTGCTGAATCGGTTGCGTCCGACGCGGGCGGCTCCGCCTTCAAGACGAACTTTGTGACGCGGTTTCCCCGCCCGGCGTAGTTGAACCTGAGGGCAGCCTCGACACGTATGTCCCGCGAATGCCGGACCTGCGAGTGGAGCGTCACTTTGACCCCGCCAGATTCCGCGGAAACGGTCTGAAGCGAAGACTCCGCCACGAACTCCGCCCCGCCAAAGGCCTTTAACACCCAGGGTTCGAGCGTCGGCATCGTCTCCAGAACCTCATCGCTAAACAGGCCGTGGACCCTCTGAAAATCATCCTGGCGTACCGCTTCCTGCATCTGCCGGCACACCGCTGTCGCCCGAGACAACAGATGGTCCTTCTTCAGCCAGTCGGACGACAAGGACCGCAACTTAAGGGACAGGAAATCGATGAACGTAGAGTAGTACGCCCAGACAACGAAAACGAAGGCCGCGAACCCCAGCCAGGACCAGAACCCGAGCGGCTGCCAGAGCGCCCACACCACAATGATGATGGCATACAGCGGAATCTCCGCGATGCGACGCAGCACCCAAGCCAAGGCAACACTCTCCCCCAAGGTTTTTCCAACAAAAGCCGATAGGACGAATTCGCGGCGCGGCGGACACGTCCTGTCAGGGTGGTACAACTGAACTGCCGCAAGGCTGGGGGCCTTGCGGCAGCCGAATTCCCTGTAGGAGTCGGGGCTTGCCCTGGAAGGGGTCTGCTTAGTCCCCCACCATCTTCAGCTTGCCAGACTTTTGCTTCTCGCCGGCCGCACCCTTCGCGCCCGCCCCCGCGTCCGTATTCTTCTTCATCGTCGCGTAGACCTTGGTCGGCAGGCCCCAGAGCTGAATGAAGCCCACCGCGGCGTCGTGCTTGAACTCATCGCCCTCGGCGTAGGTGGCCAGGGAGAAGTCGTACAAGGAGTACGGTGACTTGCGACCGACCGGGATGGCTTGGCCCTTCCAGAGCTTCAGGCGCACCGTGCCGGTGACCGTCTCCTGGGTCTTGTCGATGAAGGCGTCCAAGGCTTCCTTGGCCTGCGAGTACCAGAGGCCGTTGTAGATGATCTCGGCGTACTTCTGCTCCAGCATCGGTTTGAGCTGAAGCGTTTCCCTGGATAACGTCAGGTTCTCCAGTTCCCGGTGGGCGGCGATAAGGACCACGGCCGCCGGCGCCTCGTAGATCTCGCGGGACTTGATGCCTACCAGGCGGTCTTCGACCATGTCGATGCGGCCCACGCCGTTCTGACCGGCGATGTCGTGCAGAGTCAGGATGAGGTTCACGGGGTCCATGGCCTCGCCGTTCAGTGAGACCGGCACACCCTTCTCGAAACCGATCTCCACATAGGTGGGCTTATCGGGCGACTGGCCCGGGTTCAAGGTCCAGATATAGATGTCTTCGGGGGGCTCATTCCACGGGTCTTCCAGCACGCCGCACTCGATGCTGCGGCCCCAGAGGTTCTGGTCGATGCTGTAAGGGCTCTTCTTCCCCACCGGAATGGGGATGTTGTGCTTATGGGCGTAGTCAATCTCGTCCTCGCGGGTCATAGGCCACTCCCGCACCGGGGCGATGACCTTCAGCGCCGGGTTCAGGGCCGTGGTGGAAACGTCGAAGCGAACCTGGTCGTTGCCCTTGCCCGTGCAACCGTGGGCCACGGCCACGGCGCCTTCCTTCTCGGCCACTTCCACAAGGTACTTCACGATCAGAGGCCTCGACAGCCCCGCCGACAGCGGGTACTTGCCCATGTATAGCGCATTCGCCTTCAGGGCCGGCCAACAGTAGTTCTCCGCGAAGTCTTTCTTCGCATCCACCACGTAGCACTCGAGAGCGCCGGCCTTCAGCGCCCGTTCCTTGATGGCGGCGTTGTCCTTGCCGTCACCCACGTCCACGGTCATGGCGACCGTCTTCAAACCGTACTTCTCTTCCAGCCATTTGATACTTACTGAAGTGTCCAGCCCACCGGAGTAAGCGAGAACGACTTTATCCATTAATCCTACCTCCAGGCCGTGATGGCATAAGTATACCGTACAAGGCATCATTATGCAATCCGCTGCAGTAAGATTACGGCCCTGGATAAGGTTAGCAGTGTGCAGCTAGATGTCTTTCATCTGCCGCCAGACGGACCGCACGGTGACCAAGGCCTTCTCGACCCATAACCCCAGGGGTGAGGTGATATGAGTGACCTTGCCCGTTACCTTGCCGCCGGGCAGCCGGATCAGTTCCCCGCGGAGGATGCGCAGGTTTCCCCGCACCGTCCCGCCAAGGAGGAACATCCCCCCGATGACCGTTAGGTCACCGTTGACCACGGCACCGTGTGGCAATCTTACGGTGGTCCCACGGACGTCGATCGGAGCCTGGGGATCCGCCGTCAAGACCTGTGGTGCCACCACCGTGCGCTGGGCAGCCCGCCGCTCGCGGAGCAGGGCTTCCTTTTCCCCGGCGGACACCACATCCTCGGGCAGCCGCTCCAGGAGGCGCTCTAGGAAGTCCTCGGATACCACCACTTCGCCGAGGCTCTCGATATGCGTCACCGTTTTCTGCAGAGAGAAGAGACGTTTCTTGCATACCGGGCAGAGGCGCAGGTGGACCTCAAGTTTCTTCTCAGCGTCCGGGGTCAGCTCCCGGTCGAGGTATGCTTGCATATACTGGTATATTTCATCGCACTTCACTGCGGTTCCACCACCCCAGAAAGCCAACGCCGCAGAATCTCCCGGGCCCGGAACAGGCGGGTCTTCACCGTGCCCAGAGGGAGGTCTACGATTTCCGCAATCTCTTCATATGACCTATCGTGCAAATGCCGCAATATCACTATGGTCCGATACCGCTCCGGGAGCGCGTCCACCGCCCTTTGGACATCATCCCGCAGCTCGGACAGCTCCAGCGCGGCATCGGGTCCGTCACCCGGATCGGCTACTTGCAGGTAGACGTCGGATTCCGGTCCCATGGGCGCGTCAAGAGAAATGGACATCCCCTTATTCCGCCGTAGTTTGTCCAAACAGAGGTTGGTCGCAATGCGGTAAACCCACGGGGAGAACCGTTCGCCCGTCTGAAACCGGTTGAGGGCCCGAAAGACGTGCAAGAACGTCTCCTGGGCGATGTCTTCCGCTTCCTGACGGTCGCGCAGCATCCGGTAGGCCAGGTTATACATGGGATCCTTATAGCGTTGGACCAGCTCCGCGAAGGCCCTCACGTCGCCTATCTGAGCGCGGTTCATCAGGACCTCGTCGGTCGCTTCCCCGGAGCCCCTCGCCATGGCTCTTCCCCCACCGTCGAGTCACGGGGTTATACGCTGGGACGCTTGCGAAGGTTTCACCTCCGACCGGCGCGCGGCGGCGGCACTGGAGGGCGCCAAATCGGGGGCCAGATCGGGCGCCGGACAGGGCCCCGGACGGGGCGGTCGGGGCGGCCCGGTCCACCTAGAGTTTGCCGCTGACCAGCAATGCCCCCAGGACGATGAACACCAAGCCCGCCGCCAAGTGGATGGTCCTTTCCGGAATGAACCGGGTGATGACGTCGCCGAGGAGCACGCCAAGGAGGGAGGTCATGGCCAAGGCGATGGCCGCCCCAAGGAAGACCGCGACGGGTTTCTTCGTCTGAGCGGCCAGTACCATTGTGGTTAGCTGGGTCTTGTCACCCAGCTCGGCGAAAAACACTAGTCCAAGAGTGGAGAAGAAGATTTTCCAGCCCAAGTCGTTTCCCCCAACCAAGAACCTGTTGCCGACCTATTCGGTGGGGGCTTCCGTCATTCCTTGCGGCTACCTTTGTCGCCCTTGCTACCCCTGTCGCCCTCATCGCCCTGGCCGCCGCCCTGGCCGCCACCCTTGGTGCCGCCTCCCTTGGTGCCGCCACCTCCACCGTTGCCGCCGTCGCCGCCGCTGCCGCCACTGCCGCCGCTGCCGCCACTGCCGCCGCTGCCGCCACTACCACCGCCGGCACCACCCTGGCTCCTCTTGGCGCTCCCAACCTGCTGGGAGGCGCGCCGAGCCATGAAGGGGTTCTTGGCCTGGTTAACCGGTAGAGTCTCCGGTCCCTGGTCTTTGTCCTGGGTCTTATGCGACTTCTGAGGCTTACCCGGGTTGACTTGACGGCGCTGTTTCTTCACCTGGAGCTTCCCGGTGGGGTCCAGGAACGCTGTTTCCACGTCGGAGATGTTCTTGATGCCCCTACGCTCCAGGAGCTGTTTCAGGCGCTGCAGCCCGATGCCGGCGTCATGCATTTTCTTGCGGTCCAATTTGCCGTCGAAGATCAGGGGGACGGATACCGCGGTCCCCATGTACCTTGGGGTTAGGGGTTCAGCCTCCTTCTTCTTGATCACCGACAGGCCGCCGTTAGGCTCCAGATAGGCCAGTTCGACATCGTCCACCGTGCGGATGCCTTTCTCCCGCAGGTGCTCGACCAGGTCGTCCATGTTGTACTTGGCTTTGGCCATGTTCTTCGTCAAGGCTTGCCCGTTCTTGACGATGAGCGTAGCCTTGCCTTCGATCAACTGCCGGATGGGTCGGTTCTTCAGGGCCGCCCAGGCCAGGAGAAGCTGGAGGGCGGCCAGCGTGGTGATGCCGGCCAGCGGAGACCACATTTTCAGGTCCGGGTCCGCCAGGGGTTCGCCCAAGACCTCAGCCATGGCGATCACAATGACGAAGTCGTGGGGCTGCATCTCTCCCAGCGTCCGCTTCCCCATCAGTCTGAAGTAAAACAGGGTCAGGAAATAGAGGAGAGTGGCGCGAATAATCGTCTCGGTGATATTGCCGAGAATCTCGCTGCCAAACAGCTTCACCGGTCGCTACCGCCGTTCCCACTCGCGGCTGCTTGCCCCGCCAACATACCTGCTATGAAGGTCCGCCCCACCACCGCGGGTCGCGGTCATCGGTTGCCCCGGTAGTCCCGGCTGTCCCGGTTGCCCAGGGTACCCAGGCTGTCCGAACTGCCCGACCTGCCCCGCCTGCCCCACCTGCCCCGCCTCCGTGTTCCAGCGCGAACCGGCGAAGTGGCGCGGCGCCGGCCGCTTCTGGAGGTTGGCCAGCACATCCTCAAGGGTCGGCCGCCCGATCTCCTGCAGCTCGTATCGTACCCGCACCGACGGCCGGCGGATGTTAATGACCTTCCGCAGGTCGATGGGGGTGGCGATGATGACGGCGTCGCAAGGGGTCGCGGCGACGGTGGCTTCGAGGTCGCGGACTTGCTGACCGCCGTAACCCATGGCCGGTAGGAGCGTGCCGATGCCAGGATATTTCTGGAAGGTGCGGGCGATGGAGCCCACGGCGTAGGGCCGGGGATCCACCAGTTTGCAGCCAAACTTCTTCGCCGTGATGACTCCGGCGCCGTAGGTCATCTCACCGTGGGTGAGGGTCGGGCCGTCCTCGATGACCAGCACGGTTTTCCCTTGAATGACCGAATGGTCTTCCACCGTGATGGGCGACGCCGCCTCGATGAGCAAAGCGTCCGGGTTCGTGCGCCGGACGTTCTCGCGCACGGTGCTGATGCCCTCGGGGCTGGCGGTCTCAATCTTGTTAATGATGACCACGTCGGCCATGCGTAGGTTCGCCTCGCCCGGGTGGAAGGACATCTCGTGACCGGGGCGGTGCGGATCGACCAAGACGATGTGGACGTCCGGAAGGAAGAAGGGCAGGTCGTTATTGCCGCCGTCCCAAATGACCACGTCGGCTTCCTGCTCGGCGGTGCGGAGGATGCGCTCGTAGTCGACGCCGGCGTAGACCACCACGCCACGATCGATGAGGGGCTCGAACTCCTCGCGCTCCTCGATGGTGCATTCATTTACATCAAGGTCGCGGTAATCGGCGAACCGCTCGACGGCCTGCGACAGGAGATTCCCGTAAGGCATGGGGTGGCGGACGGCGACGACGCGCAGACCGCGGGCACGGAGGACATCGGCCACGCGGCGGGTGGTCTGGCTCTTCCCGACGCCGGTGCGCACGGCGGTGACGGCGACCACCGGTTTGGACGACTCCAACATGGTGGTGGCGGGGCCCATCAGGCGGAAGTCGGGGCCGTGGGCCATGACCGAGGCGGCCTTGTGCATGACGTAAGTGTGGGCCACGTCACTGTAGGCAAAAACCACCTGCTCAATGTGGTCGGCGTCCAGGAGCCGGGGTAGGTCGTCTTCGGCGTAGATCGGAACCCCGTTCGGGTACAGGCGCCCGGCCAGCTCGGGCGGGTACTGGCGCCCCTCGATGTCCGGGATTTGTGTCGCGGTGAAGGCGACCACCTGGAACTGGGGATTATCACGGAAATAGACGTTGAAGTTATGGAAGTCGCGTCCGGCGGCCCCCATGATGACTACACGGATTGGTTTCTCACCTTCGTTGCCGCGCACTTATAGCATCCTCCTAGGCCAGATTTGGCCGCTCACCTGCCGAGCTTCCGGCTACAGAAAACGTCAAGCCTTTCAGTTCGAGGCCTGGCAGAGAGCCTGGTATTGCTCGAAAAGGGGAGCGCGCACCAAGGCTAAGCTCCAGCTTTGGCTGCCTGACCTAGTATTGGGCTGGGAGCGGCGGCATATTCCGTGCGGTATCCGAGCCGGTTGGGGCATAGCAGGACCGGACCACTATCCTTGTGGTGTTGTCCGCGCCGTTGCCGGTGCAGGCGCGAGTGTCGTACCGACGAAGCGACGCCCTGGGCTTCGAAAGTATGCTAATTTCTGAGGGTCGGCTTGGTGGAAAACGCTAAGAACTATCGTTGACAGATAACTTGCCCCTGAAAACCGCCAATCTTTAGCATTTTTGAGGGGGTCGACCCAATCTTCGCTAGAAATTGGCGGCCTGGGCACCTCCCCCGAGGCTGCATCGCCAAAATTTATCGATTTCAAGTTCCCGGGGTGCTAGGTTTTAGCGGCCGAACTCCGGCGGGTAATTCGCTTGGTGGTCGCCCGCCCCCGACCTGCCCCGACCCGCTCGCCCCCGATTCTAGCTCTGCAGATTTACCAGGTTTCCCGACTCGTAACGCCGCAGGCCACGATGGAACATTGCGTAAGCCAGGGTGGCCAAGGCGAAGGACGAGGCCGCCAGCAGGCCCAGCGCCGGCCAGGTCGGCTGGCGGAGCACGGCGACGGGCAGCGCACTGACGAAGAAGACGGGGATAGCGGTGTAGAGCAGCACCTTGACCACCCCTTGGAAGATGTCCATGGGGTAGGTGGCGAAATGGATGACGGTGTTATAGAGCTGCCCGGATAGCACCTGAGTGCTACCCAGGAAGAAGGTCAGGGAGTTGACGATGATGACGGTGGAGATTAAGGCCAGCCCGCCAAGGAGTGACACGGCGAGGTAGACCACCACACGGAGCGGGGTCGGGTGGCCGAAGAGGGCGAAGACGACCAGGCCGAAGAGGCCGTCGCCCCAGGCGGTGAAGTACATCCGCCCGAGAAGGGAGTGGATCAGGGCATCTTTCGGTAGCACCAGGTAATAGTCGAGCTGGCCTTGGAGAATGAGGAAGCTCAGGCGGCTGGCGTTGCCGAAGAGGCCCATCATCACCCCGTAGCCGAGGGTGAGGACCGCCCAGAGCATGAAGATGTCTTGCTGCTGCCAGCCTTTGACCACGGGGAACCGGGTGAAGTAGAGGGCCCAGAACACCAGCCACAGGCCGTCGTTGATGAACATCCCGATGACCTGGGAGGCGAAGCTGACGCGGTACTCAAGGGCCATAGACAGGTTAAGCTTGGCGTAGGCGCTGATGAGTCCGAAAGTGCCACGCAAACCACCGCGGCGCCTAACCTCCATTGATGTTCACCCTCTTCACTCCGGCGCGATATACCAGCGCCAAGACCACCACGGTCACCGCCAGCCAGGTCGCTTGCCCCGCAAGGACGCGCCAGAAGTCGCCGGCGGCGTACTTCACCGCCAACTGCGCCGGCCCGTTGATGATAAAGCGGAACGGCAGCACCTCGGCCACGCGCCGGATGGCGGCCGGGAAAAGGCTCAAGGGGAGGAGCAGGCCGCCCAGAATCCACATGCTTCGCTCGTACACCAGGAACAACGCCGTGGCGTCTTCCACCCAGAAAGCCAGCAGCCCCAGGGCCATCATGCTGGTGAAGTAAAGGGCCATGGCCATCAGGATGGTCAAGGCCGAGGCGCTCACCACGGCCAACAGATGCGCCGTACCGGCCACGCCCGCCACACCGACCGCGCCTGTGGCCCCAGTGACGCGGGAAGCCGTGGCCTGCGCCGCTTCCAGGGCGCCGCCTGCCGGAAACCCCACTGACAGCCCGGCCACCAGCCCACCCACGGCCAGGTTGATGAAGAAGCGGACCGCCGCCTCCCCCATGAAAGAGGCGTACTGGAAGCCCACGTAGCTGTAAGGGCGGTTCAGGCTGTAAGCCAAGTCGCCGCCCTTCACCTCAGCGTCAATGCGGGTGGTGATGCGGGGAGACGACATGGTGATGGTCTCGGTCATCACCAGGTACCAGATGGTCTGCTGCAGGGTGAACCCGCCCAGGGACTGCTCGCCCGTGACGGAATAGGTCGTCTTCCACAGGGCCACAAAGACAAAAATGACCACCAGCATGAAAATGCTGTTCAGGGCCACGTCCTGAATGTAGGCCAGGTTGTTCATGAGGGTGATGCGGAACACCCCGGTGTACTTGCCGGCGCGCCTCAGCATAGGGCATCACCCGTCGCGCTCTCCGTCCAACCGGCCTCCGGCGCCGCATCCTCCCGCAGCTCGGCCGGCACCCCTTGTTCATAAATCGTCTTGATAATGGACTCCACCGGTGGGTCGGTGATGGCGATGTCCGCCACCCGCAACCCTTCGACTACAAGGCCGAGCACCCGCTCCATGGGCGCCACCGCCGTGTCGACCTCCAGTTTCAACCCATACCCGCGCGCCTTGACGACGGTTACCCCGGCCAACGGGAAGGCGTAGTCGTCCGCCACCGGCGCCGCCAGCTTCAGGTCGATGACCTTGTTATGCAGGTAGTTATGCCGCAAAGTGTTGACCCCGGCGTCCATCACCACTTGACCATGGTTGATGATGATGACCCGCTTGCACAGGCGCTCGATGTCCCCGGCGTCGTGGGAGGTCAGGAAGACCGTGACCCCTTCCTCGCGGTTCATAGCGCGGATGAGGTCGCGGATCTGTTGCTTAGCCACCACATCCAGACCGATGGTGGGTTCATCAAGGAAAAGGACCGAGGGCCGGTGCAACAGGCTGGCGGCGATCTCGCATCTCATGCGTTGCCCCAGAGAAAGCTTCCGAACAGGGGTCTTCAAGAACTCCCCGATGTCGAAGAGGTCCACCATCCGGTCGCGGCGCTGCCGGTATTCCGCCGTCGGCAGTTCGTAGACGCGCGCCAGCAAGTCAAAGGTGTCCGCCGCCGGCAGGTGGTACCACAGCTGCGACTTCTGGCCGAAGACCGAACCGATCTGGAAGGCTAGACGTTGCCGGTCCACCCACGGGCGCAGCCCCAGGACCGTGGCGTCACCGCCGCTCGGGTACAGGATCCCCGTCAGCATCTTGATGGTGGTGGACTTGCCGGCGCCGTTGGGGCCGATGAAGGCCAGCACCTCGCCTTGGTCAACCGAGAAGGAGATGCCGCGGACAGCCTCAACCTTCCGGTAGTGGGGGGCGAAGGCGGCCTTCATGCTACCAAGGAGACCAGGCTCCTTCTCCTTCGCCAGAAAGTCCTTACGGAGGTCTGTCAGGATAATGGCGGCCATGGCACAAGCACCCGTTTCCCGCGGAGTTTTCATCATTGTATATTCGGCCCTCCGGACGGTCAATGGGGCAAAAGGCAAGGCAAGTAGCGAGGGATTCCGCAGAGTGGGCATGTCACATGCGTTACGCTGGACTGGAGGAGTGCGGAGAAGATTACCGCGGCATGGACATGGTGGGCTTTCGCCATGGACTTGATTTCGGCTGGGGGTCTGGTATGCATAAAAGAGAAGGCGGACAGGGGGAGCCGTCGGTGAACGTAGCCAGGAGGGGTTGCGGAAAGAGGCATGCCGATATTTCAGTCTTTAGGCATCTGAAAAGACGACGAAACCGTCACGAGCCCCAACCTGGCACTCACCAGCGGTGGTTTTCACGTAGAGGCCGGGTGATTCGGCACGAATCCAGCCTCATGTGGCCGTTCAAGAATACATAACACAGCCCGAATTGAGGCTTTCTGTAAACTTCAAGGACTCCAGACGGAAGCTTGCCATTCTCCTGAGTTGCCAAGGAAGGTGTCGTGCCGAAAATATCGTCATTTGACCCGCCAAATGACGAAGATATCGTCAGGGCCTTCCCTTACCCGGTAGTATCGCCGGTAGTCTCGTCGTGCACTCCGGCATGACAGTTGGTCTTTCCCTGCTCTCCAAGCCCCTCGGCTACAGAATCTTACTCAAGAACGCCTGCGTCCGGGCCTGCTGTGGCCGGTTGAAAACCTCATCCGGGGTCCCGGTCTCGACGATCTTCCCGCCGTCCATGAACATGACCCGGCTGGCCACCTCGCGGGCGAAGCCCATCTCGTGCGACACGACGACCATGGTCATGCCGCCCCGGGCCAGTCCCTTCATGACGTCCAGGACCTCGTTGATCATCTCCGGGTCCAGGGCCGAGGTGGGCTCGTCGAACATCATGACCTCCGGTTGCATGGCCAGGGCGCGGGCGATGGCCACCCGCTGCTGCTGACCGCCCGAAAGCTGTCCGGGGTGGGCCCCCGCCTTCTCGGCCAGCCCAACCCGCTTTAGCAGCTGCAGGCCCAGCTCCTCCGCCTCTCGCTGCGGCATCTTCTTCGCCCGCACCGGCGCCAGGGTGATGTTCTGCAGCGCGGTCAGGTGCGGGAACAGGTTGAACTGCTGGAACACCATGCCCAGCCGTTGGCGCAGGGCCGGCAGGTTGGTTCTCCGGTCGTGCACCGGAATCCCATCGATGAGGATCTGTCCGTTCTGGATGACCTCAAGGCCGTTCATGCACCGCAAAAGGGTGCTCTTCCCGCTTCCCGACGGGCCGATGAGGACCATGACGTCACCCTTGTTCACCTCGAAGCTAACGCCCTGGAGGACGTGGAGCTTACCGAAGTGCTTGTGGACGTTTTCCACCCGAATGATTGTGTCAGGCATGGGGCTGGCCAAGGCGCCGGCCCCGTCCGTGTGGGAGGCGGTAACCGCATGGGCGGGACTAGTCACTGGGCGACGACCTCCTCTCCAAGTATCCGGCCAAACGCGATAGACTGAAAGTCATTACGAAGTAGATGGCCCCTACGATCACATAGCCCTCCAAGGATTTGAGTGTCCGCGTATTGATCTTCCGGGCGGTGTAGACCAGTTCCGAAATGGCAAGGACCGAAACCAATGATGAGTCTTTGATGAGGGAGATGAACTGGCCCGCCAAAGGGGGGAGAATCCGGCGCAGCGCCTGCGGCAGGATCACGAAACGCATGGTCTGAACATGGCTCAGGCCCAAGGACAGGGCTGCTTCGGTCTGCCCTCTATTGATGGACTGGATTCCGGCCCGCACAATCTCGGCCACATAGGCTCCGGCAAACAGAGTCAAGCTCAGGATGGCCGCGGTCCACGCCGGGAGATTGATGATCGGCCCGATCCCGAAATAGAAGATCATGATCTGCAGCAGGAGCGGGGTTCCACGGATGACCTCGATGTAAACGGCCACGGGCCAGGCAATGAATGGGCGTTTGGATGTCCGGGCCAGGCCCGCGATGATCCCCACTATGGTGGCCAAGACCACGGAAACCACTGACAGCAGCAGGGTGTTCTTCATGGCCTGAAGGTAGACCGGAATGAACTCCCTTTGGCTACCGAAATCGAAATGGTAAATGACCAACACCTCCTCATCTGAGGTGACAACGCTCCCTGGCGGGCGGCGATGCGCTGCGGCGGGCGCGAAAACCCGCCTGTAGGAACCCCGCAAACCCGGTAGACGCTCAGGCAGGGGCGAGGCTCTCCCCCCTCACCCCTGCCCGCTCTTCTTATGTACCTAAGACTCTATTCCCTTCCGCCCGACCGCCATCGGGCGGATTCTGGGTTCCAGGGAACTACTTCTTCTGCTCGACCTCATTCCACCAGGGCATGTCGGTGAACCAGTACTTCAACTTCGTATTGTACTCCTGGCTGCCAACATAGTTGTACATGAAGGTGCTCAGCCACTGGAGGAAGTCGGGCTGGCCCGGGGCGATGGCCACGCCAAGGTGCTCGGTGGTGAGCAGGGTATCCATCGAGGCGAGCTGGTCAGGGTTCCGCTTGACCCAAAGGCGGATCCAGTCGTAGTCGTAAACCATGGCGTCGGCGCGGCCGTTTACCACTTCGAGGCCGGCGTTGGTGGAGCTGTCAAACCGCTTGAGGGTGGCCTTCTTGAACATATCGGTGGCGGCCAGGTCGCCGGTGGTGCCCATGGAGAGGGCGATGGTCTTGCCGGCCACATCGAAATCCTGCCATTTGGTGACGTTGGGATTCTTCTGTTTGTTATACATGACCACCTGGCCGGTGAGGAAGTAACCCGGCTGGACGAAGTTCACGCTCAGGGCGCGTTTCGGGGTGATGGTCATGCCGGCCAGGACCATGTCGATCTTGCCGGTGGAGAGGGCCGGAATGAGGCCATCGAAGTCCATGTCCTGCCACTTGACCGCCACGCCCAGGGCATCGGCGATTTTCTTCCCGGTGTCGATGTCAAACCCGATGAGCTGGCCCTTCTTGTCGATCATCTCGAAGGGCATATAGCCACCCGAAGTCCCGATGACCAATTCCTTCTTGGCCTGAATCTTCTTGATGGTCGGGAAAGGCTCCGTCTTGGCACCTGTCGTCTCTTTGCTCTGGCTGCAGCCGGCGCCCACGGCGATGACGCCCAGGATCAGCATGGCGGCCAAGGCCAGGGAGACCCAACGCTTCAATGACATTCGATAATTCCCCTTTCACTTCACCCTAATCGGATTGGCAGGGCCCCAGCCAACAGGGGCTGGGGCCCTGGTACAAGCATAATTATACTTTGCGGGAACCCGCACATGCAAACTCATTTGCGGCAAAATGCCACAATCTTCGCGGCCCCGCTAGTCCTCGTCCCGCTTGAGGAAAGCGGTCATGCAGTGCAGTCCACCCCAGCCCTTGCGGATTTCGCTGATATTCACCTCAATGACCTTAACCCCATTGGCGGCGATGAGGTCCCGGGTCTTGGGGTTGCCCTTGGGGAAGACGATGACGTCGGGCTCAAGGGCGACGAAGTTGACCGCCCCGTTCATCTTTGCCTCCTCCACGTAGGGCAGCTCGATAACCTTGAAGCCTTTCCGCTGCAGGACCTCGACGACAACGGCGGGGGTCTGCCAGGGGAAGATGATGGCCTTATCCCGGCCCAGGATGTTGAAGAGACCATCGAGATGGAGCATGCCGTAAGGGATCTGGACGATGTGAACGGTGGTACCCATGCGCTCCAGTTCGTAGGTGACCTGCCGAGCGCCGTCCTCATTGCAGCGGGTGCCGACGCCGAGGAAGGCGGTCTTTCGGTCCACCCACATCAGGCAGGCGCCTTCGAAAGTACCGGCGCCGTTGATAGTGCGGACGACGGGGCAGCCGATGCGCCCCAGGGCTTCGGCGGCGAAGCGTTCCTCACCGCGGCGGAAGGGGACTGCGGGGCGGCAGACGATGGCGCCCTCGGGGGTCCCGGCCACCAAGTCGCGAACGAAGATGCCATTGGGGCGGTCCACCCGCATGTTCTCGATATAGTGAACGGTGACGCCGTGCTCTCGGTAAATGCGGACGACCTCGTCTTGCTGGGCCTGGGCCGTCCGGAGGTCCATGACGTCTTGGAAACGCCACTCTTTCGGGTCTTTCACCGTTTCGATTTCGGGGCCGGGGCGGCGCATCAGGACGGCGCGCAGCTTCCCGACTTCCGAGGAGACTCCCCAGTCTCCCCAGGCCGCTTTCATATCGGCTTCGAAGGTGGTCTCATCGGCGTGCCAGCGTTCGCCGACCGCCTGGAGGTTGGCAAGGTCTTCGGCCATGAGTTCGTTCGCAGCTCCTCTCTAACAGCAACGGCGGATGCGTCAGGTTGCACATCACTTCGCTCCGCGGGCATGTCTACGCCGCGGAGCGTGGATTGATTCGGTCTACTTCCGTCGATTCCTGCCGGAAGCTGCATCTGATCGGCCGCGCCGGACTACGGACGACGGCGGCTCAAGGCTATCACCGCGCCCACATGCATCGCCGCGCCCAGTCCGGTTAACAACCACCGGTTCACCGTCAGATTGAGGTCTTCCACTCTCATCAAGTACGGGAATAGGGCCAACAGCCCGCTCTGCCGGCTGGCCGTGGTCAAGTCCCAGGCCCAACACAGGGCCACCACCAACTGTGAAGAGAGCGCGTTCAGGGTCACGGCGCTGGCCATCACCCCCAGCCCGCCAAGGAACAACGCCGGCGGCAAGACCAGAGCCGCCGCCGTCCCGGGAGTCAAGGACAGGTAAGTCTGGTCCAGCCAGAGCGCCGTGCCCACCCCGATGCCCGCCCAGAAGACATACGGGAGACTGAGCTTCATCACCACGGTCCGCCACAGGGGCCTGGGGTAGCTGAGCCGGAACTCCAGGGTCCCCTGCTCTTTCTCGAGCGGGAGGGGCATGGCCGCCGCCAGTCCGAGGACCAGCGGCCACATGACCTCCAAGACCTCGTACACCTTGTCTATCCTCGGCGGGAAGGGAACGGGCGCGCGGTGGGTGGCCTCCCACAGATCCAAGAGAAAGATGACCAGAATGGCGAGGGGGGCCAGGTAAGCCCAGGTGGAGTTGATCTTCCACTCATGACGCCACATATTGCCGGTTCTCCTGGCAGCCATCCTGCCGGGCATCCTGCTCGAGGTCCCCCATGAGACTCATGTAGCCGTCCTCTAGAGTAGGCGGCAACTCCTCCCCCATTCCCCGGGGGTTTTCGCGTCCTATCAGCCGGACCTCAAGACCGGCCCCGTCGCGCCTGGTAGAGACAACCTTGCCCAGCTCCTTGAGCCTGCCGAACTCATCCTCCGGAACATGCACGCGCCATACCTTCCCGGCTGCCAGCGCCTTGAGGCCTTCCTGGTCTCCGGAGAAGGCGAGACGCCCGTGGTTCAACACGGCCAGCCGTTCGCAGGCACTCTCGATATCGCCCACAATATGGGTGGACAGGACGACGACCCGGTCACGGCTGAGTTCGGCCAAGAGATTGCGCAGACGGATGCGCTCTTCGGGGTCGAGGCCGGCCGTGGGCTCGTCGACCACCAGCAGGCGTGGATCGCCCAGGAGAGCCTGGGCGATTCCGACGCGCCGCTTCATCCTACCCGAATAGGTACCAAGCCGGCGGTGGCGCTGGTCCCAGAGATTGACCGCCCGAAGAACTCGTTCGACATCCCCCCGGCGTCGGGCCGGACTGATCTCTTTCAGACCGGATACCAGTTCCAGGAACTCCACGGCCGACAGCCTGCGGTACAAGCCGAACTCCTGCGGGAGGTATCCCAGGACGCGGCGGACGGCGGTCTTATCTTGCTGCACGTCCATCCCGAGGACTGATACCCGGCCCGAGCTCGGAGGCAGCAGAGTGGTGAGAACACGCATCAGAGTCGTCTTGCCCGCCCCATTGGGCCCGAGCAGTCCGAACATGCCCCGGCCGATTTCGAAGGTCACGCTGTCAAGAGCGCGGTGACGTCCGTAATCCTTGGTAAGACTCGAGATCGATATCATGTGCTGTACCCCCTATCGTCCGAGTACCGGCAGGTGCATTAGCTCCTGCCCGACGGCGATGTCTCCGCCGGAGCGCCGGGCGTCATCAAGCTGCAGCCACACCCGGTTCGAGGCAGTTGACCAGTTGGGCCAGATCCACTGTCGCTCCCAGGGCCTTGCACCCCCGGCCGCCAAGGCCGATCTCGCTGCACCTTTCTTCTCTGCCTCACGTCGCAGGCCGGCCTCGTCATCGAAGCTGGGCGGTACTTTAAACACGTTCACCCGCAAGTCGGACCAGAGATATGCGTAGATGCCAAGGGCCTGGTCCCGGTCACTCGGTACGTCTGTGGCGGCATCGGCCGCGCCTGCCGCGCCTGCCGCACCGGACGCACCGGACGCACCGGTCACCGGCCGGTCCTCCGGGAAGGAAGCCTGGCGGGGAAGCCAGTTCGAGATCATCCCTTCGGCGAAAGACATCCTGTCCCAGGAGGCGCGCTCGGGCCGGTCGGCCTGGGCCACGACGGCGTCGTTGATCCGGACCATCCCGCTTCCCACAGTATCAAGGTCACCGTAACCCCAGGACGGCAAGGTCACTAAGCTTATTTTCGGCACGGGAAGCGCCGGAAGCAGCTGTTCCAGGCGTTGGCGGATGCGCCCGGTATCGTCCAGTATGGACCGGGTTATCTGGTCATGGCCGCCGGTATACCAGAAACGCACCCCGGAACCCTCCGCTACCTGCCAGCGACCGGCCAACAGGTTGGCCGCCCTGACGCGGCCCACCCAAGACCCGTTGCTCTCGGGCTCCAAGTTCAGGACCGCTGTCCCTGGCGCTCGACCAACGGTGACCCGAAACAGCGCCGGGCCGGAGGCGCCGGAAGGTGTCTCCCACGAGTTGCCCGGAGCAGCGACGGACCCCATGACGCGCAGGCCTGGAAGCGGGTACCACCCGAAGAAGCCCGGCAGGAACACTCCCTGAGGAGCTATGAACTCGGTGAGTTCCGGATCCCGGTCACCCCACCGGAACGCCCACTGGTAGACGGTTCCTGAATAGGAGATGGCCATCTGGAGAGACCGCCCGGCTTCCAGGGGCCCCGGGAGCGCCACATCGTACCAAAGTCCGTTGGTGCGCCAATTCGGGCTTCCGGCCGTTGCCGGGTAACCGTCACCGCCGACGGTCAGGCGGTCGACCTTGAACACCGGGTTCAGGCTAAAGACTACGTGTTCCAAGGGGGACGGACCGCTGTTCTCCACGTTCACGGTGGCCAGTGCCGACATCCGGTGGCGGGATGGTTCCAGCGTCACCGTGATATCATAGGCGGTCAGACGCTGCCCGGGTGAGACCTGGGCGGACCATGGGACGAGGTCGGACTGCACGGCTTTTTGACGGAGGTCTTCGCCCGCGGCCAGCGCCTGGGAAATGGTTTTGTCTTGGGCTTTCAGCCCGAACCAGGCGCCGGCCACCGTCGCCAGGCATACCAGCGCCGCCACCACCGGGACAAGGTGTGGCCGCGCTTCACGGCTACGTTTGAAGAGCAAAGCCCCGGCAAACAGGACCAGCCCGGTGAAGGCTAGCACTCCCGCCCTGTTCAGCGCGAAGCGGTAGACCGGCAGGAGGCCGTACACCGCCGAGCTGGTGGAGGCATACTGGACGCCGGTCAGATCGACCATCTCCCCAAGGGGACCGGGGAGCGATCTCGTGGCATTGATCATCGGCGTCTCGAGGGCGGTGAAGCCTGCCCAGACGGCAAGGACCGCTGTCACAGCTATGAGCCCGTTCTGAATCAGGCTTCCCGCCACTAGGCCCACCGTGGCCCAGAACAGGGCCACCGGTCCCTCTACCAGCGCAAACCATTTCACCGCGGACACCAGGTCAAGCACCCCGCCACCGGCCACCACTCTCGCCAGGCTGACTAGGACGGATGTGCCGGAAAGACCAAGGGCGAGGATTCCCACACCCAGCCAGCGCCCGAATACCATGCCCCAACTGACGGCCGGCGTGCAATCCACCAGTTCGGAGACGCGCTCGCGCCGTTCCCGGCCGGCCACCGCCACGGCCCAGACAGCCAGCCCCAGACTGAACAAAGGAAGGACATCTGAGGTATGTGACCGGTGCAGATGCTCCCAGACGTTGGTCGAGAAGTAGTAGCCCGATAGTGATAGGGCGATCCCCAGTACTCCCAGGAGCCAGAACACGGGCGAGCGAGTCTCCTGCTTGATCTCCGAGCGCATCGATGGCCATAGAAAGCCCATGTCGTATTTCCCTTTCCTCTCCCTCGGTTTCCGAAGCCTATACGAGATGGACGGCCGGATGGTTTGCCGACTGGAGCCGGGCTTTCGGCAGTCTTTCGAGATAAGCCCGGTCGGGATCAGGAGATAGCGCCATGGCCGGGCCGTCATAGCAGAGACGGCCTTTGCAGAGAATGGCGACCCGGTCCGCGGCCGCCAAGGCTTCGTCGGGGAGGTGAGTAGCAAAGATGATGATCCGCCCCGGGGTGGCCACGCGGAGGTGAGTGTGCAGGGCCACCCTTTCCTCAGGGTCCAGGAAGGACGAAGGCTCGTCCAAAAGGAGCACGTCGGGGTCGTGCACCAGGGCCTGGGCCAGGCCCACCCGTTGCCGCTCGCCCAGGGACAGCGCGGTCAGCCTGGTATCGGCCTTGCTTGTCAGCCCGAAGGCGTCCATCACCTGGTCGACACGGCCGGGCACCAGGGCCGGATGGACCAGCCGGATGGCGGCGAGGTAGCTTAGGGTCTGGCGGACGGTAAAGTGATGGTAGAAATCGAAACCTTGAGGAAGATAACCAAGGGAGTGACGGTATCCCGCACCAAGTTGGCCGATGGCACGGCGCCCGTACCGTATCTGGCCGGCCGCGGGGGGCACCAGACCCGCCAGGGACCGCAGCAGGGTGGTTTTGCCCGAGCCATTGGGTCCGAGCATGGCCACGGTCTGGCCGGGGGTGATGGTCAGGGAAACGCCGGAAAGAACCGGCGTGCGCCCGAGTCGCACCTCCAGCCCTTCGGCCACTAGGGAAGCCGGCGCGAGCAACAGCTTTCAGGCCACCCCTTCTGAGCCGCGCACGGGCTTCATCCTCGCGGCGAGGAAGATGGCTCCGGCACCGAGGATCAGCAGCAGCACACGAACTCCCAGATCCAAGCCGGTCTGGGCCACCCCGAGAAAGAACAGGCCGGGCCAAGTGAACCTGGCTACGAGTTCTAATGCCCACAACCCGGTGGCCAAACCCATTCCGATCCAGGGCCCCCAGCGTACCGAGGCGAACAAGGCCAGTCCCGACCAGAAGAGCAAAGTGGCCAGCCAGCTCACCGCCAGCATGCCCAGGTTGATTCCGGAGATGGTTAGAGCGGTGCCCGCCAAGACGACCAGTCCGACCAGCAGGTTATACGCCACGACCAGGGTCAGCCGGGCAAGTGTGATGGTCTCCATGGGCAGGGCGCTGGTGGCTTCCAGTTCGAAGGTGCTCCGGTCGGTGTTGCGGAAGGCGTAGGCCACTCCCAAGGCCGCCAGCAGGGGAGACAGGAGCATCAAGGGTACCAGGTCGCCGTCCGGGCGGTATAGAAGGAAGCTGCCCGCCAGGAGGACCAGGGCTGAGGCCAGCCAGAACGCGGGGGAGAAGACCCGCAGTTGGGGACGGACCGCCTGCAGCCAGGACCAGCCGGAGGAAGCCGTGAGGGGGAAGGCCGCCATGGTCTGGCGAAAACGGGCCCGGGCACGGGTGCGGGGCAGCGCGACGTCGTCCCCGGCCGACACGTGGGATGTCAGCACGGTCAGCAACCGATCCGTATCGAGGGCCGAAGGCCGCGGGGCGGTGTAGCGGGGCAGGACCATCAACACTGCCGCAAGGCCGGCGGTTTCTTCCGGGGTGGCTGCCGCCCCGACCTCGGAAAGGGGGAATCCCAGGGCCGACTCCAGGTCTTGCTGGGCTTTCTTCAGGTCATCGTTCCCGTGTCGTCCTTTCATCTAGTCGGCCCCCTTCCCGTCCTTGACTTCCGTTCGCCTGCCGGTAGTCCCCCGTCCATCGCCAGACCCTCGAGGTTCTTGCGCAGCTTGCGGAGAGACTCAAACAGCCGCCATTTCACGGTGCCTTCCGGTAGGAGGAGGGTTTCGGCGATCTCCTTGATGCTCAGATCCTGATAGAACCGGAGTACCAGCACCTCCCGGTAAGCTCCGGGAAGGGCGGACACGGCGGCCTCCACTTCGGCCCGCGTCTCCTGCCAGGCAGCCAGGTCTTCTACCCTGGACCGAAGGTCGGTGGCCGGTACCAGCGCCTCAGGGGCGTCAAACGTCAGTGTGGCGAGCGAATGCCGGTGGTGGGCGCTCTTCCAATAGTCGCGGCAGAGGTTCGTGGCGATCCCGTACAGCCAGGGACGGAAGGAGCTGGGATAGCGGTACTGACGGGCGCCCCGGCACAGGTGGATGAGCGTTTCCTGCACCAGGTCTTCGGCCACAGAGCGGTCTCGGAGCAGACGAAACAGATAGCCGAGGAGGGGCTCGTGGTAACGCCTGACCAGGGCCTCCAGGGCCGCGGCCTGACCCAGACCCAAATCGCGGGCCAATTCTTCATCGCTCAGCAAACCCAAACACCCCTCATGTTCTATACGAGGGGTGCCGGCAAAAGGTTGGAGGGAGTACCCTACTCCGGGCGGATCGCCTTTTCCACTAGCTCTTTCAGAGATGGACCGGACACTTCCTCAAGTTCGTATCTCACCCTGACCAGGGGCCTGGCGGCCTTCAACACGCGGCGGAGGTCGATGGGCGTAGCCGCCAGGACCAGATCGCAGGGGACCGCGTTGATGGTCGCTTCCAGTTCGGCCACCTGTCGCGGACCATACCCCATGGCCGGCAGGACATTGGTCAAATGGGGGTACTTCTCGAAGGTCACCGCGATGGATCCGACGGCATAAGGCCGCGGGTCGACCAGCTGGACGTTCCCCAACTGACGGGCGGCGACGACTCCGGCGCCGTAGCCCATCCCACCGTGGGTAACTGTGGGACCATCCTCAATTACCAGGACTTCTGCGACGGGACGATCTGTTCCTGTGCCGGTCGCGTCCTTCGCAACCATGTCAGAAAGCAGCCCGGCCGCCGCCTCTTTCGTCCCGGTTTCGCCCCACTCCACCGTCACCGGTGACGCCGCTTCAATCACGACAGCGCGCGGGTTGGTCGCCGCCACGTTGGCCTTGACCGTCGCCACATCCTCGGGGCGGGCGGTGTCCACCTTGTTAATGATGACGACATCGGCGGCGCGCAGGTTCACTTCGCCGGGGAAGTAGGCCAGCTCATGGCCAGGGCGGTGTGGATCGACCAGGGTGATAAGGAGGTCCGGCTGGTAGAAGGGGAAGTCGTTGTTCCCCCCATCCCAGAGGATGACGTCGGCCTCCTTCTCCGCTTCGCGGAGGATGGCGCCGTAGTCCACCCCCGCGTACACCACGGTCCCGCGATCCAGGTGGGGTTCGTACTCCTCTCGTTCCTCGATGGTGCACTGGTGGAGGTCCAGGTCGCTGTAGGAGGCAAAACGCTGGCAGACCTGGCGCTCCAGGTCGCCGTAGGGCATGGGGTGGCGCACCACCACGGGGCGCAGGCCCATTTCGCGGAGGAGCGCGGCCACGCGCCGGGTGGTCTGGCTCTTCCCCACCCCGGTGCGTACGGCACAGACGGCGACCACCGGTTTGGAGGACTGGAGGGCGGTACGGGCCGGGCCGAGCAGCGTGAAGTCGGCGCCGGCGGCCAAGGCCAAGGCGGCGCGGTGCATGACGTAGGGGTGCGACACGTCGCTGTAGGAGAAGACCACCTCGTCCACGTCCAATTCCCTGATCAGGCCCGGCAGGTCGTCCTCAGGGTAGATGGGGATACCTTCCGGGTAGGCCGGCCCGGCCAGCGAGGCCGGGTAGCGGCGGCCGGCGATGTCCGGTATCTGGGTGGCGGTGAAACCGACGACACGGTGGTCCGGGTCGCCGCGATAGACGGTGTTGAAGTTATGGAAATCACGGCCCGCGGCGCCCAGGATGAGTACGCGCTTCTGCATATGCAGCCTCCTCCGAGAACCTTGTCCGGTAACGGAACGTGTGTGGCATTGTAGATTTCGGGACAGGTCTATGCACTCCTGCATACTTATCCTATTCTGCATGGTGTCGTACGGTCGTCATCGCCTCCATTTGCCGCGGCTGGGGTGGTCCGGTCCGGTAGGTAAGAAGCTCCTTCTGGCGAAGTCTCGCCTCACAAACTTTTGTTTCGGTGAGGTGCCCAACATGTCCGAGAACAACGCCCGCGAGAGTATCCTGAAATCCGCCGATGCCATCGCCGACTTCGTGACCGCTTTCCGACGTGACCTGCATAAGCATGCCGAAGTGGCCTGGACCGAATTCCGCACCGGGTCGAAGGTAGCCCTTGACTTGCTGAACCTCGGCGGTTGGGAAGTCAAGTACGGCCCCAGCCTCTACGACAAGTCCCTGATGATGGGCATGCCTCCCAAGGAAGAACTGGAGCGCCACGCGGAACGGGGCATCGCTCAGGGTGGTGACAAGGAGATCATTGAGGCCATGCGCGGCGGTTACACCGGCGTGGTGGCCACCTTGAAGACCGGCGACGGAGACGGCCCGGTAGTCGGTTTCCGCTTCGACATCGACGCCAACGACGTTGAGGAGGCCCATGACGAGACGCACCGGCCGCACCGGGAAGGGTTCGATTCGATCAACCCCAATGCCGACCACGCCTGCGGCCACGACTGCCACACCTCCATCGGGCTGGCGACGGCCCACGTCCTGTACGAGAACCGCCACCTCCTGCCCCCGGGCACGGTTAAGCTCATCTTTCAGACCGGAGAGGAGGGTGCCCGCGGCGGCAAGCCCATGGCGGCGGCGGGCTTGGCCGATGACTGCGATTACTTCATGCCCATCCACATGGCCCAGGGCGATGTCGGGATGAACGCTATCTCGTGCAGCGTCAGCGGCCAGAGCAATTCCATCAAGTCCGATGTCACCTTCACCGGTGTTCCGGCGCACGCGGGCGGGAGCCCGGAAACGGGGAAGAACGCGCTCTTGGCGGCGGCCAACGCTACCATTAACCTCTACGCCATCTCCCGCCACAGCAAAGGAATCAGTCGCGTGAACGTCGGCGTGCTCCAGGCCGGGTCGGGCCGCAACGTCATCCCGTCTCACGCCTATATGAAGATGGAAGTCCGCGGCGAAACCAAAGAGATTATGGAATACATGCAGAAGCGGGCCGTGGAAATCATCGAGGGCTCCGCCAAGATGTACGATGTGAACTACACGACGGTCCAGACGGGCGAATCCATCTCCGCACCAAGCAGCCCCGAAATGGTCGACATCATCGCCAAGACCGCGAGGGAAATCCCCGAAGTCAACAATGTCGTCTTGAACCGCAAGGGTACGGGCGGCGGCGAGGATTGCACCTTCTTCATGCTTCGGGTGCAGGAGCGGGGCGGGCTGTCCTCCATCGCCAATATCGGGACCGACAGCCCGGCGGTGGCCCACAACTCGTACTTCGATATCGATGAGCGGTCGCTGGTGACCGGGGCCAAGCTGGTGTCGTTGGTGGCGTTGAACGCGCTGAAGCGGGGTAAGGTGCGGTAGCGATTCCGGCCCGCCGAAGTCAAGCGGTGGTAAGGGGAGGGCGCTATGCGGCGATTTCTGATACTGCTCCTGACGGGCCTGTTATCAATGTCGGGATTGGCGGGCGCCGGTCTTGCCGAAGGGGCAGAGGCGCCGGCGGGGTCTTTTCTCATCGGCCAGAGCACCTATGTGGTCGATGGAGAGACCCGGCCCATGGATGTGGCGCCGTTCATCGACGCTAATGGCCGGACCATGGTGCCGGTCAGGTATCTGGCCTACACCCTCGGCATTTCCGATGACGGTATCCGCTGGGATCCCCAATCCCAAAAGGTAAACCTGGCTAGGGACGGCGTCACCGTATCGCTGAGGGTCGGCGAGAATGGCCTCACGCGTAATGGAAATCTGGCGGGGTACATGGATACTTCACCGGTGATCAAAGATGACCGTGTTTTCTTGCCGGCCCGGTATTTGGCGGAGGCTTTCGGTCATGCCGTCATCTGGGACGGAGCTGCCCGAAGAGTCCTGGTAGGGGCACTGGGTAGCGGCCAGGGGTTGAGCCTTAGGGCGATACACCCGTTCTCATCACCAACTGAAGCCGCCGAAACCGTAATGCTCTACCCTGGAGCAGCCGGATACAAGCTTCCCGAGGACCTCCGATCGACCTTTGACTCAAACAAGATCTCTCTTTTCGAGAGTTATCTGATCCCGGCGGGTTCGGCAACCATCCAGGCATGGTACCGAGAGAACGTACCGGGCTGGGTGCTCCAGAACGAAACAAAGCCTGCCGTTCCGGATGGACCCGATACCGGCCGTGGAGTCCAGCTTTTCAGGAAGGATTCGCAAGGTATCCTGTTGGTCACCCAAAGTACTTCGTCACAAGACCAGACTCTGTTGGTGATTGCCTGCGGTCCCTGGTCCAATATTGAGAGCTGCGGTCGGCAGGTCGCGGGAAGCCTAGGAGTGAACAGTGCCGGGGAAACGCCGCAAGAGCCCTCGCTGGCGCCGCCCCATGGAGAGATACCGGAAGAGCCCGATCTGCCGAAAGCCACGCCGCTGACCTGGGTGCCAAACGCGATAGTCCAGCCTGTACCGCCCGGCGCCTCCAGGGTGCGTCTCCAGCTTCCCGTACCCATCGATAAGATCGTCTTCGGAGACCTCGCCCACGGCAGCGGATTCACTCCCTTCGGGCATCACGGAGGTGGCCATCCGGAAGGATTCGACCACGTGGGGATTCCCGTGGAGCCCGGTACGCCCATCGGCAGCTGGGCAGATGGTGAAGTTACACTGGTGAAACCCGCCGTGGACCCTGGGGAATTCGTGATCGTCATCTCCTATGGCGACGGACTATGGGGGAGGCACGGCGAGGTAAGAACACCTTTGGTGAAGGTAGGCGATAAGGTAAAGGCGGGCGAACCGGTTGGGTTCGGTATGACGTACGTGGCCGGCACCGAAAGCGGTGAGTTCTTTCTTATGGATAACCACCGGACGGACGGCGTGCAGGAGAACGGCGTGCACGTTTCACCCTTTGATTACCTGAGAGAAGACGTCCTGGAGCAGTTCACCTCGGCTTACAAGGCCAAAGTGCTGGACCCATACATCTCTAAGGGTCTTTCCTTCAGCGCCCTGACTCCGTGGGAACCTTACCTGACCAATCCGCTGCTCATTCACGAACAGCACCAAGGGACCCTGGTTGGTGAATGGTACTTGAAGGCCCCGTGGGAAATCGGCGGATACCCCGACGTGATGGTGTTAAAGGATGCCGACACCCCGTACTACAAGGAGAACCGGGTGTCGGCTTTGGACAGCACCCATGGGGAACAGGTCGAAGGACTCTCTTCTCTTATGGGTTCCTGGGAAGCCGATTACCAGAAACATCAGATCAGGATTGAGACCGACCGGACCACCTTTTACGGCCTCTTCGAACTGGACGAGACCGGTCCCCGGGCAACGCTGAAGATCGAATACCGCGAGGGCTCGTACCCCACCGGTTTTTCGGATCAGGCCGCCACCTACGTCGAGCGGCGCCCGCTCATGCGGGTGCAGGACGCCGCGGAAATGGGAGTCCTGCCGTTCCGCCAGACCTACCCAAATCCACGCTAAGGTAGTCTTGACGCTGGCTTCCTGCTTCATCGGGGCCGGTTTCACGCCGGCCGCAACCGGCGCCAGCGCCTTCCCCTTCACAGGCAGACACCGTGGAACTCACGGCGTAGGTAGCCAAGTTCCTGGCCGCATTTAGATCCCGCTCGTGGTGAGCGCCACAGACCGGGCATGTCCATTGCCGCGTTGACAGCGGCAACTCTTGCTGGATGCTGCCGCACACTGAGCACATCTTGCTCGACGCGAACCATAGATCCGCCACCACCACGGCCCTGCCGCGCCGTTTGGCCTTGTACTCCAGTTGCCGCCGGAACTCAAAGAAGCCCACGTCGGCGATGGAACGGGCCAGGTGATGGTTTTGGAGCATGCCGCGCACGTTCAGGTCTTCGATGACGACGGTGTGGAACCGGCGCGTTAGGTCCGCTGTGAGCTTATGGAGGGCGTCGGCGCGGATGTCGGCGATACGCGCATGCAGTTTCGCCAGCTTCTGACGCGCCTTACGCCGGTTGGCGGACCCCTTCTGCTTACGCGAGAGGCTCCGCGAAAGGCGGCGCAAGCGGGCGTTCAGAGTCCTATGCGGCTTGGGACCAGGGACGACTTCTCCCGTCGAGAGCGTCGCCAACATGGACACACCCAGGTCCACCCCCACCACGCCTTGGTTTTCGGCGGGACGCTTGGGCGGATCGGCAGTGTCCACGGTGACGCTGACAAGCCAGCGGCCGGCCACGCGGGAGATCGTGGCCGACATGATTTTCCCGGTGAAACGCAACGGCTCTCGCATTCGCACCCAGCCAAGATTGGGGATGCGGATGTGGCGGCCTTCGACCCGGAACTGATCGTTGGTGATGCTGAAACGATCGTCGCGCCCCTTCTTTCGAAAGACGGGATAGCGGGCACGGCCGGCAAAGTAGTTCTGGAATGCCTGTCCAAGCTGAATGATGGCCATCTGTGGGGCGTTCTTGGTAACCTCCAGCATCCACGGGAACTGTTCGCGCTTGATGGCGTTCAGTTGCCGCCGCAGTAGCATTTGTGATGGCTTCGGCAGGCTATTATCGGCCTTCCACGCCTCATACTGGTGTCGCCACTCGGTCAGCCCCCAGTTATAGGCGAAGCGTGCGACTCCGGCGGCCCTGGCGAAGTGGGTCGCCTGCCTGTTGTTGGGCTCGAGGGCAATCCGGTGGGCCATCAGCATGATTGCGGCTCCTCCACTGGGTCTTTCAGACCGTCGATGAGCTTGTGATCCCTATGGCCGCGTGAGCCGTACAGCCGGGCGGGAAAGACGATGATCATCTCCGGCACGTCTTCGCCATGTCTTTCCCGAAGGTAACTCCTCGCCGAATGTCGTAGCGAACGTATGTTCGATACTCCGATTATAACCTTGCTTTTTCCCGTGGTCAACAAAGGGCCTTTGGAACACCGAACGTCGTGTATTTGACCATGTCTTAAAACACCCCTCAGCTGCGGCGACCAGCCTTCTCTCGAAAGGCTGAACGTCAACAGCATCGTCCCCACGAAGAGGGAGAAAGCCAACTCCCACCCTCCGAAGCACGGCGTTGATCTCCTTGGGCACGCTCCAGGGTCAACATCCCCCCACCAACCACCGGCACTAGGTCGGAATCGATACGCCGATCACCTTCGAAGCTTCGCCTATGCCAGGTGATCTTTCCATATGGCAGAAGACCACATTTGGTTAGATATTGGGTGTACTGCTCAAGCCCCGGACCATGGGTACAAACGCCATGGTCCGGGTCTATGCCCTATCGCGGCAAATCGAAGACCAACGGCCCCGCCGCGATCATCCCTACCTGATGGGCCCGGACCGCCACGGGGTGGAAACCCGTCGGCAATTCGGCGACGATGGTTTTGGTGACTTGCTGGCTGCTGCGGGCCGTGCCTTCACTGACGGCCTTTAACGGATATGCCTGGCCCGAAGCGTCAACCACATCGAACTCCGCCATCCCCACGAACTTGTCGTTCGTCGCGAAGGTCCACTGGGCCTGGAAACGGGCGCCGTCCCAATGGGCATCGGTCAGGGTGACCGGGGCACCATCCACAGACTGCTTGCTCCCGGCGGTCAAGTCCCAGGTCAGAAGGGTCTCCTTGCCGTAGACGTCTCCGTTGATGACGAACTTGGCGGGACCGGAGACCGCCGGAAAGACTTCGAACATGGTCACCGAAGAGCCGTCGGCCGACCAGCCGCCGTGGCTTTGGACCGGATCCAACCGGCGGCCCCCTGCCTCAATGTAGTGCGATAGGCTCGTGCCGCCGCTGGAGTACCCGCCGGAGAACATGGGTTTCTTCACGTCATACTTCACCAGCGTTTCGGCCGGAGTGTAAATCACCGAATCCAGGGTGACGGTCACGCCATCCGCTAATTGGCCCTGGCTGCCGACGGGTGCCTTCACTTCCCGCGCGAAGCGGGCCGCCCCGGCCCGGGATGCCTGGAAGGATAGGCTAAGCCGGTGGCCGCCGTACCGGACTTCCAGCTTGAGCTCGGCGGAGTCCTTCTCCAAAGCGTAAGTGGATATGGCGCCGACCCATCCAAGGGGCGTCCTCACCGGCGACTGCTGCCAGGAAGCGGCACCCTGCCCATCGACGCTGGCGATGGCCACCGAGGGCCAGGCAGCGGTATCTGGCGCGGGCAGCGGGGGATCGCTCTCCGTGGCCGGCACCGGCTTGGAGTCGCCGGGCGCCGCCCCCGTGGCGGTCGTCTTGGCACCAGATGTCCCGGGTACCCCAGATATCTGATAGATCACGGTGGTCCGCAAGGGGTCGGCCATGACCCCGAGCACCTTAAACACCATTTCGCCGTCACGGGCCTCGGCTATCCCTTTCTGAATCAGTCCGTTCTCGTAGGCCCACTTCAGCCCGGCGTCTTGCATCACGATCTCCGTGACCACCGGCCCGATTAGGGGCCAGTCGGCCACGGCGCCGGCCCAGGTCGGGAAGGTGCCTACAAGGACAACGGCCAGAGCGGCGGTGGCTGCCGCGGCACGCACCGGTCGAAGAGCCCATAGCCGGGCCCAAGGCTTCCGCGCTACAGTGGGCCGCTCCGACGCCACCTGCCCCGACGCCCGCGCCCCTTTAGCCATACCATTCTTGATCAGCTCATCCAGATTCGGCGTCGCCTCTCCGGCCGATGCCCAGCGTTTCAACCCTTCTTCCAGGCGGACCTCAAACTCGTCCGACATCATGGCCGATCCCCTCCTCCTGCCTATCCCACCGCCGCAGAATGGATAGCGCCTTCCCGAGACGGGATTTCACAGTCCCCAGGGGGATACCCAGGTAGTCCGCTATCTCCGCTTGAGAGTAGTCCAGCATGTAGTGCAAGACGATCACCTGACGGAGATGCTCGCCCAGCCGGGAGACCATGTTCCAGAGGTCGGTCGCTTCCTCATCGGGGCCGGGCACAGCCTGGACCGCCGCATTCTCCGCCAGGTCACCTATGGGCACCAAACCGCGACGCTTGGCGATGGCCCGGCGGCACTGGTTCAGCAAGATCCGGCGCACCCAGGCGCCGAAAGCGGCCTGCCCCCCGCGAAGCTGGTGGCGGTTGCGATAGGCATCCAGAACCGCCTCTTGTACGGCGTCTTCGGCATCGGCCCGGTTCCCTAACAAGGCCAGGGCGACCCGCTCGAGGTATCCTTGATGCGGTCTCAGCCATTCCATGAAGTCCATCTTGCTGCTATCCTTTCTGGGACTGGGTGTGAGCGATGTTGTGATATGTGGTGCGGCGGTAGTCTCGACGGTAATGCTGTTTCACTCCGGTGTGAGGCCTCACACCTATAAAGAGCGGCCGGCGGCCGGTTTCGTTCGCACGCGTCTCTAGATTCTGCGCCTGCGCCCTGAACCTTGTTGACGAGGACAAAGAGGGTTCGCCAGAAATCCCACCAACTACCAGGAAACCAGAGGCTTCAAGGGCGAATGGTGAGCTCCTATGGGAGGCTGCACACGCTGACCCCCTTCGGGAGTGACCATCTATGAAACAGAACAAGTACGACGATGACGTGTTCTTCAGCAAGTACAGCAAGATGAGACGCTCCAGGGAGGGACTGGAGGGTGCCGGCGAGTGGCACGAGCTGGTGAAGATGCTCCCCGATTTCCACGGGAAGAGAGTGCTGGACCTGGGTTGCGGTTTCGGGTGGCATTGCCAATATGCGCTGGACTATGGGGCCCGATCGGTTACCGGAGTGGACATCTCCGAGAAGATGCTTCTCGAAGCTAAGGCCAGGACGTCCCCCGTGATCCGGTACATCTGCCTGCCCATGGAGGACATCGACTTCCCAGCGGATTCCTTCGATGTGGTCATAAGTTCTCTGGCCTTCCACTACGTCCAATTCTTCAAAGACATTGTGGGCAAAGTAGCCGCCTGTCTCTCAAGCCATGGGGAGTTCGTGTTTTCGGTCGAGCATCCGATCTTTACGGCTTGCGGAACACAGGATTGGCACTACGATGGCCAAGGGAACCGTCTACATTGGCCGGTGGACCAATACTTTACCGAAAGCAAACGCGACGCCCGGTTCCTCGGTGAGTCGGTCACAAAGTACCACCGGACCCTGACCACTTACGTGAGCAACCTGTTGGAACTGGGATTCGAGGTAACCGGCCTGGTTGAGCCCACTCCACCGGAAGACTGGCTCCACACCGTCTCTGGGATGTCGGACGAACTGCGCCGGCCCATGATGCTCCTTATCTCCGGAAAGAGAAAGTCCTAACGGGAATCCCCTGCGAAAGCCCATCCATCGAGGAGGAGAGGAAACCACATGTTCGACTTGGTCATCCGTAACGGTGTGATCGTGGACGGTACCGGGCAGCCTCGTTTCCTTGGAGACATCGGTATCAAGGGGCAACGCATCACCGCCGTGGCCCGCCGACCGCAAACGTTGGCGGGGACCGTCGACGCGGCGCCGCTGGGCGGCTCCGACTACGCGGGACCGGTCATCGACGCCACCGGCAAGGTGGTGGCCCCCGGGTTCTTCGATATTCACTCCCACTCGGACCGTACCATCCTGGCCAATCGGCGCGCCGAGAGCTCCCTGTCGCAGGGTATCACCACCGTTATCGGCGGCAACTGCGGCGGCTCGGCGGCCCCCTTTACTCGGTGCCGTTCGCCGGCCGGGTCGTCGACGTCGGACCCGACGGGTTCCTCGGGCGGCGCCCGGAGGCGGCCGAGCTGTGCCGGGAGATCGGGGTCGGCGACCGCCTCCGGGCGATCGGCGCCTCGGG
>JAJYWN010000051.1:64218-127129 GCA_021791495.1 Bacillota bacterium
GCCCAAAGGGCCCGCTTCATGCCGGAGGCACCGCAGATCGAGCGCGACTGGGAGACGGTGGGCGAGTTCCTGGCGAAGGTCGAGGGTGAAGACGGCGGTATCGGCATCAACTTCGGCATGTTCGTGGGCCAGGGGACGGTTCGCGACTTCGCTATGGGGCACGACGACCGGTCGCCGACTGACGAGGAGATGGCGGTCATGAGGGGGGCGGTGGAGCGGGCCATGCACGACGGGTGCCGGGGCCTATCCACGGGGCGCAGCTACATGCCGGGGCGGCAGGCACAGACCGAGGAAGTCATTGAACTGGCCAAGGTCGCCGCAGTCCCCCAGGGTCTCTACTGCACTCACATGAGGAGCGAGGGGAACGGCATCTTCGAAGCCTTGGAGGAGGCCTTCCGCATTGGGCGCGAGGGCGGGCTGCCGGTGGAGATCGTGCATCTGAAAGTCTCCGGCAAACCGAACTGGGGTAAGGCCCCGCGGGTGCTGCGGATGATCGAGGAGGCGCGGGAAAGCGGGCTGGATGTGCTCTTCGACGTCTACCCCTACGAGTACTCCCAGGTGGGGCTGCTGCGCGGGGCCATGGGGCTCAGGGACGTGGTGGCGGCGGCCGACCAGCCTGCGGTCGGCCAACCAACCAGCGCATCCACCACCTCCACTTCTCCAGAAGCGCTGGAAGCCCGGGTCATCGCCGAGCTGCCCCGCCTCCTGGCCGACCCGTGGCGCCGGAGCTCGCTGCCGAACTCGGGCATCTGGTGGTGCCCCAAGACGCCGCAGTACAACATGAAGAGCCTCTCCGAGGTCGCCGGCGCCATGGGCTTGGTGGAACTGGACGCCAAGGGGAACCCGCCGGCGCCCGGCACCGAACCTGCGGTCTTCTTCGAAGGACTGCTCCGCGCCGCCGCCCGCCTCCTGGCCGCAAACGACGGCGTGGTCAAGACGGCGGGTCTGATGAACGAGGACGAGGTCCGCCTGATCATCCGCCACCCCCTGGGGATGTTCGGGACCGACGCCTCGGCCACCGACGGCTCCCGAGACCCGCTCGGGGCCACACATCCGCGCACCTACGGCACCTACCCCCGTATCCTGGGCAAATACGTACGCGACGAGGGGATCCTTCCGCTGGAGCAGGCCATCATGAAGATGACTTCCCTGCCGGCCCGGCGAGCCGGGGTAACCGACCGCGGCACCATCGCCGCCGGGCAGTTCGCCGACGTCACCGTCTTCGACCCCCAGACCATCGCCGAGACGGCCACGCCCGAAAACCCGGCGGCGCGGAGCACCGGCGTGGAATACGTGCTGGTGAATGGGAGACTGGCCTACCGACGGGGGACTTTCACCGATGTCCGATCGGGGAAAGTCTTGCGGTTCTAGTTTCTCAAACCGTGAATAGTCGGAAAAACGGACACTTACCGCTTAGTAAGCATCCGGAAACCCGGATGAACAGCATAGTTATGTAACCTGTCGCTCCGCTAGAAGGCTTGTCTTGACCCCCGCGGGAGGAGATGTGTCTGGGTTTCCGGACAGTCCGGTGCACCCGTGTGTCCGGAAAACCGACCCTCAGCCCTGAAACTTTGTACTCCTCTAGCACCAACTCGCGCCTGACAGCATGCCTGAAGGACACCTGTCCGCGCTTTCGCCACCACGGTCCCAAGAACACTCCAAATGGGCTAGACAACTGGGGTTTTGCAGCGCTCACCTAGGCGACAGGAGTTCGGTCAGCGGTTTCCACATGCCGTGAGGGGGTATCCCCTCGGTCTTGGCTTCCCCGAGCCTGGAAGGGCGCCGTGCCTTCCGTGTCGAAACCTGTCACCCGCTTCGTTGTACCAATCGGAAAACGGTAGGGAGAGCATAGATGCTCATCGGCCTGGACCTGGACGGTGTAATCGTCAACTCCATTGAATATTGGCGAAGGGTTCTGAACCGCGAAGCCGGTACACACTATGGCCCGCACGACCTGCCGGAACCCTATTCCACCCGCGAGCAGGCGGCGGCCGCTGATGCCCATGAGTTGGAGATGCTCATCGCCCCACCGCCGATGGCCGGTGCTGTGGCTGCGATCTCTCGCCTGAGAGAGGCCGGCCACACCTTGGTCGTCATAACGGCTAGGTCGCGGCGTCTGCGCCGCCTGACCGAGGCCTGGCTCTCTTACCACGGCATCAAGGTCGATGATATGCATTTTTTGCAGGGCGCCGACAAGACACCGCTGGCCAAGGCACTGGGGCTGGACGTCATGGTCGAGGACACACCCGTCAATGCGGTTTCCTTGGCCGTTGCCGGTATCCGCGTTCTCCTCTTCGCCGCCCCCTATAACCAGGGTACTGGCAGTCGACTGGACCGCATCGAGTTCTGCGACAGCTGGGATGACGTGATTGCAGCCGTCTCCCGGGCGTCCGCCTTGGGCAGGGCTGCCGGTGAATAACAGGTCGACCGGGCCGGCAGTGTATTGCTCACCTGGCCCAGACTTGCCCCGAAGCTAGACCCTGGCCCGTAACGCGGCCTCGACCACCTTAATCGTCTCGCCGCACTCCGGGCAGTGCCCGTCCCGCAGGCGGTTGCGGCGTAGCCCCATGCCGCCGCGCTCCAAGACCTTGGTTCCGCAGGCTGGGCAGACGGTGTCGTGTCCGTCGCCCCCGGCGATGTTGCCTACGTAGACATAATGCAGCTTCTTCTGGGCAATATTGTAGGCCATTTGTAGCGTCTGCGCCGGCGTGGGGTCGATCTCCAGCTTGTAGTTGGGGAAATACCTTGAGAAATGTAGCGGAATACCCGGATCGATCGAGGCCACCCAGTCAACCAGCTCGCCGATCTCCTCCGCCGAGTCGTTCAAGGTCGGGATGATGAGATTCGTCAGCTCCACGTGGACCCCGGCCCCGTGGGCGATCTCCACCGTCCGCTGCACTGGCCCCAACCCGCCCTTGCAGGTGTGGTGGTAGAACTTCTCCGTGAACGCCTTAACGTCGATGTTCATGGCATCGATGTGCGGGATGATCTCCTTGAGCGGCTCCTCGGTAACCGACCCGTTTGTTACCATAACGTTCTTCAGTCCGGCTTCGTGAGCCAGCTTAGCCGTGTCCAGGACGTACTCGTACCACATGAAGGGCTCGGAGTAGGTGTAGGCGATGCCGACGTTGCCGCCGGGCTCGTCCCGCTGCCGCACGGCGATGCGCACCGCCGCCTCCGGCGCGATTTCCACGGTCGGGGCGTTCTGTTGGGAGATCTCCCAGTTCTGGCAGAAGGCGCAGGCCAGATTGCATCCGAAAGTGCCCATGGAAAAGATGTAGGAGCCAGGATAGAAGTTATAAAGGGGCTTCTTCTCGATGGGGTCCATGCCGTAGGAGGCGACACGGGCGTAGTTCAGGGTTAGGAGCTTGCCCCCCTCGTGGCGGCGTACTTTACAGAATCCGTTCCGCCCCTCCGGGATGACGCACATCTTCGGGCACAGGTGACACTGCACCCGCCCGTCGTCCCGCTTCACATAATACATCGCTTCCCGCACGGATACCACCCCTCCCCCGCCAAGCTATTTATACCGGATCACCTCGAACCGCTCAAGCTCCACATCCTTCTCCCGCGGCGAGATGCCGGCCTTCTGCTTGGCGATACGCACCTGCTCCGTCACGGTGTCCACGCCTTCCAGGTCGGGGAGGAGCAGGCCACTGCGCGACCCCTTGCGGACGATGACGCCGTAGCGCTTTGGGTCCAGCTCCTTCTCGCTCTCGATGGGTTCGGCCTCTCCTAACACGTCCACGGATATGGTCAGGTCATCGAGCTCGTTCTCTTCCACGGGGCTGAAGCGGGGGTCGTGCGCCGCCGCGCTGACGGCGTTCTGGATGATCTCCTCAGCCACCGACTGGGTTGTGGGTCCGATGGTGCCGATGCACCCACGGAGCTGGCCTTCCTTGTGCAGGGAAACGAAGACCCCCGCCCGCCGCTTCATTTCCGGCGCCATCTCGCCGGGTGCCGGGGGTTTCGGCCGCCGCCCGGTCTGGACATAGGTGTCCACGGTCTTCCGGGCCAGTTGCACCAAGGGGTGCTCGGTCCCCCGCCGCCGCGCCGCGCGCTCCGTCCGGCCGCGCTCCATGGCTTCCTTGTAGAGGCGCCCCTGGTCCGGCTTGCCCGTGGGTTTCAGTGAGACCACCCCGTAGCCCACGCCGAAGGGGCCCTCGTAGGAAAGCACCTCGGCATCCACGCCTTGGCCCTCCAAGGCTCCCAGGAGCATGGTGATTGGCCGGAATCCGCACTCACCGGCAGCCTCGATCAGATCGGGATCGAGGGCCAGAAGCCGTCCGGGATCGGCCTTACCCAGCGCGTCCACCACGGCCTGATCGAACTCGACTCCCCGCGGGCTGAACCCGGCCGGCGCGCCCGGCTTCAAGCGGTGGGATAGGTCGCCGCTGGCGATGAAGGCCACATGCTCCCCCATCCGCTCGGCCGCGGCCCGCACCGCCTCCCCAAACTCGTAAAGAGTGAGGTAGGGTAGCATGCCGATGCCGATGGGCACCAGCTTCGCCTTGACGCCGGCCGCCTTCATGAAATAGAGGGGCACCAGCATGCCGTGGTCCAGCCCGCCGCGCCCCACGCCGTAGCGCCGCGCCATCTTCTCGTCGAAGGACACCGTCGACACCCCGCGGCCCTTGGCCTCCGCCACGATGGCGTCGGCCAGCCGCGGGTTCCCGCGCCAGACCTGCTCCGTCCCGGCGGCGCCGAAGCCGGAGAGATCGCCGCGGAATTCCTCCTGCTTCAGCACGGCGATGGCGTCGGCGAAGACCGGACCGTGCGGCCCGACCATGATGAGGGTGTCGGGCTTGGCGGCCGCCACACGTTGGCCAAGCTCAGTCATGGCGTCGGCCGTTTTGCTCACCTTGCGCGCCTCGGCCCCGCCGACCTCCGGAACCACGATCGGCGGGTGAGGCATCACCCCGGCCATGACAATGTTCATTGCAACCCCTCCCTACCGGTCCCGCCGGTCACTCCCGGCCAAACGCCTGGGATCCGCCCACGAACTCCTTCTTCACATAAGGCGATGTCATCGCCGCCAGTAAGGCGCCGTACCCGACCCGGAACGAAATCTCGTCGCCCACTTTCACGGCCGCGCCCCCGCCGGCGACGTCTTCCACATCGACCACAAGGTGGTCGCTGCTGGCGCCCAGCACCTCGGCCCCCGGCAGGAGCGGCTCCAAGGCCTCCGGCACCACGTCCTGCCGCCCCAATGCCAATATGGCCCGCGGGCGCACGCCGCGGTCGGCGAAAGCCGGTTTGTGGCCGAAAGCGTCGTTGGCCGTCTCGCCCACGGGAACGGACGGCTTTTCCTTGACCTCGATGACCTCCGCCGTCAGGACGAAGGCGTCCTGGAAAGTGCCGGGGATAGGATCGCGCCGCACTGTGTCCCGGCCCAGCAGGATGCCTTCGCCGATGCGCAACTCGTTCACTCCCGGTGGCAGACCGCCCTCCAGCATCAAGGGCAAGGATGACGTGTTGCCACCCGACACCACCGCCAGCGTCCGGCCCAAGGTACTCTCCAGTTCCGCCTTTATTGTGACCAAGCCTGACAGACAACCCATCGTGGGAACCACGCCGCCGTAGCAGGTGAGGTTGGTCCCGATGCCGACTACCTCCACCCCGCTCAGGGAACGTAGCTCGCGGGCCAAGGTCGCCAACTCGCCGGCGGCCATGGCCGTCGCCACGCCGTCCCCAATCCAGAAACCCTCCCGAAGGTCTCCCAGATCTACCATGACCACGACCCCGTGCCGCCGCCCCAGGCGCTCCGCCTCGCGGCTGAGCAGAGCGATGGTGGAAAGCTCGGAGTTCAGGCTGACGTCGGCCAGGCGGACCACGTCGGCCACCCGGCTTGGCTGTGGCAGGCGTAGCATAGTCAGTTCCGCTCCGATTCCGGCCCGGCGGAGCCGTTCCAGGTTCTCCAAGCGGGAGTCCCCCAGGGCCGTAACCCCGCCGGCCACGAAAGCCCGCGCCACTTCAAGGTGGCCGGCCGCCGCTTTCACCACCCCCAAGACGGAGATACCGTGGCGACCGCACAGGGCCGCCACCGTCCTAACGTTGTGGGTGAGCTTGTCCAGGTCCACCGTGAGCCTCGGCGTGTTCATCCCGAAATCACCTCCACGGCTCGGCCGATGCCAAGGCTTTCCAAGAGTAGTTCCGTGGCTGTGCCGGGATGCCCTGCCGCGCAGAGTACACCGCAGGCGGCCATGATGTAATCCCGGTCCACGAGGGCCCGGGCTTCCGCGCGCGGCAAGAGTTCGCGCCCGTGGCCGTATCCTGGGATCCGCGCCAGTATCTTCTGGCCCACCGGAAGCTGAGTGAGCGGTCCCCCAGTCCCAATCAGCCATCTCACGCGAGTCAAGTCTTTGCCCTCGGCGATGGTCTTCCGGCCACCCGCGCCGTACATGTACCTCAACTGCCCCGCGTGGCGCAAGAGAGCGACCCGGACAGCCTCGGCCGTCAGGGCTTCGACGTAAGCCCGTTCCCGACCGTCCAAAGGGAAAAGGGGGCGGCGGGCCAGCAGTGCCTGGACTTCATCAGCGGTAACCGCCGCGGAGGCGTCGGCGGAGGAGGCGTCGGCGGAGGAGGCGGAGGTGGTGGAGGTGGTGGAGGTGGTGGAGGTGGCGGAGGTGGCGCCGACGGGGATGGCGTCCGCCCTCAGCATCTCGCCCATGACCCGCGCCACCGTGCTCGCACCGCACAGTTCCACGATGTTCCGGGCGTTCAGGTAAACCCCAAGGTCTCCCTCGACCGTGCGTTTGGCCAGGGGTTCAGGGGAGACAGTCACGCGCTGGACTTCCTCCGACCCCTCGGTGACCGAGTGCACGTCGGTGGTGGCGCCGCCCACATCGATGACTACGAGGTCACCCAGGCGTTGGTACAAGGCCTGCGCCGCGGTCATCACCGCTCCCGGCGTGGGGATGATGCGCCCGGTCACCATCTGGCGAATCTTGTCCATGCCCGGGGCCACCACGATGTGTTCCTCAAAAACCTCTTGGATGACCCGCCGCGTCGGTTCCACGTTCAACTCGTCGATACGGGGGTAGACGTTCTCGACTGGGAAGACCTTGATGCCGGCCGCGCCGAGGATTTCCAGAACTTCGTCGCGGGCGTCCACATTCCCGGCGAAGATCACCGGCGCCCGCCACCCCGCCGAACCTCTGCCGGCCAGTTCCGCAAGGCACCTGGCGTTTGCGACTACCGTGGCCCGTTCGCCGTGGTCCACCCCGCCGGCCAGGAGGATGATGTTCGGCCGCAGCTCCGCCACGTGCGCCAACTGACGGTCGCCCAGCACCCCGGCGGTGACCATCTTCAGGATAGCACCCGCGCCCAAGGCCGCCTCGCGCGCGGCCTTCACGGTCATGTCGTAGACCAGCCCGTGGACGGTCATGCGCAACCCACCGGCGGCGCTGCTGGTGGCCAGCATCTGGTTCCAGGTCAGGCCCTCCCCCGGCGCCATCGGCCCCTCGCGGCGCAAGTGGTACCGCAAGTCCGCGATGGCCTGCCGCAACCCCACGTTGACGTCCCCAGTCAGGACGGTGGTGGGGGCCAGCCCGTGGCCGAGAAACCGCGGCGCGGCAAGGTCGAAGGCACTTACTACCGTGGTGGTGCTGCCAATCTCCGCTACTAAGACGTCTGCTTTCAAGGGCTACGCCCTTTCTACATCACCTGTCCGCCCGGCGATCTTGCGGGCGATGCCGCCCGGGTAACCGTCAGCGCGCTCGGTCCCATCGCCCTCCAACTTCTCCCGCCGCCGTCCCACCAGGAAGCTGGCCACATCATGGCCGTGGGTGCCGCGTCCGAACCCGGCGTCAAGGCCGCACTCCACTGCCATCTCGTTAGTCACCTGCGTGCCACCCGCCACCAAGATGAACCGATCGCGCATCCCCTTTTCAGTGCAAAGATTGGCCAGACGCCGCATGTTGATGCGGTGGATGTCGGCGTGGGTGATGATGGTGGAGATGAGGATGGCGTCGGCGTCCGTCTCGACGGCGGCGTCGATGACCTTGTCCACCGGCACCGACGTCCCCAGGTACAGGCACTCGACGCCGAACTTCTCCAAGCCACCGTGCTTGATGTCGATGATCTCCCGCATCCCCACCGAGTGTTCGTCCTGTCCCACAGTGGCGGCCACCACCTTCATGGGATGCTCGCTGATGTCGTCCCGAATCTCGTCCTCCGACAGCGTGGCGACCGGCTCCGGGATGACCAGCTTCTCAGGGTCGACGTCAAAGGTCACACGCCCCTTGACCTCCACCACCGACCCCTCGGCCATCTGCATGATCCCAGTGTGGATTACCTCGGCGTCCTCCAGGCCCATTTTCTTGGCGATTTCCAAGGCCGCGAACTGCGCCACGCGTGGCAACGTCGGAATGAACATAGTCACGGTCACGTACCCGTCGCCGCTCCACTGCACCTCGGGGCGGAGCCGACCGCCGCCCGCGCCGGCACCCCCGTCCCAGCTAGCGCTCCCTGTGCGTCGCCGCTCCTCGGTCTCCGCCAGGCGGTTCACCACGTTGTCCTGTTCATCCAGTTCGTCAATGAAGGCGATCCTTTCGGGATTATGTAAAGTACACCCGCCGATGAGGTCGCACACGCGGCCCTTGCCGGCCGTGCCCGTCCCCGTCTCCGTCCCCATGCCCGTCCGGGTCGCCGCGCCGCCCGCGGCGTATCCGGCCGCCGAAGTCGTAGAGCCCGTGTTTGGGTTTGCGGCCCCAGGCTCAGTACCGCCGGCGATCAGGTCCTCAGGGATATGGCTGTTCCCAAAATGCTCGCACACCGGCGCGAAGTAATCGGAGTCGCGCGGGACCACCGTCCCCTGCCCCACCCCGCCCCGTAGCATCCGGACGATGCCGTCGCCGTTCCGCTCCGGGTACATGCCCGAGTCGATGAAGAAACCCTCCTCCACGGCGGCGAAGTAGCCGCCCACGTCCAGGACCTCCTGCATGAAAAGGACGGCTCGCTCTTTCAGCTCCCGCACCGTGCGCCCCATGACCCCGTCCGGGTCAAGGTCCAGTTTCACCATTTCCTTCAGCCCGTCCATGCCGACCAAGGCCTGCTTGGCAGTGTCCACCGCCGCCACGTTATTGTAGTGCCAGGGGACATTCCGCCCCTCGTCGGGCGTGATGGTGCTCTGGATGTCGGCGCTGGTCAGTCGGGTCACCAGAAGGTTCAGGACATGGGTGACGGTGGCCTCCCGCATGTCGGACTCCATGTAACGGGTGTTTTGCTGGGCCCGGATGCGGAAGCGGCCGAACAGCTGCCGCAAGGCGACGGCGTACGGGAGGTCCATCCGCAGGTTCGGCGCCGGCGGGGCCGTGGGCGGCACGCTAGACAAGGCGATGTTCTCCGCCGGCATGCCCACCTTCTCCGAATAGGCGCAGTTGATGGCGTGCTGCACCATGAGTTCGGGCATGACCTTCCAAGCCTCGCGGGCCGTGGCGTTGGCGTTATGGGCCCCGTCGATCTGGACCATATCCGCCCAGGTCATCAGCTTCTTGGCCTCCGCCGCGTCGACGAAGGACCGGACCATGTTGATGTTCCGGTAGAGGACGTTATACTGTGGGTCCTGGTGCGCGCCGTTGACCCCCTCCTCGGCGAACATCACCGCTATCTCCGGCCCCGCCACACCGCTGATGTAGGAGTGGAAGTTGATCGGCCGGCCCACCTCGTCCTCGATGAGGTCCAGAGCTTTGCGGCTGGCCCGCACCTGCTTTCGGGTGATGGGCACGCCGCCCACCCCCTCGGGCGTCCCCTCGATCAGGCCATCGAAATGGCTTTGCCCCGCCGTCCGGATGACCATGATGTGGTCGGCCCCGTGCCAAGCCGCCATCCGCATTCGCCGCAGGTCGTCCTCGAAACGCCCGGAAGCGATCTCAGTGGTGATGACTTCCTGGGGCTGAGGGTCAAGACCGTCGAAGTACTTCGCCGCCGGCAGCGGGATGCTCTGGTCCAGAGGCGTGCCGGTCTGGAAGTAGGTGAAGGGCCCAAGGTGCTGCGGCGCCATCGCCGTCCCGCTCCCCGGCCGTTCCCGCCAATGCCAGCCCCACCGGCGCGGGCGATAGTGCTCCAGATCCTGCAGCACGCGCTCAACGTCGAGTTTCCGGTCCGGTTCGAGACGGTAGCCGTCGCCCGACTTGCCCTCGCCGCCCTTCGCCGTTCGGACCCTTTCCACGTCGCCCTTCTCGAGGTCAGCCCTGGTGCCGGTCCTTGTCTTCATAGCCTCACCCCCGCCATGTGGATGAAGGCTTTTTCGGCTACGTCCCAAAGCTGGCCGGCGGCCAGTTCCCGTCCCGCCTCGCGATAGTCGATCCCCTTCACCTTGGCCACCCTCAGGACCACGTGCCCGGCCCCCTTGCCGAGCAGATGCCGCTCCGCGCAGCCCTCGACGATGGCCTTGGCCTCCAGGCTGCTGAACCCCATCCGTAAAAGCACGGACCGCTCGATGGAAGGCGAAGTGTGAGTCCTCGCCAGCTCCACGAGCGGTTCGACAACGCGGTCCGTCAAGTCCCAGAATAGCCGGTGTAGTTCCCCGTCTGTAAGGTGCGCGATCCCCCGGCGACGCACGGGAAAGTCGTCTTCTCTCTGCATTGCGGGCCCTCCCCCCGATCGGAGGTAGGTCGCTTCTCTGGCGCCCTTTCACACTTTCACAATTGTGAAAGTGTGAAAGGCCGGAAAAGAACACTACCTCTCTCCTCGGTTCCTGAGTGGGAGGAGGGGCGCCCGACCCGGGCTAAACCTCGTTCACACTGACCCCCAGCTCTCCCAGGGTTTGCTTGACGAAGGCTCGGTCGGTCTGGGTCTCCTCCGCCAGGAAGTCCAGTTCCACGTTGCCGGCGCTTTTCGCGCCGGCGCCCTCCATAGCGTTACGGATTAGCGACCGCCTCATGCGGTTCAGGTCGAAGTCTGTGACCTTGATCTGTTCGGGTCGCTCCGGGATGACAGTGCTCTCGCCCGGCTTGCTCTCCCGCGGGTCGCCGCGCCGCACCTGGATGCCCTGTTCTTTGGCGAAATTCAGCTGGGCGTAGTGGTGCTTCCCGGCCCCCGTGTACTCCGTCTCCTGGACCACCACGATCTGGTCCTTATCCAGCCCGCGCGCCAGGGCCACCGCCGCCGCCAGCGACGTGTTGCCGGCCGGCCCCCGCTCCAGACCTTCCAGCCGGGCCAGCATCTCCGTGACGTAGAAGACCTCTCCCTGGGTGACTGTGAGATAGCGGTCCAGGTACCGCAACGGGCGCGCCGCGTTCCGGGGCACGTCGGCCCGGTCCGGCCAAGTGGCGAAAGGTACGCCGAAACCGGTGTGGCCGGTGGTAAAGGACTTGCGGTTGAAGTCGCGGTCGGAGGCCATGTGGAGTCCAGAAAGGTCGACGCTGGCCCCCACCACCTGCGCCCGGCACCCCACCTTGCGCAGACCGCGCGCCGTTCCCGTCACGTTCCCGCCCCCCGCGTGGGTGATGACCACCACGTCGGGGAACCGGCCCTCGCGCCGCTTCACGTCCTCGGCGATCTCCGCCCCGATGGTCTCGATTCCGGCGATGCCGAAGGGCGTATACAGAGAGGCGTTGAAGAAACCGGTCTCCTCCAGAATAGCCAGGAAGACGTAGAAAAGTTCCGGTCCCACTGTGAGCTGGAGCACCTCGGCGCCGTAAGCCTCGCAGTGCCGGCCCTTCTCCAGTATCTCCGGCTGCCCGACGCCGCGGCTGTCAAAGACCTCCTGCACCACGATGCACTTTAGCCCCTGCGCCGCCGACATGGACGCCACCGCCGCGCCGTAATTGCCGCTGGTGGCGGAGGCGACGCCCGGGTATCCCAGCCGCTTGGCGTGGTAGATGGAGACGGAGGCGCGCCGGACCTTGAAGGAGCCGGAGGGGTTCGCCCTCGTCCTTCACGAAAATGCGGGCACCTTTTCCAGGCGCCGAAATCTCGCGTACCAGGCGCGTGACGTTCTTCAGCTCGATCAGGGGCGTATGGACGACGTTATACTCGGTCTGGATACGGCGGACCGCATCAAGGGAATAGGCCGCCTTCTTCATCATCTCTTCGTAGTCGAAGGCCACGGGGCCGCGGGCGAACTCGTCGTAGTTGATGCCGATAGCCTGCTTCATGATCTCGTTCCGGCGGGCCATGAGACCGGCGTAGCTCATGTCTTTGGTCTCGCGCTCAACCTGTTCCTTGCCCCCATCCTGGTTAGATGCGCCGCTCACCGGTCTCCACCTCCCTTAAGGCGTTCGCGCAGCTCCACGCCTACGTGAACCAGTTCGGGTGGGATGGGCCCGAAGGTGTGAGTGTAAGGCGGGTTTACCGCTTCCAGCGTCCCCTTTAGGGTACGACCGATGGCCGTGGTGACGGTGACCTCGTCACCCACCGCCGCGTCGTGGTCGAGGAAACCCTTGACACGCATCTCCAAGGGCACAGCCTGCGTTTCCGGAGGGACCGCCGGCGACCGTTGCCCAGCCGGGAGAACGGTGCTATGGATTTGGACCCAATCCCCTTTGCGGCCTTGCTCTGTCCCTATGTCCGCCATTCCAGACACCACTCCCGTGAGTCCTGATTCCCGGCCTTGGACCTGGCTGACCTAGTTCCCCACCGCCGACAGGTCCTTCGACTTGACCTTCACCTCGCCCAGGATGGCGCGGGGCACAGGCAGGTCCGCCATGGTACGCAGGCCGGGTTCGGCCGCGACCAGGAGGGGGATCATGTTGACGGCGATGGACATGGTGCCGATGCCGCCCGGTACCTCGGGCTTGTTGGAAACGTTGAGGCCCGGAACGCCTTCGATCCAGATGTAGTCGCCGGTGTCCACGCCCTCCAGGTGCGGGTGAATCTGTTGAGGGTGTTCGAGGGTGATGACCTCGCGCCCTCCCACAAATCCGTGAGCGATGTGGCGGCACCCGGCCACCATCCCCGGTTCGACGCGCACATGCGGCGTCTCGCGGTAGACCCTTGAGATGATAGGTTCGCGCGTTTGTCGGATGTCGTCCAGGCGCCAGCCCAGGCTGGAGGCGATGAGGCTCATGGACTCGGGGAAGCCCACGTGGCCGACGATGGTGCCGGCCTCCAGGCCGCGGTAGAAGTCGTCGGGGGTGGTACCGACTCCTTGGGTGCGCATGACCATAGGGCCGAAGGGGGAAAGGTCGTTGATGCGGGCGGCGCGGATGTGGTGGACCTCCATGCAGACGCCGGTCAGGGCGATGATGAGGGTGTCAAGGACGAAGCCGGGGTTGATGCCTGTCCCGAGGAGGCGGACGCCGTACTTCTTCGCCAGGGTATCCAGCTGGCGGGCCAGTTCGGGTTCGCGGACCCAGGGGTAGGCCATCTCCTCGGCGATGGTGATGACGTCCAGGCCGGCGGCCATAATCTCTTCAAGTTCTTTGAAGACATCGCGGGTGAAAGAGGCGGTGGCGTGGAGGACGATATCGGCGTCGGTCTCTTCGAGGATGCTTTGAAGGGTGGGTGACACGATGACGTCCAGCCGGCGGTCCACGCCACAGATCTCGCCCAAGTCACGCCCCACCTTAGATTCGGTTTTCGCCACGGCGCCCACGGAGAGAAGGCCGGGTTTGCCGGCGACCATCTTCACCATGCCGCTGCCCATGGCGCCAAGGCCCCAATGGATGATTCGGATTTCCTTCGACATGCTGCGACTCCCCCATTTAGCTGCTGTCTTAGATCGCGCCGGCTCCCACCTAGCTCCCTATGCCCGCCAGCTTTAACTATTCTTGCCTGCGTGCGACCTTTTCATGGAACCCGGCCCGGCGCCGCGCGTCAGTCTTGGGGGAAGGTCACCTGACCCGGTTATCTGGCGACTGGGTCACGACCCGGATGCGTCGGGCGGGTTTGGCGGGAGTCTCAAAGGTGATGTAGCCGGCCCCGGCGCGGAAGGGGATGTCCGTCGCACGCCCGGCGGTTTGGCCGCCGCCCGGACCGTAGCCCGTGTCACCGTCCTCCTTGTCGATACGGGCGGTCACGCCAGCGGTCACGCGGCTCACCCGCTCGTCGTCACGCAGGTAAACCTTGATGGTCACCGGGTTATCGTAGACCACCGGTAGGAGAGCCCGGCCGTTCAAGGTTGAGCGTGCGAAGACCGGCAGGTCGTGGCGGATGGTGAAGGAGATGGACCCCGACCGGCGACGAAAGCCGAGGATGCGGGCGGCGTCACGGACCTTGATGTACTTCAGTACCTCCCCCACCGGCGCGGCCCATAGTTCGTCCAGGTGGTCGCCGATGTAATCGATGCCTTCCGCCCCGGTGGACTCGTGGGTGGTGATGATGGCCCATTTCCCTTCCGCGGCGGCCCGGTGGACGAAGCTGGGGTCGAACCGGACCGAGGCGTTAAGGTTCAGGAACGCATGAGGGGTGGCCGTGTTCACATCGTCGATCCACCGCAGGTTCGCCACCTCGTCGTAGTACCCTCGAACACCGAGGAAGTAGGGCTCCGCGGCTTTCATTCTGCTGGGATCTGTGCAGCCGCAGGGCCAGGCCATCGACAGAACGGGCTCGCCTGTCTCCTGCTCGATGACGCTGACGTTGGGGTCGATCTCGTCGCGACGGTAGGCTTCCACCGCTCCTTCCTCCGGCCTGTCCTTCCAGAAGGCCTGGGGGGTCTCGTTATGTGGGCTGGGAAGGCACAGGTGCGTGGTGCTGTGTGCACCGATCTCGTGGCCTTCCTCCACCAGCACTTTCAACCACTGGGTGGTGGTTCGCCAGGCCGGCCCGAACCAATAGTACGTCCCCCGAAACCCAGCCCTGGCCATCTCCTCCCGGCAGCCAGGCCAACCGTCGTCCACCGTGAAGCTGATGGCGCCTTTCTTATCTCCCAGCCACGTGCAGATCTCGGCTTCGCGCATGCGGATGGCCTGCCCTTCGCCTTCATCATAAGAAACTGCCCGCCAGTGACCCTTGGCGGGCGATCCGGTTACGAGGGTAGTTTGGCGTTTTTGGGCCTGCTCCTGCTATTGCGGCATAGGCTGCGAAACGCTGTGCCGCCGGGCTCTCTTGGGCCGCGACGACCTCACTTGCCGTCCTGCGACGACTCCAGCATGAAGCGGACGATCCCCGAGTACAGGCCCCAGGCGAGTTTGGCCTGATACACGGGGTCCTGCAGCAGCCGACGTTCCGTGGGGTTGGAGAGAAAGCCAAGCTCAGCCGTGGCTGCCGGGCAGGGGGCGTAGTGCAAGATCAACTGGTTCAACTCCGCCGGCCTATCGAGGCGCTTGCTGTGGCTGACTTTCAGAAGCTCCTCCTGCAGGACTTTGGCGAACACCCGCCCGCCTGGATTGCCATCGGGATGAAAGAAGACCTGCGTCCCATCCCAGCGGGAGGAGCCGATGCCGTTGATGTGTACGCTGAGGAAGATGTCGGCGCCCACTTTCTTCGGCATCTCGGCGCGGACCTGAAGGTCGTTGTTCTTCCGTTTGCCCAGCTTGGTTCCGGCCTCCGCCTCGCTGAGGTCCTTATCGGACTCCCGAGTCATCAGGACGCGGAAACCGGCCTTCTGCAGCAGTCCCTTGAGGCGGAAAGAAATCTGCAGGACCAAGGTCTTTTCGTGGAGGCCGTTAATGGTGATGCCTGGGTCCGGTCCCCCATGGCCCGGGTCGATCAGGATTAGCTTCCCAGCGAGGGCCTGACTTAAGGCAGGAACGTCGGCCAACCCGAAGATGTTTTCGCGCGGGGACGCGGCCTCGAGCCCGGCCAGAGCCACCGCACAGACCACAAGAGGGGTCCAAAGGAGCCGGCCCAGCCTGCGCCACCTGAGCCACCAGCACCACCGCACGACGAAACACGCCCCTCTCCGCGAAGGCAGACTTACGGGGTAACCTTATGCGGCGGCGACAGCACGCAAAACAGCAGAAAGGAGACCTCTGTCCACTGGGGTTGGGGGGGTATCCGCCGCTATTGGGTCGCGGGGGTCGATTCGGGACACTCTTCCAAGACGAGCATGGCATCTGGGATTTACTCCACCTGTGATTGCTGCCGCGCCTTAGCGGAAACCACGGGCGGAATGGCACTCAGAGGCCAGTTGCCCCTGTTTGTCAACAATCTCAAGGGGAAGGACCTCTGTCCTTCCCCTTGGGTTTCATCTTCTCTCAGGTGGCCCTGCTTAACGCTTGGAGAACTGAGGCGCCTTGCGGGCCTTCTTCAGACCGTACTTGCGGCGCTCCTTCATCCGCGGATCGCGCGTCAACAGCCCGGCCTTCTTCAGCGGGGTACGGAGGTCCACATCGATTCTGGACAACGCCCGGGCGATGCCGTGGCGTATGGCGCCGGCCTGCCCGGCGAACCCGCCGCCGGTCACCCGGACGTCCACATCGTACTTATCGGAGGCGTTCACGACCACCAGGGGCTGCCGGACGGCGCCGCGCAGGGTCTCAATGGGAAAGTAGTCGTCCAAAGTCTTCTCGTTAATGGTAACGCCACCGTTGCCGGGCCGCAGGTAGACACGAGCCACGGAGTTCTTGCGGCGTCCGGTTGCGACGGTCAGAGGTTCAGGCACTTAGCATTTCCTCCTTAAAACCTAGAGCGCGGGCTCCCACTTTTCTGGTTTCTGCGCCTCGTGCGGGTGGTTGGCGCCCCGGTATACCTTCAGCTTCCGGAACATCGCCCGCCCGATGCGATTATGCGGCAGCATCCCCCGGATGGCCATCTCCACGGCACGCTCGGGCTTCTCCTTCATGAGGCGCCGGTAGTTGGTGACGCGCAGCCCGCCCGGATAGCCGGTGTAATGGGTCCGCGTCTTGGTGTCCAGTTTGTTACCGGTGAGGACGGCCTTATCCGCGTTCACTACGATAACATGATCACCCGTGTCAATGAACGGGGTGAAGATGGGCTTGTGCTTTCCCCGCAGGATCCTGGCCGCCTCGGCCGCCAGACGTCCCAAGGGTTTGCCTTCGGCATCAATCACGTACCACTTGCGTTTGATGTCATCGGGCCTGGCAAAATAGGTCGTGTTCACCGTTGCTGCCTCCAATCGAACACTACTATTCTAGTACGGGGGTACCCCCCTGTCAACTGAATACCTGCTCCGGCTCGTCGTAAGCGACCTCCACGAGGCACAGCCCCCGCGCCTGCGCCGCCCGCCCCGCCAGTTGCCGGTCCTTCGCCGCCAGCACTCGCCCCGCGTCATCCGGCCCGCGCTGCCCGCGTCCGACCTCCAGCAGGAACCCCACGATGTTCCGCACCATCCGGTACAAGAACCCGTTGGCGGTGATGGTGAACGTCACCAGTTCCCCGCCTTGATCGTCGCGCCGTTCCCGCCGGCACGCCAGGTCGTACACCGTCCGCACCGGCGTGGTCTTCACGCTTCCCGCCGACCAGAAGGACGTGAAGTCCCGCGTGCCCACAAAGGCCTTCGCCGCCGCCTCCATGGCCGCCACATCCAGCGGCTTGGGCTGGTGGTACGTGTACAGCCGCAAGAGCGGGTGCGGGTAGGGCGAGACCCAGATGGCGTAGGAATACGTCTTCCTCTTCGCGCTCCGCTGGGCGTGGAACCGGGCCCCGGCTTCCTCCGCCCGGTACACGGCGATCTCGCGGTTGAAATGCACGTTCAAGGCTAGGGGCAGCCGGTCCACCGGCACCGTCGACGTCGTCCGGAAGTTGGCCACCTGACCCAAAGCGTGCACCCCGGCGTCCGTGCGCCCGGCGCCGACCACCGCCACTTTCTCGCCCGTCACTCGGAGGATAGCTTTCTCCAATTCCTCCTGGACCGTTCGGTGCCCGGCCTGCCGCTGAAAGCCGTGAAAACCGGTGCCGTCATAGCGGAGGGTCAGCTTGATGTTGCGCGTTTCAAACACCGCGCCTCAGCCTCCACACCAATGCCGCCACGCCCACCGTCACGGCCAGCGCCACGAAGTCCACGGCGTGCACCTTCAACTGGCGCATGCGCGTCCGCCCTTCCCCACCCCGGTAACACCGGGCCTCCATGGCCAGGGCCAGCTCATCGGCGCGCCGGAACGCGCCCACGAAAAGCGGCACCAGGATCGGTAACAGGCTACGCGCCCGCGCCGTCAATCCGCCGCTGCTGAACTCGGCACCCCTCGCCATCTGCGCTTTCATAATCTTGTCCGCTTCCTCGATCAAGGTCGGGATGAAGCGCAGGGCGATGGTCATCATCATGGCGAACTCGTGGGCCGGCACCCCCAGGCGGGCGAAGGGCCGCATCATGCTTTCCAGCCCATCGGTGAGGGCGATGGGCGATGTCGTCAAGGTCAGAAGCGACGTGGTCATCACCAACAGGAGCAACCGCAGGGCCATGTACAGCCCCTGGACCAGCCCTTCGCGCGTGACCTTCAGGATTCCCAGATGCCAGATGACGGTGCCCGGCGTCAGGAACACCTGAAAGGCCATGGTGATGATGAGCAGAAAAACCAAGGGCCGCAGACCTTCGAGAATGTACCGCAAGGGCAACCGCCCGGCCACCACGCCCAACAGGGCCAGACCCGCCATGGCGGCGTACCCCCAGCCCACGGCAAAGAAAAGGATAATGACGTAAAGGGTCAGCGCCGTGATCTTGGTGCGCGGGTCCAGCCGGTGCAGGAAGGAGTTGCCCGGGATGAACTGGCCGATGACCGCCTGCCGCATCATGCCCGGCCCACCTCCCGCCGGCGTCTGTCGTCCTGGTTCGCGCCGCCCTGGCTGGGAGCGCCCTTACGGCCCATGACGCGCAGCACCTCGTCCGCCGCCTCTTCCACGGTCAGTGCCCGCGTCGCCACAGGAATCCCGCGGCCCGCCAGTTCCTGCAGCACACCCGTGACCGGCGGCACATCCAGCCCGATCTCTTTCAGCTCCGCGCCCCGCTGGAAGATGTCGCGCGTGGGCCCATCCATCGTGATGCGCCCGCGCTGCAGGACTACCACCCGCGATACCAGGCGCGCCACATCCTCCATGTTATGGGAGACCAGCACCACGGTGAGGCCCTTTTTCCGGTGCAGCCCCGCCACGTACCCCAGGATCTCCTCGCGCCCCCGAGGGTCCAGCCCGCTGGTGGGCTCGTCCAGTACAAGCACGCTGGGGCGCATGGCCAGCACTCCGGCCAGGGCCACGCGGCGCATCTGCCCTCCGCTCAAGGCGAAAGGCGACCGCTCCCCCAGCTCCCGCGGCTTCAACCCGACCGCGGTGAGGGCATCTTCCACCCTTTCCTTGATCTCCGTCTCGCCCAGCCCCAGGTTCTTGGGCCCGAAAGCGACATCGGCGAAGACCGTCTCTTCGAACAACTGGTACTCGGGGAACTGGAAGACCAGGCCCACCTTCCGCCGGGCCTCGCGCCCCGCCCCTTTCTCGTTCAGGTCGACGCCGTCCACCAGGACCCGCCCCGAAGTGGGTTTCAACAGCCCGTTGAGATGCTGGATCAGCGTGGACTTACCCGACCCGGTAGGGCCGATGAGGCCGAGGAACTCGCCGTCGGCGACGGTGAGGTCGATGTCTTCCAAGGCCATGGTCTCGAAGGGCGTGCCCTTTCCGTAGACGTGGTTTAGTTTTTCGACCACAAGAGGCATAGCGCATCCACCAGTTCGGTCGCCGACAAAACGCCTTCGGGCAGGGCCAGCCCCGCCCGCCGCAGCCGGTCGGCCAATTCCGCCACCTGGGGCACGTCCAGCCCCATCTGGCGCAGTTCACGGACCCGCGCGAAGACCTCGCGCGGCGTCCCAGAAAAAGCGATGCCGCCGGCCGCCATAACGTACACCCGGTCCGCCCGGACGGCCTCTTCCATGTAGTGGGTGATGTGGACCACCGTGATACCCTTGTCCTGGTTCAGGCGGGTCACGGTGTCCAGCACCTCGCCGCGCCCCAGCGGGTCCAGCATGGCCGTGCTTTCATCCAGCACGATGACCTCCGGCTCCATCGCCAAGATACCGGCGATGGCCACCCGCTGCTTCTGACCGCCCGACAGGAGGTGTGGCTCCCGCCGCGCCATCCCTTCCATCCCTACGGTGGCCAGAGCTCGCCCCACCCGCCCGCGGATCTCGGCCGGCGGGACACCCAGGTTCTCCGGCCCGAAAGCCACGTCTTCCTCGACCACCGTCGCCACCAACTGGTTGTCAGGGTTCTGGAACACCATCCCGGCGGTGCGGCGGACTTCCCAGACCTTGTCGGGGTCGGCGGTGTCCATCCCATTGACCAGCACACGCCCTTCCGTAGGCAGAAGGAGGGCGTTGAAGTGCTTGGCCAGCGTGGACTTACCCGATCCGTTCGCGCCGACGATGGCGACGAACTCGCCGGGTTCAATGGATAGGCCGACGTCTTTTAACGCCAGAAGGGCGTTCTCTTTGCCCTCGTTGTAGCAGTGAGAAAGCCCTTCGGTGGAAATGATGGCGATCGCCATGGGGCACCAGTCCCCTATTTTGGGCTTGGTCCCGGCCCGTCCCGGCGCCTAGACCAGTTCAATGATGGCCATCGGCGCCGCGTCGCCGCGCCGCGGCTGAGTCTTCAGAACGCGCGTGTAGCCACCGGCCCGGTCGTTATACCGGGGGGCGATGGTATCGAACAGCTTCTTGGCCACGTCCTGATCCAAGAGGTAGCTGATGACCTGCTTCTTCGAGTGGAGGTCGCCCTTCTTGGCTAGGGTGATCATGTGTTCGGCGATGGAGGCCAGCTCATCCGCCCTGGTCTCGGTGGTCTCGATCCGGCCGGCGGCCAGGAAAGAGGTGACCAGGTTACGGAGCATGGCCCGCCGGTGCGGGCTGTTGCGTGACAGTCTGGAATAGCTCACAGGTGATTCCTCCTGCTATTCTTCGGGTTCGGCCAGGGAAAGGCCCAGGGCGTTCAGCTTGTTCCGGACTTCTTCGAGCGACTTCTTGCCCAGGTTCCGGACCTTCATCATCTCGGCCTCAGTCTTTTCGACCAGTTCGGCCACAGTGTTGATGCCGGCCCTCTTCAGGCAGTTATAGGAGCGGACCGACAGGTCCAGTTCCTCGATGCTCATCTCCAGAACGCGCTGGCGTTCGTCCTCTTCCTTCTCGACCATAATCTCGACCTGGTCGATGTCCTCGGTCAGGCCGATGAAGAGCATGATGTGCTCGGACAAGATCTTCGCCGCCAGGCTGGTGGCCTCGTCCGGCTTGATGCTGCCGTCCGTCCACACCTCGAGGGTCAACCGGTCGAAGTCGGTGACGTTACCGACGCGGGTGTCCTCCACGGTGTAGTTGACCTTCCTCACCGGAGTGAAGATGGAGTCCACGGCGATGACACCGATGGGCTGGTCGGGACGCTTGTTCCGTTCGGCCGGGATATAGCCCCGTCCCTTTTCCACGGTGATCTCCATGACCAGCCGGGCGTCACCCTCCAGGGTGGCGATGTGCAGGTCGGGATTGAGGATCTCGACGTCGGGGTCGGTGATGATGTCCCCGGCCCGGATCTCGCCTTCACCCTCGATCTCCACCCGGATGATCTTCACGGCGTCCCCGTGCATGCGGAAACGCAGCTTCTTCAGGGACAGGATGATGTCGGTGACGTCTTCGCGGACACCCGGGACGGTGGAGAACTCGTGCAGCACTCCGTCGATGCGGACCGAAGTGACCGCCGCGCCGGGGAGGGACGAAAGCAAGACTCGGCGCAAGGAGTTACCGAGGGTGATGCCATAGCCGCGCTCCAGGGGCTCCACCACGAACCGACCGTAGGTGAAGTCCTCGCTCATCTCCGACATTTCGATCCTGGGCTTTTCTATTTCAATCATTAAATGAAAACCCTCCCCAGTCAGGGCCCATAGGGTTGCCTTACAGCGGACCTATTACTTGGAGTAGAGCTCGATGATGAGGTGCTCCTGCACCGGAACGTCGATCTCCTCACGTACCGGCAGGCGCAGCACGGTGGCCCGGAGGGCTTCGTGCTCGACCTGCAGCCACTGCGGCGAGGTGCGCCGCGTCAACCCTTCCGCCAACTGCTGGATGCGGGGCGACTTCCGGCTGGTTTCCACCACGGCGACCACGTCGCCGGCGCGGAGCTGGAAGGACGGGATATTGACCTTGCGTCCGTTCACCGTGAAATGACCGTGGCGGACCAACTGGCGGGCTTCGGCCCGGGACCCGGCCATGCCCATGCGGTAAACGACGTTGTCCAGCCTAGTTTCGAGAAGTTGGAGCAGATACTGGCCCGTGACCCCCTTGGCCTTCGCCGCGCGCTCGAAGTAGCGGCGGAACTGGCGCTCCAGGATGCCGTAGATGCGGCGCGCTTTCTGCTTCTCACGCAGCTGGAGCAGGTACTCACCCTGCTTGCGGCGACCGAAGCCGTGGGCTCCGGGGGGCGCGGCCTTCTGCTTCGACATAGGGCACTTGGACGTATAGCAACGTTCGCCCTTTAAGAACAACTTGGTTTGCTCGCGCCGGCAAAGGCGGCAAACCGGTCCGGTATATCTGGCCATCGCTAAAGTACCTCCTAGACCCTTCTCCGCTTGGGCGGCCGGCACCCGTTATGGGGGATCGGCGTGCAGTCCCTGATGGTGGTAACCTCCAGGCCCGCCGCCTGCAAGGAGCGGATGGCGGCCTCGCGGCCGGCTCCCGGACCCTTGACCAGGCATTCCACCTCGCGCAGGCCGAACTCCATGGCCTCCTTGGCGGCGGCTTCGGCGGCCATCTGGGCGGCGAAGGGGGTGCTCTTTTTCGAACCCTTGAAGCCCATGCCACCGGAGGTGGCCCACGACAGCGCGTTGCCCTGTGTGTCGGTAATGGTCACGATGGTGTTATTGAAGGTCGAACGGATGTGGGCCACACCCCGTTCCACCAGGCGTCGTTCCTTTTTCTTGGGTTTGGCGGCTCCTCTTCGTGCCAAGGCTTACCCTCCTCTACTTCTTGCGGCGGACGCCGACCGTGCGCTTGGGCCCCTTTCGGGTCCGGGCGTTGGTCTTAGTCCGCTGGCCGCGAACAGGGAGTCCCCGGCGATGGCGAAGCCCGCGGTAGGACCCGATATCGATCAGCCGTTTGATGTTCTGCTGGACTTCGCGCTGAAGATCGCCCTCCACCTTATAGGTGCGGTCGATATTCTCGCGGAGCCGGGAAACTTCTTCTTCTGTCAAGTTGCGCACCCGGGTGGCGGGGTTGACACCGGTTTCGTCAACGATCCTTCGCGCGGTCGTGAAGCCGATGCCGTAAATGTACGTCAGGGCCACGTCGACGCGCTTGTCCCGGGGTAGGTCTACACCGGAGATGCGAGCCATCTGCTAAGGCTCCCCCCTATCCCTGTCTCTGCTTGTGCTTCGGGTTCTCGCAGATGACCCGCAGAGTACCCTTGCGTTTGATGATCTTGCAGTTCTCACAAATCTTCTTGATCGAAGGACGTACCTTCACTGTCCAAACCTCCCGCGACGCGGCGGCTCCTCCGATACACGGCGCCACCGGCGACCATTTGCCACACCTATCTCAGCCGGCGAGTGATGCGACCCCTGGTGAGGTCGTAGGGTGAAAGCTCCACCAACACTCGATCGCCCGGTAGGACTCGAATGAAATTGATCCGGATCCTGCCCGAGACATGTGCCAAAACACGATGACCGTTCTCCAGTTCCACCCGGAACATGGCGTTCGGCAATGGCTCGACGACCGTGCCCTCGACCTCAATCACGTCCTTATCGGCCATGCGCTGTCACGACCTCCTCACCGGTCTTGCCCTCCTCCATCATCCGCGTCCGACGGCGACGGTTCCCCCGGAGGTTTCGTCCGGGCGATGAACTCCGCCAGAGCCCGGCGGATGCTCTCGTCCGTAGCCCATTTCGGACGGGCTTGCACCTTTCTCCGGCCCGGTCTCCCGGGCTTCAGTTCCCTGCCGACTGTGGCCACGAAGGCCCGGGTCATGGCCAGATGCCGGATGTTCTTCTTCTTCGGCCTGGCCACCGGCCGCCTGTCGCCGTCGGCGACCAGCACATGGTGCTCGTCGAGGCGCTCGGTGATGACGGCGGCCGTACCCTTGTCCCGCCCCGCCCGGGAAATGACGATGCGCCCGGGTTGGAACGCGTCAGCAGGTTCACCATCTTCCTCTTTGCCGGAAAAGGCGGTAATTTCCATTATTTCCTCCCGCCTGCCAGCGTATCCTCGCAGGTCAAACCCCTTACTCCGCCACGGTCAGGATCTCTGGACCGTTCTCGGTGATGGCGATACTGTGTTCGAAGTAGGCGGAAAGCCGCCTATCCTTCGTCACGACCGTCCATCCATCCTCCAAGACCTCGACCTCGAAGGTCCCGGCGTTGATCATCGGTTCCAGCGCCAGGGTCATCCCCGTCCGGAGGACCGGACCCAATCCGGGCGGCCCGAAGTTCGGAACCTGGGGTTCCTCCCACATCTTCCGCCCCACACCGTGCCCCACGTACTCCCGCACCACCGAGAAGCCGTAAGATGCCACGTACGACTCAATGGCATGCGATATGTCCGACAGACGCCCGCCGGGCTGGGCCTTGGCGATCCCTGCGTCAAGGGCGCCACGGGTCGCTTCCAGGAGCCTTCTCGCTTCTTCGCTGACTTCGCCGACGGCCGCGGAAAAGCCGGCGTCACCAACGAATCCCTCGACAATGGCCCCCACATCGACGCTGAGCAAGTCCCCATCCCGGAGCTTCCTCCGGCCAGGGATCCCGTGCACCACCTGCTCGTTCACGGAGGTGCAGATGCTGGCCGGAAAACCCATATATCCTTTGAACGCCGGGACCCCGCCCAATTCCCTGATGCAGCTCTCCGCTGCGCGGTCCAGTTCCTGGGTGGTGATACCCGGCCGGATCTTCTCTCTCAACAACTTCATCGTTTCGCCGACGACCCGTCCGGCCTTCCGCATAGAGTCCAGCTCGGCCGCGGACTTGATGATGATCACCGGTCCTACTCCAGTGCGGCCATGATGGCCGCCGTCACTTGGTCGATGCCCACGCCGCCGTCCACCGTCCGGACCAGACCCTTACGGCTGTAGTAGTCGATGAGGGGCTTGGTTTCCTTCTTATAGACGGCCAATCTCTCCCGCACCGTGGCCTCAGTATCGTCGGCACGCTGGTACAGCTCGCCCCCGCACGCGTCGCAGATTCCCGCGATCTTCGGCGGGCTATATTTCACGTGATAGCTTGCGCCGCACTTGCACATCCGGCGCCCCGAGATCCGCAGTACCAAGTCCTCTTCCGGCACATCGATGTTGATGACGTTATCCAGATGCCGGCCGCCCTGTTCAAGGATGACGCCGAGGGCGTCGGCCTGCTCCACCGTGCGCGGGAACCCATCAAACAGGAACCCCGCCGCCGCGTCCGGCTGCGTCAGCCGTTCGCGGACCACACCCAGGACCACCTCGTCCGGGACCAGGAGCCCGGCGTTCATGTAACTCTGGGCCTTCTTCCCGACTTCGGTGCCACGGGCCACGGCCGAACGGAGCATATCGCCAGTGGAGATGTGGGGGATGCCCAGCTTTCCGGCGATGACCTTGGCCTGTGTCCCTTTTCCGGCGCCCGGAGGTCCGAGCAGTATGATTCGGTGACCCATCGAACAAGACTCCCTATTTCAAGAACCCTTGGTAATGCCGCATCAAGAGGTGGGCTTCCAACTGCTTCATGGTCTCCAAGGCCACGCCTTCCACGATCAGCAGAGCCGTGCCGCCCAGGTACACGCTGGGGATATCCGACAGGGCCCGGGCCGCCATGGGCAGCACGCCGGCAACGAAAGCCAGGAACAGCGCGCCCGGCAGGGTGATGCGTTCCAGCACCCGCGCCAGGTAGTCCGAAGTCGGACGCCCGGGACGCAGGCCGGGGATGAAGCCGCCGTACTTCTTGATGTTGTTCGATACTTCCACTGGGTTGAAGGTGATGGCCGTGTAGAAATAGGTGAAGAAGATGATGAACAGCGAGTACAGGAAGTAGTACCAGTTGCCCTGCGGCGTCAGCGTGGCGGCGATCTTCTGGAACACGGCGTTATGAATGAACTGCGCCACCGTCGCCGGGAACAGCAGGATGGACGACGCGAAGATGACCGGGATCACGCCGGCGTGGTTCACCCGCATCGGAATGTGGGTGGACTGGCCGCCGTAGACCTTCTTGCCGACCACGCGCTTGGCGTACTGGACCGGGATTCGGCGCTGGCCTTCCGTCACCCACACCACGCCGGCGATAACCGCGATGGCGATGACCGTCAGGATAACGAGGTTCAGGTAACTGATGCGCCCGGAAGTCAGGTACTGGTAAAGGTTACCCGCGCCGGCCGGGAGTCTGGAAACGATACCGGCGAAGATGATCAGCGAGATACCGTTCCCGATACCGAACTCGGTAATCTGCTCGCCCAGCCACATCAGAAAGGAGGTGCCGGCCGTCAGCGTCAAAGCGATCAAGGTAAACTCGGCGAAAGTGGGGGTGATGACTGCTTCCCGCAGCCCGTAGGCCATACCGTAGGCCTGAATCAGGCCCAGGACCACGGTGCCGTAGCGGGTCCACTGGGTCATCAGCTTGCGGCCTTCCTCGCCGCCTTCCTTCATTAGTTTCTCCCAGGACGGGATGACGATGGTCAGAAGCTGAATGATGATGGACGCGGTGATGTAAGGTGTCACGTTCATGGCCATGACCGTGAACGACTTGAAGGCGCCGCCGGAGAACATGTCCAGCCAGCCCCACAGCGTACCCTCCTGGAACAAGCGCTGGATGACGGAAATGTCCACTCCCGGTACGGGGATATGGGCGCCCACGCGCAGGATCAGGATCGCGTATAACGTGAACATGATCCGGCGTCTAAGGTCCGAGATGCGGAAAGCGTTGCGGAGGGTTCCAAACACCTAGATCACCTCCGCTTTTCCACCAGCGGCTTCGATCTTTTCTACCTTCCCACCAGCAGCCTCGATCTTCTGAATGGCGCTCTGGCTGAACCGGTGCGCCTTCACGGTCAAGGCTTTCTCGATGTCGCCCCCGCCCAGGACGACGACGCCGTCCAGGACGTGACGGATGATCCGCTTATCCAGAAACTCTTCGGGCCCCACCACGCTGCCGGCGTCGAAGACGTTCAGCGAACCGACGTTCAGTTCGACGAAGTCGGCGCGGAAACGAGCGTTATTGAAACCGCGCTTGGGGAAGCGGCGGCTCATGGGCGTCTGGCCGCCCTCGAAACCGGGGCGGATGTGCGGGCCGGAGCGGGCCTTCTGGCCCTTATGGCCGTAACCCGCGGTCTTTCCCAGCCCCGAACCCAGGCCGCGACCCACGCGGCGGCGGGTCGTCTTCGCTCCGGGGGGCGGGGCGAGCTCGTTCAGTTTCATGCCTGTCCCTCCTCCACCGGGGTGACCTTGACCAGGTGGGAGACCTTGTCAATCATCCCCCGGATGCTGGGCGTGTCCTCTTGCACGACCGAACTGTGGGTCTTGCCCAGCCCGAGTGTGCGGACGACGACCTTCTGATCCGCCCGCTTCCCGGCCAGCCCTTTTACTAGAGTGATCTTGATTTTGCCCATTCCCAAAAGCCTCCCAGGCGTTAAGGCCTGAAGTTCAGGCGCGGGGGCCGGGGTCCCGCAGCCGCCGGCGCAGCCGGACCGAGCCCGGCGGAGCGTTCGTGCGGCGGAGGGTGTGGCCCCCACCCTAATCGACCTAGGCCTTCAAGTACTCGACCGTCTTGCCGCGCAGCCGCGCCACATCTTCCACGCTCTTCAGAGCTTTCAGCGCTTCCATGGTGGCGTAGACCACGTTGTTGGGGTTGGCCGAGCCCAGGGACTTGGACAAGACGTCCCGGATGCCCGCCGCTTCCATGACCGCACGAACCGGACCGCCGGCGATGACACCGGTGCCTTCCGAGGCGGGCTTGATTAGCACCCTGCCGGCGCCGAATACACCGATGGCCTCGTGGGGGATACTCGTCCCGACCCTCGGTACCGCGACCATGTTCTTCTTGGCTTCCTGGGTACCCTTACGGATGGCCTCGGAAACGTCCAGGCCTTTCCCCAGGCCGCTGCCGACGTGACCATCGCCGTCGCCCACGACCACCAGGGCCGCGAAGCTACGGCGCCGTCCGCCTTTGACCGTTTTGGAGACGGGGTTGACCGAGACGACCCTCTCCTTGAGTTCCATCTGGCTGTAATCGATTCTCGGCATGCTGCGACCTCCCTAAAACTCGAGACCCGCTTCCCGGGCCGCGGCGGCCAAAGCCGCCACGCGTCCATGGTACAGGTACCCGCCGCGGTCGAAGACGACCCCTTTGATGCCCTTCTCCAGAGCACGGCGGGCCACCACTTCGCCCACGACCTTGGCGGCGTCCACGTCGTTGCCTTTCGCGGCTTTCTCCCGGACCGCGGGGTCCAGAGATGAAGCCGAAGAAAGGGTCACGCCGGATTCGTCGTCGATAATCTGGGCGTAGATATGCTTCTGGCTGCGAAAAACGTTGAGCCGCGGGCGCTCGGCGGTTCCGGCCAGGGTCTTGCGGACCCGAGCGTGCCGCCGCAGGCGGGCCACATTCTTGGGTTCCTTCTTGATCATCGGTCTTCGACTCCTTACTTCTTTCCGGTTTTGCCGGCCTTGTGACGTACCTTTTCGCCGGAGTACCGGATGCCTTTTCCCTGGTAGGGTTCGGGCAGCTTGATGGCCCGGATGTTGGCGGCCAATTGACCGACGGCTTCCTTATCCGCACCCTTGACGATGATTAGGTTCGGGTTCGGAACATCGAGATCGATGCCGGTGGGCGGGACGACCTCCACGGGGTGGCTGTACCCGATGGTGACCGTGATCTTGGGGCCGCTCTTCACCGCGCGGTAGCCGGTGCCCACGATCTCGAGGGACTTCTGATAGCCCTGGGTGACGCCCACGAGCATGTTGCCGACCAGTGTGCGGGACAGGCCGTGGAGCGAGCGGTGGATGTCGGAATCCGAGGCCCGCTCGACGATGACCTTGCCGTCTTCCGTCCGGGCGGTGATGCCACCGGGCAGTTCACGGGACAATGTCCCCTTGGGGCCCTTCACGACGACCGTCGGGCCCGCTATGTCCACGGTCGCCCCGGCCGGGATGGCCAAAGGCTTTTTCCCGATTCTGGACATTGCACTTACCTCCTATAAACCACGGTAGATGTTGCTCTTACCAGACGAAGGCGAGGACTTCGCCCCCGAGACCCTCGGTGCGGGCCTTGCGGTCACTGAAAATACCCCTGGGGGTCGAAAGGATGGCCACCCCGAGCCCGCCCAGGACTTTGGGGACGTCATCTCGCTTCACGTACACACGAAGCCCAGGACGGGAAATCCGCCGGATCCCGGAGATGACCTTCTCCTTGTTCGGACCGTACTTCAGGTAGACCCGAAGCGTCCCCTGAGGGCCTTCCTTCACGAACTCGTAGTCCCTGATGAAGCCCTCTTCTTTCAGAATCTGGCTGATGGACCGCTTGATCCGGGACGCCGGGATGTCCACCTTATCGTGGCGGGCAGAACTGGCGTTTCGAATGCGGGTGAGCATGTCCGCAATGGGATCTGTCATCGACATGCGCCTAAAACCTCCTATCTAACGGCATCCCCGTACGTGTTCGACCACGAGACGATGCCTACCAGCTGGCTTTGGTGACGCCCGGGATTTCGCCTTTATGCGCCCTCTCGCGGAAGCACAGGCGGCACATCCCGAACCGGCGCATGTAGCCGTGAGTCCGACCACAGATCCGGCAGCGGTTGTACTTGCGGACCCCGAACTTGGGTTCTCTCTTCCACTTTTCGATCAAAGACTTCTTCGCCAAGGCGTCGACCCCCCGTTACTCCCGGAATGGCATGCCCAGCAGGCTGAGCAAGCCCTTGGCTTCCTCATCCGTATTGGCAGTGGTTACGATGGTCACATCCATCCCCCGGACCTTCTCGACCTTCTCGTAGTCGATCTCCGGGAAGATGAGCTGCTCTCTGACACCCAGCGTGTAGTTGCCGCGGCCGTCGAACCCGCGCGTGGAAACGCCGCGGAAGTCGCGGACCCGGGGCAACGCCACGTTGAACAAGCGGTCCAGAAAGTCATACATTCTTTCGCCGCGCAGGGTGACGGAGCACCCGATGGGCATCCCCGCGCGGATCTTGAAGTTGGCGATGGACTTCTTGGCCTTGTTGATCACCGGCTTCTGCCCGGTGATCTGCGCCAGGTCTGCGGCGGCGGCGTCGAGCGCCTTGGAGTTCGCGATGGCGTCCCCCACGCCCATGTTCACGACCACTTTGGCCAGTTTGGGCACCTGCATGATGCTACTGTACTTGAACTTGTCCATCAGCGCCGGCACTGCTTCGCTTCCGTATCTCTCTTTCAGCCTCATGTCCTAAACCTCCCAAGCCCGTTACCGGCGACTATTTGTCGACAACGTCCCCGCAACGGCTGCAAACCCTGATGCTGCGGCCGTCTTCAAGGTCCTTATGCGCCAGCCGCGTGGGCTCGTTGCACTTCGGGCACACCAGCATGACGGCGGAAGAGGCGATGGCGGCTTCTTTATCCACCACACCGCCCTGCATGACCTTGTTCGTCGGGCGCTGGTGCTTCTTCACGAAGTTGACCCCTTCCACCACGACGCGGCCTTCGTCGGGGAGGACGCGGGTGACCTTGCCCTTTTTCCCCTTGTGCTTGCCGGAGACGACCATGACGTTGTCGCCTTTTCTGACGTGCACCTTCATTGTCTTGGCGCCTCCCTCTAAAGGACTTCCGGGGCCAGGGAGATGATCTTCATGAACTCTTTCTCCCGGAGTTCCCTGGCAACGGGGCCAAAAATGCGGGTCCCGCGCGGCTCGTTATCGTCCTTAAGTAACACCGCCGCGTTCTCGTCGAACTTGATGTAGGAGCCGTCGGGCCGGCGGAGGCCCCGGCGCGTCCGGACGATGACGGCTTTCACCACGTCGCCCTTCTTCACGACGCCGCCGGGAGCGGCTTCCTTGACGGCCGCCACGATGATATCTCCGATGTTGCCGTACTCGCGATTGGAGCCCCCCATCACGCGGATGCACAGGACTTCCTTGGCTCCAGTGTTATCGGCCACATTCAGTCTGGTCTGTGGACGGATCATCGTCGGTGGCCCCCCTACTTGGCTCGCTCGATGATCTCAACGACACGCCATCTCTTCTCGGCGGAAAGCGGGCGGGTCTCCATGAGCCGCACGCGGTCGCCGGTCTTGGCTTCGTTGTTCTCATCGTGGGCCTTCAGTCTCTTCGTGGTCTTCAAGCGCCGGCCGTAAAGGGGGTGCTGAACAAGCCTCTCCACGGCGACGACGACGGTCTTATCCATTTTGTCGCTGACTACGGTCCCCACGCGGACCTTTCGGTTGCTGCGATCTTCCACTGCTATATCCCCCCTGGCCTACCGGGAAGCCGGCGCCGTATTGGCGGCGGCTACTTCCCGTTCGCGCTGCACCGTCTGCACCCGGGCGATCGTCCGGCGGAGTTGGCGCAGGCGGATGGGATTCTCCAACTGCCCGGTTGCCTGCTGAAAGCGGAGGTTGAAGAGTTCCTCTTTCAAGGCGGCCAGCCGCTTCTTCAGTTCCTCGTCCGAGAGGTTACGAACTTCCTTCGCTTTCACCGGCCTCACCACCCACTTCTTCACGCTTGACGAACTTAGTCCTGATGGGCAACTTGTGCCCGGCCAGCCGCATGGCCTCGCGGGCCAGGTCTTCCGGGACACCGGCCAATTCGAACATGACCCGGCCGGGTTTGACCACGCTTACCCAGTACTCCGGCGCGCCCTTGCCGCTGCCCATACGGGTTTCAGCGGGCTTGGCGGTGACCGGCTTGTCGGGGAAGATCTTGATCCAGACCTTGCCGCCACGCTTGATGTACCTGGTCAGAGCGATACGGGCCGCTTCAATCTGCCGGTCGGTAATCCAACCTGGGTCCAGGGCCTGCAGACCGAACTCGCCATACGTAATCTCGGCGCCGCGATAGGCGGTGCCCCTCATGCGACCGCGATGTTGCTTGCGGTACTTGACCCTCTTCGGCATCAACATGGCGGTCAGTTGCTCCCTTCCGCGGCCGGCCGGCGTGCTTCGGGAAGGACGTCGCCCTTATAGATCCACACCTTGATGCCGACCTTACCGGCCTGAGTGTGGGCGGCGGTGGCGCCATAGTCGATATCGGCCCGCAAGGTGTGCAGAGGGACGGTACCTTCGTGCGACCGCTCGCGGCGGGCGATTTCAGCCCCGCCCAGGCGGCCGGAGACGGTGATGCGGATCCCCTTGGCGCCCAGCCGGACCGCACGGGTCAGCGCGGTCTTCATAGCGCGGCGGAAATGGGTCCTCTTCTCCAGCTGCTGGGCGATGCTTTCCGCGACCAGCTGGGCGTCGATCTCGGGCAGTTTGATCTCGATGATGTTCACCGCGACCTGCTTACCGGTGATGCTCTCCAACTCCTTGCGGAGGTTCTCCACGCCGGTGCCGCCCTTGCCGATGACCATGCCGGGTTTGGCCGTGTGGATGGTGACTTTGATGCGGTTCGCCGCGCGCTCGATTTCCACCCGCGGCACTCCGGCGGCGTAGAAGCGGTCATGGATGAACCGGCGGACGCGGACGTCCTCGTGGAGTAGGTCCACGTAGTCCCTTTTCTTCGCGTACCATCTGGCATCCCAATCACGGATGATGCCGATGCGCATACCCTTCGGGTGCGTCTTCTGACCCACTTCCTAGCCCTCCTTCCTTTCGCGGACAACGACCGTGATGTGGCTGGTCCTCTTCTTGATCGGGAAAGCCTGCCCGCGCTGGCGCGGTTGGAACCGCTTGTACACGGGCCCCTGATCCACGAAGGCCTCCGCCACATACAGGGTGTTGGTGTCCATGTCGTAGTTATGGCCGGCGTTGGCCACGGCCGAGCGCAGGACCTTCTCGATAATGAGGGACGCCTTCTTCGGGACGAACCTCAAGATCGCCAGGGCTTCGTCGACGGGCTTGCCGCGGATGAGGTCGATAACTATCCTGGCTTTGCGCGGAGCGATAAGGATGTTCTTCGCCATCGCTTTCGCCGCCGCCTGAGTTTCCGCCATGCCCAAAACCCCCTGTCCTATTTCAGCGCCGTGGACCTCTCGGTGTGGGCCCCGTGGCCGCGGAAAGTGCGGGTGGGAGCGAATTCACCGAGGCGGTGACCGACCATGTCTTCGGTAATGTAAACGGGCACGTGCTTCCGCCCGTCGTACACGGCGATGGTGTGGCCGATCATGTCGGGCATGATCTGGCTGGCCCGTGACCAAGTCTTGACCGGCCGCTTCTCGTTCTTCTCGTTCATGACTTCGATCTTCTTCAGAAGATGGGGCGCCACGAACGGGCCTTTCTTAACCGATCTACCCATGCCTGTAAAGCCTCCTCCGCCCTACTTCGTCCGCCGCTTGACGATGAAGCGGTCGGAGTACTTGCCCTTCTCGCGGGTGCGGTGCCCGAGGGCGGGCTTGCCCCAAGGGGTGGTCGGGTTGCGGCCGATGGGCGACTTGCCTTCGCCGCCGCCGTGGGGGTGGTCCACTGGGTTCATGACCACACCGCGCACCGCGGGGCGACGGCCCATCTTGCGGATCCGACCGGCCTTCCCGATGTTGATGTTCTCATGGTCTACGTTTCCCACCTGACCGATGGTGGCCCGGCAGTCCACGGAAATCAGCCGCATTTCACCCGACGGCATCCGGAAGTGGGCGAACTCGCTTTCCTTCGCCAGCAACTGGGCGGAACTGCCCGCCGTGCGGACCAACTGCCCGCCACGGCCCACCGAAAGTTCCACGTTATGGACGAAGGTGCCCACCGGGATGCTCCGGATCGGCAGGGTGTTGCCGGGCTTGATGTCGGCGTTGGAACCGGACATGACCGTGTCGCCCACGGCCAGACCCAGCGGCGCCAAGATGTAGCGCTTCTCGCCGTCGGCGTACTGTAGAAGGGCGATGTTGGCCGAACGGTTGGGGTCGTATTCGAAGCCGACGACCTTGGCCGGAATGTTGTCCTTATTCCTCTTGAAGTCGATGACCCGGTACTTCCGCCTCACCCCGCCGCCGCGGTGCCGGACCGTGATCTTCCCACGGAAGTTACGACCGGCGTTCTTCTTCAGCGACCGGAGGAGAGACCGTTCCGGTGCTTCCCGGGTAATCTCCTCGTAGGTCGACACGGTCATCGCGCGTCTCCCCGCCGAGGTAGGTTTGTACCCTTTGACCGGCATGTGCTTCCCTCCTTGCTACTTACGAAAGGCCCTCAAAGGCCGTGATGCGCTGTCCCGGAGCCAAGGTGACGATGGCCTTCTTGCGTTCCGGGCGGAACCCGCTGTAGCGGCCCATCCGGCGCTCCTTACCCAGCAGGCGGAGCGTGTTCACCTTCACTACAGAGACTTTGAAGATGGTCTCGACAGCTTCCTTGACCTCGGTCCGGTTGGCGTCCACGGCGACCCAGAAAGCGTACTTGCCGTCGGCCATGGCCGAGTTGGTCTTCTCCGAAACGATGGGCCGGATGATGACGTCCTGCGGCGTCTTCACTTCGTCAACACCTCCGTGATGACATCCGCGGCGTCCTTCGTCATGACCAGGTAGTCGTGGGTGAGAACATCACGTACGTTCACGTCCACCGCCACCTCGGCCTTGACTCCGGCGATGTTCCGCGAGGCCAGTTCGACGTGGTCGTCCCGGACGGCGGTGACCACCAGGGCCTTGTCGTCGGCGACTTTCAGGTTGACCAGGATCTGTGCCATCTCGCGGGTGCGCGGCTCGGTCAGGGCCAACTGATCCAGGAGGATCAGGTTCCCGGTCTGAACTTTCGAAGTGAGAGCGGACTTCAGGGCCGCCCGGCGCGCCTTCTTGTTCAACCGCATCTCGAAGTCACGGGGATGCGGACCGAAGGTGACACCGCCCTTCCGCCAGATGGGCGAACGGGTGGACCCTTGGCGGGCCCGGCCGGTACCCTTCTGCCGCCACGGCTTCCTCCCGCCGCCCGCCACGTCGCCGCGCTCTTTCGTTTGAACGTTGCCGGCGCGCTGGTTGGTCTCGTAGGCAACTACCGACTCGTGAAGCAAGGCCTCATTGACTTCGGCCCCAAAAACCTCATCGGAGAGGTCGACCTCGCCGAGGTTTTCGCCTTTAGTGTTTAGCAGGGCCACTTTGGCCAACTTGACAACCTCCCTTCTCTCTCGACGCTCCTAGCTCTTGGTGGCGTTCCTGATGGAAACCAGAGAGCCGGTGGCGCCGGGAACGGCCCCCTTGATGAGGAGGAGGTTCTTTTCCGGGTCCACCCGGACCACGCTGAGGTTCAGGACGGTGACACGGTCGCCGCCCAGGCGGCCGGGCATCCGGCGGCCCTTGAACACGCGCGAGGCGTCTCTCGACTGGAGAGAGCCGACGCGCCGGTGGTACTTGGAGCCGTGGGCCATGGGCCCACGCTTGAAGTTGTGACGTTTGATGCCGCCGGCGAAACCCTTGCCGCGGCTGGTGCCGGTGATGTCCACCACTTCGCCGGGGGCGAAGATGTCGGCCTTGATCTCCTGGCCGACCTGGTAGTTGCCGGCGTCCTCCAGGCGCAGCTCCTTCACATAGCGGAAGAAGCCGGTCTGGTTCTTCTTGAAGTGCCCCGCTTCCGGCTTGGTAAGCTTCTTCTCGTTCACCGGGGAGAAGCCCACTTGCACGGCGGAGTACCCGTCATGGTCTTCGGTCTTCTTCTGTACCACGACGCAGGGGCCGGCCTCGATGACGGTGACGGGGTAGACTTCCCCTTTCTCACCGAAGATCTGGGTCATGCCCACTTTTTTTCCGATGATCGCTTTCTTCAACACTTGCACCCCCAGACACGTGGCCGGGCTACAGTTTGATCTCGATATCCACGCCGGCGGGCAGGTCCAGCCTCATCAGCGCGTCAACCGTCTTAGGCGTGGGGCTCAGGATGTCGATGAGCCTCTTGTGCGTCCGCATTTCAAACTGCTCGCGGATGTCCTTCTCCCCGTTGGGGGCGGTCAGGACGGTATAGATGCTCTTCTCCGTGGGGAGAGGAATGGGCCCGGAAACGTTGGCCCCTGTCCGGCGGGCAGTCTGAACGATCTTCTCGGCCGACTGGTCGAGGATCTTATGGTCAAAGGCGCGTAGCCGGATGCGGATTTTCTGTTCGGCCACTAAAGGCCCCTCCTTTCCTGTGCGGGGCGGCGGTTCCGCCGGACTTCATCGGCCGGCGGCCGCCTCCCCAGACAGGCACGAACTCTCGGCTATTCGATGATCTTCGTCACAGCGCCGGCGCCGACGGTGCGGCCGCCCTCACGGATGGCGAAGCGCAGGCCTTCCTCGATAGCGATGGGCGTGATGAGCTCGATCTTCATGTCGACGTTGTCGCCCGGCATGACCATTTCGACGCCTTCCGGCAGTTGCACGTTACCGGTGACGTCGGTGGTCCGGAAGTAGAACTGCGGGCGGTACCCGTTGAAGAACGGGGTGTGACGGCCGCCTTCGTCCTTCGTCAGGACGTAGACCCGGCCCATGAACTTGGTGTGCGGCTTGATGGAACCCGGCTTCGCCAGGACCTGGCCGCGCTGAATCTCGTCCTTATCGATACCGCGCAGCAGGACGCCGATGTTGTCGCCGGCCACGGCCTGGTCCAGGAGCTTCCGGAACATCTCCACGCCCGTCGCCACGGTCTTGCGCGGCTTATCCATCAGGCCGACGATCTCGACTTCTTCCCCAACCTTCACCGCGCCACGCTCGACACGGCCGGTCGCCACGGTGCCGCGGCCGGTGATGGAGAAGACGTCTTCCACCGACATCAGGAAGGGCTTATCCACGTCGCGCTGCGGCGTCGGGATGTAGCTGTCCACGGCGTCCATCAGTTCGATGACGCCCTTCGCCGCCTCCGGGTCGCCCTGGAGCGCCTTCAGCGCAGAGACTTTGACCACCGGGATCTCGTCTCCGGGGAACTCGTACTTGTTTAGGATGTCGCGGACTTCCAGCTCGACCAGTTCGAGGAGCTCGGGGTCGTCCACCGCGTCCACCTTATTCATGGCGACGACGATGGCCGGCACGCCCACCTGGCGGGCCAGAAGCACATGCTCGCGGGTCTGAGGCATGGGGCCGTCGGCCGCCGAGACCACCAGGATGGCGCCGTCCATCTGCGCCGCGCCCGTGATCATGTTCTTGATGTAGTCGGCGTGGCCCGGGCAGTCCACGTGGGCGTAATGGCGTTTCTTCGTCTCGTACTCCACGTGGGCGGTGGCGATGGTGATGCCGCGCTCGCGCTCTTCCGGAGCCTTGTCGATCTGGTCGAAGGGGACAAACTCGGCGCCGCCCTGCTTGGACAGGACCAGGGTGATGGCCGCCGTTAAGGTCGTTTTCCCATGGTCGACGTGTCCGATGGTCCCGACGTTGACGTGCGGCTTGGTCCTCTCGAATTTCTTCTTGCCCATAGCTCTCCTCCTTACCGAGAAAAGCCTGAAAATCCAGGCTTATCCACTATGATTCCCAGAAACCGCATTTTCTTCAGGGGTCGTCCAATTCCTGCCAATATCAACTTGGTGGGGGCCGCTTGAACTTGGTGGGGGCCGCACTCTCCGCCACCTGAACACTTCGCCAGGCGAAGCCTGGCTGCGCTGGTGGCTACGAGGCTCCGGCCCCCACACCCCCCAAAACAAACACGCGACTTGCCGGTGAATTCAAAAACTAAGCCCTCCCGCGGGGGAGGGCTTGAGCTCACGACCAGGATTGAACTGGTGACCTCGTCCTTACCAAGGACGCGCTCTACCGACTGAGCTACGTGAGCACTGACTATTTGGTTGCGGGGGTAGGATTTGAACCTACGACCTCCGGGTTATGAGCCCGACGAGCTACCGGACTGCTCCACCCCGCGTCGCTATCTTTGTGGAGAGGGGAGGATTCGAACCTCCGAAGTCGTCCGACAACAGATTTACAGTCTGCCCCCTTTGGCCAACTTGGGTACCTCTCCATGAGCCCGGCGTCGAAAAACATTGCCCTAGCCAAAGGCAATTTAGATGATAACATACCGTCATGCTACTGACAAGCGAAACGGCCCGGCAAAACTACCCTTGTGCAGCGCGATGCTGGCGTCGCAGACCGTTATCTTACAGCTGGGCGCGCAGCGAAGTCAATCCGAAGTCAATCGGTCGATTCACGCCAGAGGATTGACGATGGCAGCAGATTCACGATGGCAGTAGATCTAGGATGGCAAAGGAAGCTTGAGGCACATGACCGTACCGCCCGCCGGCCTGACCTTGGCCCAGAGATCGCCGCCGTGGCGCCTGGCCACGTCGCGGCTGATGTAGAGACCCAGCCCGATACCGCCGGGCTCGCGTTGAGTGAGGTTGGTGGCCCGGTAGAACCCGTCGAACACCCGTTCCAACTGATCGGCGGGGATACCGATGCCTTCGTCTTCCACTTTCACCACCACGGCATCGCCGCCCGGTTCGACGTTCACCCAGATTCGGCCCCCCGGCGGCGAGTATTTGGTAGCGTTACTGAAAAGGTTGGCCATGAGTTCGGTCAGTCGCTGGGAATCTCCCATGACCGATAGAGCCGGCACCGGCGGAAGTGACACCAAGAAGTGGTGTTCGGTGGCGTTCTGGTATGGTGCGACGCTCTCCCTGATGATCTCCAAGAGGTCCACTAGCTGAAGGCGCAGCGGGAGACGCCCGCTGCTGACACGATAGCCGTTGATGATGTCGTTGATCAGGCCCCCCAGCCGGTCCAATTCGGAAGCAGCCAACTGCAGGTAACGGCCAACCGACTCCTCGCAGGGGGGCTTCAGCCGACGGGTCGACAATTGCAGCAGCCCCATGGCGGCGGCCAGCGGGTTCCTCAGCTCATGGGCCATAACGCTCAGAAACTCGTCCTTTGCCTGCTCCAAGCGGCGCAACTCGGTGACGTCATGGAAGGCGGTGACGGTCATGGCCACCCGTCCCTCTTCGTCCTTGACCGCTCCCGAAGTGTACGCCACCCTCACCCGCCGGCCATCCGGACGCTCAATGATGAACTCTTCATTGTCTATAACCTCGCCGGCGGCAATCCGTTTCGGAATCTCACGCTCAGACGGGACAGGGGTGCCGTCAGGATAGTACTGGTTCCGGGAGGGATACCCCTCGAGGTCAGCCGCCTGCTCTGGGGGGATCCCGGTGATTTCCGCCGCCTTGCGGTTTCGCAAGACCACCAGTCCCGTGGCGTCGCGGATGGTCACACCCTCGGCCAGGTTGGATAGAAGCGCCCTCAACTGCGCGGTCTGCCTCTCGGCCTCGGCCCGGGCCGCCTGCTCTCTGGCCAGTAACTCCGCGCGTTCACCTTCAGCCCGCTTGCGTTCGGTGATGTCCACCGCCGCCCCGTTCAGCCCGATAACTCGCCCGGTCTCGTCATGCACGGGGTCGAGCGTTAGGTCGAACACCCGCGGAGCGCCGTTGATCATCAAAGGTATCTCACGTCGGACTCCTTGGCCACTTTCGATGACACCGCGTTTTAGACTCATCAACTCCTCGGCACTACCCAATTCCTCGACCTCGTCGTCACGCCGGCCGATAAAATGATCGCCCGGAGCCGGACCCATAGAGTTATACACCCAGCTATAGCGCAGTTCGGAGTCGGCGGTAAACACCATGATAGGTGAAGTCTGCAGCGTTAGGCGGAACCGCTCCTCGCTTTCGTGCCGGGCGCGAGTGGCCAAGACCTCTCCCGTCACATCTACCGCGATACCGACGATGCGAGTGACGCGGTCCTCGTGCTTGAAGGGGCAGTAGTGGACTTTCAGGTACCGGCTCTTCCCGTCCTTACGCGGGAAGTCGATGGGCTCCAGCGCCGCCATCTGACCCGATTGCCCGACTTGCCTGAGGACGTCGATCAGGCCGGATTTCCGAAACGCCGCTCCAACCGTCTCGACGCCCCGGCCCAACAGATCCTCTTCCCTTACTTCTCGACCCAGTCCGAAACCGATGAGCTCGCAATTGGCCCGGTTCGACATGAGGAAGACCATGTCCGGATAGCTCACCGCCACCATGGGCATCCCCATGGCGTCCCCCACTTCGGCCATGAACCGAAGGCTTGCCGTGTCTTCCATCTCCTGCTCCCAGCCTGTATTGGGCCGCCGCCGGCCTATGGCCATGCCCCGCCCCAGCCTCCCCCCGCGAAACGCCGCCGACGGAATTCGGCTGCGCCTCCGATGTTTTTCACATTCTGGCAAGGGATTCCTCCCAAGACGCTCCTGGGTGGTGGGCGAAAGTCCTCGACCGCCGAGACCAACCGCCCGGTTCGTCCGCAGAGGATAACCGCACTTCAACGGGGTATAGCACTGTAGACGGTACAGATCGCGGCACTGCTGGACAAAGCGAGCGGGCAAGCGTCTGGACAAGGAGGCCTCACTATGGCGGACATCAACCGTTGGGTCATTGAGCTGCGTCGGGAATTCCACCGTTTCCCCGAGCTGAGCGGCGAGGAGAGAAGGACGGCGGCGCGCGTGGAGGAGATTCTGGGGTCGCTGGGCATCGAGACCCGGCGCGTAGCCGGGACCGGCGTGGTCGGGCTTCTGCGCGGGGGCGCCGGAGTGAAAGCCCCAATGAAAGCTGACGGACAGCCGCGGCGTACGGTCGCCCTTCGCGCCGACATGGACGCTCTGCAGCAGACCGAAAAGACGGGACTTCCCTTCGCCTCGGAGAACCCCGGTGTGATGCATGCCTGCGGCCACGACTCCCATGTCGCCATGCTCCTCGGCGCGGCCCGCGCCTTGGCCGAACAGCGGGAGGCCCTGGGCGGGGACGTGGTCTTTCTGTTCCAGCCGGCCGAAGAGCTGATCGACGGAGCCAAGGGTATGATCCGAGATGGCGCCCTGAACGGGGTCGACGCCGTCTTCGGCATCCACGTCTTCGACAATCTGCCCAGCGGTCAGGTGTCCTTGGAGCCCGGGCCGGTGCTGGCCGGCGCCGATATTTTCAAGGTCACCTTCCGCGGCAAGGGTGGACACGGCGCCATGCCCTATCAGGGGATCGACACCATCACACCGGCCTGCTACGGGCTATTGGGACTGCAGTCGATGGTCGTGAAGGAGCTGGACGCCCGCCGGCCGGTGGTCCTCAGCGTGGGCCAGATCCAGGGAGGCACCCGCTTCAACATCATCGCCGACGAGACGTGGTTTCACGGTTCCATGCGTTACTTCACGCCCGGCACCAGCGATGTTATGGAGGAGAAGATCCGCCGCCTGGTGTCCGGAGTGGCCCTGGCGCACCGCAACAGCGTGGAAGTGGAGTACACGCGGGGCGTTCCGCCAACGGTTAATGACCCTGCCCTGACGGCCCTGGCCCGTCAGGTCGCGACCGCCGAGTTTGGCGAGAGCCGCCTCTCACGGATGGACCCGGTTATGGGCAGCGAGGACTTCTCCTATTTCGCCGAAAAGGTCCCGGGAGTCTTCGCCTGCCTGGGAACGCATAACGAGGCCAAGGGCATGGTCTATCCCAACCACCACCCCCAGTTCACGGTGGACGAGGACGTCCTGGAGCTGGGCGTGAAACTCCACGCCGGATTTGCCAAGGCGTTTCTGGGGAAATAGCGGACTTAAGTGGTGTCCCAGGGGTTCCGCCACGGGTAGCCCTTCAGGGCCCCCTCTGGTGGCGCTTCGACCGTACTATTATCGCCGACCTCACCGTGGCGGGCCGTCATCCGGCGCAGCTTCTCACCGATTTCGAAGTAGCGCCCCTCGGCCGCCTGGCGGGCTTCGGCGTCGTGTTCGGTCGACCAGAAGCCCAGGGGTGACCCGAACCAGGGCCGGCGCGGTGCCAGGGGAGGAAGTCCAAGCTCATTCCATAGCTCCAGGGCCTTCTCCATGTAGTCTTTTCCGGGAAGTGCGGTGGGCGGCAGGGGCCACTTCATGGTGGCATCGATGAGCATGCCCGAGCTGAGCCGCGGCGTCGGGAGGTCCGCCCAGGTGGGGCCGGCCACCATCTCGGCCGCTACCGTTTTCCCTTGGATGATCTGCACATCGCGGTGCGGTTGCATCCGGGTGGCCAGAGCGAAGTAGACCGAATCGGCGTCGTGGGGATCGATATCCTCGTCCACGGCGATGGCGATTTTCCCGAGGCGCAGCAACGCCGCAATTCCGTACAGGGCGCGCCACACCTCATCCCGCTTGGGGCTGGCCAGGCGGACGACGCAGATGTCGTAGGCGCCCACAGATTCGGGGAAGGCCACATCCCGCACGCAGCGCACACCCAGCTGGTTGCGGAGCAGGCCCAAGGCCATGGCTTCGTTGGACACGCGGCGGATGAGGCTGCTTTCACTGGGCGGGTATTGGCTGAGGAAGACCTGCACGATGGGGTTCCTGCGGTGGGAGATGCAAGTGGGGGCGAAAGCATAGGCCCAGCAGCGCTCGAACATGTATCCGCGGGACTCGCCGTGCGGCCCCTCGGCCTCCAGGCGGTCCGGGTCCACCACCCCTTCGATCACGATCTCGCTGGCCGCTGGAACATCCAGATCCACCGTCTCGCAGTGAGCCATCTCGAGGGGCTCCCCGGCCAAAGCCCCAGCCACCGCCATTTCGTCCACGCCATAGGGGATCTTCGCGGCCGCGCAGGCGCCGGCGGCAGGCGGCGCGCCCACGGCGATGGCCACCTCCAATGGTCGGCCCAAAGCCCGACACTTGTCCATGTGGATGTGCAGGTGCTGGCTTTCCAGCGCGTGCAATCCCAACCACCCCGGCGCCTTCAACATGACCCGGTAGGTACCGGCGTTAGGTACACCTGTTTCCGGGTCTCGGCTAATGACGCAGGTGGCGGCCCGCCGGAACCCGCAGTTCCCGGTGCCCCGGTGGGGTCGGCCTGCCTCCCGGTGACGTTTCGGAAGAGAAACCCGCGCCTTGCCGCGGGCGGCAGTCCCCGGAACGGCCACCGGGCCAGCGCCATGAGTTGCGAGTCCTTGTCGATGGGACGGTCGATCACCCAGAGCAGCCCGCGCTGGTCCAGCCGGCGCAGTGACTCCCGCAGGTCCAGCTGCCGCTCGCTCTTGCCGACTTCCCTTGCCTCTTCTTCCCCACTCACCCATAGCGCCCCCCGGCCCCGCGGCGACCGCTCGCTTCACGCCCGAATAGGAGGTGGCTGTGCCACGGCAGTGTCCAGACCGGAGTAACCTTATGAACTTACGCAGGAATGATGCAGAGATAGGAACCGCGGTGATATTTCCCCACCTGGGTCGCGGGGAGGGGGCGGGCCGGGGTGGCTTCCCGAACTTTCCGCCGCGCCAGAGGCATAAGCGTTCGGACCTTTCGACCGTTCCGGAGTCGCTTGTGTCTGCAGGAACTAGTGTGTCGATTCGGGACACACGATTGGGGAAACGCGTGTGTCCCGAATACACATCGGGGTCCGATGCCGTCTCCCGGGGTGGTTCCCGGATGTATCGCTGGGTGCTCCCGGATGACAGGCATCCTCCGACTTGCGCATGGACACGAATTACCGCAGGTAAATGAGGATGGTGCCGGTCGGCGGCATATCCTGGCGCGATGCACAGACTGGCCGGCGTTGGTCCCCCACCTCGCCAGACGAACTCCCGACCCCGAACAAGGGCTCATCGGTCGCCGCCGACGGCTTCGGTGGTGAAGTGTGTATTCAAGACACACGCGATTCCCCTGAATTGTGTCCTGAGCGGACACTGTAGTTCCAATTCCCACTATCGCCCAGGAATGACGCCGGGGAGCGACCTACTTCGCGACCTGCTCCGTTGGGAAACTCGCCCGTTCTGTTGCTGACACCGGCCCCGACACGCTGGTCGAACTTGACCTTTTCCGCGGAGAGAGGCGGCGCCCAGCCAAGTAGCCGGCGAGAAACGCCAGAACCAACACGATCAGGGCGACAGGTGCCGCGGCCCAGAGCAGCGACCACTGGAAGAACCCCGCGGCGACCAGGCTGCCATAGGCGTATAAGCAATAGGGCAGCGCCACCGCGACGGCTGTCACGAGCCCCGGCGTGTAACTCCAGGCGAATAGCGCTTGCCCTGCATGGGTGAGGACGTTCGCGAAAAGGAGCAGGACACCCGCGGCGAACCACGCGGTCTGTCCCTTGGCTCCAAGATAACTGGCGGTGCACACTCCTATGAAGATGGCTGCCACCATGGTGCTGAAACGAGCGGTCGTGGTGCCTTGTGCCCGCTCCAGTATGATCCGGGCCAGGCGATAGCGGCCGAAACGCTGTATGAGGACGGGCCCGTGCCGGGCCAGCCACCTTTCCACCAGAAGGATCTCTTCTGCGTCGTGAATCAAGAAGACCAACGGGAAAAGCCAGTAGAACCAGGCTGCCGGCACGGTCACCGTTTGTCCCCCTCCTTCAGCCATTCCTCGGGCCGGATCCGTTCCATGACGTCGGCTTCGTTGAAGGCATCGACGTCGGAATCCACCACCACCACGTGTTTCAGTTCGTCGTGGTGTGGGAAGGCCGCCATCCCGGCGACCACGCCTTGGCCGTCCACCTTCTTGTCGATGGAAATGTAGGCGTGGAACCGGCAGCAGCCTGAGATGGGGAAATGCACGGCCCTAACGTTCGGGACGGCCCGCCTGATCTCCTCATAGATCCCGGCTTCCTTCGGGATGCCGCCGAGGATGGAAGTGTCGGCGTGACCGACCAGGATGTTCAGGTACATGGCGTCGCGGCGGTGAGTGATGGCCCGCACCTTCGCCACCGGCGACCAGCGCTGCGGTCCGTAATAGCCGGTGAACTCCCCGAAAGGGCCTTCCGGCTCGCGGACGCCTGGAAGCACCTCGGCCTCGACCACGATTTCCGCCTCCGCCGGCACCATTAGGCGGCTGCCGAAGGCCTCCGAGGGCACCAGCCGCAACGGCTCCCCAAGTACGCCTCCGATGACCTCCAGTTCGTCGTCGGCCATGGGGCAGATGGCTTCGGAGGCCAGGTAAAAGCCAGGATGGTGCCCAAGGACGTGGGCGATGGGCAAGGGCTCCCCCCACTCCTCGGCCCGCCTGAAGTAGTCCCAAAGGTGCCGTGGCGACATCCACAAGCCCAGCTTATCGTGGTCCTTCACCAGCATCCGGTGGTGCGAGGAGTTGTAGACGCCGGTATCGGGATCGGCGGCGATGATGGCGTCCACCAGGTAGGGGTGGCCGTCCATTTCGTGGTGGGTGACTACGGGCAGATCGAACAAGTTCGCCTCCTTGCCGACCTTGACGACTTCCTTCACCGGCGCCTCCTCTCGGGAGACTACCACCGGCTTGACCCGCTCGCGGGCGCGGCGGGCGAATTCAAAGCTGGTTTCCATGCGCCACTGGTTGCGCGGCAGATCCAGCGCCACAGCGCATTTCCGCCGGTCGGCGAAGACGTTCGTCACCAGGCGGAACCCGGACGGCTCACCGCGGAGATTGCGGACGTTCTTGAACAGAAGGGTCGGCGAGCGGCCTTCCCGCTCCAGGTGTCGTTGGAGGGCGGTGATCTCGAACTTCGGGTCGATCTCGCGGTCGATGGTGACGAGGTCCGCCGGCGCACCGGCAGTTAGGTCACGCAGGAATGAGCGGAGGTCCTTGGGCAATGGTATCGCCTCTCTACTCGGTTATCTCTTCCGCCTCGTCATCCAGAAACTCGGCCCCACAAAAGGGGCACCAGAGCTTCCGTCCTTTGTGGCGGAAATCGACGGTGGCGGCATAGAAGCGTTTGTGGCAGTGGGGGCACTTCACCCAGAAAATGCGCGCCAAGACGGATGCACCTCCTGTGATGGGCGAAGGAATACGACGCGCGGCCCGGCGTCGCCTGCCCTGATACCCCTTGGCCGCTCGGTGTGGTCACCTGTCCGGACAAGCGATAGGTCACCCGCGCCCGCATCTCGATGGTGAGCTCCCGCGACGGGCTTACCCGTGGCGTCGTCGAGCAATTGACCGCGGAGGTCGAAGGTCTCCTCTGGCGCGGCCAGGGCGGGGGCAGGGGAAGCATGACTGGCCCCGAAGAGAGCTAGAAGTAAGAGGAGGAGATACCAGACCGAACGTCGCCGAGTGGGTTTGGGCATCTTCGCACCCCCGGTTCCGAAGAGACGAGGACCTGTCCTTCTCCGTTATACCGTTTTCTGGCAGGGGATGCCGTTTTCCGTTCCGACTAGGAATGGAGGTGTTCGCCTTGGTGTTCCGGATCCTGGATGTCCTGATCGCTACGGTATTCGCCGGCTGCCTGGTTTTCTGGCTTTGGGCCGAATTAGTGTTCTACCAGGCCGTGAGAGCTTACATCGATCAAGACCCTCTGCACCCCACCGCCCCTACCCTGGATGGCTTCCCCCGCCCCACGAAAGCCCTGGCCCGTTTCTGGCTCGGCCCGGCGGAAAAGAAGCAAGGTGTCTTGTCGTGGGACGAGAAGATGGCCGTCGTCCGCCGCTACCGTTGGACTGAAGTGCTGTTCGCGGGGTTGGCCTTGCTGGTCTTCCTCGCCGGCCTATGGCGGTTCTGGCAGGGTGACCAAGGTGGCTTGCTGTCTTTGAGCGCCTCTTCCAAACGGCAAGCATCACAACCGATCGCCGCGATACAGCTGAGCATCTCCCGGCACCCGCTGATAGCTGACTTTTCGCGAACGGGGCGCTCCCTCCCAGAGACGGTCGACCCCTATTCCAGTGACCCTTCGCAAGTGGATGTCCGAAGCAAGGACCTGACTTCGATGGATTTGAGCGGCCGGGGATCCGTCCTGGCTTTCGCGAACTTTGACTCTAAGACCAAATGGCCTGACAAGGACAAGATGCCACCCGATTTCAAACCCGAGACGGTGATGGAAACGGGAAAGAACCCCGGTCTGGGCCTGGCGTCCGTCCATGCGGCCGGGATAACGGGCAAGGGTGTCGGCATCGCCATCATCGACCAGGCGCTGTTAGTGGACCACGCCGAATACAAGGCCGAGCTACGGCACTATGAGGAGATCCACTGGCCGGCGCAATACCCGACCGCCACGATGCACGGAGCGGCCGTGGCCTCCATAGCCGTCGGCAAGACGGTGGGGGTCGCTCCGGACGCGGATCTGTATTACATTGCTGAGCAGCACACTTCTTTCGAACCCCCTTATGACCTTGACTTCATTCCGCTGGCCCAATCCATTGAACGGGTTCTCCAAATCAACCAGACGCTGCCGAAAGAGAACAAGATCAGAGTGATTTCGATCTCCCGAGGATGGGCTCCGACAGATAGGGGTTACGCCGAAGTCACAAGAGCTGTCAACAAGGCGAAATCCCAGGGGGTTTTCGTGGTCAGTTCGTCGGTGGCGCAGACCCACGGGCTCTCCTTCCACGGATTGGGCCGCGATCCACTGGCCTCCCCGGAAAAGCCTGAATCTTATGGCCCCGGGTCTTGGTGGGCCAAGGACTTCTACGACGGGCGATACCCTAACGTCGAAAGGGGCGACGTGCTCCTGGTCCCCATGGACTCACGGACCACGGCCAGCCCCACCGGAACAGAGGACTACGTCTTCTATCGCTCGGGCGGCTGGAGCTGGTCCATTCCCTACATCGCCGGCCTTTACGCCCTGGCATGCCAGGTAGACCCGAAAGTGACACCCGATTCCTTCTGGGACGCCGCGCTGGCCACGGGCGACACGGTGGATATCGATGCGGGCGGCCGTGTCGTCCACATGGGGAGAGTGGTGAACCCCGCCGCCCTAATCAAGAGACTCTCCAAATAGGCCTATAGGAGTTCATCGGCGGTTTCTCGTTCCATTTGGGGAATGGAGGCGTCCGCCCCGTGACGCAGGTACTGGTTTCCTGATCCGCAGCCTGATGTTCCCAACGGGGGAGGAGGACTACGTCTTCTATCGGTCGGGTGGGCTTAGCTGGGCCATACCCTATGTCGCTGGGTTGTACGCGCTGGCCTGTCAGGTAGATCCAGAGATAACGCCCTGGACGTTTTGGAGGACCGCCCTGGCAACCGGCGATTTCGTTCGCGGCCAATCCGGTGGGCGGGTGTTACGTTTCGGCAAAGTGGTGAACCCGGCTGCCCTTATGGCGAAGCTGCAGAGGTAGGACCGGATAGGATAAATACCTCAGCTATAGCTGCGATGCCCCACAGTATGTACACGCAAAAGGCCAGTCCCGAAACCCACATCGGAACTGGCCTTCCCTTTGAGCTGGTGGTCGGGCTCGAACCGACAACCTGCTGATTACAAATCAGCTGCTCCGCCATTGAGCTACACCAGCGAATCACTTGAGCACTGGAATTATATCATGAGCCGAGACGACCCAACAAGGCGATGAAGAGCTATGAAAGCCCCACGAAAAAGCCGCGCCGCATTCGCGGAGCGGCTCGTTTCCTTGTTTGTGCCAGACTCACAGGTCGGCGGTGAGCGCCACCGGCCGGCCACCTGATTGCGGCCCGTCTCGTCTACGGCGTCCGGTCCGCCCCATTCCGGTGGTCCAAATACCGCTCCAGCTTCCTCTTCACCCGCTGCAGGGCGTTATCAATGGACTTCACATGGCGCGACAGGTCGACGGCGATCTCTTGATATGACTTGCCGTCCAAGTACGACATGAGCACCTTCCACTCGAGGTCACTCAGGATCTCGCCCATCTTTTCCTCGATGTCGCCGAACTCCTCACGGCTGATGATGAGTTCCTCGGGGTCAGTGATCTTCGACCCAGACAAGACATCCAGGAGAGTACGGTCCGAATCCTCGTCGTAGATGGGCTTATTCAACGAGACGTATGAGTTCAACGGGATGTGCTTCTGTCTGGTAGCTGTCTTGATGGCCGTGATGATCTGGCGCGTGATGCACAGTTCGGCGAAGGCGCGGAAAGAAGAAAGTTTGTCGCTGCGGAAATCGCGGATGGCCTTATAGAGACCGATCATGCCTTCCTGGATGATGTCTTCGCGGTCTGCGCCGATGAGGAAATAGGACCGGGCCTTCGCCCGGACGAAGTTCCGGTACTTGTTAATGAGATGTTCAAGAGCCTGGTGGTCGCCTTCGCGTGCCCATTCGACAATCTCTTCGTCCAGCATGTGGTTCAGCGAAAGCTCTTCCCTGGGCTCAGGGGTAACGCTCACCAAGAATCGCCTCCACCAAAGCTCAAATTAAAAACAAAAGCTAGTTCAGACGACCCCGAAGTTCAGGGCATGGTCGTGGAGGATTCAGGAAGAAGGAAACAGGCAAGGTTCGTCGAAAAGGATGAATGCACGTTAGCTGCCTGCTTTCTTAGGTAGACAAGCCCAACTGCAAACTCATTATACAGCAGTCCGAAAAAGGCCGTCAATCATTTCGGGGACGCCTCTTTCGGTTTTTGTGTTTTTGCACGCCCAGAAAAGTCCAGCTAGACGTAGGTTCTATTCTTTGGTTTGCAGCATCACGGCGGCTTTGTCCACCGTCCGCTGCCGCACCACTTCATACATCAAAAGCGCGCCCGCCACTGATGCGTTCAGCGACTGGACCTTGCCGTACATGGGGATACGCACCAAGAAATCGCAGCCCTCGGCGACCAGACGCGATAGACCTCGACCTTCGCCACCCACCACCACGGCGATGGGGCCGCGGAGGTCCTGCTCCCAGAGAGTCCTCTCGCCGTCCATGGTAGCCCCGACGATCCAGTAACCGGCCTTCTTCAGGTCGCCTAGAGCGCGGGGCAGGTTCGTCACCTGAGCCACCGGGATGTGCGCCACGGCCCCCGCCGAAGTCTTGGCCACAACGCCGGTGAGACCGGCCGAACGGCGCTCCGGGACGATGACGCCGTGGCATCCCGCTCCCTCGGCACTGCGAATCAGAGCCCCCAGATTACCGGGGTCATTGATGCCGTCGCACACCAATAGGAAAGGGGCCCAGTGACCTGAGGTCGCTGTCGTCGCCGGCGCAGACGCTGAGGCGGCCTGGGCCAGGATGTCGTCGAAGGACGCGTAGGAAACGGCGGCCGGGTAGGCGATCACCCCTTGATGGGCGCCACCTCCGGTGGCCTGGTCCAGCACCGCGCGTTCGGCCCGCGTCACCGGGATATCGCGGTCCGCCGCTTGCTGGTAGATGTCCTTCAGCGGACGGCCGGCCAGGTCATTCTGAACGGTGATGCGCCGCAAGGGTCGGCCGGAACGCAAGGCCTCCAAAACGGGGTTGCGGCCGTAGATGACGTCTTCGGACGGCGCTTCCCGCCGCCTCCGGCTATTCGCCGCTCTTGGTGCCTGCCTGTCCAGCGTCCGCCCCGCCCTTCGCGATGTGGATGGTCCCGGGGAATTTCACCCGGTTGATGCGCCCGCAAGACATCTTTCCCTCGCGGCAGATTCCCAACGACACACAAGGTGAACCGGCCCGGGCGAAGATGGTCGGCGCCACGCGCCGCACCTCGATCAACATGGCGTTGGCCAGGCGCCGGATCTCCCACTGGGCGCGCTCGCAGCACCGGAGTTCGAAGAAGTGCAGTAGAGACCGGGCGTTCATGCTCACGATAATCTTGGTCTCGCAGGCGTTCGGCAGGACGAAGCGGGCGTCTTCCTTCGGAATACCCGCCGCCGCCAGCTCGGCGTAGGCTTCCTGCAACTGGCCCATGACCTGGCGGAAGCGGGCCGCGGCCTCGGGAACGGCGGCCACCGACGGAGGGACGACGAACTCAAACCCCCGTTCGCTCACATAGCGCTGGGACTTCTGCGAGTAGGAAGCAATGCGGTGGCGGACCAACTGGTGCGTCAGGACCCGGCTGACCCCTTCCACTCCGAACTGAAAATTGACGTGCTCGAAGGGGGATAGGTGGCCCAGGGAGTACAACATGCGGACCATCTTCGCGGCTTCCGCGGCCGTCATGTCTTGGTCCAGCTCGGCGATGCCCTTATCGCTGTAGCACAGGCGGGCCGCCCGCGCCACGGCCCTTTCGGGGTCGGGGGTATAGCTTAGGAGCGTGACCTTCAGAGTGGTTTCGCCCGCCGGCCCCCCGGCCGCCGCCGTCCCGGCGCTCATGGCTCTTGCCTCCCTCGATCGGTGAACTCCGCGGCCACCTCGTGTACCGTCGCGGTCCGGCCACCCAACCCGCCGGCCAGCAGGTCGGCCCGCTCCAGAAGCTGTGCCAACCGCTCGTCCCGCCCCGCCAAATACAGGTAGCCGAGCAGTGCCTCGAAGGCCGTGGCCAGGTGGTACTCCTCACCCGTGGCCCCCTTGGGAATCCTCCCCGCGTGGGCGTTCCGGCCGCGCCGGGCCACGTCCTGCTCCTCCGGCGCCAGATCCGGCCACAGGGCTTTCAAGGTCGCCGCCTGCGCCGCCGCGCGCGACCGGTCCGCCGTCCGGCGGTGAAGGTCACGACCACGCGAGGCTCCCGCTTCCACCGCCTTGACGCGGACGTGAAGGTCGTAGACAGCGTCGCCGACATGGGCCAGGGCCGCGATTGAGGGTTCTTCTTTCAAACCTTTCTCTTCCACCTGACTCCCGACGGTGTGTCCTCGAGAATGATACCCTTGGCCGCCAGCTCGTCGCGGATCCAGTCGGATTCCTTCCAGTCACGGCGCGCCCGGGCCGCCTGCCTCTGGTCTATCAGGGATTGGACTTCCTCCGCGAGGTCGTCCAATCCTCCCGCCCGCCCAAGCAGGCCCAATACTCCGCCCAGCTCACGCAGGAGCGCCAGGGCTTCCGCGGCCACCCCGGCCGGGGCATCGGGGCCCAGGGAGGCGTGGGCATCACGGACCAGGTCAAAGAGGGCCGAGATGGCGTCGGCGGTATTGAAGTCGTCGTCCATGGCTGCGGTGAACTGGTCCTTGTACTTCGGAAGGCGGGCGTGGAACTCGTCGGCCCGCCCCTGCTCCCGCGCCAGCCGCTCCGGACGCGCCAGATGCTCCAGGGTCACGGCCGCATTATAGAGGCGCTCCAGCGCCCCTTTGGCGCTCTCCAGCGACTCCGGCGTGTAGTTCAGGGGGCTGCGGTAGTGCGCCGAAAGCAGAAAGAAGCGGATGACCTCCGGGTCGTATTGCCGGCGCGCTTCCCGGACGGTGACGAAATTGCCAAGGGACTTGCCCATCCGCTGGCCGCCCACGTTCAACAGGTTCCCGTGCAGCCAGTAGCGGGCGAAGGGTTTCCCCGACGCCGCCTCACTCTGGGCAATCTCGTTCTCGTGATGGGGGAAGATGAGGTCGGCCCCGCCGGCGTGGATATCGATGGTCTCGCCCAAGTACTTGGTGCTCATGGCCGAGCACTCGATGTGCCAGCCCGGCCGTCCCTCGCCCCAAGGGCTGTCCCACCCGGGCTCACCCGGCTTCTTCGCCTTCCAGAGGGCGAAGTCGGCCGGGTGCCGCTTCCGTTCATCCACCTCGACGCGGGCGCCGGCCTCCAGGTCCTCCAGGGACTGGTGCGAGAGCTTGCCGTACTCCGTGAAACGACTCGTATCGAAGTAAACGTCGCTATCCACCACATAGGCATAGCCCCGGTCCACAAGACGCTGGATGAAGTCGATGATCTCGGCGATGTGCTCGGTGGCCTTCGGTTGGACGTCGGCCGGCTTGATCCCCAGCGCCGCCGAATCTTCCAGGTAGGCGTCGGTATACTGGCGGGCCACCTCTTCCGGGGAGGTTCCCCGCTCCGCGGCGCGCCGGATGATCTTGTCTTCCACGTCGGTGATGTTCTGGACGAAGGTGACCTTGAAACCGCGGTACTCAAGGTACCGCCGGATGGCGTCGAACACCACGAATGTGCGGGCATTGCCGATGTGGAAGTAGTCGTAGACGGTGGGTCCACAGACGTACATCGCGACCTTCCCGGGTTCCAGCGGAACGAATTCCTCCCGCTCCATGGTCAGGTCGTTGAAGACTTTCAGCACGGCTGTTCCCCCTTACGATAACGTAGGCCGCCTCCAAGAGAGGCGGCCTACCGCGGTTCCACTAGAGCTTAACGGCGGCCCGCTTTCCTCCGTTGGTGGCTCGATTATACGTTTAGCGGCAAAGACCTGTCAACGCGGGCCAACGATGTCCAGACGGACCACTTCGACTCCCGCTCCCAGCATGTCCAGGGCCGCGGCGGCGTTACGCGACAGGTCGATGGTCCTCCCTTCCACGAAGGGACCGCGGTCGTTGATGCGGACGACGACCCGGTTGCCCGTGCGCAGGTTGGTGACCATGACCTTCGTCCCGAAAGGCAGCGTCTTGTGGGCGGCGGTCATGGCGTTTTGATCGAAAATCTCACCGTTGGCCGTGGGGCGCCCCTGGAAACCGGGGCCGTACCAAGAAGCCACGGCCACCACTGTCTGGGTGACGTCCTCGTCGGGCGCCAGAGCCGTCCAGCGTCCATCGGTCCATTTCGGTGTCGAGAGAGTTTCGGCCCCCATGGCGCGCCGCAGGTTGTTGGCCCACGCCACAGCCAGGTCGGGAGTACCGAATCCCTGCGCGCCGGCGGAAATCTGGTCCACCGTCACCAGCAGTCGCCCTCCCGCCGTCACCGTTATCTGGCCGCCCAGCACCTGGGGCACGATGGTCGTAGGTTCTTTGCCCTGCCTCAGATAGTCGTTGAGGCGCTGGGCGACGATCCGTCCTCGTTCCGCCGCGGACAGCCCGCCCAAGGGGCCGCGGAGCCGGACGACCACTTGGCCGTGAAGGAGAATCTCCTCGACCAGCCGGCCTCCCAGGGGCACGGCGTGCCTGACTTCGACGGCCGCGGCCGCGGCGGCCGGTGCGCCACCGGTAGGCATGCCGATGGGCACGCCGCCGAGGGCCAACAAGGCCGCCAGCATCAACGCGGATGCAGCGATAGTCCCGGTCCTTTTCGTCAATTCCTCTAACCTCCTGTTTACTGCAGGCCTTGCTGTAGCTACTGCTCCAAAATGGCCTGCTGTTACAGGGGGCTAATATGGACCGGGGTGGCAAGTTTTATTCCACGAAGGCCGCCGGACCCGCCACCAGGCCCATTTCGGTGCCGCAAGGTTGTAGCATGCGATGAGCTATGTGAAACAAGGGCAATGGAGTAAAAGGCAGCTAGAGGCAGGTGAAGGGAGAGGGGTGGGCGTTGCCGGGTTTAGCGGAGGGCGGGGACCAGAACAGTCGCCGTGGCGGTGGCCGCGATGCCCTCGCCGCGGCCAAGGGAACCGAGCCGCTCGTTAGTGGTAGCCTTGATCGATATCCTCCCCGCGTCCACACCGGCCGCCGCCGCGATGCGTTCGCGCATCAGGGGGATGTGGGGGGCCAGTTTCGGACGCTCGGCGATGACCATGGCGTCAATGTTCACCACCTGCGCGCCGGCCGCCCGCACCAAGCGCATGACTTCGGCCAACAGGTTCAGGCTGGAGGCGCCGCGAAACCGCTCGTCACCGGGCGGGAAATGCCATCCGATATCACCCAGGGCCAGCGCTCCCAGGAGAGCGTCCATGACGGCGTGCAAGAGGGCGTCGGCGTCTGAATGCCCATCCAACCCGAGTTCAGACGGGATTTCTGCCCCGCCCAGGACGAGGGGCCGCCCCGCCACGAGACGGTGGATGTCATAGCCCGTCCCCGTCCGGTACTCGCAGCGGCCGCGGGCGATGACCGACGCCAGTTCCAGGTCGGCCGCAGTAGTGATCTTGAGATTGGCGGGGTCGCCGGTGACAGCGGCGACCGGGAGGCCCGCCCGCAGGGCCGCGGCGCTCTCATCGGTCAGGGGCGGGGCCGCGTCGGCTCCGGGTCCTGTCGTGGCGCCGCCCCGGCGCAGCAACGTCAGAACCTCTTCCAAGACTTCCCGCCGAAAGCCTTGCGGCGTCTGCGCCCGGCCCACGCCGTCACGCTCCACCTCTCCCGTGACCAGTCCGCCGTCGAAACGGCGCAGCGAATCGGCGACCGGGAGGAGTGGCACCGCCGCACCGGAGCGCGCCGCCGCCTCGGCCACCTCCTTGATGAGTTCCGGCGAAACAAAAGGGCGGGCCCCGTCGTGGATAAGGACCACACGCGCGCCCGCCGGAACCGCCGCCAAACCGTGGGAAACTGAGTCCTGCCGGCGCTCACCGCCGGCGACGATGCTCCTCACCGCATCGAAACCGCCCACCCGGACGATCTCCGCGAATTGCTCTAGCTCATCGGGCCCGCCCACCAGGACGATGCCCTCCAGGCCCGCGCCCGCGGCCCGCTGAAACGCCCCCAGGGACCAAGCCAATACCGGCCGCCCCATCAAGGGCAAAAGGACCTTGTTGATCCCCGCACCCACCCGCCGGCCGCGGCCGGCGGCCACCACCACCGCCCAGAAGCCGTCCACCGCGCCCTAGTGCCCGGCTTTCAGCTTGGCGAAGATCATCCGCCCGGCGTTGGTGGGCAGATAACTGGTGACCACCACGTCGACCGTGTCGCCGATATGGGACTTGCCATTATCGACGACGATCATCGTCCCATCATCAAGGTAGCCGACGCCCTGCCCCATTTGGTTGCCTTCCTTCACGAGGAAGACGGCCATCTCTTCGCCCGGCAGAGCCACGGCCTTCACCGCGTTGGCCAGTTCATTGATGTTCAGGACCTCGACACCCTGCAGTTCGGCCACCTTATTCAGGTTATAGTCGTTGGTCAGGATCTTCCCGTCGGCGGCCTTGGCCAGCCGGAGCAGCTTCGAATCGACCTCGATGTTCGGGTAGTCGCGCTGATCGATGACGACCTTGTTGCCTTGCGCCTCCTGCAGTTTTTTCAAGACATCCAGACCACGCCGACCGCGGTTCCGCTTCAGAGCGTCGGACGAATCGGCCACATGGCGGAGTTCTTCCAAGACGAAGTTGGGGACGATCAAGGGCCCTTCGACAAAGCCGCTGTCGCAGATGTCGACGATGCGGCCATCGATGATGACGCTGGTGTCCAGGATCTTCGGCCTGGCGGAATCCCCTCTCCCCTCAGCACGTTCGGCGCGGCGGACTTCTTTCGGCCGTTGCCCCAGCGAAAGAGCGGAAAGGAGCTCGTCCCTCTTCCGCACAGCCACAGTCAGCCCCAGATAGGCGAAGACCACCGAAGCCACCGTCGGCAGGAACGACCCGATCAGCGGCATGCGGCCCAGAGGCGTGCCGACAAGGTTGGCAATGACCAGGCCGACGATGAGCCCGATGGACCCCACCACGATATCCTGGATGGGGGTCCTCTGGAGACGACCCTCCAAATAGGATGTGGAATGGGATACCGACCTGACCGTGGCGGGCGCCACGGCAAATCCGATCACCCCGAACAGACCGCCCAGGAAAACGATGACGCCGTTGGTCTGGGCCGCCGAAAGCCGGATTCCGGTGATGACCTTAAGCGGGGGGATGGAATAATAACCGACAATAAGTCCAAGGATCAGTCCGGTCAAGGTCAGACCAGTTCTGACAGCTCTCCTCACCTATTCACCTCCTCTATCGACGACTGGGTTCCTCCCTTGCAGGGATAATGGGCCCTTGCCTCCGATTATACCTGTGGTTGGAGAGGGCGGCAACCCACGACAAAAACCGGCAAGACAATGAAAAGTCGCCACCCTTCTATAGAAAAGAGGGATGGCGAGTGGAGACCCGGCTTCTTAGGCTTCGAACAGTGCGTCTAATAGTGTGCGGGCCTGCTTTTCGTCGATACTTTTCGCCAAAACCAGCTCACTGATGAGAATCTGCCGGGCGTTATCCAGCATCTTCCGTTCACCCGTGGAAAGGCCCTTTTCCTTATCGCGGTGCACCAGGTTCCGTACCACTTCCGCCACCTCGTACACGCTTCCGCTGCGGATCTTCTCCAGGTTCGCGCGATAGCGGCGGTTCCAGTTCGCCGACATCTTGGTCTTCTGGCCGCGCAACACGTCCATGACAGTCTGGACTTCCTGCTCGGAAATGACCTCACGCAGGCCGACTTCATCGACCGCCTGTGTGGGGATCATCAGTTTCATCTCGCCGATAGGAAGGCGCATGATATAATACTGACGCCGTTCACCGAGGACTTCCTTCTCTTCGATAGCCTCGATGACCCCGGCTCCGTGCATCGGATAGACGACTTTATCGCCGACGTTGAACACCCGTGTCCCCCCTTCGGGAGAGGGCAAGACTGTGCTTGTTTCCATATATATCAGAGTACCACGGCCGGTTCTTTCTGTCAAGGAAAGAGGGATTTTACCACAGGCCGCCGGAGATTGTCAACAAGATTTTCCCGGCAGAAGGTCTTCCTCGGCCAGAGTACGGTATAGCGTCCACGAGCCCAACCTGGACTTTCCCGAAGGCCGACGGTCGTAGAAGACTTCGAAGGCCCCGGTTTCGACAGAACCGTCTGTGCTGGCACGGATGCGAAAGTAGGTCTTGCCGAAACCCCAAGAAGCGTGGCGGCCGCCGGCCCGCAGATTGAAGGGGGCGCGCTCGAAGATCACTCTTTGCTCCGCGGGGCGCTCGAAGTCCTGCCACTCGGCCAGGACTTCCCGTACGGTGAACCGGCGACCGTGCCAGACGAATGACTCCGGAGCCGGCGGTCGTTTGGCCGCCACAGGTGGATGGGTGAAGGTCACATCGATTTTTTCGCCGACGAAGGTGGCCATGCTTCAACACCGCCCGGTTCGATTCTACCAAGCCGGCGCGTCCGCGTCACGACCGGCCGCCGAAAAAGCCGGCCACCAAGAAGGGCGCCGCCCTTGCGCGCGCCGTAGCTGCCGTCGTCGCGTAGCCGCCGTCGTCACGTAGCCGCCGTCGTCACCTTGACGGTGGCCTTCGCGGCGGTATAAAATGATTTAGCTTAGATAACACAAGCAAGTTGGGCGCTTAGCTCAGCTGGGAGAGCGCACGGTTCGCATCCGTGAGGTCGGGAGTTCGAATCTCCTAGCGTCCACAAACGGACCGTCCGTTTAAGGACGGTTTTTTTGTAAGCCTTCCTGATGGTAGAAGATGCAAGTCCTGCTTCTGTGCAAGCGGCTTTTGGTTTAGAATATTCCCGTGTGATTCTTGAACGGGGTGGCGCTTGTGGCGAACAGAAACCGAAAAACGGCTACGATCACCATAGCGGCTGCGGTCATCCTGGTTCTGGTGGTTTTTGGCGCGCTGTGGACCAAGACCGTGCTACATGCGGTCGATCAACCGATCTCCGGCAAGATGCCCACTATTCTCCCCATTAAGATTCCGAATCCGAAGGGTTCAGTCTGGACCTATTCCGCCAAGGTGACCACCACCGGCGCCAACGGTGTGGCTCTAAGAATCATCGATAAGCAAACCCGCGGCCTCGTGCAGACGGCTTCCAATGCCGACCCACAGGGCACGGCCATGATTTCCGCTAAGCTGAACCCCCTCCGCGAATACGAACTCATCATCCAGCCCGCCAAGGGTAACACCGAGGCCAACTACACCGGAACCGAACGCCACACCTTCAACCTGAAACGCTACCGTATCCTAGAGGTCTTCGGGCGATAGGCGCGCCCAAAGCGGAGCAACCGACGTGACGGCCGGCGACCCTTGATTCGCTCAGTTTGACAGGCGCGTGTCTGGAAACATATAATTCGCTTGGAAAAGTCCGCAAGAGTACCTACCAAGGGGTGGCTTGCCGAGATGAAGGACTTGCTCTGCGACGGTTTTCAGGATGCGGTGGAAAACAGCCTGGTGCGTCACAAGAGCATCCTCGACGTGCTGACCAAGTTCCAGGAATCCAACGCCCGCGTCAACCGTTCCGTGGTGAAAGCCGTGACCTCTTGCGGCTGCCTCTCGGTGAAGGCCGGGAAGAAGGAAGTCCCCCCGGACATCACCTTCAGCGAGCTCAAGACTTTCATGGAATCCCACGTGGAGGGCGCTCTCTGCGAGCACTGCCGCGAAATCATCCAGGCCGAGATGGGCCAGCACCTTTACTACCTGGCGGCACTGTGCAACCTTCTGGGCCTGAACCTTTACGACACCATCATCACCGAGCACAAGAAGCTGGAGGCCTTGGGCATCTTCCACTGCCAGTAGAGCCGCCGCTCGCTAGCCGCCTAAGGCTGCCTTCAGTGCTTCGGCCACCGTCTCCACGCCGTTGATCTCGAGGCCCGACCCCGCGAAGGCCGCAAGACCTTTCAGATTCGCTTTGGGCACGACGACCTTGCGGAAGCCCATCTTTTCCGCTTCGCGCACCCGTTGTTCCGCCTGGGTCACCGCCCGGACCTCTCCCGCCAAGCCCACCTCACCGAAGACCGCCGTGGCTGCCCCCGTGCTGCGGTCGCGGAAGCTGGAGGCCAGCACCACAGCGAGCCCCAAGTCCACCGCCGGCTCGTCCACGACCATGCCCCCGGCGACTTTCACGAAAACATCGCAGCCGCCCAGCGGCAGCCCGCAACGCTTCTCCAGGACGGCCAATACTAGCTGCACGCGTTTGATGTCCACCCCGTCGGCGGTGCGGCGCGGCGGCACGAAGGGTGACGCGCTGACCAGGGCCTGGACCTCGACCAGCAAGGGGCGGGTGCCCTCGATGGCGGGCATCACAACGCCGCCCGGGATCTGGGCGTGGCGCTCGGAAAGGAAGAAAGCCGAAGCGTCTGGGACGTCCCGGAGACCGCCCGAGCCCATCTCGAACAGGCCCACCTCGTTGGTGCTGCCGAAACGGTTCTTCACGGCCCGCAGGACGCGGAATTGCACGTTCCGGTCTCCTTCAAAGTAGAGGACGGTGTCCACCATATGCTCCAGCACGCGTGGGCCGGCCAGTGCCCCCTCTTTCGTCACGTGCCCAATAATGAACACGGGGATGCCACTGGTTTTGGCGAAGTCCACCAGCCTGGCCGCGCACTCACGCACCTGTCCCACGCTGCCGGGAGCGGATTCCAAGTCGGGCCAGACCATGGTCTGGATGGAATCGACGATCAGGAGGGACGTCGTACTCCCGCTACCGGCGTCGCCGCTACCGCCGGGCGCGCGGCCGCCGGCGGAACGGCCGCCCCTAGCGCCGTCGTTCGGTTCGTCTGCCGCGAGGGCGGAGGATACCGTCTCAATGACGGCGGAGGCGTCAATCTCGTTCAGTACCTCGATGCGGGGGTCCAGACACCCCAGCCGGGCGGCACGCATCCGCAGCTGAGGGCCGGACTCTTCTCCCGAAACATAAAGGACCCGGCCGCGTGCCGCGGTGCCTTTGGCTACCTGCAAGAGTAAGGTGGATTTCCCGATTCCCGGCTCCCCTCCGACCAGAGTGACCGACCCGCGGACAATGCCCCCGCCTAGCACCAGGTCCAACTCCGAGGAGCCTGTGGAGACCCGCTGACCGGTCGCCTCGCGGATTTCGGTAATGGGCGTGGGGGTCGCTGTGAACCTCCCGATCAGGCGTCCGCCGCCGGCTTCCTTCTTTTCCGCTTTCTCCCCCCGTTCTTCGACAAAGGCGTTCCAGGTGCCGCAAGAGGGGCAGCGTCCCTGCCACTTCGGGCTCTCGTGACCACAGGACTGACAGACGTAAACGACCTGGTTCCTCGCAGTTTTCGACAAGAGAACTCCCCCCACCGCTGACTCCATTCGGGTGGGGGGAGCCTATTCCTGCCGCTGTCAAGACCGGGCTGTCACGGCTCTGGGGTCTCCTCCGACGGAGGTGCCGCCTTGGACCCGCCGCCCGCCGCGGCTACCCCGGCCACCTCCCCCGGTCCCTTGTCCGCTTCCCGGAAGATGATGCTGTCATCCACCATGTCCACCACGACCCGAGACCCCGGCGGGAAGCGGCCCTTCAGCATCTCCTCCGACAGGGGGTCCTCCACATGCCGCTGGATGGCCCGGCGGATGGGCCTGGCCCCGTAGGTGGGGTCGTACCCGGCCTTCGCCAGGAACTCGCGGGCCGCCGGCGTGACATCCAGATGAACCTCGTGTTCGGTCAGCCGACTCTCGACTTCCCGCAGTTGCAGGTCGACGATACTCTGGAGTTCCTCCTCGGTCAACTGGTGGAAAACGATGATCTCGTCCACACGGTTCAGGAATTCCGGCCGGAAGGTCCGCTTCAGCTCTTCCAGGACCTTGTCCTTCATAGCATCATAGGCGGCCTTCATATCGTTTTGCGCATGGAACCCGAAGGCCGTGTCGCGCTTGATGGTCGTGGCCCCCACGTTCGCCGTCATGATGATGACCGTGTTCCGGAAGTCCACCGCGCGCCCCTGGGCGTCCGTCAGCCGGCCGTCCTCCAGGATCTGCAGGAGGATATTGAAGGCTTCGGGGTGGGCTTTTTCGATCTCGTCAAAAAGCACCACCGAGTAAGGCTTGCGCCGGACGGCCTCCGTCAACTGGCCGCCCTCGTCGTACCCCACATAACCCGGTGGTGCGCCCACCAGCCGCGAAACATTGTGCCGCTCCATATACTCCGACATGTCCAGGCGGATAACGGCGTCCTCATCTCCGAACATGGCCTCGCCCAAGGCGCGCGCCAACTCGGTCTTGCCCACCCCCGTGGGCCCTAAGAAGATGAAGGAACCCACCGGTCGCTTGGGGTTTTTCAGCCCCGAACGCGCCCGCCGCATGGCCCGCGACACGGCGCGGACCGCTTCCTCCTGGCCGATGATGCGCTTATGCAGCTCCTCCTCCAGGTGGAGCAGGCGTTCCGCCTCTTCCACCGCCAACTGCTTGACGGGGATCCCCGTCCAACTGGCGACGATTTGGGCGATGTCCTCGGCGGTGACCGTGGTCTGCCCACGGACCTGCTTCTTCTCCCACTCGCCCTTGGCCGTCTCCAGCTTCTCTCGGAGCTTCTGCTCCTCGTCCCGCAAACGCGCGGCCTTCTCGAACTCCTGGCTCTGGACGGCCGCCTCCTTCTCCTTCCGGGCTTCCTCCACTTGCTTCTCCAAGGCTTTCAAGTCCGGTGGCGCCGTGATGGTGCGCAGCCGTACGCGCGATGCCGCCTCGTCCATGAGGTCGATGGCCTTATCGGGGAGGAAACGGTCGGCCACGTAGCGATCCGACAGCTTGACCGCCGACGCCAAAGCTTCGTCGGAGATCTTCACCCGGTGATGGGCCTCATACCGGTCCCGCAAGCCTTGAAGGATGAGGAGGGCCTCCTCCACCGTGGGCTCTTCGACCATGATGGGCTGGAACCGCCGCTCCAGGGCCGGGTCCTTTTCCACGTGCTTCCGGTACTCGTTCAGCGTCGTGGCCCCGATGGCCTGTAGTTCACCGCGGGCCAGGGCGGGTTTGAGGATGTTGGCGGCGTCGATGGCTCCTTCCGCCGCCCCGGCGCCGATGATGGTGTGCATCTCATCGATGAAGAGGATGACATCGCCGGAATTCCGGATTTCCTCCATGACCTTTTTCAGCCGTTCCTCGAACTCGCCGCGGTACTTGGATCCCGCCACCACCGAAGCCAGGTCCAGCGTCACCAGGCGCCGGTTGGCCAAGGTCTCCGGAACCTTGCTGGCCACGATGCGCTGGGCCAACCCCTCGGCGATGGCCGTCTTACCCACGCCGGGTTCGCCGATGAGCACCGGGTTGTTCTTCGTCCGGCGCGACAGGATCTGGATGACCCGTTCGATTTCCTTATCCCGACCTACCACGGGGTCGGTCTTTCCGTCCCGGGCCAGAGCGGTCAGGTCCCGCCCGAAGGAATCCAGGGCGGGGGTCTTTGACTTCGGCGTCCGCCCCGCCGGCGCGCCGCCGCCCGCCGCCGGGCCGCTGGTAGCGGAAGCCTGTCCGACCAGAAGCTGCATCACCTGGGCGCGGACCTTCTCCAGGTCGGCCCCCATGTTCGTCAGCACCTTGGCGGCCACGCCTTCGCCCTCGTGGATGAGGCCTAAAAGCAGATGCTCCGTGCCGATGTAGTTGTGGCCTAGAAGGCGCGCTTCTTCGATGGCCAACTCGAACAGGACCCTTTTGGCCCGTGGAGTCAGTCCGATTTCTCCCGACGGAGGAGCGTCTCCGCCGCGGCCGATGATTTTCTCCACCTCGGACCGCACCCGCTGCAGTTCGATGCCCATCGACTGCAGCGCGCGGGCTCCCACTCCCTCGCCTTCGCGGATCAGGCCCAGCAGCAGGTGCTCCGTTCCGATGAAACCGTAGTTATGGCGCTTGGCCTCTTCCTGGGCCAGGACGACGACCTTCTGCGCCTTTTCCGTAAAACGACCCAAAGGTCCGGACGGACCTGGCAGCATTCGTTGTACCCCCTTTTGAACTTGGTGGGGTCCGCTCCCTCCGCCGCCCCTAACGCTCCGCCGGGCTTAGCCCGGCTGCGCCGGCGGCTACAGGACCCCGGCCCCCACACCTGAACTTGGTGGGGTCCGCTCCCTCCGCCGCCCCTAACGCTCCGCCGGGCTTAGCCCGGCTGCGCCGGCGGCTACAGGACCCCGGCCCCCACACCTGAACT
>JAJYWN010000040.1 GCA_021791495.1 Bacillota bacterium
CCCCGGCCCGCCCCCTCCCCGCGACCCAGGTGGGGAAATATCACGTGCCGCTGGACGGCACCACCCATCAGACCACCAAGCCATTTAGGAACCGCTCTACTAGTGGATGGGGGCTACAATCCAAAATGAGTCAGCCTTGGGTCTATCTTACCATTTTGGGACGATGTCTAGGTAACACGGCCGGCCATCGTAATCAGCCACCTTCTTGCCATCCAAAATCGAACGGGCTGCCCGAATACAGCCGGACAGCCCGCTTATCATGATTCCGTTGACTGCAACTGTCGGGGCGAGAGGATTCGAACCTCCGACCTCTTGGTCCCAAACCAAGCGCGCTACCAGCCTGCGCCACGCCCCGAAACTTCCTGAACGCGCGTCGCCGCTCGCGTCGGCAAGCGAGCGAATCGCTCATTCATTATAGCATCGAGCGTTCACCGGCGGCAATTTGCGCTCAATCTACGCGGCCATGCTTTCTAGAATCGTTCGTCTGGCAATGACAACGAGTGTCTCCACCGGCTGCACGCAAGCTGCGGCTCCGGGGGGATTGGGTGGGGGTCCGCTGGGTTTTGCCCGGCGGTGCTTGCCCATGATTGAAATCACCGTGCCTCCGCGCCTTTCGGTCGTGGTCATTCGCGATCTCCCGCCTTCTGAAACTGCCTTCAGAACCTTGCGCTATTTGGTTCTTCGGGCTCTCTCGTCTCGCCCAATTCATCGGGAGAACGCCGTTCACATTTTACGGGTTTGGCGCGGAAATCTAGCGGTGAGACCGCAATTTGCTCCGGTAGTAACTCTGGCAATAGAGGGCGCCGATGGGGTTGTGCGCCAGCACCCTGTCTTTTGCGACGAGTACCGTGGCCGGCGCCTTGCTGTGACCAAGGAAAAGCGAGTCGTGCCCGACACACAGACCGACCACCACGTTGAACTCGGTGCCGGCCGCCGCCAGCAGGGCCGCCTGTCCGATGGGGTTGCACATAGCCTCGAACCCGCCGGGCCTCACCTTTTCCGCGTCGGCCAGTCCCAGCGTTTCCTTGGGCATCGAACCGAACTTGCAGATAGCCGTGGACACCTGGAAGCCGCTCTCCTCTAAGGTCTGCAGCAGGAGCTTCGCCTCCGCTTTCAGCCCGCTGCAGAAGGCGATGCCCAGGTGGTGAAAACCGCACAGGCGCGCGAACTCGATCGTCTCCTCCAGACGCGTCCAGCGGCAGTACCCGCGGGCTTCGATGCGGGCGGCGGCGGCGGCCAGTTTCATGTTCTCGGGCCGCTCCAGTTCGCGGCGCGCCTCGGCCAGTACCTCCGCCGTGGCGGCATCGGGGGTCGGGCAGTTCTCGGGGAATCCAGCTCCGCGGCTGCAGGCGTAGACCTGACAGCCGGCGCAGGGAGCAGAGACAGTCGTGGACAAGGCCTTCACCATCCTTCTGGAGGCTCTTTTCGACGTGGGGCCGGAAACTCCCCTCAGCTCACGGCGCAGCTTGGCCTGGGGGGGGGGGGGGGGGGGGGGGGGGGGGGGGGGGGGGGGGGGGGGGGGGGGGGGGGGGGGGGGGGGGTGGGCAGCTAGCGGACCCGGGTCAGTTCGGTCTCAAGCATGTCTCGCAGGGCGCGCATGGCGCGGGCCCGGTGGCTGACGCGGTTCTTCTGGTCGTCGCTCATCTCAGCGTACGTCAGTCCGTTGGCTCCGGCCGCGCGGGCCTCGGGCTCGGGGTCCTGGCACACGAAGAGGGGGTCGTACCCGAATCCGCCGCTCCCCCGCGGCGCGCGCCCGATGATGCCTTGGCAGACCCCTTCGGCCACCCGCGTGGGCCGGCCCGGCCAGGCCAGAGCGACGGCGCTCACAAACCGCCCCCCGCGTTGCCCGTCGGGAACGGTGTCCATCAAGGCCAGCAGCTTGACGTTGTTTTCGGCGTCGGTGGCGGCTTCCCCAGCGAAACGGGCCGACCGCACGCCGGGACGGCCGGCCAAAGCGCCCACTTCCAGGCCCGAATCATCGGCCACCGCCGGCAGCCCTGCCGCGCGGCACAGGGCTTCCGCCTTGATGGTCGCGTTTTCAGCGAAGGTGTCGCCTGTCTCCTCGGCCGTGTACTCCACTCCGGCTTCGGCAGCCGACATCACTTCCAGGGGAAGGCCGGCCAGCAGCGCGCGCAGCTCGCGGACCTTGCCTTGGTTACGAGTAGCCAGAAGAAGCTTCATCGTGACGGAGGCATTCGGGCGGCGCCTGTCGTGCCGCCGGCGGAGCCCGCTGAACCGCCGCCCGCCGCTGCCGCCGCTAGGCCCACCTCCGCCGCCAGGGGGCCTAAGACATCCTTCTGAATGGCGATGAGCCGGCCGATGCCACGCAGGGCCAAGTCCATCAGCCCTTCCATCTCCTGACGGCTGAACGTGGAATGCTCGCCGGTCCCCTGCACCTCAATGAGCTGACCGGCACCTGTGGCCACCAGATTCATATCGACTCCCGCCCGTGAGTCCTCGGAATAAGCTAGGTCCAGCATGGCCACGCCGTCGATGATGCCCACGCTGGTGGCCGCCACGAAATCCCTGACAGGAAGGCCGCCCCCACCCCCGCTGCCACCGGCGCCGCCACCGGTGATGAGCCCCCGCTCTCGCGCCTTGGCCAGAGCCAGAACCAGCGCGACGAAGGCCCCGGTGATGCCCGCGGTCCGCGTTCCTCCGTCGGCCTGAATGACATCGCAGTCCAGCCATACAGTACGCTCGCCCAGAGCCTTCATATCCGTCACCGCCCGCAAGGAACGGCCGATGAGCCGCTGGATCTCATGGGTGCGACCACCGATCTTCCCCTGGGAGACCTCGCGGGGCTGCCTTCCTAGGGTCGAACCGGGCAGCATGGAGTATTCGCCCGTCACCCACCCCTGGCCGGTGCCGGCCAGGAACGGAGGGACCTTCTCGTCGATGGAGGCCGCGCAGATAACTTTGGTATCGCCGCATTCGATAAGGGCCGAGCCCGCCGGAAACTTCAGGTACCCAGGTGTGATCCGCACCGGTCGGAGATCGGTGGGCTGCCGGCCGTCGGTCCGCCGTGGTCTTGGTTCAGTCGTCATCGAGTCTTCCTCCTCGGGGCACCTAATAGACCAGTTCCACGACGGCCGCTGGAGCCACGTCCTCACCCAGGAGTTTCGCGGCCGAGGCCGCGAACCGTTCCGCGTCACCGTGACGGCCGGCGGCGGACTCTGCACCGGCACCGGTCTCTCTGCCGGCGGCGGCGTTCTTTACGAGCAGCATTCTGGCGGTGCGGCCCCTGTCCCCCGGGTTAGGGGTGCCGGCCGCCGCCAGCCGCTCCGCGACCTCCAGAGCCAACTCGCCGGCCGGATCTATGAGCATCGTGTCCTCCCCCATCATTCCCTCGAAAACGCGGTTCAGATGTGCCGCGTAGGTGGATGCCACCAAAAGCCCGTCCAAGTCCGGCGGGGTCCCCTGCAGAATCTTTGCCACTTCGGCCTCGGCTTTCCCGCCTTCCAGCTCACCCGACTCCACCAGACTGTCCAGGTTCCCACACGGGAAGACGCTGATGGGACCGTGGTAGCCTTCTTCGACCAGAGCCTGGACGTAGACGCCGCCGGCCAGGGTCTCCTCCGCCGCCACCAACCCCAGTTTCATCTTGTGAATGTAGGGCTTGGGTCTGGCTTTCGCCGGACAACCGCAGGACGGGGACCGGCTGTCCTTCAAGTTCCGGAGAGCCGCCACGGTGGCGCGCGCGCCCGCGCCGATTATGCCGAAAACGGGGACCGGCAGGCCGGAGGTGGCCGTCAGCTGAGACTGAGGTCCATCCGGGGCGCCCCCTAGGAAGGATGCCGAGAGGCGGTTGGAGGCCACTACCACGAGTTTGGGGCCTTCGGAGGATAGCGCCTCCAGGGCACGCCGCACTGCCGGTGCTGCCGCGGATACCGGCGCCGCACCTTCGACCGCGGCGTACACCAGACTTTCCCCGGGCAACTGCCGCCGGAGCTGCCGGACCACGCTCAGCCCGCCCACTCCCAAGCCGATGACGCCGATAGGCCCATACCTGTCTGCTTCCGCCGTGGAATTTCGCCTCCCAAACGAGAAAAGGCCGGAAGGCGAATGTCCTGCCTTTCGGCCTCCTGCTCTACATTGTCCCCGGATTCGCGTCGCGGAGCAATACCCCCTAATCCGCCGGCACGGTCTCCAGTTTCTTCGTCATCAGTTCGTTGAGCCGCTTCAAAGAAACAATGAGCTGCTCTTTCTCCTGGTCCCCCACGTGGTTGAGAATGCACGCCAGATACCGGCAGCGGGCCTGCATCACCTGGTCGATGACGGCAAAGCCCTTTTCCGTCACCTTCAGGCGGATGACCCGGCGGTCGTTGGCGTCGCGCTCTCGCTCGATGAGGCCGTTACGCTCCATGCGGTCGATGAGGTCGGTGGCAGTACTGCAAGCAAGGTAGAGACGGTCGCAAAGTTCGCCCATGGTGAGGCCGCTGGCCTCGGATAGCACCAGGAGAGCGTTGAACTGAGGCGGAGTGATGTCGAAATCGGCCAGGATATCACGCCCGCGTTTGCGGATGATCACACTGGCCTGCCGGATGTTCTTCTCCAATTCACGGATGGAATCGTCAAACTCCGGACCTGCCACCTGCGCCTCTCCCCCCTTCTCTCGGAACACTCTCCGCAGGTATAGTAGCAGGCCTGTCTTACCCTGTCAATCTTTACCTACCTGCGACTTTATCTACCGGTGACGCCTTACCTGCCGGCAAACTTCATCAGCCGGCGCGTCTTTACCTGCCGGCGAAGGAGAAGAGAGCGTTGTAGAGAGCGACGGCTGTTTTCTGGCGTGTCGCCGGGTCGCGGAGCATTTGCTCATCCACCGTGTTGGACATGAACAGGCATTCTACCAAAGCTGACGGCATCAGGGTATCCTTGATGACCGCGAAGTCGGCGGTCTTCACTCCGCGGTTGGGGCGACCGAGGGCGGCGACCATGGCCGCCTGGATGTAGGTGGCCAGGGTTTTCGAGGACTGGTCTGCCGCTCCGGTATACCAGTAAGTCTCCGTTCCGGCCTCTCTTGACAAGTAGCTGTTATTATGGACCGACAGGAAGATGTCCGCGTTCCTGGAATTCGCGATCTCCACGCGCCGCTGCAACGAGGGGTTCTCGCCCGCCGTCTCCCGGGTCATGTAGACCTTGGCGCCGGCCTTCACCAGGAGGTCCCGCAGTCTCAGAGAGATGTCAAGGTTGACCGCTTTCTCATCGATGGTCCCGCTCGCGCCGCCCGAACCGGGGTCGTCACCACCGTGACCGGGGTCCAAAACGACCACTTTCCCCAGAAGAGTGGACCCGGTCACGTCGATGGTGTAGGTCTTCTTGTCGGCCGAGAGCGTCGCCTTGTGCCCCACATAGTAGGGCAGTTCCACGGTGACTCTGGTGGTGTTGGGGACGCCCGTCACCGGGCTGTAGGTGATCTGGTTGACTACACCGTCGAAAACGGGGCGGCTGACCACGCTCGTGCCCGGCACCAGTCCGGCGACATCGAAAACGAGTTTCCCAGGTAGCTGGTGCTTCTCGGTGACCGTCAGCGGGCCACTCCCCGCCAGAGTCAGGCGACCATTCAGGCCGGTCTTGGTGTAATTGATGGCCGCCGCCGTCCGCTGGGGGGCCACGAAGACCGTGAGGCCATCGTCACCAGCCTTCACGCCATAGGCGGCCGGTGTCTTCAGATCCACTACCATCCGCACCACATCAGGGTCCGAGCTGTACTGGGCGACGCGTACCTGCGAGACCAAGGGATTGTCGGCCGGCGCCGGGTTAACCTGGACCAAGTTGGCGCCGAGGGTTGCCTTATTCACGTCCACCACGACACGGTCGGGACCCGTCAGAGTCATGGTCTTGAAAGTCACCGGGCCGGTGGTAGCCAGCCTAACGGCCTGTTCGGCTCCGGCTCCGTCCACGGGGGCCATCGTGACGCCACTGGCCTTGTAGCCGATATCCACAACCACCTGGTTCCGGGTATCGGTGCGATAGGCCTTGTAGTCGGTGGCCTGAACCAAGTCGACGACCACCCGGGCGGTGTTGGGATTGGTCGATAGCATGCCGGCCCGGATGCGGACGATATTGCCGTCATTCACCGGCTGATCGGGCCAGTTGGCCGGGATGACGACATCAGGGATGTCGACCACGATCCGTGGGGGAGAGGATAGCGTCAGCACCTTGGGTTGACCGATAATTCCTTGAGAGAAAACGTATAGTTCGCCCTGACCATTCTGGCGGAGCCATTCGATCTTCGTCACAGGGTAGTCGCGCTTCTCGATCGCCACGATTCGGTTGGCGGCATCCCAAGTCACCTTGCAGCCGATGTTCTCGCTTATGAATCGAACGGGGACCATAGTCCGGCCGCTGACGATGGTCGGCGGAGCGTCCAGGGCCACCTTCTTTGCGTTCACAGTGGCCGTTTTCGAACCGACCGTCAGCCACATGTCGTTATCGCCCAGACGAACGTACACTTGGCGGGAACCTTCATACCAGGCCACGCGCGCCCCCAGCCCCTCGCTGATGGCACGGAGGGGGACCATCGTACGCCCGCTGACCGCTTCGATGTAAGGCGGAACGTCGGTGGGGACGGTCTCACCATTAATGCGGATGGTGATGGGAGCCGCCGCGGCTTCGGGGCGCGTCGGGGTTACGACCAGCGTCGCCAGGGCTACTAGCAACGCTGTGACTATGGCAATGGCGCGTCGGTAGAACAAGAAAAGCAACTCCTGATGTCTTCCTTCGACTAGGTTCGACGATGTCCTGCCGAAAGGTAGACCGTAGTTTAGCTGGGATTATTGGGGATAGCGAAAGCTGGTCGGCCCGGTGGGGTAAGGCGCAAACTGCCGAACCGGCGCGAAAGAGCGCTCCCCTTAGCTGTCACGATTGCTTTGACGATTGTCTCAAGGACAAAGTTCGCACGAATTGCCTGCTCTGCGAGGGTACCCGACGAAAGTCTAAGTCAGATGCAGTAGCCGCGAGGCGTTACCGCCGAAGATCAGGGCGAGGTCTTCATCTTTCATCCCAAGCCACCGGCAGACGCGGACCTGTTCCTCCAGGTAGCGGAAAGAGAAGCCCCGCGGGAACCAGCTGGAGTCGGTCCCGAAGATCACGCGGCGCGGCCCGATGGTCTCGTAGGCCTTCCGGAAAAGGTCCTCCAGGGTGAGGCTATAGGGCATCCACCGGATCCATTGGTTGGAGCCGGAGGTGTCGGCATAGACGTTTTCGCAACTCCAGCAGAGCTGAAGCAGGTCGCCCCAGTAGCCGCACCCGAAGTGGGCCACCACGAAGGGGATGCCCGGATGGGCGCGGGCCACGGGGTAGATGGAAAGCGGGCTGATGAGCGGGTGGGCGACGATGCCTCCGCCGGTGCCCAGCCAGCCGAAGTGAATGAGGAACGGCAGTTGCTTATTCTCGGCGTAACTCCACAGTGGCTCCAGGGAAGGATCGTCCCAGCGCTGCAGGGACACTCGGGGAGCGAGAAGCTTGTAGCCGGAAAGCCCCAGCTCCTCTACGCCCTTCTTCAGACGGTCCAGCGCGTCGGGAGCGGCCAGGTCGTGGTGGCAGAAGCCCACGAACTTGTCGGGATGGGACCGGACCAGGCGGGCCAGGGTCTCGTTGCCCCCGCCGGTGACCAGTACGGCGCGTTTCAGACCGTATTTCTCGACTTCGCCGGCCCAGCGGGCGGCCACTTCCTCAGCCGTCAGGTGCGAGATGTCTTCCGGGTCCGGGAGGTTCCACTCCAGTCGCCAAGCCTCGCGGCGGCGGCGGCCGTAATCCTGGTTCGCGGCGTCCACGGCGGAGCGGGAGGACGCGCCTGGACGGGAGGCTCCGCCGGAACGAGAACCACCGCCGGATGCCTGCCACGGTACGGGAAGGTGGACGTGGAAGTCGACGACGTCAAAACCTTGGTACGGCAAGGTAGTCAGCGCTCCTCCGTGGGCGGCGGTCATGGCAGGTTTCGTTTCGGCCGAGACTGCCGCCGGTTTCACACGGCCCGAATATTTCGGGTACCGAGGTGTCAGTACCTGCAAAGATTCGACCTTTCGACCTATTGAGGGGGCGGCACCGTGCCCCCACCCGCATCGTGCGAGAAGTCGAGACCGCGTTGCCCACGCAGCAAGGCGCAGAGGGATGCCACCACGGTCACGGCGCGGCGCCCCCCTTCGGACAGCCGGTATTCGTCGCGGCCACGCTTCACAGCCAGCCCGGCCTTGAGGACTTCCTTCAGATGATGGTAGAACTGCCCCGCGGAGAGGCCACTCTCTTCCATGATCTCGGTGGACGTGCGGTACCCGGGGCGGCTGATGCTGCGGAGGATCAGAGCCTTGGAGGCCGAGGAAAAGGGGGCGGCGATGTGGGCGACCAGGTCGGGGGCACATTCGGAGCGGGCGTTCTCCGGCACGATCAGAATGGGTCCTCCTTCGGTGATCTCGGCTCTCTCGCCCTTGGCCAGGTTATAGAAGGCGCCCGGCGTGATGACCAGGGCTGGACCCTGGGTGGTCACGACGGTCCCGCCCGCCTGACCGGCGGTGCCGGCGCCGGCCAACACACCAGCTCCGACCACACCCACCGCCCCGGCCGGGCCGGCCGCGGGCACCAAGGCGAATGGGGCACCAGCCGGACCGGCCCCGCTCCCGGTTCTGCCGGCTCCGCCCGCCGTCAGAGGGATCGCCGTCTCGCCCCCGCCGGCCAGCCGGCCCGTGATCTCCGCCGCTTCAGCCAAGAGGGCCGCCAGCCGGCGCATGTCCTGACGGCCGGTCGAATTTTCAGCCATTCTGCTTCCTCCCCATGTCTACCCCGGCTACATCACGGCCGGCGCCGGCAGACCCAGCGCCGCCAAGGCGCCACGCATGGCGACGGCGAAGGCCGCCACCAGGGCGACCCGGAAAGCCCGTTCGGGTTCAGCGGCCGACAGGACCTTCACTTTTTCATAGAAGTCGGTGAAAGTCGAAGCTAGCGAGTAGACGTAGTCGGCAAAGAGCGATGGCACGTTGTTCTCGGCCGCGTCGTCCAGGATCTTCGAGAACTCGGCCATTTTTAGCACCAGGGCCTTCTCGGCCGGCTCAAGGTAAGCCGGCACTTCGACCTTCTCCCAGTCGATGGCGGCTTGCGGCCCGGATGAGGACGTCGCACCGTCCAATAGCCCCGCCTTCCGTAGGATGCTGTTGGCCCGCGCGTGGGCGTACTGCAGATAGGGCCCGGTGTTGCCTTGCATACTCAGGGCTTCGGCGAAGTCGAAGACAATGAGTGAGTTGATATTATACTTCACCATGTAATAGCGGATGGCGCCCACGGCGATCTGGGTGGCCAAGTCCTCCAGCTCAGTCGGGGAGAACTCGGGGTGGCGGCGGGCCACTTCTTCCTTGGCCTTGTCGACGGCCCGCCAGATGAGGTCGTCGGCCTTGACGCCGATACCCTTGCGGCCGGACATGGCATAGACGGTCTTCTCGTTAGCCTCGACGTCCACGCCCAGTTCACGGGCGGTGTCGGGTGAGAGAGAGACTACCTCATAGCCGAAATGGATGGAATGGGCGGCCTCGTTCGGGAAACCCAACTTCTGCAGAGAGTAGCGAAGGATGTCCTGCAGGTACTTCTGGCGGATGTCAATCACGTTGATGACTACGTTGGCCTTGCCGAAGGTGGGGTGTTCGCCGTCCGGTGAGCCCTGGGCCGGGTCGGAGATGGAGGTCCACAGGGTCTGGCCGTTGGGCTGCCGCGGGGTGTGGACAGTGTAGCAAAAGTCCTTTCCCAGCACGCCGAACTTCCACATCTGGTAGGCGATATCTTTTGCGACGTAGGTGGCCGTCCCGTTCGAGCGGACCAAAACCTTATCCGGGTTTTCCAGGCCGGCGAATTCGGGCAGGTCTCCCAGCTTCACCACCCAGCAGCCGGCATTTGGGCCTTCGGTCTCGTGGATTAGCGAGCCGCCTTCTTTCAGCCGCTCGAAGCCGTGCCGCCAGAAACCCATGTTGATGATGTCGCTTTCCCAGGTCAGGACGTCGTAGAAGATGCCCAGGCCCCACATGGTGCGCAGGTGGCCCTTGACCACGCGGCGGGCGATATCTTTCGCCATGGGCGCCACGGAGGGGTCGCCGTCCTCGATGCGCTTCAGGATGGCCTTCTGCTCTTCTTTTAGAGCGGGGTTATGGGTGTACTCCTCGTTTATGTCGGTGTATAGGTCCCAGCAGAAGTGGTCGAACAGTTCGTCGGGGCGCGGCCGGCGACCCAACTTCTCCAGGCCGAGGACGATGTCGGCCACGGTGGTGCCGGTATCGTCAATGTAGTTTTGGACCTCGACCTGGTAGCCGGCCCGGCGCTTCAGGCGCACCAGGACGTCGCCCAGGCAGGCGTTACGCAGGTGGCCGATGTGGGCCGCCTTGTTGGGGTTGATGTTGGTGTGCTCGATGACCACTTTGGCGTGGTCGGGCCGGGCCGGCATGGAGCCGAAACCCTCATCCTCGCCTGGACCGCTGGTTCGGACAGTCTTCGCCGCCAGGCTCAGGACCTCGCGGGCCAGACCTGGGGAATCGAAAATCACGTTCAAGAAACCAGCGCCCGTTACGGTATAGTCCTTCACACCGGGAATGTCCGCCGCGCGCAGGTGATCTATGAGGCGCTGGGCGATGGCCGATGGCCGGTCCCGGAGTACTTTCGCCGCCGAGAGGCAGATGGGCGTGGAAAGGTCACCGAAATCCAGGTTGGGCGGCGGCGCCAGAGGGATGTCCCCTGACCATGGGCCGCCGGAACTTTGGGTGAAGAAGGAGCGTATCTCTTCCCGGAGCTTCCGCTCCAAGGCATACGTGGGAGAAGTCATTAGCGTCAGAGTCCTCCGTGGCTTGGTGGCCCCGTTTATTGTTAAGCCCATAACTCTTGTACCTACCTATTTTATCCACCCGCCGTGGGCTTGGCAACGTTTTGGGCGATGGTGTAGGAGGCGCGCGGTAAAGGCGCCGATGGACAAGAAAAGATCCCGCACCATCAAGGCGCGGGATCTTTTCTTTTTGTGGAGGCGAGCGGAGTTGCACCGCTGTCCGCAGGCGTCTCGACAAGGGCTTCTACGAGCGTATTCGGTGCTTTGATCTCCCGCTACGGGCTCCCACCGACAGGATCCCGCTTTGGCAGCCCTATCTTATTTCCCGGACCAGTAGCCGGGCCGGCCCCAGTCGCGGTAGCCTGCTCTATGACGCCGCAGGTTCTCCACGCAGGCGAGGATCACCGGGCGTTAACCGCCTTGTTAGGCGGCTAAAGCGTAGCTATTGTTGGCAGTTCTCTTTTTCCCGCGGATTAACGAGGTACGGGTGCTCGGCTCGCTGCTCTTGCCCCAACTACCCCCGTCGAAACTGATTCGCCCCCGAGGTTTTCGCCCTGCCAAGCGAAGCGTTGTGGCTTTTTTCTGTCAACCCTTGAAAAGGGGTAGTACCATTATATAAGACCACCCTATGTTTGGCAACGGCGGCCGTCAACATTAGTGCAGTAAATACCTGGGCTTTCATTCACCGGCGTGCCACCGAGCGATGCTAGTATCTGTCAATCTTACCCCGCACGGCCCGTTCGATCTCTCGTTCGGTGTCGCGGCGGGCGATCTCATCCCTCTTATCGTAAAGATGCTTGCCCTTCGCCAGACCCAGCTCGACCTTGGCCTTGCCCCGCCGGAAGTAGAGCCGCAGCGGGACCAAGGTGTATCCCTTTTCCCTGGTCTTCTGATGCAGCTTCAAGATCTCGCTCTTATGCATCAAGAGGCGCCTAATACGGACGGGATCCACATTGAAACGGTTCCCTTGTTCGTAAGCTGAAATGTGCACGTTATACAGGAATATCTCGCCGTCCTGGACGGCGGCGTAGGAATCCCGGAGGTTGGCGCGACCCAAGCGGAGCGACTTGACTTCGGTGCCCGTGAGGGCCAGGCCGGCCTCGTATGTTTCCTCGATGAAATAGTCGTGCCTGGCCTTTCGGTTATCGGCCACGACCTTGATCCCATCTTCCTTGGGCACCGCCGTCCCTCCTCTCCGGACCTGGTACTTTCGGTTGCTCCGGTTCTACTGGGCGCTTTGCTGTAATGCACCAACTTTCAGTATTGCCAACCGGTAACCAGATATTGCCTATCCGCGACGGTCACCGAGCCATTATACCACAAGCCGGATATCAAGAAGGGACAAGCTCAAGGTCTATCAGGCGGTCCTCGACGTTGACGCGGACCAGGCGTACGCGCACCGTTTGTCCGACGCGGAACGTCCGCTTGGTAAGCTCTCCGACCAGACGATGGCGCGGCGCGTCGTATAGGTAATAGTCATCGTGGAGCGCCGAGACGTGGACCAATCCCTCCACGAGATTCTCCATCTCTACGAAGAGGCCGAAGGGTTCCACACCGGTAACGACACCGCCGAACTCCTCTCCAAGGAAAGGCTCGATGAACTCCACTTTCTTGACGTCCACCGACTCCAGTTCCGCTTCGTCGGCCGTCCGCTCTCCCGCCGAGCAATGGTCGGCCAGGTCGGGGAAGGTTTCCTGCCAGCGCGTCAACTTCTTAGGGTGCGGCCTCCCCACCGTCAGCACCTCGGTGAGGACACGGTGGACCAAGAGGTCCGGATAGCGGCGGATGGGAGACGTGAAGTGACAGTAGTGGCGGGCCGCCAGCGCGAAATGGCCCAGGGGCCTGGCGGCGTAGCGGGCCTTTTGGAGTGAGCGGAGCAGCATGTTCTGCACCAGGCGGCCGTCCCTTGTCCCCCTGACCTGCTCCAGGATGTTCTGGATGACCGAAGGGTGCACCCTCTCCGGAGGGATGCGGACCTTGGCGAAACCCAGCTCGCGCAGGGACGCCTGAAGCTCCTTCATCTTCGCCGGGGTCGGCTGCTCGTGCACCCGGTACACCGCAGGCACCTCGGCCCATTGTAGATACTCCGCCACCGTCTCATTGGCGGCCAGCATGAACTCCTCGATGATCTGGTCGGCGATGGTGCGCTCATAGCGGCGAATGGCGGTGGGACGGCCGGCGGCATCGAGCAGGACCTTGTCCTCCGGGAAATCGAAGTCGATGGCGCCGCGCTCCAGGCGGCGGGACCGCAGCTTCGTAGCCAAGTCCCTGGCCCGCTCCAAGTCAGTCTGGAGGCCGGACTTGCCGGCGCCGCCAGGGGTGCCGATGGCGGCCGGGCCGATGTCCGGCAATGGTGGCGGCGTGTCTTCGGGCCGGGGCGGCGTCCAAGCGCCGAGGGATGCGGCCACCTGCTTGTATGTCAGACGGGCGGCGCTCTGGATCACTGAACGAGCGAAGGTGTACCGCTCGCGGCGGCCCTGGGCGTCGAACTCCATGAAAACGCTGACGGTGAGCCGGTCCACGGACGGGTTCAGACTGCAGATGCCATTGGAGAGCGCCGGGGGAAGCATCGGCAGGACGCGGTCGACGAGGTAGACGCTGGTGGTACGGTGCGCGGCCTCCTTGTCCAGTACCGTCCCCTCCGTCACGTAGTGAGAGACGTCGGCAATGTGCACCCCCAGGCGGGTTCGGCCGTCACCCAAGTCCTCCACCGACACCGCATCGTCTAAGTCCTTGGCGTCCTCGCCATCGATGGTGAAAACCGTGACTTCCGAGGCACCCCCTCTCAAGTCGAGCCGGCCGGCCAGTTGCTCGGCCATCACTTCCTGGGGGGCGGAGGCAGCCGCGGCCAGCACCGCGGGAGGGAAGCTGAGGGGTAGCCCGTGGGAGCGGGCCACCACGGCGATGTCCAGGCCGGGCGTGCCCTGGCGGCCCAGCACTTCCACCACCTGACCGTGGACTGGCCCGAGGGGTTTCTGGGGATAGGCCGAGACGGCGGCCACCACCGTCTGCCCTGACAGAGGCTCCAAAGCGAGGGACGGGACGGTGCGCCCGGCGGCCCCCGGTTGGGAGCCATCCAGGAGCATCAGCGGGAAGCGCTTATCGTTGGGCTCAAGGAAAAACCCGTCCCCGCGCCGGACCACGCCGACCCATTGGCGGTTAGTCCGCTCCACCACCTTCTCAATGGTGGCGTAGGGAACCCCACCCGCCCCGTGCCGGCGCCGTGCCCGCGCCAAAACGCGGTCTTCGTGGACGGCGCCACCGGTACCGTGCTCGTCTACCAGGTACGGGCGCAGGTCGGGGTCGTCGGGGAGGAATTGAAACTGCCCGGCCCGCCTGACGATCAGGCGGCCGGGCATCAAAGGAGAGACGTGGGACGCGCGGGCCACTCGCTTACAGACCTAACTGGTCGGAAATGCCCTGCATGGCCTCGAGGGACAGGCCGATGAAGTCCTCCAGACCCAGGTTCAGTTCGGAGCAGCGCTTAATGACCTCGCGGTTGGCTCCGCGGGCGAAGGCCTTCTCGCCGAAGCGCTTCATGATGAACTCGGTGTCGATGGCCGACAGCTTCTTGGCCGGGTTGATCAGGGCGGCGGCCACGATGAGGCCGGTGACCGGGTCCGAGAAGTGCAGCGCCTTATCCAGGGCCGTGTTGCGGGGCAGGCCATGAAACTCGTTATGGACCTTGACGGCGTAGACGATGTCGGGGTCCACGCCCAGCTTCTCCAGCATCTCCGCACCGACGATGGAGTGGCTGGCGGCGTCGCCCTTGGTCTGCTCGTAGTCGATATCGTGCAGGAGGCCGGCCACACCCCACCGCTCCTCGTCCTCACCGAAGTGGCGGGCCAGGCGGCGCATGACGGCCTCCACGGCCAGGATGTGCTTGCGCAGGTTGGCGTTCTGGATGTTCTCCTCCATCAGGCGGAGGGCTTCACTTCTGTCCATTCAACTGGCTCCTTTCCGCTAATCACTTCTGCTTCTGTTCGGAGGCAGTTTGTCCGAACATGCTGGGGAGGTGGTCGACGCCTATCTTGGAGGCCGGCACGCGCATGAAGGTGGCCCGGCCTTCGGCCAGCACCTTCCCGCTCTCGTCCTCAAGCTGGGACTCCATCTCGAAAAGGCGACCGCCGCGCTCCTCCGACAGACGGGCGGAGGCGGTGACGGGGCGGCCAAGGCCGATGGGCGCCTTGAACTTCACTTCCATCCGGGCGGTGACCACGGGCAGCCCACGCAGGTACAGGAAGTTTGCCATGACGTCGTCCAGGATAGTGCTGATGAGACCGCCGTGCATGTGGCCAGGGTAGCCCTGATGCTCGGGCCCAGGGACGAAGGTGGTGCGGACTGTGTCATCACTCACCAGGAACTGCAGGTGCAGGCCGATGGGATTGGTGGGCCCGCAGGCGAAACACGGGTTGTCGGGGCGGTTGGGCGCCACGCGCCACCCTTGGATGGCGACCGTCGCCTCCCCGGCGGCGTCACCTTTCATGTTCAGCACTGTCTTTTCCGTTGTCTGTTCCGGCTCTATGCTAGCCATCTTCTTTCCTTTTTCCCCAAAACAAACCAAAAAACCTCAACCTTTCGGTTGAGGTTGGCTATGCGGTTCGAAATCCCCTGCTACCGAATAAGGGTCAGGGCGATGGATGAGAACATGAAAGCGATGGCGAACCCCGTGGTGATACGGGCTAAGACGTCGTCCAACCCCTTCTTCTTCCCAAACAACGTGGTGGCGCCGCCGGCGATGGCGCCCGACAGACCGGCGCTGCGCCCGGATTGGAGCAAGACACCGGCGATGATGCCGATCGAGAAGATAATGTGGAGAACAAGGACCACGGTGTGCATTCTGTAATCCCCCGCAAAATCGTTGAAGTCAGGACGGCCAATCGAGCACGTTCATTCTAGCATAGGCCATGGCCCGACCGCAACGCCTTGACTATTGACAGCCTTGACTATTGACAGCCGCGGCTATTTGCCCGCGTTGATGAAAGCCGACTTGTCGAGCCGCCTGGTCTTGGCGTTTCCGCCGACGACAGGCTGAAGCGTGATCTGATAGGTGGAGTATTCAAGCGAAGTTGCTTTGGGAGTCTCGAGAAACACCAGCGACTGCTCGAATTCCGAATAACTGTCATCCACCTGGAACTGGCCGGTCGTGGGGTCAAGGTCCTTTCCCGTGCTGAAGAAGATCCGGTAGTAACCGGTCGAAACGTTGCTCATGGTCGCCTTTTCCTTTGATCTGACGTACATCGACCGCTGGGTCCGGGAGTCCCTAACCAACTTGACGATAGCATCGTACTCCGTACCGTTGTCGACCGTCAGACTGCCGAGTCCTCCCGTGGCGCGGGCTACGCCCATTTCGGTGCCACTGGCGGGACGCACCTTTGCTCCCGAGTCTCCGGGTGTGACAGGAGGGGACGTCGCCGACGCTGACCCGGTTTGTGCGGCGGACGGACTGCCGGTCTCGGGACCCGTCGGGAGTCCGGACGGACTGTGCCTGCCCTGGGTGGCGATAACCAGAACCGCGATCAGGATGATCTGCCAAAGAGGTGGAAGGCAGCCCAACCGTCGGACCCGATTAGGCGCGGGCCGACCACTTCCGTTGGGGTCTTGGAAATTCTCCATACTCATCACCACTGTGGTTCATTGGCCGCTGGTGCTTTCCTCCTATCTCTGGAAAATCACAGCCGAATGTCCGGTCGGAAACGCACAAGGACCGGCCATCCGTGGCCGGTCCAGCCTGTGTTCGAGACGCCGACAAGAGGAGGAAACACGCTTATTCTCCGCATTTCGCGCCCTCGGCAAACGGGGAAAAAACCCCAGCATGAAGTGGATTTCCGGGGAAAACCTAGCTACCAGAGGAGGTGATAAAGATGGCACAAGGAAGTCAGACTTCGAACAAGGCTTTGGTCCGGGGCGCGGAAACGGCCCTCGACCGGTTCAAGTATGACATTGCCAATGAGGTTGGCATCGGTCAGCAGGTGCGTGACGGATACTGGGGCGACGTCCCGGCCCGGCAGTGCGGAGCCGTGGGCGGCCACATGGTCAAGCGGATGATTGCCTTGGCCGAGCAGAGCCTGGCTCAGGGCGGCACCCTCCCGCAGGTAGGCGGCGTAGGTGGCGTCGGCGGAGCTGGTGGAGTCGGCACCGCGGGCGGTGGGTTCACCCGCGCCGGCGGCACCACTGGAACCACCAGGTAGCAGTAGGAGACCGCAATCGGATGAAGACAAGGGGGAAGCCCAGTGCTTCCCCCTTGTGCAGCTTGTCGTGCCGGGAGATAGTGCTGATTCCGACCATCTTGTATCTCGGGACACTCCTTGGAGGGAGAGAGCGTGTCCTTCAGTTGACGTGTTTCGACTGCCGTACTATGCTTGTTTCGCCATGTTCTCCCATGAGTCGTCCAGGGTCTGGCAGTCCATGATCTGTGGTTTAGGAGGCCCTCCGGATGTATAACGTCTTTTGGCTGGGATTGGTCAGTTTCTTCACTGATACTGGCTCGGAAATGGTCTACCCGTTGATCCCTTTGTACCTGGCCTTCCTCGGTGCCGGCCCGACCGTCCTGGGCGCCATCGAAGGGGTGGCCGAAAGCATCGCCAGCCTCCTGAAGGTCTGGTCCGGCGCCCGCTCAGACCGCCTCCATCAGCGCAAAGGGCTGGCCGTAAGCGGTTATGGCATGTCCTCGGTCGGCAAGGCCTTCCTGGTGATGGCCGCGGCTTGGCCCCTGATCTTCCTGGCCCGCGTTCTGGACCGCATCGGCAAGGGGCTGCGCGGGGCCCCGCGCGACGCCCTTCTGGCCGAATCGGTAGACGCCGGCCAGCGCGGGCGTGCTTTCGGCTTCCACCGGATGATGGACACTGCCGGGGCCGTGGTAGGCGTGGCCGCCGCCTACCTAATCATCAGCCGCGGCGAGACCCACTTTAAGACCGTTTTCTGGTTCGCTCTCATTCCGGCCGTCCTGGCTATCGTGAGTTTCATTCCCGTACGGGAGAAAGGCGAAAAGGCTAGGGCCGCCGGCGCGGCCACTACCGCTGCTCCATTGGAGCGTGCCAACTGGTCGACGCTGTCGCCCCAGATTAGGGCGTTCCTGGTGGCCGCCGGCCTGTTCACCATCGGAAACTCTTCGAACCAATTCCTCCTACTGCGGGCGTCGTCGGTCGGTTTCAAGACGTCCCAGGCACTTCTGCTCTACTTGCTCTACAATGTCGTCTACACGGTAGTTTCCTACCCCCTGGGCCGCCTTTCCGACAAGATCGGCCGTAAGCCGGTGTTGGTGGGCGGGTATATGATGTACGCCCTGGTCTACCTTGGCTTTGCGCTGGTCCCGCATCCGGGATGGCTGTGGCTGCTGTTCGCGGCCTACGGCCTGTACTCGGGCGCCACCGACGGCGTCGAGAAAGCGGTCTTGGCCGACTATGCCCCCAAGACGCGCAAGGCCACCATCATGGGCCTCCACGCCACCGTGGTGGGATTGGGTTTGCTACCGGCTTCTCTGCTGGCGGGCTTGCTCTGGCAGGCGATAAGCCCGGCGGCACCCTTCTACTTCGGCGCCGCTTCGGCGGCGGCCGCAGCCATCGTGCTCTGGGTCAGGTTAGGCGAAGCCAGATCACCGGCGACTGCTTTACCGGGCGCGCAAGACTAGCACCAAACAGGTCCAAGGCTCAACGAATGTCGCGGATCAGCCTGGGTCTGGGCTGGAAGGACTTATCTCCGTTTGAACGCCGCCAAGCCAGCGTAGGTAGCGTTCGCGCCCAGCTCCTCCTCGATCCGGACCAGGCGGTTATACTTGGCAACGCGCTCGGAGCGGGACGGGGCGCCGGTCTTCAGTTGGCTCACACTCCAGGCCACGGCCAGGTCGGCGATGGTGGTGTCCTCGGTCTCGCCGGAGCGGTGGGACATGACCTGCGTGTAGCCGGCCTTCCGGGCCATGTCCACGGCTTTGAAAGTCTCGGTTAGGGAACCGATCTGGTTCACCTTGATCAGCACCGAGTTCGCGCAGTTCGACGTGATCCCCTGAGCGATGCGCTCCACGTTCGTAACGAAGATGTCGTCGCCGACGAGTTGGACACGGTCTCCGATCTTGGCGGTGAGGGCTTTCCAGCCCGGCCAGTCATCCTCGGCCAGGCCGTCCTCGATGGAAAGGATGGGGTACTGGCGCACCCAGCCGGCGTAGACCTCAATGAACTCCTCGGTCTTCAGGGCACGGTTCTCGCTGCGCAGCACATAGCGCTCGCCGCCCTCGAACAGCTCGGTGGCCGCCGTATCCAGCGCCAAGAAGACGTCGGCCCCGGCCTTGTAGCCGGCCTTTCCGATGGCTTCGACGATGGCCTCGATGGCCTGCACGTTCGACTTCAGGGCCGGCGCGAAGCCGCCCTCGTCACCCACCGCGGTGCTTAGACCCTGCTTCTTCAGGACATCCTTTAAGGCGTGGAAGACCTCCGACCCGGCGCGCAGGGCTTCGGTAAAGTTCGGCACCCCAGCCGGGACGACCATGAACTCCTGCACGTCGATGTTGAAGCCCGCGTGTTTGCCGCCGTTCAGAATGTTCATCATGGGCACCGGCAGCTGGCGCGCCCCCACCCCACCAAGGTAGGCGTAGAGCGGCAGCTTCAAGGACGCGGCGGCGGCGTGGGCGGTGGCCAGCGAGGCGCCGAGGATGGCGTTGGCGCCCAGGCGGCCCTTGTTCGCCGTGCCATCCAGGTCGATCATAGCCTTGTCGATGGCGGCCTGCTCCAGCGCGTCCATCCCCGCCAGGCGGGGGGCGATGAGGTTGCGCACGTTGGCCACGGCCTTCTGCACACCCTTGCCGCCGTAGCGGGTCTTATCACCGTCGCGCAGTTCCACAGCCTCATGGGCGCCGGTGGACGCGCCCGAGGGGACCGCGGCGCGGCCGCGTGAGCCGTCGGTCAGGATGACGTCCACCTCCACAGTGGGGTCGCCCCGGGAATCCAGGATTTCGCGGGCTTTAGTGTCCTTGATCTTGGTCTGGCTCATGATCGTCATGCCTCCACGAAGAGCGGCCGGCCGGTCATCTCCGGCGGCCGGCTGATTTTGAGTATGGTCAATATCGTCGGCGCCACGTCGGCGAGGATGCCCTCGTCGCGCAAGCGGGCGTTACGGCGGGTCGGGTCGATAAGCAGGAACGGGACATCGTCGGAGGTGTGCGCGGTATGAGGCTCGCCATCATCCTCACGCATCTTCTCGATGTTACCGTGGTCGGCGGTAACCAGGGCGACGCCACCGGCGGAAAGGCAGGCACCGACCACCTGGCCAAGGCAATCGTCGACGGTTTCCACCGCTTTCAAGGCGGCCTCCCACACGCCGGTGTGGCCCACCATGTCCGGGTTCGCATAGTTCAAGAGGATGAAGTCGTAAGTTCTGGAAGCGATAGCTTCCAAGACTTTAGATGTAACCTCGGGGGCGCTCATCTCCGGCTTCAGGTCGTAGGTGGCCACTTTCGGCGAGGGGACCAGGACACGGTCCTCGCCGGGGAATGGCTCCTCGCGGCCGCCGCTGAAGAAGAAGGTCACGTGGGCGTACTTCTCGGTCTCGGCGACGCGGAGTTGCGTCAGGCCGAGGCTGGAGAGGAGTTCGCCCAGGGTCAGGCGCAGTTCTTGGGGCGGGAAGGCGACCGGCACGCCCAGCGTCGTGTCGTACTCGGCCATGGCCGCCAGGTGGACGCCGGGCGGGCCGCCGGCGGGGACACCCGCGACGCCGGGGCGGACGAAGCCGGTGAAATCGGTATCTACCAGGGCGTGGCAGATCTCGCGGGCCCGGTCGGCGCGGAAGTTGACGAAAATGACCGAGTCGCCGGGGAGGATGCGGGCGTCGGGGCGGCCGGCAGAGGCGTCAGCGACGGCCGCGTTCGCGGGGGGCGTGGGGGCCGGGGTCCCGCAGCCGCCAGCGCAGTCGGGCTCCGCCCGACAGAGCGTTCGAGCGGCGGAGGGTGCGGCCCCCACCATATCGAAACTCTTGATCACCGTCGGAGCCACGAACTCGTCGGTCTCGCCGGCCTCGTAGGCGGTGTGGATGGCGGCCTCGGCCGTGGGGGCGGTGCGCTCCCCGTCGCCGGCCACCATGGCTCGGTAGGCCTTTTCCACCCGGTCCCAACGCTTGTCGCGGTCCATGGCGTAGAAACGGCCCATAACCGTAGCGACCCGACCAATGCCGCGCCGCGATAATTCGGCCTCGAGGGCCGGGACCCACTCCAGGGCGGACTTGGGCGGCACATCGCGGCCGTCAAGGAAGACATGGACGAAAACGCTGCGCACCCCGGCCTTGGCGGCCATGTCGATGAGGGCGTAAAGGTGGCGGATGTGGCTGTGGACGCCACCGTCCGAGACCAGGCCCAGGAGGTGCAAAGCCGCCTGCGGGGCGGCCCGGCCGATGGCTTCCGTCAGCGCCGGGTTCCTTTGAAACTCCCCCGTCCGGATGGCCCGGTCGATGCGGGGCAGGTTCTGCCAGACGATCCGTCCGGCGCCGAGGTTCAGGTGACCGACGTTGCTGTCACCCATCTGGCCTGGCAGGAGGCCTACGGCTTCACCGCTGGCCTGCAGGCGGGTCGACGGGTATTCAGCGTACAAGCGGCGTAGGTTCGGCGTGGGCGCGCAGGTGGTGGCGTTACAGGTACTGGCCGGGTCGCCGATTCCCCAGCCATCCATGACGATCAGCATCAAGGGCCTGGGGCGCGCCGGCGCGGACCCAGGCGTCGCGAGGGACAAGGAACTCAGGCCTCCCGGGCCGCCGCGATGATGGCCAGGAACGATGCGGCGACCAGACTGGCCCCACCCACCAGGGCTCCGTCCACGTCGGGCTGCCGGAAGTAGTCGCGCGCGTTCTCGGGCTTGACGCTGCCACCGTAGAGAAGGCGCATGCCGGCGCCGGCGGCCGGCCCGAACTTGGAGGCAAAGACCCGCCGGATCAGGGCGGCCACTTCCTGCGCGTCGGCGGAGGAAGCCGCCTTGCCGGTGCCAATGGCCCAGACGGGTTCGTAAGCGATGATGGCGCCGGCGGCCTTATCGGCGGGCAGAGTGGCCAGGGAACCATTTAGCTGACGGGTCACCACTTCGCCCGTCTGGCCGGCTTCGCGCTGCGCCAAGGTCTCCCCGACGCAGACGATAGGGACCAGCCCCGTGCGGAGGGCGCCGGCCAGGCGTTTCGACACACCTTCGTCGGTCTCGCCGAAGTACTGGCGGCGCTCGGAGTGGCCCAGAATGGCATACCGGCAGCCCACGTCGGCCAGCATTTCGGGGGCGATTTCACCGGTGAAGGCGCCTTCTTTTTCCCAGTGAGCGTTCTGTGCACCCAACGCCGGCCAGGGCCGGCCGCCCAGGGCGGCGGCCACCGTTTCCAGGGCGGTAAAAGGCGGGCAGAGGACGACCTCTGGCTCCAAGGTATCCACATGGGCACCGGTTCCGGGCCGCAACCCGGCTTCCCCCAGCCCATCGGCAATGGCCCGGGCCAGGGCTCCGGCCCCCGCCCGGTCCTTATACATCTTCCAGTTGCCGGCGACGACCGGACGTCTCTTCGCTCCCGCCGCGCCGCCGCTGGCGCTCGCTGCTCCACTCATCGCTGCACTCATTGCGCCGCGCCTCCCCTATCGGCCAGGCAAGCCACGCCCGGCAGTTCGCGCCCTTCTAAGAACTCCAGGGACGCGCCGCCACCCGTCGAGATGTGCGAGATGCTACCGGCCACGCCGCTCTTCTCCAACGCCGCGATGGAATCGCCGCCACCCACCACGCTGAAGGCTTTGGAGGAGGCGATGGCCTTGGCCACGGCGGTGCTGCCGCGGTCGAAAGGTTCGATTTCGAATAGACCCAATGGTCCGTTCCAGAACACCGTCCCGGCGCCGGCCACCGCTTGGGCGAAGGCGTCCGCCGTGCGCGGTCCGACGTCCAGGGCGGTCCAACCGTCGGGCACGCCGTCGGGCGGAACCACCTTGGTCTGGGCGCCGGCTTTCGCTTCCGCGGCCGCCACCACGTCCACCGGCAGTTGCAGACGCCCACGCGCCGCCGCCAGTAGCCGTCGCGCCTCATCCAGCTTGTCCTGCTCGACCAGGGACTTCTTCAGGTCGTGCCCCTGCGCCGCCAGGAAAGTGTTGGCCATGCCGCCCCCGATGAGGAGGCGGTCGACAAGGCCGAGGAGGTTCTCGATGACGCCGATCTTGTCCGATACCTTCGCCCCGCCCAGGATAGCCACGAAGGGCCTGGCCGGCGCCTCCAGCAACTTCCCGAGAGAACGGACCTCTTGCTCCATCAGGAAACCGGCGACGGCGGGCAGGAAGGAGGCCATGCCGGTGGTGGAAGCGTGGGCGCGGTGGGCGGCCCCGAAGGCGTCGTTGACGTACAGGTCGGCCAGCGCCGCCAGTTGCTTGGCGAAGGCCGGGTCGTTGGCTTCCTCGCCGGGGTAAAAGCGCAGGTTGTCGAGGAGCAGGATTTCCCCCGGTTTCAGGGCCGCCGCGGCTGCTTCCACTTCCGGCCCAACGCAATCGCGCACGTACGTGACTGGATGGTCGTGGCCGCGGCCGTGGCCGCCATCGTGGCCGCCGCTCTTGCCGGCAGCGGCGCTGCCCCCGGCGCCTCCCCCGGCGCCGCCGAGCACTTCGGGTAGCACCTTGGCCACGGGGGCCAAGCGCATACTCTCGACCACCTTGCCTTTGGGGCGCCCGAAGTGGGATGCCAGGATGACTTTCGCCCCGTGCTCGGCCAGATACTTGATGGTCGGGGCGGCGGCAGTGAGCCGCGTCCGGTCGGCCACCTCGCCGGCAGGGGTGAGCGGTACGTTGAAGTCTACGCGAACAAAGACGCGCCGGCCTTCCACCGGCACGTCCTTGACAGTCTGCTTATTGTATTTGCTAGGCATGTAATCCCTTGCCCTCCGCGCCCTACAGGCCCTTCTTCGCGATGAAGTCGACCAGGTCCACCAGGCGGCAAGAGTAGCCGTATTCGTTATCGTACCAGGCCACCACGCGGACCAGGTTCCCGCCGATGACCATGGTGGAGAGGAGATCGACGATGGACGATTTCTGGCAGCCCTTGAAGTCCGAGGAGACCAGCGGCTCTTCGGTCACGGCCAGGTAGCGGCCCAGCGGGCCGGCGGCGGCCTTCCGGAAGGCGTCGTTAACTTCTTCGGCGGTGGTGTCGCGCTTCAGGACGGCCACCAGGTCGACCACCGATACTACCGGCACGGGGACGCGCAGGGAAAGCCCGTTCAGCTTGCCCTTCATCTGCGGGAGGACCAGGCCGACGGCTTTGGCGGCGCCGGTCGTGGTCGGGATGATGTTCGAGGCGCCGGCGCGCGCGCGCCGCATATCCTTGTGGAGCTGGTCGAGGAGGACCTGGTCGTTCGTGTAGGCGTGGACCGTGTTCATCAGGCCCTTTTCGATCCCGAAGACCTCGTCCAGGACTTTCGCCGCCGGGGCCAGGCAGTTGGTGGTGCAGGAAGCGTTGCTGATGACGTTGTGCGTCGCCGGATCGTACTTGTCCTCGTTCACGCCCATGACGATGGTGATGTCCTCGTCCTTACCGGGGGCGGAGATGATGACCTTCTTGGCGCCGCCCTTGGTGATGTGCACCTCGGACTTCGCCTTTTCGGTGAAACGACCGGTGGACTCAATGACGATCTCGGCCCCGACTTCCTTCCAAGGGATGGCGCCGGGGTCGCGCTCCGCGAAGATGCGGAGACGCTTGCCGTCGACCACGATGGCGTTCTCTTCCGCCTTCACATCGGCGTCGAGGTTGCCGTAGTTGCTGTCGTACTTCAGGAGCAGGGCCAGGCTCTTGGGGTCGCCTAGGTCGTTGACGGCCACAACTTCGATGTTTGGATTGACCCGTGACAGGCGGTAAAAACGCCGACCGATGCTGCCGAAACCGTTGATCCCAACCTTCACCGACATGACTTACCCTTCCTCCCCTTACTGTTTACTGTTCATGCCGCTATCTGTATTACAGGCTATCTGGTCGGCCCTGGTGGGCGCGTTCCCGCGTTCGCCCCCGGAAAAAGAAAAAAGGGCCTACCTAATAACGTTTCCGGCGGCTGGACGAAGGTATCCCGGCCTCTTCCCGGTATTTGGCGACCGTGCGGCGCGAAATCACCACGCCCGAGCCGGAGAGGAGTTCCGCCAGCCGCTGGTCGCTCAAAGGGTCGCCCGGATCTTCCTTCGACACCAAATCACCAATGAGTTTCTTCACGCTCTCGGAAGCGATTCCCTGCCCGCCGAGGCGGTCGACTCCGCTGGAGAAGAAGAATTTGAGTTCGAACACCCCGTGCGGAGTCTGGACATACTTGTTGGCCACGGCGCGCGAAACTGTCGATTCGTGGACCCCGATGGCCTCCGCCACGTCCTTCATGGTCAGGGGGCGGAGATAGCGAATGCCACGATCGAGGAAATCGGATTGCAGGGAGGCCACGGCCTCCACCACCCGGTAGAGGGTCAGGCGGCGCTGTTCGATGCTCCTGATGAACCAGACCGCGGAAGTCAGGCGGTCGTGGAGAAAGCGGGCGGCTTCGGCCGTCGCGCCATCGGGGGTGGCCGAGCCCGAGCCGGGTGTGGCCGCGCCGGTGGCGGTGCCGGCGGCGGTGCCGGCGGCGGTGCCGGACGTGCCTGGGCGCGAAGACCTTGAAACGGCCCCCAGCGTCTTACGGAGCAGCTGGCGGTAGAACTGGTTGACTCCAAGGCGAGGCAGCGCTGAATCGTTCATCACTACGATGTACCGGTCGCCCGTGTCGCCGACGCCGTCCGCGAAACCCGGACTGCCGGCCAGTTTCTCTACGATAGCATCCGGGATGATGTACCGGTTGGCTTCGGCCTGGCCGGCGAAAGCGCGGGCCGGTTTAGGCTCCAGCGAGCGAATGAGGTCCACCGCCGATTGGATTTGAGGGAGTTCGACTTTCAGGGCGGCGGAAATGCGCGATAGGCGGCCGGCCGCCAGGTCCTCGAGGTGGTCTTGGATGATGGCCAGCGCCAGGTGGCGCGAAGACGTTTCGCCACCACCCTGGCCGTCCCGGCCGCTTTGATCGTCCCGGCGACCTTGATCGTCCCGGCGACCTTGATCGTCCCGGCCACCTTGATCGCCCGGTCCGCCTCGATCGCCCTGGTCGGTCGGCCCCACCAACTGGAGGGACAGGCACTCGCGCAGGTTCCGGGCACCGATGCCCCGCGGATCAAAGGACTGGAGCAGGGTGATCCCTTCCTCGATGCGGCGGGTCTCCACCCCAAGGAAGGTCGCGGCGTCATCCGGGTCGCACACCAAATAGCCGCGCTCATCCAGGCACCCGATGAGGTACTCCACTACCCGCGGCTGAACGTCGCCCTGATCCGCATCCCCGTCCCGGATGGTCAGCCTGAGCTGCTGGAGCAGGTGCTCCTGTAAGGTCAGGGGTTGGGTGATGGGCGGATCGAGGGGACGCGCGTAGTCGGAGGGGTCGCGGCGCGGCGCCGGTGGCACGCCCAAATCGCTACCATCGAGAAAATAGTCCAAGATGCGATCGTTCTCGCGGGCGGCGTCGTTGTCGGCGGCAGGCGTTTCGTGGATGGGCACGGGCTCACCAAGGGCTTGGGCTTCGGGCTCTTCGCGCACTTCCAGGACGGGGTTCGCCAGGAGTTCCTCCTGAATCCGTTCGGCCAGGTCTGCGGTGGAAAACTGCAGGACTTGGAGGGCCAGGCGGAGTTCCGGGGTCATCACCAGTTTCTGCGTCTGGCGCATGGACAATCCGAGCCCGAGTCCCAGCCCAGGGCCCAGGCCCGGGCCGGGGCCCTGGGCTGGGCCGTGGCCGGACGGGTGGCGCATGTCGCCGCTCATGGCCGGTCGAGGGTGACGCCGCGCGCGGCCACGTCCACGCTCAGCACGTTCAGGGCCGTCATGTATTCGACCGTTTCCTTGACCGTCTTCTGTCCCTCAGTCAGTGTCTCAATGACGTTCAACCCGTATCGGACCCCCACGTCCATGTATATGCGGACGCCATCGCGGTCCTCCTGGGTTCGCACGCGATACACCTTGGTTAGTCCTTCCACCTGCCGGGCGGCGCGGGCGGCAATGGAGAGCAGCACCACGTCGTCGATGTAGAAGCGCCCGAGGGAGCTGTAGGTGGGGCGGACCACGGATTTCTCGATGGCGACCTCCTCGTCGGCGTCGGGGCGGGCGCGCACGAACAGCTTTAAGGGGTCGATCAGGTAGCCGGAAAAGGTCTTTTTTACTTCAACGGTGGGCGCCGGGATGACGTGTTTGCCGTAGTTGCGGCGGGTGCGGCGGGCGCGCATGATCTGGGACGGGGTCGCCACGTCCTGGATGGTGATGTAGTTCGACGGGAAGGGCAGGTCGAGGCGCTCTGAGATGCGTTCCACCATGGCGCGGGACGTGCCCAGGATCAAGACACGCTGGGGAGTGAGGGAAGCCAGGGCTTCACGGGCGGCGCGAGCTTCCTCGTCGTCGGAGAAGATGGCTCTTTTTACGGCGCCGATGCGTGTCAGTTCCCGCTTGGCCGATTCGCCGGCCACGATGCGACCGTCCTGGATAAGCAGGCCGTCGTCAATGATGAGGTCGATATTGTGTTGGAGGGCGATGAGCGAGGCACGGTGGCTCTTACCGGTGCCGCTTTCGCCGATGAAGGCGATGACCTCCATGGTGGTCTCCTTGGCCAATCCCACTTCTGCCGGCGCGACGACGCGGCGCCTGTCGTCGAGGGCCAGCCTCGGCGCCGGCCCAGCTCGCCAGTCCAATCCGCCATTCTGATCGGCCAGCCTAGTCCGCCGGCCCGTTCCGCCAGTCTAGTCCGCCGCCACGTTTGGCTTGCAGCTTGAGGTATTCTGCCCGCGAGGCCGCCATCCTGCGCGGCGGTGCGGCCTCAGGAGATGGCGGTGCTTCGCCCGGGACTTGGCGGCGCGGGGTGCCCTGCAGGAGTGGTTCGGGCGGGCTCCGAAGGCGGGCCCGGAGGCCGGGCCCCAAGGCCGGACTTGGGGCGGCGGCGCGAAACCGAACCGGTCCGCAACCGCCAATTCCTAGCACCCCAACGTTGTCGAAAAGCTACATTTTGTCGTTGTCAGAATTTGGGGCGCTGATTTCCGCTAATAATTGGCAGATTGCCACGGTGGGTCGCTAGAAACTGGCGAAAATCGGGTTTCCGCAAGGGCGCGGGAGCCCCGATCGCCAAAACCTGGCGATTCCCACCGTGCCGACCGCCAAGAATTATCATTTTCCAGTGGCAGGATGTGTGATGAACTCTGTGAAGGCGGTGAATAGCGGGGAAACCGTTCGACCGGCGACGGTTCGCCGGGCAAGACCTACCCACGGCCGCGCTTGCGCCCGGAATTGTTGGAGGTGTGGATGTTGGTCAGAACCAGCGTGGAGTTACCTTCCGAGATCGTCCTGAGTGCCGATGTCCCGGCTGGAGCTCTGAGGTTATATGCAATCATGCTGGTCCATAGTGATGACAAGCACTGTTGCCGCTTTCGGAGGAGTGTTCTGGCTGAGATAGCCGGGCTCTCGGAGATGACCTGTCGGAAGTACATTGAAATCCTGAAGAACCAAGGTTACATAACTTCGATGGGTTCTGGTCAGTTCTCCATCTTGGACGCGGCGGAGACCTTTTGGCTCGGCCGGTTAGAGCAGGTAAAAAGGCGGCTTGCACGGTCTCAGTTTCTGGGAGAGGCCATAATGCGCGAATGGCTCAACCTCCTGGTGGCGACGGATCGATTTGAGGATAACGCCAGGCCCGGGTTTAATGTAAATCCCCTGACTGACGAAAGGTTCGAGTATGACAGGTACTACCCGGAGCTTGGCGTTGCCTTCGAGTTCAACGGGCCGCAACACTATGCGGCTACCGTAAGGTTCCCCAACTCCGAAGAGGCCCGCAAGACCCGGGCCTACGATGCCATGAAGCAGGGCATCGCCAAAGCTAATAACGTGACTCTGATTATCATAGAGGCCAAGGATCTGAGCCTCAAAGGGATGTTGGCGAAGATCGGAAACCTTCTACCTCTGACGCCAGGGGCTGAGAAGAGTCCGGTCGCGGCGTACCTCGAAAAAGAAAGCACCGCCTACCGAAACAGGGCACGCAGCTTCACCGATAGTTTGAGCAGGTGACCGGTGGCAGGTGACCGGTGGCAGGTGACGGTGGCAGGTGACAGCCAGACACGGTCTGCCGGCCTCAGTAGATCTGTTTCGTGTCGCGCGGCAGAGCCTTCACATGGTGGAGGTGGGTGCTGACGCGCTGGTCGTCTCCAAGGGGATAGACGAAACCAAAATGGTCTGCCACCGGACGGGCCACCCGCCGGAACAGGTCACCCATGGTGAAGAGGGCCTGCCAGATGTCTTCCGGGACGGCGTCGGGGTAGGTGGCGATAAGCATATCCCAGAGTTCGGGCTCAAGGCACCGGCGAAAGTACTTTCCCAGCTTACCTGGGCTGACTGAGAAACCGGTACGCATCCCAATGTACCAGGTAAGCATCTTCGTCAACTGTTCTCTGACGTAATGCTCGAACATCTCCTTGGCATACGGGAGCTCGTCCCGCCAGAGCCCCTTGGCTACGTACGGGCTCACCCACCAAAACTCGTTGCAGCAGTCGGCGAAGGCCTTGGCGCTGGGCGGCTTGGGCAGGTAGCCGGCATCACTGGACGGCGGGAAGGGTGCGAACATGCCGTCCTTATCCAGAAGGAGGACCCTCAAGGTGTCTTCCTCGATTTCCTGTGCCCTTTCTACGGAAAACAAGCTCAAGTCGATTCTGTTTCCATCGACAAACTGCATCAGGTAGGCGAAATGCGTGCTGGTGTCGGCCGCCGCCGCCTCCGGCGGCGGGTCTTCCATTTCATCCGGCATTTGCATAATCATGCGTTCGCCGAACCGGTCCACCCAGCTGTGGTCAGCCGTGAATGACCGCACGTCCGTCACCACATATACGATATCGAAGTCCTGGAACATATCCTTCGGCACGTTGGGGTTCACCCGGGAGCCATTCATGACGACCGCCCGGATGCGGTCGTCCCCCCGTGCTGTGCCTAGTATCAGGTCCAACATCTCCCGTTCGCTTCTCATCGGCCGCCGAGCCTCCTATGCGTTAGAGAATGGTGGCGCACGGTCACAAGGTCACCCGTTCCCCCTGCCGCGGCACGGTCACATCCGGCGCGCCCACCTCCCGAAGCCGCGCCGCCAGCGCCTGACTGGCCTCGGCTTCGCCGTGCACCAGGAAAGTCCGCCGCGGTGGCTTCGGGACGGCCCTAAACCAGTCCACCAGATCGGCCTGATCGCCGTGGGCAGAGAAACCACCCAGCTTGATGACCTTCGCCCGCACCGCGATCTCCTCACCGAAGAGCCTCACCCGCGGCGCGCCGTCGACCAACTGCCGCCCCAGCGTACCCTCGGCCTGGTAGCCAATGATGAGCACCGTGGACTCCGGCCGCCACAGATTGTGCTTGAGATGGTGCTTGATCCTGCCGCTGTCGCACATCCCGCTGGCCGAAATGATGATGGCTCCACCCCGGATCTCGTTTAGGCCCCTGGACTCCTCCATGCTCCGGCTGAACCTCAAGCCACGGAAGGCGAGTGGGTCGTCACCCGACCGCAGCAGCGCCAAGGTCTCAGCGTCAAAGCAGTCGCTGTGTCGCAAGAAAATCTCGGTCGCGCCCACGGCCAGCGGGCTGTCGACGTACACCGGCCACTTTGGCACCAGCCCTTCGGCCCTCAGCCCGTCCAAGACATAGAGAAATTCCTGCGTGCGCTCCACCGCAAAGGCCGGCACGATGAGGTTTCCGCCGCGCCGCGCGGTATCGTTCACCGCCTCCGCCAAAAGCCGGCGCAGTTCGGCCTTGCCCTCATGCAGTCGAGAGCCGTAAGTGCTCTCCATGACAAGGTAGTCGGCGACCGGCACCGGCTCCGGATCGCGGATGATCGGCGTACCCTTGCTTCCCAAGTCGCCGGAGAAGACCAGTGTACACCGTCCGTGGTCCACCTCCAGGCTCACCGACGCCGAACCCAGAATGTGGCCGGCGTCCCGGAACGTGGCCACCGCCCCGCCCGGAAGCCCTACCCCCTCCCCATAGGCCACCGGTCGCATCATGGACGTCGCACGGTATGCGTCTTCAAGAGTGTAGAGGGGCGGCTCCTCGGCACGTCCGGCGCGCCGCGCCTTGCGGTTCACCCACTCTTGCTCCGTTAACTGAATGTGAGCCGCGTCCGCCAGCATAATGGTGGCCAGGTCCGCTGTGGCGGAAGTCGCATAGATCGGGCCGTTATACCCCCGCGCCGCCAAGAGCGGCAGCAGACCGGAGTGGTCGATATGCGCGTGTGTCAGGAGCACGGCGCCGATAGAACTCAGGTCGAAGGGAAAGGGGGCCCGGTTGGCCGCTTCCGCCCCGCGCCCCTGATGCAACCCGCAGTCCACCAGGACCCGCGCGCCTCCGTACCGGACCAAGAAGCACGAACCGGTCACCGTCCCGGCCGCCCCATAGAACCCGATTTCCAGCGGTTCTGCCATCGCCGCACCGCCCCCTAGTAGCGTGCCGGATTCCATCCCATTGCCGTCTGTACCTGACGGTTGTCCGGCCCTCGATTCTGACCCACGATTCTCCTCGTCGGACTCATCATCCTTTTCGCCGTTCCGACCATCCACCCTGGCAGGCGGCGTGGGGCAAATGGAACCGGGGCGGACTCTTTTCTGTCCGCCCCGGTTCGGCCTGCTAGATCACAGCAATCAGTGTTTTTCGGGCCCGGTCTTGTTGGGGGAGTCTTTCCCTGAAGCCTGCTTGCTGAAAGACGACGTGCCGCTCTCGAACTTGTCCTGGTCGCCCTTGGGGTTCACGCTGCTCGCAGTCTTGGTGCCATAGACCTCAGCGCTAGTCGGTTTGCCCTTCTCGGGCTTGTTGCGGTCGGCCGCGATCTCATCGGCCACTTCCTGCTCGAAGCGCTGCTGGTTGAGGCTGCCCAGGAAGTCTCCGGCTCCACTGTCGCCACCGCTGTATTGTCTTTTGTTCGCCATGGTTTCACCTCCAACCAAGTGTGACCCTATTGTTCCCACTGTGGAGGAGGTCGGCCATAGCAAAACAGCCCAGCTACGGGCCGAAAAGGTTACCAGGTCCGCGACACTACGAAATCGGCCAGGCCTTCCAGCGCCTTGCGTCCGCGCGACTCCGGCACCACCGTCAAAGCAGCCTTGGCTTCATCGACGTAGCGGATGGCTTGGCGTCGCGTGTAATCCACACCACCGCTGGCCTTAATGATCTCCAAGGCCTCACCGATGGCGCTGTCGTCGGCGTCTCCCGACAGAATTTCGCGGAGCCGGTCGGCCCTAGGTGAATGCTTCAAGGCGTACAATAACGGCAACGTGTAGACCCCGCTGCGCATGTCGCCGCCCGCCACCGGCTTCCCCGTCTCAGCGGCGCTTCCCAGGATGTCCAACAAGTCGTCGGCCATCTGGAACGCGATGCCGACAGAGTCACCATACCGGCGCAAGGCATCCACCTGCTCCGGACTGGCACCACATAAAAGCGCGCCCAGCCGCGTGCAAACCCCAAAGAAGCTGGCGGTTTTCTCTTGGATACGCTGCAAGTAACCATCCTCGGTCAGGTCCAGGTCGTACCCGTGCCTCGTCTGGAGCATCTCGCCATGGCAGATTTCGACCACCAGATCAGCCAAGATGCGCACGACCTCGGACGAATAGCGGCTGGCGATAGAAGCGACGGCGCTGGCAAACAGGTAGTCGCCCACCAGAACGGCGACCTTGGAACTCCACGCCGCGTTCACGGTGGGCCGCCCGCGCCGCAACGACGAGTTATCGATGACATCATCGTGCACCAGGGTCGCCATGTGCATCAATTCGGCCCCGGCCGCCAGTGGTTTCAGGGTCTCCAGGTCATAGTCGAACAAACGCCCGGCCATGAGGAGCATGGCGGGACGTAACCGCTTGCCACCCGCCTCCAGAGGATGGAGGGAGGCCTGGTTAAGAAGGGGATCGCGCGAAGAGACTGTCTCCTTCAGATGCTCTTCGACTTTGGCTAGATCGCCAGCTATATCCCCTAAGAAGTCAAGACTTTTCATGTTTCACCCCGAGCACACCCCGACCGGACGCTATTATCCTATCACAAACAGGTTTGCTGTCCAAGTCTTTCGGAACCCATGACCCAGCTAGCCCCCTGTGGGCAGTTGCCCGTCGGTTTCCCCGCGTTCCAGGGCCCGGGCCAGTTGCCTGAGGCGGCGAATCCGGTGGTTTACGGCCGACTTCGAGGCGCGCGGCTTCAAACGTGACCCGATCTCCGTGAGACTGGCTTGAGGAAAAGCCAGGCGCAACCTGGCCACTTCCTGAAGAGGCAGCGGCAGATGCTGCAGCCCGACGGTCTTCTGGATCAGCTTGATATCGTTGATTTGCTCCACGGACGCCCTGACCGTCTTGTCGAGATTGGCGGTCTCGGCATTGACCCGCCGGTTCACGTCATTTCGCACATCTTTCAGCACCCGCACCTGTTCCATGGCCAGACTGCCGGCGCTGGCACCCAATGCCTTGAGGAAGTTGTTGATGAGATCGGCGTCCTTGAGATAGACCGAGAAGGTGCCGCCGCGCTGCCGCATGCCCACTCCGGCCCCGGCCCCAGCTCGACCTCCGGTTCCGGACCCGGCTCCAGGCTCCCCCCGGCTTCTCGCCCCGGGGACGCTCCGGCTGATCAGGCCGGCCACGGCCCGCGCCAACCTTTCGGTAGCCACTACAAACTCCAGGTGGTACTCGTGCCCGGGGTCAGTCACCCATCCTGAACCGAGGAAGAGGCCCCGCAAGTAGGCCCGGCGACAGCAGGCGTGTTTGGCCATGCCGGGCGGCAGAACGTCCGAAAACTGCCCGCGCCCGTCCATGAGTCCAAGGGTTTCCAGAGCGTGGCGCCCATGCGCTCCATCGGTGCCGGCTCCCACGGCGAGGGCGCCGCCCGGCGTCTCGCCGGCCCTCTCCTCCACCGCATCCAGCGGGGACTCAACCTGAAACGTGTTGTGCCGTTGCAGCCGGAGGCCGCGAAACACCGACATGCGCACCGGTCCGGCCGCGACCTCTTTCATTAGGAGGAAAGCCCGGCGCGCCACCGGAGCTTGTCCGACACGGACGACCAAAGACACCTGGCCGCCGGCCGCAATACGGATGGTGCCGGCGGCGCGGACCAAGCCGGCCAGCTCCGACAGCTTGCAGCAAGGGTTATCCGGCGCCACCCGCGCCAGTTCGTTCTTGACAGTTTCAGAGTAGGACACTGTGCATCAGCGCCTCCGCCAGCCGGTGAGGGTCGTGCCGGATCAAGCCCTCGACGGTCATCATGGGCGCTTCGACCATCCGCACGCCACGTGCCTTGAAGGCGACTGCAGCGGCGGCATCGACTTCCACCGGGAAAGCCTGCTGCTTCTCGTACTCCAGGCGCCTCGTTTCAGGGATAGGGGAATTGCTGTAGAGACAGACGTCGACCAGGCCCGGCCCTCCGTGCTCCTCCACTGCCTGAAGATGGTCGAGCGCGGAGAAACCCTCTGTCTCCCCGGGCTGGGTCATGATGTTCATGACCAAGACCACCGGCGCCCTGGTCTGGCGCAGAGCCTCGGCGATGGGAGTTACCAAGAGATTCGGGATGATGCTGGTGAACAGGCTCCCCGGCCCCAGCACCACTATGTCGGCGGAGGCGATCGCCGCCAGGGCTTCCGCCGGCGGACGGCAGTCGGACGGTCGGAGGAACACCCGGCGGATCCGGCCGTGCGCCGCCGAGGTAGCCGTTTGGGCGATGGTGCTTTCCCCTTCCACCACTTCACCGTCTTCCATCTCGGCGCCCAGCAAGACCGAGTCCACCGACGACGGTAACACCTGGCCGCGGATGGCCAGCACCTTGCTGGACTCGCGCACGGCCTCTTCAAAGTCACCCAAGAGCTCGCTTAAGGCGGCAATGAAGAGATTGCCCAGGCTGTGGCCGCGCAGGGTGCCCGAAGTAAAACGGTGCTGGAAGAGACGTTCCATCAAGGGTTCGGTGTCCGCCAGGGCTACCAGGCAGTTACGTATGTCCCCCGGCGGCGGCACGCCCAATTCGTCCCGGAGCCGGCCGGAACTGCCTCCGTCGTCTGAGACGGTAACGATGGCGGTGATGTTGCTGGTGTAGTGTTTCAACCCCCGGAGCAGTATGGAAAGCCCCGTCCCACCCCCCAGCACCACCACCCGCGGGCCCTTTTCCAGTTGGAGTTTCTCGTATAAGACCTTCCCCAGGTCCTGCGTGCCCGGCGCGACTGACCGGACGATGGAAGTCGTCAGACGCTGCACCGAATAGAAGGCTAAGGCCAGACCGGCCACGGCCAGGATGATCCCGCGGGCCACGGGTGGCAGAGATCCCTCGGTTACCATGGCGCTGTGCCACAAAACATCTTCCGCCGACGCCAGCAGACGGGCATTGGCGGCCACCGCCACGCCGACCACGGCCAAGAGGAAGCCGACCAGGAACAGGGCCAGCCAGCGCTTGACCCCCATCCCGGGGTAGAGCCACCGCCGGAGTTTCATGAAGCGCCCGTCCCCGCCTTGCCCACGTCACGGTGCTCGACGATCACCGTGTGGCCACCTTCACGCAAGCGCGATGCCAGCCGGTTCGCCACCACCACCGACCGGTGGAGGCCACCGGTACAACCAATAGCGATGGTGAGCTGGCTTTTCCCTTCCGTCAGGAAGTTTGGCAGGATGAACTCTATGAAGCCGATGAACCGGCGCATGAACCGCTGCGACAAGGGCCACTTCATGATGTACTGCTCCACCTCAGCCTCGGTGCCGGGCTTCTCACGCAACGAATCCACGTAGAAAGGGTTCGGCAGAAACCGGACGTCGAAGACCAGGTCGGCGTCGAGCGGCAGCCCGTGCTTGTAGCCAAAAGAGACTATGCCGATGATGAGTCGGGCTAGCCCTTCGTCACTGTCAAAAACCTGCTGCAACTCTTCCCGCAGCCTCTGGGGGGAGATGTCGGAGGTGTCGATGATGCGGTGGGCACGGCCGCGCAGTTCATCCAGCATCTTGCGCTCTTCACGGATACCTTCGAGGATGCGGCCGTGCGGCGCCAAGGGATGGCGGCGCCGCGTTTCTTTGAAACGGCGTACCAGAGTCTCTTCGCTGGCCTCGAGAAACAGGATATGGTAAATGAACCCCATTTCCTCGAGGGTCCGCAGCGCGGTGGAGATCTCGTCGAAGAACTCCCCGCCCCGGATGTCCATGACCAAGGCCACGCGCCGGAGTTGGTCGGACTGGGAGCACATCTCGGCGAACTGCGGTAGGAGGCTGGGCGGGAGGTTATCCACGCAGAAGAAGCCCATGTCCTCCAGGCTCTGAATGGCCCGGCTCTTGCCCGCGCCCGAAAGCCCGGTAATGATCACGAAATTGGTGTTTGCCAAAGGTCCTCACCTGCCGGGGTCAGCCCGGCGGTCTCCGGCCTCTCCAGGCCGGGACCGGGGGAATGGTGGGGCCACGCCAGGTCTGTGAGATTCGCCGGCCGGTCCGGGAATCCCTGTCCCACACGTTCACGATGCGTCCCGCCGGCGCCCCCGCCGCCTCCACCAGACGTACCGCCACATCCAGGTTACCGACCATTTCGGGGCGGTGGGCGTCGCTGGAAAGGACCAGGTCCGCCCCTTCCCGTAGACAGATGCGCACATATTCGGGGGTCACGTACCGGTGCCCGGCGGAGACCTCCATGGCGGTCCCCCGGGCCGCGCAGGCCCGCGCCAGCTCCGCCGTGTCGATGTCCGCCTGCAGCCCAGGGTGGGTCAGGATATCAAGGTCGAAACGGCGGACGGCTTCCACCGTCGCCTTGGTGTTTGTGTTGCGGAGGCGGCGCCGGTAGGCGCGGGTGCCGTGCCGCCGCAGGAGGATGTTCCCCAAGAGCATGCCGGCCCCCTCCCAGGAGCGGGGGCGGACCTGCCAGTGGAGGCCCGCCAGGCGGATGTCCAGGCGGCCCAAGTCTTTCGCCGGCACGTCCAGGGTACCGTCCACGTCCACGATATTCGCCTCCACACCGGCCAGCACCTTGATGGGCAGTTCGTGGGAATATTGCTCGGTCTGGGCTTTGATCAGACTGAGGGAGCCCAGTTCGGCGATGCCGATGCCGATGTGCGCCGGGCCGTGGTCAGTGATGGCCACCGCCGCAAGGCCGCGGTCGAGAGCAGCGAGGACGTTGTCCTCGACCGTCCCCGTCCCGTGGCTGTGCACCGTGTGCGTGTGGAAGTCGGCGAATGGTCGCAGTATCGGCGATATCCCCCTTGGTCGAACGGAAGTCGCGCTTTCGGACGCGCCGGAGTCCTGAACCAGGTGTCTTGGCTGCCTTAGTATTCCCGCTATTAAGGCTAGCGGGCAGCATCCGCGGCGGCGATGTCGGCGGTGGTTGTCACGTCGGCGCTGGCCGGCGTTCCCGGGTAGTGAGCCAGGTCCAATGCCAGATCGGCGACCACGGCCCAGTGATCGGAGGCATCGGTCTTGACGACTTGGGAGTCCAGGACGGCCAGGCCGGTCGAAGCCCATATGTAGTCGATGCGCTCGCCGTGGCCGCCGCCGGCCGCGCCGAAGGTGGCCGCCGGCCCTTGTCCCGCCGCCCCGAAAGCGTCCTGCCAGGTCGCGGTCCAGCCGGGAATGGAAGTGAACTCGGAGGCGGAAGAGGTGTTGAAGTCGCCGCCGAGGATGGACGGTCCGGCCGACCGGCCTTCGGGGGCCAGATGCTCCATAATGGCGGTCAACTGGCTGTGGCGCGCTCCTTCCGAAAGGCCCAAGTGCGTGCCACCGACCTCGATGACGCGACCGTCTCCCAAGTCCAGGGTAGCAGTCAACAGCCCGCGAGGCTCGCCCGCGCCCGGGAGGGCGTAGTTTTGCCAAGTAGTGATGGGCAGCCGCGTCAGGATCAGTGTGCCGTAATCGCCGGGGAAGAGGCGCAGGTTCGGTCCGAAAGTGTAGTTCATGCCAAGGCGCTGCGCCAGCCAGGCGGCTTCGTCCTTGAAACCGGTACGGATGAGGTGGCGGTCGACTTCCTGAACGAAAACCACGTCGGGGCGCCGGCCCTCAATGACGGCGGCGATGCGGGCGAGGTTCACGCGGCCGTCCAGCCCCTCGCCGTGGCGGATGTTGAAGGTCATAACACGAAGGCGGCTGCCGTCGCTTGTGGCAGGAGCCTTCGGGGCCGGAGGGAGGGTCGAGGCGGACCCGCCCGGCGGAGAGCCGGCCGCGGCGGACACGGGGCCGGCCAAACGGAGTCCCGCCAAAGCAAGCGCGGCCGCCAGCACGGCGACCACGGCAAAGGCCCAAGCCCTCTTGTGGGCCTTGTGGGCGTTGAATTCGTGCTGAGAACGCCAAAAGCGCCAAGAAATCATACGCCAATTATACCGCCGCCCAACATTACATAACGCAACACAAATCCTTGGTAAGTTCCGGCTTTGTCACCAGTGCTCAAATGCCCTGCGGCGCGATCTTTCAGTTTACAGAATCACAAGTAAACGCCCTCATCGTGGACGGCCACCTCCGTGATGCGGTTCTTTTCATCCACGAAGACGACCCGCGGCACCAGCGTCTTCAGCTCATTCTCGCCATAAATGCCCTCGGACAGGATGATAACCGTATCCCCGGGCTGGAAGTGCCGCGCCGGCGGACCGTTCAGGCAGATCACGCCCGAACCGCGCGGCGCCGGCAGGGCGTAGGTCTTCCAACGGGTCCCATTCTCCAGACTGGTGATCTGGACCACCTCGAAAGGCAGAATTCGGGCCTCTTCCATCAACTCGGCGTCAATGGTGATGCTCCCCACATAACCGAGATTGGCTTCCGTAACCCGCGCCCGATGGATTTTCCCCTTGCACATCAACCGATACACGGCCATCCTCCCCTGAATGTCCCGGTCCTCGCTCCTCGCCACTGGTGCCCATGGACAAGCAGAGCCTGGACTGGTCCTGTGCTTTCCCCGCGCCCCATGGTATGCGGCGGTCGGAATGGTTGCTGCTCTGGGAGTCGGGGCGGCGGTGGCGCTAGGAGCCTGTCGGGACAATGGGTGCGTGGTCGGGAGTTAGGCCACTTCCAGTTGTCTGAGTGTCCTCCGAACGAGAATCGCCAGAATCTGGCGGTGTCTCAGAAGCAAATCGCTAAGATTTATCGGTTGGTACTCCAGGACGGTGAGTTTGGGGCGGTTTTCCGCCAAAATCTAATGGGTGTCTCGTGGCTACCGCTAGAATTTGGCGGAAATCGGCCTCCAATAGTCTGACAAAGACAAAACCTAGCGTTT
>JAJYWN010000049.1 GCA_021791495.1 Bacillota bacterium
CGGTGGCGGCGGCCCCCCCCCCCCCCCCCACCGCCGCGGACTGCGCACGCACCTTGTCGTCTGCCGCAAGAACGGGTCATAGATAAGGCGGTTTGCGCCGCGGCAACCTCTCTGTCACAAGGCTGAGGGGCCGACCTCAGCGGCGGCCCCTCGCCATCTCTGTCCTGTGACCGGTTTGCCCACCGGTTCCGACTATCAGCCTTCATTTCCGGGACATGATCTGACCGCGCACCGAGGACTTCGGCCTTTCACCCCTCAATACGCGGGCGATGTCCTCGCCGCCGCCCCGGGCGATGGCCGCCTGGCATTCCTTGGTGGAGCCGGCGCAGTGGGGCAATAGCACCACGTTATCCAGGGTAGCCAGGTCCTTGGCCTTCGGCGCCGCCAGCGGCGGCTCCGGGTCCTGCACGTCCAGACCGGCGCCCGCTAACTGACCCGCCACCAACGCGTCGTACAAGGCCCCCTGGTCGACGACGCCACCCCGCGACGTGTTGATCAGGAAGGCTGTTTTCTTCATCCTGGCAAGGAGCGAGGCGTTCACCACCCGCCTAGTCTCATCGGTGAGTGGCAGGTGGAGGCTGACGTAGTCGGAGCGTTGGAACAACTCCTCCAGGCCGGCAGGCGTGGCCCCGGCAGCCGTCACCGCGGCGGAATCCACGTACCGGTCATAGGCCAGCGCCGACATGCCCATCCCGGCCGCCTTTTGCAGAAGCAGCCGTCCGATGTTCCCGAAGCCGACGATCCCCAGCGTGGCCCCGCGCAGTTCCCGCCCGATGACGCGGCAGGAAGCCCACTCGCCACCGCGCACGCGACGGTCTTGCCGGCTGATACCCCGCGCCACATCCAGCATCAGGCCTATGGCCAACTCGGCTACAGCATTGGAGTTGCCCCCCGGGACGTTGGTGACCTCGATCCCCCGCGCCCAGCAGGCCTCGACGTCGAACTGCTCGACCCCCACGCCGTGGACGGTGACGATTTTCACCTTCGGGCACCGTTCCAGGAGTTTCTCCGTGATGTCTCCCGACCGCACGAAGAAGGCATCGCCGTCGGCCATCCGCTCCCAGGCTTTCTTCACGGCTTCGCCGTCGGCGCCCTCGCGGTCGGGTGTCCCGAACGGCATGTTGACTGGGATGACCTCGGCCAGGCCGGTCAAAGGGTGGCGCAAGGCATCGATATCGATGGGCATGGATGGGCTTTCGCAGGCGTAAACCTTGTACGTCACGGTGATTCCCTCCCCAGGGGTGCTGAGGGATGTTTTCGCGCCGGGGGCCCTCCGCCCCTGCCCCGGCCCGGCGAGAGGGACCTCCGCCCGGGTCCGGTACGGCCGGTGGCGCCCACGGCATCCGTGGCAGGCGCGTTTCATAGGATAGGCCAGACGGGGAAGGAGGGCGGCCGCCAATGGCAGACGAGAACCGCTCTGGCGGTTTGCCTGAGTTCCGCGGCTTCCGCCGGGCCGGCCTTCGCCTGGCCGAGACCTTCCAGATGCCCCGGGACATCGTACTCAACCTACCCCGGATTTCCCTGGTCGGCAACCTGCAGATGATCGTCGAGAACTTTCAGGGCATCGTGGAATGCACCGAACAGCGCGTTCGCGTGGCTCTGGTCCGCGGGCAGCTGGTAGTGACCGGCCGCGACCTGTCCATCTCCTACGTCCATTCCGAAGACATTTTGGTCACCGGGCTCATCGACCGAGTCGAGTTTATGGGTTGACGCCTTTGGACATCATCCAGTTCTGGCGCTTCCTGGCGGGGTACGTCCTCCTGTCCGTCGAGAGCCGGACCCCCGAAAAGTTCATCAACCTGGTTCGTGCCAACGGTCTACGCGCCTGGGACATCCGGGTCACCGGCGAGAAACTGACCCTTTGCCTGCCGGTGTCGGATTTTTTTGCCGTGCGCGGGCTGTCCCACCTGGCCCCGGCCCGCGTCAAGATACTGGGCAAGTTCGGTCTGCCCTTCCTCTGGCGCCGGGCCCGGCGCCGCACCATTTTCATCGTCATTGGCCCGATCCTCGTGGGACTGATGCTCTTCGCTTTCTCGTCCTTTGTATGGTTCGTAGAAGTGACCGGAGCCGAAATCGTGGAGCAAGGTGCCATCCTTGACGGCGCGGCCCGCCTCGGCCTCCGCCCGGGGGCCTGGAAGGGGCAGCTGAACCTCAAGCAACTGGGCACCGACCTGCCCTTGGAAGTCCCGGGGCTGGGCTGGGCGGCCGTGGAAATCCACGGCACGGTGGCCATCATCGAGGTGGCGGAAAAACAGCGTCCCAAGGAGCCCCAACAGTACGCCGACGAGATGTCGCGTGACGTCATCGCCACGCGCGATGGCCTGGTCCAGTCCGTCATGATCATGGCCGGCCTCCCCCTGGTACACGAAGGCCAGGTGGTGAAGGCCGGTGACATCCTGATCCACCCTTGGCCGCCCGCGCCCGGCCGGCCGCCCATCGCCGCCGGTATCGTGCGTGCCCGTTGCTGGAATGAGAGTGAAGCCGAAGCCGCCCTGGAGGAGACCCACTATCACCGCACGGGAAAGGTCTACCGCCGCCTGGCGGTTAGGATAGGAGGCAGGGAAGTTATACTAAAAGGTTGGAAGCCGCCACCGTTCGCCGTGTATGAGGCCGCGGAAACAGCGAAAGGCCTGTTTTGGAGGAATCACGCACAGGTCGTCGAAGTCGTAGAAACGGTTTTTCGAGAGCTTCAGGCCGAAAAAAGCGTCCGGTCGCGCGAGGAAGCCGTATCCCTGGCCCGAGAGCAAGCCAGGCGCGAAGCACTTCGGACCGTAACTCCCGGCGTGAGAGTCCTCCGCGAGTTCTTCGAAGTCATTCCCGTCGACGAACGCACTGTTCGCGTGAAGGTCGTTGTGGAAACACTGGAAGACATTGCGAGGCCCAAGCCTCTGAAAGAATTGCCGGGTGGCGAGGGAGGTTAGAGAGCCGGACTTGGGAAACCCAGAATACGGGGAAGCGACTGTGGCCGTCGAGGATAACGCCCAAGCTTTGGCCCTTTTCGGCAAGTTCGACCAGAACTTGCGGATGATCGAAGACAGCTTTGGCGTCAGGCTCGTCACGAGAGGAAACACCATCACCGTGACGGGACCTGGAGCCGATGTGGAAAGGGTGAGGGCGCTCCTGGAGCGGCTTCTTGGTCTTTTAGAGGAGGGGCACCACCTTTCCGGACATGACGTAAAATACGCCGTGGACCTCGCCCGTGAAGGCGCGCCCGCCGAAAATGAAAGCATTGCCGACCTGCATTCGGACGTGGTGGTGGTCACCGCTCACGGACGCCCCATCAAGCCCAAGACTCTTGGGCAAAAGGCGTATGTCGACGCCATGCGCCGCAACGGGTTGGTGTTCGGGATCGGCCCGGCCGGAACGGGGAAGACCTACCTGGCCGTGGCCATGGCCCTGGCCGGTTTCAAGGAAAAAAGGTATCAGCGCATCATCTTGACCCGGCCCGCGGTGGAGGCCGGCGAGAAGCTCGGTTTCCTGCCGGGCGACCTGCAGGAGAAGGTGGACCCCTATCTGAGGCCGCTTTACGACTCGCTGTGGGACATCCTGGGCCTGGACACTTTCCAGAAGCTACGCGAGCGCGGCATCATCGAAGTGGCGCCCCTGGCCTATATGAGGGGGCGCACGCTGGACGACTCGTTCATCATCCTGGACGAGGCCCAGAACACCACTCCAGAGCAAATGAAGATGTTCTTAACCCGGATGGGCTTCGGCTCGAAGGCGGTGGTCACCGGGGACATCACGCAGATCGACCTGCCGCGCGGCAAGTACAGCGGCCTGGAGGAAGTCCGTACGGTCCTGAAGGGCGTCGAGGGGATCGAGTTTGTCTACTTGACGGACCGGGACGTGGTCCGCCACGAACTGGTCCAGAAGATCATACAGGCCTACGAGCACTTCAACCAGGCCAAGTCCGCCGCGGAGAAGGCGGCTCAACTGGCGGATAAGCTCGAGCCTTAGGAGAACCACAAAGGTGCCCGCACCATGGGACGCCCGGCGCCTAGGCGACCGCTGGCGGAAAATCGTATATGAACGCCTCCTGCCCGACCGCGCCCGGCGCCGCCAGGTCTGGTTCGCCGTCTTCTTTCTCGTCTTCAGCACCTTTCTAGCCAGCACCATCGTTCCCGAGCGCATCGTCCTGAAAGCCGGCCAGGTCTCCCCAAGGGATATCCCCGCGCCGCGCAACAGCACCGACCGCCTGGCCACCGACGACTTGCGGAAGAAAGCGGCCCAGAGTGTTCCCGAAGTCCTGGAACTGGACCCCAAGGCGGCCCAGACGGCCTTGGACAGTGCCGCCCGTTTCTACCAGCAGGCCCTGTCCATCAAGGAGGACACCGGTCTGACCTCTGCCCAGCAGGCGGGTTCCTTGCGGGGGCTGGCTTCCGGGTTCGCCTCCGAAACCGCGTTGGACTACCTCCTCCAGGCGTCCGCGGCCGACCTGCGGCCCCTGGTCGCCCCCACTCAGGACGTCGTACGGAAAGTGATGCAGACCGGGATCAAAGCGGACGCGATAGACCGCGCGCGCCAGCAGGCGGCGGCGGAGGCCAACCTCCTCTCCCTTTCCAGCGAGAAGCGCCTCCTGGTGGCCGAGGTCGCCGGCCAGAGCATCCAGCCGAACCTGGTCTTGAACCAGCAGGAAACGGGTGCCCGCCGGCAACAGGCTATGGACGCCGTGGAACCGGTCCGGATTCTGAAGGGCCAGACCATTATCCGCCGTGGTGAAGTCGTCACCGACCGGCATGTTGCCATTCTGCAGGACTTGGGTATGATGCGCGCGGGGCGGGACGTCCGGAGTTACGCCGGGGTAGCCACGCTTGTCCTGCTTTTCATAGGGGCCTCGGGAGCCTATCTATACCATTTCCGGCGCGACCTTTACCAGAGCGATTCCTACATCCTGCTCTACGGACTCGTCGCCGTGCTGGTCATGGCCCTGGCCATGCTGCTTCTTCCGGTCTCCCCCTTCCTGGTCCCGGTGGCCGCCGGCGCCATGTTGACCGCCATTCTCATCGACGCTCAGGTGGCCGTGGTCTTTGCCTTGACTGCCAGTTTCGTGGTGACCCTGATGGGCGGAGGAGAACTACGCCTCTTCCTCGTTCTGGTGGCCGGCGGCCTGACGGGCGTCTTCAGCGTGGCCCGCGTCGGCCAGCGCTCGGACTTGACCCGGGCCGGTTTCCTGGTGGGATTCGGCGGGGCCGCGGCGCTGGTCGGAATGTCCCTGCTTTCGCGTGTCTCCTTCACCGAAGTGGCGGTTTGGCAGGAGATCCTCTGGACCATGGTGGGCGGTCTCTTCTCCGCCGTACTGACCATCGGGCTGTTACCGTTTTTCGAGAGCTTCTTCGGCATCATCACCTCCGTGCGCCTCCTGGAGCTATCAAACCCCAGCCAGGAAGTGCTGCAACGCATGTTAGTGGAGGCGCCGGGCACTTACCATCACAGCATCATCGTGGGGAACCTGGCCGAATCAGCGGCCGAGGCCGTGGGCGGAAACGCCCTGCTGGCAAGGGTGGGGGCCTATTACCACGACATCGGCAAGATCAAACGGCCTTATTTCTTCATCGACAACCAGTTTGGCCAGGAGAACCCGCACGACAAGATCTCGCCCAGCTTGTCTACTCTGATCATCACGTCCCACGTCAAGGACGGGGTGGAGATGGCCGAGGAGTACCGGCTGCCGCCGGCGGTAGTGGACATTATCCGCCAGCACCACGGCACCACGCTGGTCTCCTACTTCTATTCGCGGGCGGCGGAGAACGGCCAGAACGTCCAGGTGGTCGAGGCCGATTTCCGCTATGAGGGCCCGCGCCCCCAGACCCCCGAGGCGGCCATCGTCATGCTGGCGGACTCGACCGAGGCGGCGGTGCGTTCGCTCACCAAGCCCACCCCGGCCCGCATCGAAAGCTTGGTGCGGCGGATCATCAAGGACCGGGTCAACGACGGCCAGTTGGACCAGAGCGACCTGACCCTGGCCGATCTGGACACCATCGCCAACGTGTTCGTCCGCGTGCTGACGGGCATCTTCCACCCCCGCATCGAGTATCCGGAGAAATTCCTGCGTGAGATCAGGGGCAGAGGATCGGCGGGGGGCGGGGAGATCAGCCAGGGTGACCAAAGTGACCAGGGCCAACGGGGCGAGAGCGGCGGATCCGACCGTCCGGAAGGTCCGGCGGGACCGGCCCGGTCCAGCCTTTGAACCAGGTTATCCTGGACATGCTAAATGGGATAGCTTTCCAGGGGGATGGTGCTTGTGGAAGTTTTGGTCAATAACCTTCAGGACCGGAAGGCCCTTTCGCCCGAGTTGGAGTCCCTGCTCACACGCGTGGCCGAGGTGGCCGTGGCCGAACTGAACGCCGGGACGATGTTGGGTGGAGGCAGCGTCGCAGGCGGTAGCGCAGGTGGGGGCGAAGGCGACAAGGCCGTCGAGCTATCGGTCGCCCTGGTCGACGATGACTACATCCAGGAGTTGAACCGTACCTACCGGCACTTGGACGAGCCTACCGACGTGCTCTCTTTCCCCATGAACGAGGAGGGCCTTCTGGGGGATGTGGTGATCAGCCTGGAACGGGCCGAAAAGCAGGCGACCGACTACGGGCATAGTTTCGAACGGGAAGTGGCTTTCCTCTTAGTCCACGGAATCCTACACCTGTTCGGGTACGACCACGATAACGACGAGGAACGGGCGAAGATGCGTGACCGGGAAGAGGCCATTCTGGCCGGGCTCGGCCTTGTCAGGTAGGGAGACCGTCTGGGTCAGCTTCGCCCGGGCCTTGGACGGACTGGCTCTGGCCCTTCGCCAGCGCAATCTGCGCATTCACCTGGCTGCGGCCGTGGGTGTGGTTTCGGTCGGCCTTTTCCTGAACCTCAAGCCCTGGCAGTGGTTGGCCGTTTTCTCGGCAGTCTTCCTGGTGATGGTGGCCGAGACTTTGAACAGCTCCATCGAAGCCGTCGTCGACCTGGTTACCAGAGAGAGGCACCCCTTGGCCGGAGCCGCGAAGGACATGGCCGCCGGCGCCGTCCTGTTCTCGTCTTTTTATGCCCTTGTCGTGGCCGGGGTGGTTTTCGTGCCGGCCGTGGCGCACGCCGTGGCCGCGCCCGACGGAGGGGGAGGCGGGTTGAGCGGCGGGTTCGGGGGCGGTGGGTTTGGTGGCGGAGGACGCCTTGTCTTCCTGGCCCTCTTCTTTCTGTCCGCTCTGGCCGTCCTTTTCCTCCTTTTCCGGACAGCGCCTCTGGGCAGGGGAAAGAGTGCTAGGCCGGAGAATCAAAGCAGTCATGGGCAAGATTCCCCCGGACCTTGAGTATTAAGTACATGGAGGACGAGCACTCCATAAGGGATGACCTCCCAGAGACAAGACCATAAGGAGCGCGGCTGACCTTGAGTTGGTTCAGAGTAACGTTCGTGGCCGGACTGATCGTCTTGCTCCCTTTGGCAGCCACCTACTACGTGCTGAGGGCGCTCTTCCACTGGATCGACGGCATTCTGGCCGAGCGCGTCGCGGCCATCACCGGCCGGTTTATCCCCGGCCTGGGCGCCATCGCCACGATCTTGGTCGTCCTGGGAACCGGAGTTCTGGCCACGAATTTCTTCGGCCGCCGGTTCATCATCTGGGTCGAGGCCCTGATGGCCCGCACTCCCTTCGTCCGCAGCGTATACGTCACCATGAAGCAGATCACCGATGCCTTCGTTTCGCCCAGCCAGTCGGCTTTCAAGCGCGTGGTAATGTTCCAGTTCCCCCAGAACGGTACCTATGCCATCGGGTTTATGACGGGCACGGTCAAGGGTGAAGCTGAGCGCCTCGCCGGCGAACCCGTGGTGACCGTCTTCATGCCCACCACACCTAACCCCACGACCGGATTTCTCTTCCTGATTCCCGTCAGCCAGGTGGTCTTTCTCGACGTTCCGGTGGAGGAGGGGCTGAAGATGATTATCTCCGCGGGCGTCATTACTCCTCCGGATCTGCGCGTCATGGCGGCGCCGGTTTCGCTCCTGAACGGAAGCTTCCCAGACGGCCCTCCCGCCCCCCAGGCGGGGCCCTGAGGGCGGATGACCCTCCGGACCCGCCGGCGCCACCGCGCGCGCCGCCGGCGCTACAGACTGCGGTGGAAAGGGCCGGGCTGCCTGCTAGTAGTGGCAGTGGTCGTGTGCGGCCTCCTTGGGACGGCCCTTGTCTGGTCCCTGCACAGCGGCGGCCGCCCGACGTCCTCGGGACAGACCGGGACCGCCTGGTTCCGGCTCCCCTGGACGGGTCCGAAGACTACGGGTCCAGACAAAGTGCCGGCCCCGCCGGTCTCTATCTACACCGGACGCGAGGTTTCGCCGGAGGTCTACCGGAGGCGCCCCCTGGCGGCCATGATCGATAACCTGGCCGCCGCCAGGCCTCAGAGCGGGCTGGATAAGGCGGACATGGTCTACGAGGTCCTGGCGGAAGGCGGCATTACGCGCTTCTTCGCCCTGTTCCAGGGTGATGCCGACGTGGTGGGGCCGGTGCGCAGCGTCCGCCACTACTTCCTCGACCTGGTCATGGAGCACGAGGCCATCCTGGTCCACTGTGGGCAGAGCCCGCAGGCCGAGGCCGACATCCCCGCCCTGAAGATCAATAACATCAACGAGCTGTCGGGGACTCAGGGGAAGTACTTTTGGCGCTCTAAGGACCGGCAGGCGCCCCACAACCTTTACACTTCCACGGCCCAACTTCGCCAGGCGGCGGCCCAGAGCGGTTACGCCGCCAACCTCTCCGCGGCGACGCCGGCGCCCATCTTCCGCCGGGGGACCATGCCCGCCTCGGCCGCGGCGGCGACGGACATCACCATCAAGTACCCCGACTCCTATCTGCACTATCAGGTGCAGTACCAGTATGCTAACGGGGTCTACCTGCGCTTCAGCGAGGGGAAGCCTCACGCGGCGGCGCCCGGCGGCAAGCAGCTGACGGCGGACAGCGTCTTGGTGCAGTATGTTCCGGCCAAGCCCATCCCCAACGACCCGGCGCTCCGGATCGACGTCTTCTTCGTGGGACAAGGAAAGGCCACGCTGTTCGCGGGCGGGAAAACGGTGGAGGCTACCTGGAAGAAGGAATCGCGTTCGGCCCGGACGGAATTCTACGATGCGGAGGGCAAGCGCCTAACCGTGCCGCCGGGACGGACCTGGGTCATGGTGGTCCCGCCGGAGACGTCGGTGATCGCGAAATGAGTGAGGGAGGTCCGGGAGTGGCGGACGGGACGAAAGGGGCAAGAGCGGAAGCCGGTGGCGGTGCTCCGCTAACTGAAAGTATGGCGGCCAGGCTGGTCGAGGCGGCCCGGCGGGCACGGGAGCACGCCTATGTGCCCTACTCGCATTTTCCGGTGGGCGCGGCGGTCCTGGCGGCCGATGGGACCATCTTCGCGGCCTCTAACGTGGAGAACGCTTCCTTCGGGCTGACCATTTGCGCCGAGCGGGCGGCCATCTTCAAGGCCGTGAGCGAAGGGCGCCGTGACCTGGTGGCTATCGCCGTGGTAGCCGACACCTCCGGACCGCCACGCCCTTGCGGCGCCTGCCGCCAAGTGATGGACGAGTTCAACCCAGCCATGACGGTAATCATGGCCAACCTCCGCGGCCAGGTGGAAACGCTTCCGCTGGCCGAGATGCTGGCCCGGCCTTTCCGGCTGGAAGGGCAGGTCTGATAGGCATGCCATACCGTTCGGGATTTGTCACCGTCATTGGCCGGCCGAACGTGGGCAAGTCCACCCTTGTCAACCGCATTTCTGGCCAGAAGATCTCCATCGTCTCCGACAAGCCGCAGACCACCCGTAACCGTATCATGGCCGTCGTGTCGGGAGACGGGTATCAGATCGTGTTCTTGGACACTCCGGGAATCCACAAACCCCGCCACCGTCTGGGTGAGTTCATGTTGAACGCCGTCCGGCAGTCCCTCGAGGAAGTGGACCTGGTGCTAATGGTGGTGGAGGCCCACGTGCGTCCCGGGCCGGGCGACCATTACGTGGCGGCCGAAGCGGAGAAGGCGGGGACGGCCTGTCTGCTGGTGGTGAACAAGGTGGACCTGGTGTCGGCGGGCGAAGCCGAAGTCGCCTGTCGCGCCTATGGTGAACTGGGCCGGTTCGCGAGTGTCCTGCCCGTCTCAGCGGCCCGCGGGGATAATCTGGACGAACTGACGCGGGCCATCATCGCCCACCTCCCCGAGGGGCCCCAGTACTACCCGGAGGACACCGTCACCGATCAGCCGGAGAGATTCGTCGTGGCCGAACTGGTCCGGGAGAAGGTCTTTGAGCTGACCAGGGACGAGGTACCCCATTCCGTGGCCGTGACGGTGGATGAGATGACTCTGCGGGGCCGACCCTTCGAGAGCTCCGACCAGGATGCGGACGCAGATGAGGATGTGGACGAGGACTCGGACGCGGGCTCGGATGCGGACGCGGGCGAGGTGGGGGAGGACGCGGTGGCCGGCGGCAAGGGTGAGGCCGGCAAAGTCTACGTCAAAGCCACCATCCACGTGGAGAAAGACTCCCAAAAAGGCATCATCATCGGCGCCAAGGGCCGGATGCTGAGGGAAATCGGCCAGCGGGCGCGAATAGACACGGAGAGGCTCCTTGGCTCGCCGGTATTCCTTGAACTCTGGGTGAAGGTGAACAAGGGTTGGAGGAACGAGGAAGCTGCCTTGCGCCGCCTGGGGTACCACGAGGAGCGGTAACGGGACCGAGCCGAGACCGAGCCTCGACCGAGCTACCAAATCACGGATATGGGGGGCGGGTACCATGACCACCAAGATGACTCCGGCTCAGCTAGCTGCGACCATTGACCACACTCTCCTTAAACCCGAGGCCACAGCCGCCGATATTGAGGCCTTATGTAAAGAGGCTCTCGAATACCGATTTGCCGCGGTATGCGTGAATCCGAGTTATGTAACCTTGTGCGCCGAACGGTTGAAGGGGTCTACGGTGGCGGTATGCACCGTCATTGGCTTCCCCCTCGGCACCCATGAACCCGAGGTCAAGGCCTTCGAGGCGGCCCGCGCCGTGGCCGCCGGCGCCTCCGAGGTGGATATGGTCATTAACGTCGGCGCTCTCCGCGGCGGCAACGCCGACCTGGTCCTCGCGGACATCGAGGCTGTGGTCCAGGCCAGCCGTCAGGCTGGAGAGCAGGCTGTCCGCGCCGGGCGGCGCTTCTCCGAGCAGGGGCGCCCCTTGGTGAAGGTGATTATCGAAACCTGTTTTCTGACCGACGATCAGAAGCGGCTGGCCTGCCGCTTGGCCGCCCAGGCCGGGGCTGATTACGTCAAGACGTCGACGGGCTTCGGCCCCGCCGGGGCTAAGCTGGAAGATGTGCGCCTAATGAAGGAGGCTGCCGGTGGATTGAAGGTGAAAGCCGCCGGTGGCATCCGCGACCTGCCCACGGCTCTAGCCATGCTGGAGGCCGGAGCCAGCCGCCTGGGCGCCAGCGCCGGGGCCAAACTGGTGAAAGAACTGGCCGATGCTGTATAAAGTCGACGCCATCGTCCTCCGGTCGCGGGACCTGGGCGAGGCCGACAAGGTTCTAACTCTCTACTCAAAAGAGGAGGGCAAGCTGCAGGCGGCGGCGCGCGGGGCCCGGCGCCCCCGGAACCGCATGGCCGGAGCCTCTCAGGCCCTGACCCACGGCCAGTTCATGTTGTTTCGGGGGCGCGGTCTGGACACGGTCAGCCAATGCCAGATCGAGGATTCCTTCCAAGGGCTCCGAGACGACCTGGTGAAGGGGGCCGCCGCCCAGTACGCAGCCGAGCTGCTGGACCTCCTCTCCCGCGAGCGGGACCGGAACGAGGGCGCCTTCTTGCTTCTGCTGACGTGCCTTTTCTTGCTGAACGAAGCCGACGATGTGGACTTCATCCTGCGCCTGTACGAACTGCGCCTCCTAGCCTCTCTGGGTTTCCGCCCCCGCTTGGACCGGTGCGCCGGCTGTGGCGGGCCGGTGACCTCAAACCCCGTCTTCTTCGGCCTGGCCTCCGGAGGCGTCCTGTGCCAGGACTGTCAGGCCGGCTCCACGTCGGCCGCCGTCGCCGACGCGGATGCGGCCGGCGGCGCCGAGCCGGGGCACCTATTGTCCAGGGGCACCGTGGAGACCATGCGCCGCATGCTGGACGGCGATCTGCGCCGGGCCATGAACCTCCGCCCGACGACGGCTACCAGGGCGGAAATGGCCAGGGCCGTCCACGGCTACATCCTCTACCATTTCGACAAACTCCCCCGATCCCTGGAGTTTCTTGAAACACTGTTGAAGCCCGCGCAAACTCGCTTAGACACGCAATCCTGAAGGATTTTCCCGCCATCTGGTAGAATCTGGGCCGGAAATTGTCCGGGTTTTGCACTATCGCGAGACCGGCGGCCCAGATCGGACCGCCGGAAGCACAGAACGTTCTCAGAATGCTGCACGTACCGTCCTCCTCACGTTGTTACGACCACGAATCGGATTCTTTCGCACAGGCGGAAGGACCGTGTCCTTCCACAATCTCGGTTACTGGTGCGCGAAAGATGAGGTGGTGGCCACCAGAGAGTAGGAAAGCCCTCTTAGCGTTGCTGTGGCCGTCAACAGTGGACACGCGAAAGGAGCAATGGGATGCGCAAACTCAAACTCGTCCTTACACTAGTCCTGATCTTCGTCATGGTAGCTTCTCTGTCAGCCTGCGGCGGCGGAAAAGCCAAGAACACCGGCAAGACCATCGTCATGGCCCGCCCGATGGACTCCGATAACCTGGACCCCGTTATCCAGGACGGTAACGTGAATATCTGGGTGTTCAACCTCGTGATGGAGACTCTGGTGAAGACCGATGCCGAGGGCACCAAGAATGACCTGCCGGGCCTCGCCACCGAGTGGAAAGTTGCCCCCGATAAGAAGTCCATCACCTTCACCCTACGCCAGGGCGTGAAGTTCTCCGATGGGACGAACATGACGGCCGACGATGTCGTCTTCTCGCTGGAGCGTGCCCGGACCACCAAGGCATCACCGTGGCTCTTCGCCCTCGAGGCCGTTGAGAAGACGGAGAAAGTGGATGCCAGCCATGTGAAGGTATCCTTGAAGAGCGAATGGTCGCCCATTTTCGCCGACTTGGCCATGTTCAACGTGGTCATTACGTCGAAGGCCTACTTCGAGAAGGTCGGCGCCCAAGCCTATTCGCAGAAGCCGATCGGTACCGGGCCCTTCATGTTCGTCGAATGGAAGAAGGGCGAGTACATCCTCCTGAAGAGGAACCCCTATTACTGGCAGAAGGGCAAGCCTCTGGTCGATGAGATCAAGATCACGGTGGTGCCAGACGACAACACCCGTATCATGCAGTTGCAGAGCGGGGCCATCGACATGATGGAGTTCGTGCCCTTCAGCCGCGTGGTGGACATTCAGAAGGACCCGAACCTGAACATGATCCTGGTCCCGTCCACCAGCACGACCTACATCGGCTTCAACAACAGCAAGCCGCCTTTCAATGATCCCAAGGTCCGCAACGCTATGGCCTACGGTACCGACAAGGCGGCGCTAATCAAGACCATCCTGTTCGGCAACGGCTACGAAGCCACGTCCTTCATGCCCAAGGCCGGACCGATGTGGAACCCCAACATCAAGTCCAAGCCCTATGACGCGGCGAAAGCCAAGCAGATGCTGGCCGAAGCCGGCTATCCCGATGGTTTCAAGACTGAAATAGCCATCAACCCGGCCCGGCTGAACGACGTGCAGATCGCCACCGTCTTGAAGGACCAGTGGGCCAGAATCGGCGTGGAACTGACGGTCAAGCAGTTGGACGCCGCCACGCTCCGCACCTATACCCGCGGTCTCCAGTACCAGGTGTCCGTGGGCGGGTGGACCAACGACATCGTGGACTCTTCCCAGATCACCGAGTACATGACCAACCCCACCGTATCCAGGTGCTTCTGGACCGGCTGGGAAGTGGCCAAGGACTCCAAGCAGAAGCAGGCCTTCGACCTAGCCGTCAAAGCCAAGAGCGAACTGGATAACGCCAAGCGGCAGGAACTCTACTACCAGATCCAGCAGTTGGTAGATGACGACATGCCACGTATCCCCATCTACCACACGCCTTACCTGTTCGCCACCAGGAAAACCATTACCGGGTTCGTCCAAACCCCGCTGGGAAACTACTGGTTCGAAAACCTGGACAAGGTAACCAAGTAGTATCACAGAGCGGCTGTGGCCAGGCGCCAGTTAGCCAGCAGACTCATCTGGCGAAATGTGGGAAGGGCCGGGAGATAGCCCGGCCCTTCTCCTTGTCGTCGGCTATCTTCGTCGAGGCTCACTCTTCCTGGCCGCCGAAGGCCATGGTCATGGCATAGGCCAGGAAACCGGCACAAGTAGCGAACGCCGCGCCCGTTTTGGCCACCCCCGTGTGGCGGTCGAAGGCCTCGCAGGCCAGGCCCCCGTCCAGCGGAGCTTCCAAGAGGATGTTCTTGACCTCGCCGGCGCGCCCGCACAGGAGGCTGTTGAAGACGCCCATGACGAAGGGATGTTCCGAGTGGGGGCACCCTACTTCCTTGAAGCGGCCGTCCAGGTACGAGTGGGGATTGTCTCCCGAGTGGATCCAGGCCACGGTGTTACGGAAAACCTCGTTGTCCGGGCCGCACAGGCCGTAGTACGAAAGCAGCTGTAGCGAACCGGGCGGCTCATCGTAGACCTTGGTCGCCCCGTCGAGGTCGGTGGACCAGGCAAACATGGGACCAAGAGGGCCGGGCACCACACAATGGCGGAAGATGGCCTGGCGCACCGCGGCGGCCATCCGTAGGTAGATGCCTCCCGCTATCTCTGGCTCTGTGGCCGCGGAGGCCCGCAGCCCGGCCGGCGCGGATAGGTCTTTCTGGCCCGGACCGTCGGGCGCAGCCTCTTCCCGGGGGAAGGCGGTGAAGAGAGGTCGGTACAAACCGGCGTCGCTCCAGGCGGCGATAATGTCGAACATCAGGGCGACCAGCGTGTTGTCGTAGGTGACATAACGATAGGCAGCCGGATCGTCGGACGGGTAGAGGAAGGTCTCAAACAGCCATTCCGACGGGTGTTTCTTCAAAAACAGTCGTCGCTCGATGTAGCGGAGCCCTTCGGACACGCCTTCGCGGCGGAGCAGGGAGTCGTCGCCTGTCCGGTGGCGGTAGGCTTCCAGGGCGATGACGTAGGCGCACAGCTCGTCCAGTTCGAATCCCGGGTAGAGCAGGGTGCCATCCATGTATAGGCTGTGGATGCCGGCGTGCTTGAGGTACCGCGTGAAACACGCCTCCAGCATCTCGCGGGCCGTCTCCGGCTCGACCATCAGGACGGCGGGGAAGCTCCAGAGGAGGGTGTCGCGAGCCCAGAAGGCGGCGCTTACGTAGTAGAGGGGGCTACGCGAGGTGACGCACGCCAGCTCCTCGGTATCGACGGTCCGGCCCACGGCGAAGAAGTAGTTGAAGAAGAGGTTGAGGTTGGCCACAGCCTCCAACTTCTCACGCTCGGAGGGCTCGGCCTTGGTAAGCCCGACGGCTTTCCGCTCCAGCCACTTCGAAGTCCTGTCCAACAGTTCCCTCCAGCCGTGCCGGGCCAAGTCGATGGCGGTGGTCCGCGCCCCATCACCCTCGCGGTTCACGCCGAAATAAAAGGCCAGCTCCACCGAGGCCGGCTCCATCAAACGCCCGTCAGGGGACCCTGCGTCTCCCCCATCCACCGCCGGCGCAGGCGGCAGGTCGAAGGTCTTGGAGAACTCGTAGGTGATGGGCTCGCCGGCGGTAACGGCAAAATCCGTTCGATCCCCCCGCCCGTTTCCCCGCGAAACAGGTCGCCAGACACAGGTATCCAGCGCCTCCGAGGGCATCAGCGCCCACCCCAGAATGGCCGGACCGGGACGAACTTCGAAGACTGGGCCGGCCGTCCACCGGTCCCGGTGAACACGGTGGGTGCCGTAAACCCGTCCAGAGGTATACACAGTCTGGAGAGTGTCACCCCATTGGCCGCGCAGGCCAAGGGTGACTCGCGCGGGCCCGGTCGCGGTAGCGGTGGCGCGCAGGACGTAAACGAAACCCTTGTCGCCCAGTGGAGCGAAAATGGTACCTTCCAAGGTAACGCCGACGTCGGCAAGAGCGGCTCGGAAGCGGGGAAGGAAGTGCCCCAGTCTCTCCCAAGAGAGGTGCCCCGCCAGAGGCAGTTCGTGGCCGTTCACGCGAAGGAACGGCGCCAGGAGGGCGGGTTCACCGGGGCCGGCCGGGACCTTGGAGGCCGGCGCCGGGCCGCAGACCTCTAAGAGGGAGACCAGGCCCATGTGCAGCGCGCCGAAACGTTCCACTGCTCCGTCTGCAGGCCGAATGGTGGGCAGACTGACAAACTCATTCCCCGTGGGTATGAAAGCCACGTGGTCGCTGATTTCCTCGGGAGTGGTGAGGAGCCGCCCCTCGTGGGTCTTGACCAAGAGACTATCCCTCCTCCGGCTCTAGGACGCGCCGCCGCCGCCCCCAGCGCTCCTCGGCCTTGATGTAGACGTCGGGTAGCTCGCGCCGGAGCAGGTCCAGGTTCAGGCCACGCTCCGGGCCACTCTTGCGCCGGTACTCGCGGAGGGCGGCGAGATCCAGGTCGGCTAGGACGAGGTCGGACCCGGTGGGGTGAGCGGCCATAGCCACCACACCGTCACCCGCCGCCGTGAGGTCGACGGGGGCGAAGACCGACGCCCGCTGTGTGGCCGGCATGCCCAGGAAGCGACCGACCATGGGGCTCATCACGCCATAAACGCCGCTTTCCTGGACACGGGGCCAGATGCCCCGGAGGGCCTTCCAGAAGTTGTACTCCTGGGTGTCGGCCACCGGCAGCAAGACCACCTCGCAGCCCAGGAGCGAGGCGACGCGGAAGGTCTCGAAATAGGTGGCGTCCATGCACACCGGCATGGCCATCTTGGCCCAGGGGGTCTCGAAAACCGGCAGCGACGCCCCGCGCGAGAGCCCAAGGCGCGCTTCCGTGGGAATTAGGTGGATCTTCTCATGCGTGCCGAGAAGGCGGCCGTCCGGATCGTAGAAATAGGCGCGGTTGCAGACCGGCTCCGGACCCTGTGCCCGGCCCACCCGCGTTCCCCCGCCCGCGCCCGCGCCCGCGGCGCCGGCGCCCGGGCCGGCCAGATCGGGCAGGTTAGCGCTGCCCGCGGCGATATACACGCCGAAGCCGCGGGCCAGCATAGAAAAGGTGGTGTCGTACACACGCCAGGTGGCCGGGCCGATGAAACGCAGCACGTCCAAGGGGTTGGGTCCGTCAGCCGCCCTCTGCGCGTGCCGTCGTCGCCTCCGCCCCTTGGCGACATCCTCCGCCGCCTGGTCCGATAGGGCCTCGTCCTCCTCGGGCGGCTGGGCGCCGGGGTCAGGTAGGCCGTGGGTCAGGAGCCGCTCCACCCCAGGTAGAAGACCCAGAAGCTCGGTGCCCAGTTCCTCCGGGAAAAGGATGATCTGCGCCCCTCCCTCCACCGCACGTTCCACGGCCTCGAAGGCCCGCCGCACGAAATGGTGAGGGTGGTGAGCCAGTTGGAAGTCCACCTGGACGGCCGCTACCCGGACGGTATCGGGAGCCGCGGTGATGCGGCTAATGGCGCAGTTATCCGAATGGCGGATGTGCTTGGAGGCCAGGTAGTGCTCCACCGATCTGGCGCTGGCCAAGTAATCCAGATAGGTGCCGAAGGCTTTCTCCTGAATCCGGCCGACGGCGGTGGTGAACCAGCTCAAGGGGTCTCACCCCCATCGCCGGTCTCTCGGGAGCCCGCCGGAGTCTTTCCGTAGACACCCGGGAAAAAGGAGCGGTAGAAGTCCAAGTTCTGCTGCTCCCACAGAGAGTAGCCGTCCACCGTGCGCTGCAAGGCGTCGAAATCCAGGTCCGCCACCACCAGCCCCGGCTCGGCGCTTCCGGCCGCCGAGAGGCCATCGGCCCATTGGCCCGGGTCGATGGCTTTCGGGTCCACACCAATCTGGGCCAGGATCCCGGTTTCGCCCGGCGTCATCTCGCAGGGAGCGAAGATGGCCGAGCGGCCGGCATAGGAATGGGCCGTACCAGACCCGACCAGGCACGCCTCCAGACCGAACACCTGGTTCTGCTGCACTTGTTGCCATATGGCCGCCACCTGGCGCCAGGGACTATAGGGCGCCCGCATGGCGACCGGGGCCAGGAGCAGGGCGGCCCCCTTCAAGGTCAGAATCCGCGCCACTTCCGGATACCAGGCGTCCGACCCCACCAAAAAGCCTGCCTTCAGCCCCGCGGGCGCCGGCGGAGGGAGGGAAATGGGCTCCAAGGTAGTGCCCGGCACGATGCCGCCGACCCGTTCCTCCGGAAGCACCTGCGTCTGAGCCTGCCGGCCGAGGAGGCGTCCGTCCGTCCCGAAGAGGTAGCCCCCGCGGGCGGTCCCCGTGGGGCCCGACGTTTCGGCCGCGAACCCAAGCATAAGGCCGGTCTCCCGTGCCAGTGCCGCTACGGCGCCGAAAAAGGCGCCGTCGTCGCTCAACGTTACCGGCAGCAGGGGAAAGAGGACGAGGTGGCAGCCGGCCTCCTTGGCCTGAAGCGCCCACGGTCGAAAACCTTCGGGCCCTTCGGGACTCGTCCCTAAATGGATACTTGCCGTCATTTGGGCCACGGCGACCCGCATCGTCTTTTTCCCTTTCCCATTTCTGGAGACCATCCTATATTCTTTCCCCTGCCCCGTTCACCTCCGGTCTTTCGCCAACGGAGTAGTGAGAGCCAGTGAAGTCGTGCCAGTAGAGTAGTGTCCTTGACCGCTCCGCGCGACCGATGCTATAATCTGGCTGTTGAATTCCTAATCTTTCCGGAAGGGGGCGGCAGACGTGACAAGGTGTGTCATAGGTAACAGCCTGGTCGAAGCCTGCCGCCGGTCCGCGCTCTAACCCAGCATTTTTCGGGAGAGTCCGTCTCCCCTTGGATTGGCAGGAGGCTTCCTCCTGCCACTTTTCTGTTTTCAGAAGGGAGAACGGACTAGCCATGCCTCTAATCGAAGTCTCCCGCCTCACCAAGGTCTACCAGGTCCCTCTGCGTCAACCGGGTTTCACCGGCGCGGCGCTGTCGCTGGTCCGGCCGTCCTACAAAGCCGTGACGGCGGTGGACGGCATCGACTTCACCATCCAGGCGGGTGAGATGGTCGGTTACATTGGCCCCAACGGGGCGGGGAAGTCCACTACCATCAAGCTATTGTGCGGGGTCCTCGCCCCGACGTCTGGCTCCGTCTCGGTCGGGGGCTTGGACCCGCACCGGCGACGGATGGAAAACGCGCGACGCATCGGGTTGGTTTACGGCCAGCGCAGCCAGCTCCTGTGGGACCTGCCGGTGCGTGAGACCTTCTACTTGCTGCGGCGGATCTACCAGGTCCCCGAGAGTACATATCGCGAGAACCTGGCCGACTTCGGCCGCACCTTCGAGATCGATGCCGTCTGGGACACGCCAGTGCGCCTCTTGTCCTTGGGACAACGGATGCGGGCAGAGCTAGCGGCCGCTCTCATCCACAGTCCGCCCATCGTCTACCTCGACGAACCCACCATTGGGTTGGACGTCCTGGCGAAGAGCCGTATCCGGGAATTCCTGCGCCAGATGAACCGGCGTCGGGGGACAACCGTCATTCTCACCACCCACGACCTCCGCGACGTGGAAGAGGTCTGTGACCGTATTATCATGATCCATCAAGGGCGCTTGGTCTACGACGGAGCGCTGGAAGGTCTGCGCGGGACCTTCGGCGAGCGGTGCACTCTCACATTAGAGCTGGAGGAGGCCGCCGGAGGTGCCGTGGCGCCGGAAGTAGCCCTGGACGACGACGTCCGGCTGATCAAGGCCGACGGCAAGCGGGTGGAACTCGCTTTCGACCGGCGCCGTATCTCGGCCCCAGAGGTCATCGCCCGTGCCTGTGCCGTCCTGCCCGTACGGGATCTGGTCTTGCGCGAGACCGACCTGGAGTCCGTGGTGAAGCAGGTCTACGGCGGAAACGGGATCGAGAACGGAAACGGAAACGGAGAAGGGAGAGGGGGTGGGGAGCCTTGAACGTCCTCACCAACTTCATTCCTCTACCCGGCCCTCTTCGCTATCTCGCCTACACCCGGGCCGCGGTCGCTCGCGTCCTGGCTTACCGGGTCAACTTCTGGATGGGGGCCGTGGGGACAGTCCTGGGGATGACCATCCAATACTACCTTTGGACCGCCATCTACCACGGCGAAGATGGCGCACTGGCGGGCTACGGGGCGGTGGAAGCGCTCACCTACGTCATCCTGGGCCAGGCGCTCCAAGGCTTCCTCCATCCCGAGGGCGATCCCCTCGGACGGAAAGTACGCGACGGGTCCATCGCCGTGGACCTGGCGCGGCCGGCCGATTGGCAGTGGGTCGTGTTCTGGGACTACCTTGGCGGCAGTCTGTTCCGGTGGTTGACCACCGGCGTCCCAGCCATGGTGCTCTTCACCGTGGTGGGGGCCGTGGCGGCGCCACCCTCATTGGGGGCCTTCCTGGTTTTCCTGGTCTCCGCGTTCCTGGGTTTCGTTCTCCTCTTCGCCTGGCACTTCCTCTTTGGGCTCCTATCCTTCTGGACCAAGGGGGGAGGGCTCATCGACCTCAAGGCCACCGCGGTCTCTCTGTTCTCCGGGGCGCTGGTGCCGCTGGAGTTCTACCCGCCGGGGCTGCGGCGGATGGCCATGGCCCTGCCTTTCCGGGGCATCTACTACCTGCCCCTATCCATCTACACCGGACGCCTCGGCGCCGGAGAGGCGGCCGGGGCGTTGGGGTGGCAGGCGGCTTGGGCGGTGGGGCTCTTCTTGATGGCAAGAGTCTTGTGGAGGCGGGCCACACGCAGCCTGGTTATCCATGGAGGGTAGATAGACCGATGAGGACTTTCGGCTCCTACGTGGGCCTTTACTTGTGCTATCTGAGGGTGAACTGGCTGGCGCTAATGGCCTATCCCACCGAGTTCTGGGGCAATAACCTCGGCAATGTGGCCGGGAACCTCCTCGGCATCGCGGCCGTGGGAATCGTCTTCGGTCACGTTAGGGCCATCGGGGGATGGAGTTTCGACCAAGTGCTGTTCCTCTATGCCTTGGCCATGGTGGCCCGTTCACTGTGGCACCTGTTCATGGTGAACTGCTTGAACCTTCCCTACTACGTGCAGCGGGGGACCCTGGACCGCCTGATGGTCCGGCCGGTCAACATCCTTTTTCAGGTCTACGCGGACTACCTCGACAACGATGATTGGGGGGAGGCCGTCATCGGCCTGGTCGTTCTCGGGACGCTGTCGGTAAGGCTTGGACTGGTGGGGGTCGGCCCCGAGGTTGGTCTCGCACGCAGCCTCACCAACGTTCTGTGGCTGGCGGTCATCGCCCTCTCGGGGACGGCCATCTTCGCCGCCATCCACCTGGCCGCCAACACGACCTCCTTCTGGCTGGTGCAGGCCGGCGCTGTAAGCCAGTTGGTGTGGCAGGTCGATGGGTTCTCCCGCTACCCGTTGAATGTGTACAGCCGTCCGCTACGGTTCGTCTTGAGCTGGCTCCTGCCTTTCGGGTTTATCAACTTCTATCCGGCGCACCTCTTCTTCGGGCCCTCGGGGGTCCCGGAGGGCGGCGGTCTCCTGTGGGTGGCTCGCCTCACTCCCTTGGTGGCGGCGGCCGCCTTCGGCCTGGCTTACCGCTTCTGGCAGGCCGGGCTGGACCACTATCAGGGCGCGGGCAGCTGAAGGAATCGAGAGGGAAAATTACCGTAGTCGTAGAATTCCGCCCCCCGAGGTGATCTAGATGTCCACAACTCCCACTCGTAACGTATGGAACGCCATCAATGATGAATGGGACCGCGCCCGCCAGGACTTCGTCGGCTTCCTGAAAGCGCAGCCCGCCGAGTTCCTTGAGCTAAACGTGGAGGGTAACCAGAAATCGGTCAAGGGTATCATGGGCCACGTCGCCGGCGCCGCCTATGCTTTCCCGGGCCGCATTTTGACGGCTATGAACAAGCCGGTGCCGCCCGTGAAGTACCCCGACATCCGCACCAGCCAGAACCTGGACGAACTGTGGGACGCCTTGGAAGACATTAGGAAGTACCAGATAGAAGCCACGGCCGGCCTCACCGACCAGGACCTCGGCTGGATCATGATCGCCTTCGGGCAGAAGCCCACCACGGCCGAGTTCGTGATGGAGCACGCCATCGTCCACTTCCTGAAGCACCGCCGCCAGCTGGACCGCGCCAAGCGGGGCGAGCTGAAGACCTGGAAATGATGGTGAAAGTGACCGGAGCCTGACGGTCAGGGACCTTACCTAAGCGGTAACGGCACGAACACAAAGGGGGCTGACATGGCGTCAGTCCCCTTCAAGTTTCCGACAAGGGCGGCTTCCAGTCACGAACCCTTGGTCTCTGGTAGCGGCGTCCCCGGCAACTCACCGTGGTGGGGGCGGTGGCCGCGGTGGTGAGGACCGTGCCCTTGGACAAGCTCCTCCACCTGATGAGCCGAATGCGACGGGCTGCAGAAGAACAAGACTCTGTCGCCCGGCTTCAGGACCGTGTTCCCGTGGGGGATCAGGACGTCGCCGTTCCTGGTCACCGTTACCAGCAGACACTGCGGCGGCAGGTGGGTGTCCGCCAGGGTCCGCCCGGCCAGCGGCGAGGCGCCCAAGAGCACCATTTCCCGGAAGACCCCTTGATCCTTGGCCAACTCGCGAAGGAGTTGGACCTTCCGCGTCGTCTCGAAGCTGTGCATGGTATGGGTGCTGTAGGCCGCCAGCGCATCGGACCTTCCCAGCACGCCGACCACTTCCGCCGGATTCGTCCGGCTGACCACGGGCAGCATCCGGTAATCGTACAAGGCGAACAGCCGCATGGCCTCCTCCACACTCTGGTCGGGGAAGACCGTAATCACGTTGCGCGAGGCGACATCACCCACCGGGAGAGCGCCCTTCTCTTCACCGATGGCCCGCCAGACCTCTTCGGGCGATACCACACCGTATAGACTGCCGGCCTCATCCACCAGGATCAATGATTCCTGACGGTGCCCGGCTGAACCGGTGTATTGACGGTACACCGTCTCCAAAGGGGTGGTGGCCGGGATGCCGTTCTCAAAAGGCTGCTGCGCGGCGCTCACTGGGATACGCTCGGTCGGGCGCACCTCCGTGCCGCGCAGGATGACGATGCCCCTCTTCGTAAGCTTGACCGTGTACATGGAATCACGCGCCAAAGAACCGTAGACGAAGTAGCTCATGGCGCAGGCCGCCATGACACCGACCGTGATGGCGTAGTCGCCGGTCATTTCGAGGATGATGATGATGGCCGTCAAGGGGGCCTGAGCGGCGGCGGCGAAGACCGCTCCCATGCCCACTACGGCGTACGCCTGGGGGACCGCTACCACGTTCGGAAAAAGGCCGTGGGCCACGGCGCCGAAACTCCCGCCCAGCATTGTCCCAAGGAAGAGAGACGGCGCGAAGACGCCGCCGGAGCCGCCGGCACCGATGGTGATGAGGGTGGCCAGATACTTCGACACCAACAGCACAAAGAAAGCGCCCAGCGTCAGGCCCCCTGTCGTGGCCAGGTCCATGGTCTCGTATCCCACACCCAGGACCCTGGGAACGAAAAGGCCCAAGGCGGCCACCAGCGCGCCGCCCGTCACCGGCTTCACCCAGAATGGCACACGCCAGTTCCCGAACAGGTTCTCCGACAGGTGCAAGCCTTGCGTATAGGCCAGTCCCACCAGACCGGCGATGGCTCCAAGGAGAAGCATGACGAAGAACTCGCCGGGGTGGGCCATTCCAAAAGTGGTCGTGGGGAGCACCAAATGGTTCCCCATGATGGCGTTGAAGGTGATGGACCCCGTCACGGCCGCCACCATGGTTGGGACGATGACTCCCATGGCGTAGCTCCCGAGGACCACTTCCATGCCGAAGAAAGCGCCGGCGATGGGGGCGTTGAAGGTGGCCGCGATGCCCGCGGCCGCCCCCGAGGCGACCAGGAGGGACAGATAGCGGTCGGAAAGGCGCAAGACCTGTCCCATGACGGAGCCGAAAGACGCCCCGATCAAGGCGATGGGGCCTTCCTGCCCCACCGATCCGCCGCTGCCGATGGTCAGCGCCGGGGCGACGATACCCAGGGACGCGACGCGGGACCGGATCCGCCCGCCCCTCAGGGCCAGGGCTTCAAGGATCTGCGGGATCCCGTGCCCCTTGACCTCCGGTGCCAGGTACTTGGAAATGAACGACACGGCCAAGAGGCCGACCAGGGGACCGAGGATGGGAAGGTTCTGCCTGGGCTCTCCGAAGAGGGGCATGCCGGGGACCAGGGCCAGCAAGTGGCTAATGCCGACGCCGGCCCAGTTGATCATCATTCGGAAAAGGATGGCGCCCAGACCGCCCACCACTCCGGTGGCCAGGGCGAGGACCAAGAGCAGAACGAACTCGCCCAGGGGCGAAGTGACGAACCGGGCCAAGCTCTGCGAACCAGGCTTCGATGGTTTGGACAATGGCACTTCGGACATCTCTTTTCATGATAGCGTAGTTCATGTCGTACCTAGTGAGGTCTGTTCTTCAAGAACCCCACTTACCTATTTTACACACTCTATGGTGGCTGGTTAACAGTAATCCTGTCATTGCCGGCCATTGCGCTCTCGTGCCTGGTCGATTTCCGGCGGTTGGCAGTCGCCGGAGGCTAACGGTCACAGCGGTTGACGGTCCGGTGTCGGTTCTGCTACATTTAAGTCAACCCGGCAGCCCCCGACTGGAGCCGGTAGGTCCTGAGAGAAAACTTAGAGAAGGCTTTGACGGAGAGAAGTACCAGGTGGCAATGGCGACCGAAGCGAGCCCGCGGATGGTGCGAGGCGGGCGGCGCGGCTTCTGGGAAGGCGCTCCTGAGCCAGGATAATCAAGGTGGGCGATTTGGGAGGTGTGGGACCGACCGAATCGCCAACCAGGGTGGAACCGCGGGAGATACTCCCGTCCCTGGAGCCGCAAGGCTTTGGGGGCGGGAGTCGTTTTTTTAGGGGGCGTGGGGGCCGGGGTCCTGAAGCCGCCAGCGCAGCCGGGTTAGCCCGGCGGAGCGTTCAGGCGGCGGAGGGTACGGCCCCCACCATAGGAACCAGCAGGCTTGGCCGGGCAGACTATACCTGCCAAAGGAGGCTGTACTTGCGGTGAATTTCCAGGAGATGCTACTCACCCTTGAGCGGTACTGGAGCGGCCAGGGCTGCATCATCCAACAGCCCTACGATGTGGAGAAGGGCGCCGGTACCATGAACCCCGCCAGTTTCTTCCGGGCCCTGGGCCCGGAACCCTGGCGCGTGGCCTACGTCGAGCCCTCGCGCCGCCCCGCCGATGCCCGGTACGGCGAGAACCCGAACCGGGTTTACCAGCACCACCAGTATCAGGTGATCCTTAAGCCGTCGCCCGATAACGTCCAGGACCTCTATCTCGACAGCCTGAAAGCGCTGGGCATCGACCCACAGGTTCACGACATCCGTTTCGTCGAGGATAACTGGGAGGCTCCCACCCTCTCCGCCTGGGGGCTGGGCTGGGAGATCTGGCTGGACGGCATGGAGATCACGCAGTTCACCTATTTCCAGCAGGTGGGCGGGTTCGAAGTCAAGCCTGTCGCGGTGGAAATCACCTACGGGCTGGAGCGCATCGCCCTCTACTTGCAGCAGAAGGAAAGCGTCTTTGAGCTGGAGTGGATCCCCGGCGTGACCTATGGCGACATCTTCCGGCGCGCCGAGTACGAACACTCCGTGTACAGCTTCGAGGTGGCGGACCCCGCCATGCTCCGTGCCTTGTTCGAAACCTTCGAGCGCGAGGCCCGTGCCGTCATGGAGAAAGAGCTGGTGCTGCCGGCCTACGACTACGTGCTGAAGTGCAGCCACCTCTTCAACATCCTGGACGCCCGAGGGGCTATGAGCGTCAGCGAGCGCACGGCCTACCTGGGACGCTTGCGGAACCTGTCGCGGCGTTGCGCCCAGACCTACCTGGCCCAGCGCGAATCCATGGGCCACCCGCTCCTACAGCGTGGAGGCATTTTCACCACTCCGGACCCCGAAGCGACGCTGCCGGAAACGGTTGGAGTCTGGCCGAAGGAGGTGACGGCGAAGTGAAGGACTTTCTCCTTGAAGTCGGTACCGAAGACATCCCGTCGCGGTTCATGCCGTCCACCCTTGAGCAGTTGGCGGCCCGCTTCCGCGCCTTTCTGAAGGACAGCCGGTTGCCCCACAGTTCGGTCAAGGCTTACGGGACCCACCGCCGCTTGGTAGTGGAGGTGAAAGGGCTGGCCCCGCACCAGGAAGAGACTACGGTGGAAGCCAAGGGGCCCGCCCGGAAGGCCGCCTTCGACGCTGAGGGCCGCCCCACGCGCGCCGCCGAAGGGTTCGCCCGCGGCCAGGGCGTGCGAGTGGAGGACTTGGTGACGCGGACCACGCCACAGGGCGAGTATGTCTTCGCCGTCAGACGGGACCGCGGTCTCCCCGCCGCCGAGGTGCTGGCCCAGGCCGTTCCCGGCCTCGTCACCGGCCTCGAATTTCCGAAACAGATGCGCTGGGGGGCGGGCGAATACCGTTTTGTCCGCCCCGTAAAATGGGTGGTGGCGCTCCTGGGCACGGACATCGTGCCCATGACCATCCTTGGCGTGCCGTCCGGACGCACCAGCCGCGGACACCGGTTCTTGGCCCCGCGGCCCTTCCGCCTGACTTCCGCCGGCGAGTACCTGAGCGCCGTCCACCAGGCTATGGTCATTGTCGAGCCGGAGCGGCGCCGCGAGATGATCCACGACTCCGCGCGGTCCGCCGCCGCCAAGGCAGGCGGGCGCCCCCACGAAGACCCCGACCTCCTCGAAGAGCTGGTGTTCTTGGTCGAGTACCCCACGGCTGTCCTGGGGTCCTTCCCCGCGGAGTTTCTGGAACTGCCGGCCGAGGTGCTCATTACCACCATGCAGCACCACCAGAAGTACTTCGCCGCGAAGGCCTACGAAGAGGAGCCCGAGCTCCAACTACTCCCCAACTTCATCGCTTTCCGGGATGGCGGGACGGAGGGCCTGGACGTGGTCCGGGCGGGATACGAGAAAGTGCTACGCGCCCGGCTGGCCGACGCCAAGTTCTTCTTCGATCAGGATAGGGAACGGTCTCTGGAGGATTGGGCCGCCCAACTCACCACCATCGCCTTCCAGGACAAACTCGGTACGCTGGCGGGCAAGGCCTCTCGCCTGGAGTGGCTGGCGCGAGCGTTGGCGCCGAAGGTCGGGCTGGACCCCGCGCGCGCCGCCCGGGCCGCCCGCCTCCTGAAGGCCGACCTGGCGACGAACCTGGTCCGGGAATTCACTGAACTCCAAGGGACCATGGGCCGCGTCTACGCCCGCCTGTCGGGCGAGGGGGACGACGTGGCCGAGGCCATCTTCGAACACTACCTGCCGCGCTTCGCCGGCGACGAACTGGCGCAGACGAGGATGGGGCAACTGATGTCGGTTTTGGATAAGGTGGATTCGCTGGTCGGATTCTTCGCCGTCGGTCTGGCGCCCACGGGTTCCCAGGACCCCTATGCCCTGCGCCGCCAGGCGGTGGGGCTGGTAGCCACCCTGGTCGAGGCCGGGTTCCCCTTCGGCATCGAAGGCCTGGTATCCGAGGGAGTGGCGGCCTATTTGAACGAGCGGTTCGAAGTGGTGGGAACGGCGGCCGTCGGGTCGGCGGTGATGTCCGCGGCTATGCCGGCCGGTCGGCCCAAACCCGAGGACTTCGCCCGGGGGGCCGCCGAACTGCGGGAATTCCTGCAGTCTCGAGTCAGAGCTTACCTGGAAGAACAAGGATTCCGCTACGACGTGGTCGAAGCCGTGGTAGGAGCGATCAACTCGGCCGCGGGGCCGGGTGCCGGCGCCAGAAACGGCACCGGCGCGGGCGCCGACGTTCCGGCCGACATGGCCGATCGGGCGGCGGCGCTGGCGGCCTTCCGCGAGACCGACGGCTTCGCCGACGCGGTCATCGCCTTCGGTCGGGCGGCAAACCTTGGTGGTCGCTCCCCCGAACGGGAAGTGGACCCGCGTCTCTTGAAAGACCCGGCGGAAGTGGCCCTGAACAAGGGTTTCCAAGAAGTGCGCGGCCGGGCTCGGGAGATGCTGGCCACCCACCGCTACGGAGACCTGCTGGCCACGGTGGCGCAGCTCCGGCCTGCCGTCGACCGCTTCTTCGAGGCGGTGATGGTGATGGTGGACGACGAGGCCGTCCGGAACAACCGGCTGGCACTCCTGAAAGGGATTTCGTCGCTGGTAGGCCAGGTGGCTGACTTCAGCAAGCTTGTGGTCAGCAAAGATGAATTGGGGGGGCCGGGCAAGTGAGTCTTCCGGTCATCTTCGTGGTCTCGGACTCCATCGGGGAGACGGCCGAACTGGTCACCAGGGCGGCCCTCACCCAGTTTGATGGTGCCCAGGCCGATGTCCGGCGCATCCCCCATGTGAACGGCGAGAAGGACTTTATGTGGGCGGTGGACGTGGCGGCGAAACAGCACGGCATCATCGCCTTTACCCTGGTTTTCCCGGACATGCGGAAGGCCATCATCGACGCCTGCCAAGCGAAGGGCGTCTTGTGGGTGGATATCCTCGGCCCCATGATGGAGGCCCTGGCCGCTTCCAGCGCCATGCGCCCGCGCCTGCAGCCGGGCTTGGTGCGCCAACTGGATGAGGAGTACTTCCGGCGCGTGGAGGCCGTCGAATTCGCCGTGAAGTACGACGACGGTAAGGACCCGCGCGGCCTGCGGGCCGCCGACGTGGTCATCGTCGGGGTCTCGCGGACGTCGAAGACCCCCGTCTGCATGTACCTGGCCCACCAGCGCATCAAGGCCGCCAATGTCCCCCTTGTCCCCGAGGTCGTCCCGTCACCCGAACTTTTCCGCCTCCCCAAGGGACGGGTCGTGGGCCTGACTATACGCCCCGAGAACCTGAACCACATCCGGCAGGAGCGGGCCCGGTCCATGGGGCTGGGTCCCACCGCCGATTACGCGAATCCCGATCGTATTCGGAGAGAACTCGATCATTCCGAGGACGTCATGCGAGCTATCGGTTGTCCGGTGATTGACGTTACGAACAAGGCCATCGAGGAAACGGCCGCCAAAGTCTTGGAACTGATCCGGCCTTCCCTCGGTCCCGGCCAGGGAGGTCGCTAGAGGTCGTGAAGAAGTACATCTATCACTTTACCGAAGGCAATGCCCAGATGCGGGAGCTCCTGGGCGGGAAGGGCGCGGGCTTGGCCGAGATGACCCGTATCGGCCTGCCCGTGCCGCCCGGCTTCACTATCAGCACCGAGGCGTGTAAGGAGTACTACACGCAGGGCCAGCGGTTCCCCGAAGGCCTGGAAACCATGGTGAATGACGCCCTCGTGGAGTTGGAGCGGAAGACGGGGAAGAAGTTCGGCGACCCCGCCCAACCTTTGCTGGTATCGGTCCGGTCCGGCGCCGTCTTCTCCATGCCGGGTATGATGGATACCATCCTGAACCTGGGCCTGAACGACACTTCGGTCAAGGCGGTGGCCACCGCCACGGACAACCCGCGCTTCGCCTATGACTGCTACCGCCGCTTCATCCAGATGTTCGGCGACGTGGTTATGAAAGTGGAGATGCGCGAGTTCGAGCAGGCTCTGGATGGCGCCAAGCGGCGCGTCGGGGCAAGGTATGACGCCGACTTGCCGGCGGAAGCTCTGGCGGCGCTGGTCGAGGAGTATAAGGGCATCGTCCGGCGGGTGGCGGAGCGCGGTTTTCCTCAGGATCCGAAAGAGCAGCTCTTCATGGCTATCGGCGCCGTGTTCTCCTCCTGGAACAATGAGCGTGCCATCGTCTACCGGCGCGTCAATAGGATCCCGGACGACCTGGGAACGGCCGTGAACGTCCAGATGATGGCCTTCGGCAACACCGGCCCCAACTCGGGCACGGGCGTCATCTTCACGCGCAACCCGGCCAACGGCGACCCGCAACTCTATGGGGAGTTTCTCACGAACGCCCAGGGCGAGGATGTTGTCGCCGGCATCCGCACGCCGCGGCCGGTGAGAGAGATGGCCGAGGCGCTGCCCGAGGCCTACGGCGACCTGCAGCGGGTGTGCCGGCTGTTGGAAAAGCACTACCGTGACATGCAGGACATCGAGTTCACCGTCGAGAACGGCAAGCTCTTCACCTTGCAGACAAGGACCGGGAAGCGGACGGCGGCGGCGGCGGTGCGCATCGCCTACGACATGGTGGGGGAAGGCATCATCACGAGAGAAGAGGCCGTGGGGCGCATCGAGCCCGATCAGGTGGTCAAGCTGCTGCACCGCGGGGTCGACCCGGCGGCGAAGCTGGACGTCATCGCCAAGGGGTTGCCGGCGTCTCCGGGCGCCGCTTCTGGGAAGATCGTTTTTGACGCCGACGTGGCCGAGGAGCTGGGGAAGAAGGGCGAAAAAGTCATCCTGGTCCGCCCCGAGACCACGCCGGACGACATCCACGGCATCGTGGCCGCCCAGGGTGTCCTCACCAGCCGCGGCGGCATGACCTGCCACGCGGCCATCGTGGCCCGCGGCATGGGCAAGCCCTGCGTGGTGGGGTGCGAGTCTTTGCGCATCGACCTGGATGCCAAGCGGGTGGCGGCGACGGCTGCCGCGGCATCAGGCGGGGCGGCCACCGGCCCGGTTGAGTTCAAGGAAGGTGACCTCATCTCCATCGACGGAGCCACCGGCCAGGTCATCCGCGGGCAGGTCCCGCTGGTCGACCCGCACCTGGGCGAAGACTTCAAGGCCATCCTGGGGTGGGCCGACGGCATCCGGCGCCTGGGCGTGGAGGCGAACGCCGACACGCCGGAGGACGCCCGAAACGCCCGCCAGTTCGGGGCCGAGGGCGTAGGCCTCTGCCGCACCGAGCACATGTTCATGCAGGTGGAACGGCTGCCGGTGGTGCAGGACATGATCATCGCCGTGACCGAGGACGAGCGGCGCGCCGCCCTTGACAAGCTTCTCCCCATGCAACAGGGGGACTTCGAGGGCATTCTGGAGGCCATGGAGGGATATCCGGTCACCATCCGCCTCCTCGACCCGCCGCTCCACGAGTTCCTGCCGAACGCCGAGGAGCTCTTGGTCCAGATCACGCGTCTGCGCACGCTGGGCGAAGTCAGGAAGCTGAGCCCGGACGAGGCGAAGGAGCTGCGCGGGCACGAGGAGATGCTGCGCAAGGTCCGGGCCCTGTCGGAATTCAACCCCATGCTTGGCTTCCGCGGCTGCCGCCTCGGCATCGTCTTCCCGGAGATCTACGAGATGCAGTGCCGGGCCATCTTCCGGGCGGCCTGCAACCTAAAGAAGCGTGGCGTCGACGCCCGTCCCGAGGTCATGATCCCCCTGGTCGGCCACATCCACGAGTTCACCCCGCTGCGCGAGATGGCGCTGCGGGTGGCCAAGGAGGAGATGGACGCCGCCGGCGTGCACTTCCACTTCACCGTCGGCACCATGATCGAGATCCCGCGGGCGGCCTTGACGGCCGGCGAGATCGCCAAGGAGGCCGAGTTCTTTTCCTTCGGGACTAACGACTTGACCCAGACCACCTTCGGTTTTTCGCGCGACGACGCCGAGGGCAAGTTCCTGACCACTTACATTCAGAAGAAGGTCCTGCCCGAGAACCCCTTCGCCGTCCTGGACGAGGAGGGCGTGGGCAAGCTGGTGCGGATGGCGGTTGAGGCGGGACGGGCGACTCGGCCCGAGCTCAAGGTCGGCATCTGCGGTGAGCACGGCGGCGACCCGCGGTCCATCGACTTCTGCCACCGCGCCGGGCTGGACTATGTCAGCTGCTCGCCCTTCCGGGTGCCCATCGCCCGGCTGGCGGCGGCTCAGGCGAGCCTGGCGGGAAGGGCGGCGGCCAGGGACAAGTGACTGTAGAGCCGGTTCGCCGGGCTAGGAGCAGGCGTTACCAAGTATCTTAGGTATGAGCCGGTAAACGGTGCAGACATGGGGGCCCTTTCCTGAGGGCCCCCATCTGGCCTCTATCGAGTACCTAACACTCGATTTGGAGGGTGAGAATTGGCTCTAAGGGCGATCGTCTTCCTAGGCGGAACTGTCTCGATGTCCCTGGAGATGGTGGGGAGCCGCATTCTGGCGCCCTACTTCGGCAATAGCATCTTCGTGTGGGGCAGCCTCATCGGGGTCTTCCTGACCGCCCTTGCCGTTGGCTACTACCTCGGCGGCATGCTGGCTGACCGGTGGCCGCATCTGAATGTGCTGGCAGGCTTCTTGGCGGTCGCGGCCCTCTTGGTCTTGGGGATACCGGCGGCGTCCGCTCCGGTGAACATCTTCTTGGACGCGCGTTTTCCCGATCCGCGGGTCGGAGCGCTCCTTGCCACCTCGGTGCTGTTCGCCGCACCCACTATTCTCTTGGGCACCATCTCACCTTACGCTGTGAGGCTCGAGGCGCGAAGTTTGGCCGGGGTCGGAAACACCGCGGGAATGCTCTACGCCCTATCTACCGCCGGAAGCATCCTGGGGACCTTCGCCACGGCCTTCGTCCTGGTACCGGCGATGGGTGTGAAGAACATCGTCTATCTCCTTGGCGCTTCCTTGCTGCTCCTGGCGGCTCTCGGCTATGTGACCGCCGGAGCCCGGCGGGAGCGGAAAGCCAAGTTGGGGTTGCCGATGGCTCTGGTCGCTTTGGCGGGTGTCGTCGCCTTGTCGACCTTCTCGTCGTTAGGACCCACAGCCCGTCCGAAGACGCCTGGTAGCGGCACCGCCCTGGGCACTGTCCTGCTGGAGGAGGATACGCTCTACCACCACCTGGTGGTCGCCGAACAGCGGGGCGTCCGGTACTTGCAGTTCGACGACTCGGTGCAGGGCGCCATGTATGTCGCCCAGCCGTCCAAGACCCCCGTCCAGTACATTCCGCGGATGACGGTGGGGCTGATGCTCCAGCCCCAGCCAAAGCGGGCGCTACTCATCGGCCTGGGGCCGGGTTCGCTGCCCAAACTGCTCTTGGAAGCCTACCCAAGACTCGGGCTGGATGTGGCGGAGATTGACCCGGAGGTACTGGACGTCGCCCGTGGCTACTTCAATCTTCCCGAAGACACCCGGCTGAGAATCCACATCGCCGACGGGCGTGACTTCCTCGAAGCGGGCGGCCCCGGCTACGATCTGGTCTTCATCGATGCCTATTACGCCAGCGCCATCCCCTTCCACCTGACCACCAAGGAATTCTTGGAGAAGCTGAAGGGGGGGCTGGAGCCGGGTGGGGCGGTGGTGGCGAACATCATCGGCGCGGTGACCGGAGACCAGAGCCGCCTTTTCCGGGCCATGTATAAGACTTTCCGATCCGTGTTTTCAGGGGTGTATGTTTTCCAGGACCCAGCCACCGTCGGCCAAGGCGCCGCCGGCGGGGCCGGTGCTGGGAGCGTCGCCAGCTCCAATCCCCAAAACCTCATCCTGGTGGCGTCGCGTGAAGCCCGCGGCACGAAAGCTTTCAGTGCCGAGGCTCTCCCGGTGGCTTTGGCGAACGGCGTGGCCTGGGTCACCAGGGCCGACCTGCTCCGTTACGCGGGAGGACTATACACCGGCACCATCAAGGTGGACGACGTCCCTCTCCTCACCGACGACTACGCTCCCCTCGACAGCCTCTTTAATGTCTATAGGGAGACTTTGACGCGTTAGTTTGGGCTCCGGGCCCCGAAGAATGACATGGTGTCTGGAGGGTAGGTCATGCGAAATGAGGTCCGGTTCCGGATGGGTCTCAGGCTGGGGGCCGCACTTATCCTGGTAGTGGTTCTGGCCACCGCTTGCGGAGACGACCGATCGCTCCGTACGGAGGAGCCGACCCCAGCCAACATTGACCCCTTCTCCCAAAAGACCAGCAGTACCTGGGTGCAGACAGCCGTCGAGGTGGGTCGCCGCCTCTTCACGGAATACCTTAGGAGCTTCATAAGCCTCACACCTGGAGGCAAGAGTCTGAAGGACTTCAAGGTACTGGACGCTACTCTTAATCGGGTCCAGGAATCGGACAGCGGGATCTTCGTCAGGGTCCGGTATTCGGTTCTGCCATTCTACAACAATGACAGGGAGACGAATTACTGGGGAGCAGGAAACGGCACGGTTCGCGAGGATGGCTGGATAGTCAACAAGGCTGCCGTCATTCTGCTCGAACTTGAGGAAGGTGCCTGGGCCTTCAAGGGAATGGGGACTGGGCCCTGACCATGAAGCCATTCACATCGCTCTTGGTGCAAATCGCTTTCGGCTGGCCTGCCATCGTCGCGGTCGCTGCCTTCTCTACGTACGGGCTTGTCGGGCGCCGCGCAACCTGGCTTCTCGTGGCTGCGGTCTGCAGCCTCGGTCCCTCCTTCTACCTGTTTGGAACACCATTGTTCCGGGATATCGGGCTACTCTTTCCGTTCCTGTTTGTCGCCGCGGGGTGGGCAGTGGCCCGTCATCGGTCTCCGCAGGCGGTCGCCTTGGCCGTCGTTCCTTTTCTGGTCGTCGGCCCGCGAGTCGGCAGCATGTGGTCCATAGCCCGGGACGAGAACAACGCGGCACTCCTTGCCAAGGAGAAGGCCGTGGCGCAGGAGCTAAGCGCCGTCTTTCATCTGGAGTTAGAAAACATGACCTTCCGTCCTTATTGGAAGGACCTGCAGGCTAGCCCGTTTTCGGCAGCTGACCCGCGTTCAAACCACTCGGACCCGGCGGATCCTCTGGCCCGGTTCATCGCCCGGTACTTGCCGCCCCAAGGGAAATACTCAGAGGTCGGGGACGACGAGCCGGTGGTCTTCCTCAACCGCGCCGGTGACCAGGTCGGGCTCGGCGTCCGGCAACAAGCCGGCCGGGCGCTATTGGTCTTAGGACAAAGGGTCAATGGGGACTGGCACGAGACGTGGTTGGTCAAGAGCCCCGTAGATACGACACTGACGTCCGATGCGCGAACGGATATCGCCGCTATCTCGGCGGCTGTTGAGAAGATGCGGGAGGAAACGGGCGAACTGCCCGTCGGCGCTCTCGGGACCAGCGTCCGGGATTTGAAGGGGGATCCTTATGGGGCAGCGGACTTCACGGCATTGAACTTCCGCAAATTGTACAATGAACTCATTGTCGGTGGCCGCCGGCGCGGCCCCTACCTTCCGCTCCTGCCGGATACGAGCTATATTGCCTCCTGCCCCGGCGGAAGCCCCCTTGATTTCACACCGCTTGTGCTAAACTCGAAGATCGTTACCAGGCCGGACATCCCCAAGTTCATTTACGTCCTCCGGAACTCAGACCTGAAAGTGATGGCCATCCGGGTAGCAGACGGTATGAAAGACCCCACGTTCCGGAAACCCCCGGCCAAAGCGCTAGTCACTGACCCGACGACCGGGGAGACGCAGGTAGGGACCATTTACTACCCGGCGCGCTAGGTCCTCTGAATCTGGGCCGCAAGGGGTTCCCCGTCATGCAACCTTTCCCCGGAGCCTCGGCTGCCCGACATGACGTGAGTGTCAGGCTGCCTAGACCATTGTCCTCGAAGTCCTGATAGCCTTGGGAGTCTGGGATCACGGGCTCTACAGTGCCATTATTGACCATCCATCGTGGACAGAAGTTTGCGGGCACG
>JAJYWN010000007.1 GCA_021791495.1 Bacillota bacterium
CTGTAGAGGTTCTTAAGGGGGCGTGGGGGCCGGGGTCCCGCAGCCGCCAGCGCAGCCGGGCTTCGCCCGGCGGAGCGTTCGGGCGGCGGAGGGAGCGGCCACCACCAAGTTCGGGGGCGTGGGGGCCGGGGTCCCGCAGCCGCCAGCGCAGCCGGGCTTCGCCCGGCGGAGCGTTCGGGCGGCGGAGGGAGCGGCCACCACCAAGTTCGGGGGCGTGGGGGCCGGGGTCCTGCAGCCGCCAGCGCAGCCGGGCTTCGCCCGGCGGAGCGTTCGGGCGGCGGAGGGAGCGGCCACCACCAAGTTCGGGGGCAGTCGGCCCCTTGTAATACATGACCAGTTGTGCCCAAGAATAGCTTTGCAAAGGGGGTAGCACCCGATGTCACCCTTAGTCCGCGCACCAAGGGGAAGGGAGCTGAACTGCAAAGGCTGGCACCAAGAAGCCGCGCTCCGGATGCTCATGAACAACCTGGACCCTGAGGTGGCCGAGAAACCGGATGACCTCATCGTGTACGGGGGGACGGGCAAGGCGGCGCGAAACTGGGACGCGTTCTGGGCCATCGTCTCCAGCCTGAAGAACCTGGAGAACGACGAAACGTTGCTGGTGCAGTCGGGGAAACCGGTGGGCGTTTTCCGCACCCATCCTTACGCCCCCCGGGTGCTCATCAGTAACGCCATGCTGGTACCCAAATGGGCAAATTGGGAGACCTTCTGGGACTTGGAGGACAAAGGCCTCACCATGTACGGGCAGATGACCGCCGGGAGCTGGATCTACATCGGCACCCAGGGCATCATCCAGGGGACCTACGAGACTTTCGCCGAACTGGCGCGCCAGCACTTCGGCGCGACGCTCAAGGGAAAGCTGGTCCTCACGGCGGGGCTGGGCGGCATGGGCGGGGCTCAGCCGTTGGCGGCGACAATGAACGAAGGGGTCATCATCCTGGTGGAGGTGGACCCGGCCCGTATTGCCCGCCGCCTGAAAACAGGCTTCTGCGACGTCCAGGCAAAGGACCTGGACGATGCCTTGCGGCTGGCCAAAGACGCGCTGGCGAAGGGGCGCCCGCTCTCCATCGCTCTCCAAGGAAACGCCGCCGAGACCCACCCCGAACTGGTGCGGCGCGGCGTCATCCCCGACGTGGTCACCGACCAGACCTCGGCCCACGACCCGCTGAACGGGTACGTTCCGGTCGGCCTCTCTCTGGACGAGGCCCGGGAACTGCGCCACTCCGACCCGAAGGAGTACGTCCGGCGGGCGAAGGAAAGCATGGCCGTCCAGGTCCAGGCGATGTTGGCCATGAAGGCCCAGGGGGCCGTGGTCTTCGACTACGGGAATAACCTGCGCCAGGGCGCTCTGGAGGCCGGCCTGGCGAACGCCTACGACTACCCTGGTTTCGTCCCGGCCTTTATCCGGCCGCTTTTCTGCGAGGGTAAAGGGCCCTTCCGGTGGGCGGCGCTCTCGGGCGATCCGAAAGACATCTACCGCACCGACGAAGTCATCCTAAAGGAGTTCCCTGAGAACGAGGGCTTGGTCCGCTGGATCCGCCTGGCCCGGGAGAAGATCCCGTTCCAGGGCCTACCCGCCCGCATCTGCTGGCTGGGCTACGGTGAGCGGGACCGCATCGGCCTCATCTTCAACGACCTGGTCAAGCGCGGCGAGATCTCGGCGCCCATCGTTATCGGCCGGGACCACCTAGACAGCGGCTCGGTGGCCTCGCCCAACCGGGAGACCGAGGGCATGCGGGACGGCAGCGACGCCATTGCCGACTGGCCCATCCTGAACGCCCTGGTGAACGCGGCGTCCGGCGCCAGCTGGGTCTCGGTGCACCACGGAGGTGGCGTAGGGATCGGTTATTCCATCCACGCCGGTATGGTGGTGGTGGCCGACGGGACCGGCGAAGGCGAATGGCGTTTGTCACGCGTTCTCCGGACGGACCCGGGCACGGGCGTCATGCGCCATGCCGATGCCGGATACGAAAAGGCCATCGAGACGGCCAAGGATCGGGGCGTCAAGGTGCCGATGCTCCAATAGCGCAGCCGTCAACTGGCGGCCCGCCTGCGAGAGCCGGCCGGCGGGCCCGCGCGGGCCCGAGGGTGCAGGTGCCCCCCGTGAGGGGTGGGCCCTTTGAGAAACTGGATTACTGTTCGCGTTGCCGGCCGGGGACGGTTGGTCGCCGTCGGCGCGGCGCTCTTGGCCTTGGCGCTCCTCGTCGCGGCCTTTTCCTTGCCAAACCTCCTCCGCGGGCTGAATCACCCGACCGCCATGGGGCGCGAAGTTCTCTTCCAGGGCACCTGGGGCGGCGGGGACGGTCAACTGGGCCGGTACCAGGGCGCCGACGGGAAGGTGCACGGGCCCCAGTCACTGGCCTTGGCGCCGTCCGGCTGGGTCTATGTGTTGGACACGTATAACCGGCGTGTTGCCGTGTTCGACGCGTCCGGCAAGCCGCTACGCACTATCAACCTGCCCAAGGGAAACGTCGAGGGCTACAACCTGCCCGCTTTCCCCGACGACATCGCCGTGGACGGGAAGGGCCATGTCTATCTGGCCGATAACCGGAACTTGGCTATCATAGTCTTCGACACCGCTGGCAAGTATCTGGGCCTTCTCCGGGTGACGCCGCCGGGTGAGGTCAAGGGTGACGGGAAAACCGATTTCTACGGCCGCCTGGAGAACTTGTACGCTGCCGCCGACGGCGTCTACACCGACGAGTTTTGGATCAACGGTGAGGAGGCTTTTCGGCTAATCCGCCGGTACCCGGTCCCCGGTGCCGGCGGTTGGGCGGGGACGGCCCAGACTGTGCTCCAGGCCACCTTTTCCCTGGGGCTGAAAGGGCCCAGTCTGACAGGTGGGGCGGCCGGGTTCACTTCTTCGTACATGGATGGGGACCGATTCTACCTTGAAGGGCCGGTATCGGACGCCGCTCCCAGTAACCGGGCGGTGACCGTCGCCGACACGGACGGCCACCGCCGCCGCGTGGTCACGGTGGCAGGGTCCACCTCCTTGGCGGGAGCCGCTCTGCTGGGAGTGGCCCGTGACGGCCGTCTATATTTTGGCGCGGGCCTGACGCACGGTGAGGGCCAGTTGATCATCGCCGAAGCTACCGGACACGTGGAAAGGACCTACAGCGTGGGCGGCGCCAATTTCGAAGCGGTCCACCCGGCCCGCCTGCGGCCCAACGGCGACGTTTACCTCCTGACGGGAACGGCGGAGGGGGTGCAACTGACAAGGTTGGTCGCCCAGAAGAGCCTGCGGTTCAGCGGCAAAACGTTGGGGGACCAAGGGCCGTAGACTTATAGGGCGGTCCATAGAGTTTGAAATTTTCGGGAATAGGAACTGTAAAAGGGATTGCCATTTTCGCCGTAGAAAGTGGGCCCATCCCCGGCCCTCCAGTTGAGTGCGTAGAGTGACTCCCAGGAGGGCTTTGTGGCGTATGGAGGATAGCCCTTGGCCGAAGAATCCGCAACAGCCATCATCGAAAGCGTACCAAATTTCAGCGAAGGCCGTCGCCCCCACATCATCGAGGCTATCGTGTCCGAAGCCCGGCGAGTGCGGGGCGTAGGGGTGCTCGACGTCTTGTCCGACCCGGACCACAATCGTACGGTGGTGACGCTGATCGGCCCGCCCGCGCTCGTGGCTGAGGCGGTGATGGCCATGACCGGTGCGGCGGCACGGCTCATCGACATGGAAAACCACCACGGCGCCCACCCACGCATCGGGGCCATGGATGTCATCCCCTTCGTCCCCGGACTGAACACCACCATGGAGCAATGCGTCGAACTGGCTCGCTCCGTGGGGCGGGAAATCGCCTCCACCCTGGGCATCCCGGTCTATCTCTACGGTGAGGCCGCCTCTTCGCCGGAGCGCCGGAACCTGGCCTATATCCGGCGCGGCGAGTATGAAGCCCTGAAAGAGGAAATAGGCCGGCCCGACCGCCTCCCCGACTTCGGTCCACCGGTCTTGCATCCTTCCGCCGGGGCCACCGTGGTCGGGGCGCGAGCGCCGCTGGTGGCCATGAATGTCAACCTTGGCACGACCGATCTCTTCGTGGCGAGAGTCATCGCCCGCAAGATCCGTGAGTCGTCGGGAGGCCTTCCAGCGGTGATGGCCAAAGCCGTCGCGTTGGTCGAACGAGGTATGGTGCAGGTCACCATGAACCTCACCGACTACCGGGTGACCTCGCCGCTGACTGTCTTGAAGACCATCACCCAGGAGGCCGAAGCCCACGGGGTTTCCGTGGTGGAATCGGAGATCGTGGGGTTGGTCCCCATGGACGTGCTGGTGGACTTGGCCCGCCAGTCGCTGGCGGCCAAAGGCTTCAGCGCCGCCCAGGTGCTGGAGACTCATCTTAAGGAGAGACCACGGGAATGACCTCTGCTCCCGACCTCCTGGTCGTGAACGCCCGGGAAGTCGCAACGATGGCCGGCCCTTCGGGCCGCCCGGGCCTTGCGGGGCCCCGGCGCCGCGCTCATCTGGCCGAGCTCGGTAAGATCATGGGCGGTGCCATAGCGGCGCGGGGTGGGCGGATTCTGGAAGTCGGTCCCCAAGACGAGGTCCTACGGAAGTATCCCGCGGGTCCCGCCACACAGGTGGTGGATGCCGGCGGCGGGGTGGTCACTCCGGGACTGGTGGATGCCCACACGCACTTAGTCTTCGCCGGCTCGCGCGAGGGAGAGTTTCTGCGGAAGCTTCAGGGTGTGTCATACCTCGACATTCAGAGAGCCGGCGGGGGAATCAGTTCCACCGTGAGGGCCACGCGCGGGGCTTCGTCGGAAGACCTTCGGGAGCTGGCCCTGGGCCACCTGCGGCGCATGCTCCGTGAAGGAACCACCACCGTCGAGGTGAAGAGCGGGTATGCGTTGACCTTGGAGGGTGAGCTGCAGGCCCTCGAGGTGGTGGCCGACCTGGCCGGAAGGCAGCCGGTGCGCCTCGTGCCGACCTTGATGGGGGCGCACCTCGTACCGCCGGAATACGCCCGGGACCGCCGGGGATACGTGGAGATGCTGAACCACGAGTTGACACCAGCTGTGGCGGCGCGGGGTCTGGCCCGGTTCTGCGACGTGTTCTGCGAAGAAGACGCTTTCACGCTGGAGGAGAGCCGGTCCATCCTAGAAACCGCCAAGGAATGCGGGTTGGCTCCAAAAGTCCACGCCGACGAGCTGTCTCCGTCCGGAGGGGCGGAACTGGCGGTGGAGGTGGGCGCCGTTTCCGCAGACCACCTCCTTTGCGTCGACCAAGGGGGCATCGCGGCCTTGGCGGCGTCGTACACCGTCGCCGTGCTTTTACCTGGGACATCTTTTTCCCTGATGTCGGACAAGCATGCGCCGGCGAGGCGCCTGGTGGAGGCGGGGGCGGCGGTGGCGCTGGCCAGCGATTTCAATCCCGGTTCTTCACCGGTGGACTCCATGGTGACGGTGATGGCCCTAGCCTGCCGCCTGCTGCGGCTGACGCCCGCCGAAGCGCTGGTGGCAGCCACGGTGAACGCGGCTTATGCGGTGGGAATGGGCGGCGAAGTGGGTAGCCTGGAATCGGGGAAAGCCGCCGACATGGTCCTTTTCGACGCACCCAGCGCTGAGTACATCCCCTACCACATGGGGGCAAACTTGGTGGAAAAGGTGATTGTCGGAGGGCGGTTGGTTTCTTCCAGACCATCGTGAACCCATAGTGAAGGAGGGGGAGGATTTGCAGGGGGCCGAGGAGACCAGGAAACCTGGAAACGAAGGGGAGCCCGAAGAAACGCCTGAGGATAAGTCCACGCCTGAGGATGCGGCCGAAGACCAGGCCGAAAACCGGGCCGAGGACGAGGCCGAGGATCAGAACGGGGATCAGGCCAAGGACGAGTCGGCGGACGAGTCTGAAGGGGCCCTGACTTCGTGGGACGATCCCTATGGCGAACAGGACGAAGATGACGAGGATGAGGTGAAGAGAAGGCGGAGCAACCAGACGCGGACCTGGATTCTCTTGGCCTTGGGTCTTCTCCTGGGCGCTTTGACCGGCAAGGCCTGCCGGGGCGGGTAGTACGCCGGACGGTGCGAAGAGGTAAGGGAGGGAGGACGGCAGTGGCGGAGAACGGTGCAAAGCTCGTGGACGGGACCGTCCGGAGTTTTCTCGACAGCCTGGCTTCGGAGAGTCCCGCTCCCGGCGGGGGTAGCGTGGCGGCGTTGGCCGGCGCGCTGGCGGGAGCGCTGGTGGCCATGGTCGGCCGCCTGACCCTTGGCCGTAAGAAATATGCCGCGGTGGAGGCGGAGATGCGCGTAGTGGTGGACCGCGCCGAGGAACTGCGGAAGCGTCTGACGGCGCTGGTGGATGCCGACACCGAGGCCTACAATCGTGTTGCGGCCGCCTACGGTCTGCCGAAGGAATCCGCCGAGGAGAAGAGCGTCCGTACCAGAGCCATTCAGGCCGGACTCCGGGCGGCGGCCGAGGTGCCCCTGGAGGTTTGCCGGGCCTGCGTGGAAGTGTTGTCGTTGGCGGAGGACGCAGCGGAAAACGGGAATACCAATGCCGCGTCCGACGGCAAGGTGGCGGCCTTGCTGGCGGCGGCCGGCTTCGAGGGAGCCGCGGCCAATGTAGCTATTAATCTGTCCTCCATGGATGACTCGGAATTCCGGACGCAGGCAGAGAAGGCTTTGCAGGAACTCCGGGGAAAGGTCGGCGAACATAGTTCGAATGTGCACGAAAGCCTGGCACGGAGAGCCGGGTTGCCGGTTTAGCAGCAATAGCTCGGTCCGGAGCGGGGCAGACGCAGCAGAGCATTCAAGTTTGGTGAGTCTAAGAGATCGGTAGCAAAAGGAGTGAGCAGTCGGTGAAGAGCGATATCGAGATCGCCCAAGAGGCAAAACTGCAACCCATCGTCGAGGTCGCTAAGAAGATGGGGCTCAGCGAAGATGACCTGGAGATGTACGGTAAGTACAAGGCCAAGATCAGCCTGGATGTTCTTCCGCGCCTGCAGGGCCGTCCGCAGAGCAAGTACGTCGTGGTGACCGCCATTACCCCCACACCCCTGGGGGAAGGCAAGACTGTCACCACCATCGGCCTCGGTCAGGCCTTGAACCGTATCGGGAAGAAGACGGTCACCGCTATCCGCCAGCCATCCCTGGGGCCGGTGTTCGGCATCAAGGGCGGCGCCGCCGGCGGCGGTTACTCGCAGGTTATCCCCATGGAGGACTTCAACCTTCACCTCACCGGTGACGTGCACGCCGTGAGCCTGGCGAACAACCTTCTGGCCGCTTTCATCGACGCCAGCATCATGCACGGTAACCCCTTGGGCATCGATCCCTACTCCATCACCTGGAACCGCGTGGTCGACGTTTCCGACTCCGCTCTGCGTAACATCATCATCGGCCTGGGCGGGAAAAACAACGGGCGCCCCCGCGAGACCGGGTTCGACATCGCCGTGGCCTCGGAAGTCATGGCCATTCTGGCCCTGACCACCAGCCTGAAGGACATCCGCGAGCGGTTGGGCCGCATCGTCGTCGCCTACACCGCCAAGGGCGACCCCATCACGGCCGAAGACCTGAAGGCCGCCGGCTCCATGGCCATGCTCATGAAGGATGCCATCAAGCCGAACCTCCTCCAGAACCTCGAGGGTGATCCGGTCATGGTCCATGCCGGCCCCTTCGCGAACATCGCCCACGGCAACAGCTCCATCCTGGCCGATATGATCGCCACCCGGTCGGCGGACTACGTGGTGACCGAAGCCGGTTTCGGCGCCGATATCGGGGCCGAGAAGTTCATGAACATCAAGTGCCGCTACAGCGGCCTGAAGCCCAACGCCGCCGTCCTCGTAGCCACCGTCCGCGCCCTGAAGATGCACGGCGGCGCCGGTCGTGTGGTCGCCGGCAAGGACCTGCCGAAAGAGCTCATCGAGGAGAACTTCCCCGCCCTCGAGGCTGGCTGCGAGAACCTAACCAAGCAGATCGAGAACATGCGGCTCCACGGGGTCAACGTCGTGGTGGCCATCAACCAGTTCACCACCGATACTGACAAGGAAATCGAGTTCATTCGCAACAAAGCCATCGAGGCGGGCGCTGAGGACGCGGTCCTGTCTCAGGTGTGGGCCAAGGGCGGCGCCGGCGGCAAGGCGCTGGCCGAAGCGGTCATCAAGGCCTGCGAGAAGGGCAACGACTTCCACTTCCTCTACCCGCTCGAAGCCACCATCAAGGAGAAGATCGAGACCATCGCCACCAAGGTGTACGGGGCCAACGGCGTGGACTACCTGCCCCTGGCCGAGCAGCGCATCAAGCTCTACACCAAGCTGGGCTACGACAAGCTACCCATCTGCATGGCCAAGACGCACCTGTCGCTGTCCCACGACCCGAACCTCAAGGGCCGGCCGCGCGGCTTCCGCGTTCCCATCCGCGACATCCGCGCTTCGGTGGGCGCCGGGTTCCTGTACCCCCTCCTGGGCGAGATGCGGACCATGCCTGGCTTGCCGTCCGTGCCGGCCGGGACCAAATACGACATCGACGAACAGGGCCGCGTCGTAGGGCTGTTCTAGGCGCCGCAGTTCGGACGCGGTGGATTCGGTAACCTCGGTAGAGTAGACATGAAGAAGGCCCTCGCCCTGGCTGGTGGGGGCCTTCAACGTGTGACCCATTCGGACGCTCCCACGTCCTCTACCCGATCAGCTTCTTGTGGTATTCCGGCGCCGTAGGGTTGACCAACCCAGAAGGTCGTAGAGGGGTCAGTAATGCGTCAACCCGACCACGGCCAGCACACCGCCGATAGCGCCCAGGATGGCCGCGGGGAAAGGTTGAATGCGATAGGCCAGGGACGTTCCGATTAAGGCTACTCCGACTACGATTCGAATCAGGGAGTCCAGAGACCCCACGTTCGGCCGGTAATCTAGTTTCATGCCATCATGCCTCCCACAAGGTGGAGAAATATGGCCGCGGCGCGATCCTGGCAGATACAGGCTCGTTGCGCAGCCTCATCGTACGGTAGCCAGGTAGCTGTCGTTTCATGTAAAATAGTAAGAAAGATCGACCTACCACTGCTACAAGACCTTTGTCACAGCTCCCATTTCGCCGCACTTGGAGATGAGTTTTCCCCTTGAACGACGACCAACAGACATCGCTACGCGGCGGACCACTGGCCACGGCTTCGTTCACCGCGGCGCACCTGATTAATGACACGTATCCGAACCTGTATCCGATATTGCTGCCGGAACTGATGGCCGCGATGCATTTCGGCACGGCCGCCGCCGGACTCATCAGCACTTTTACCTCCTTCACCACTCAACTGCTCCAGCCGTTCACCGGCTACCAGGCCGACCGGCTCGGCGGGCGGTGGTTCGTGGTCGGCGGGCTTTTGGTCGGGAGCATCTTGACCGCCCTGGCTCTGGCCTTGGCGCCGACCTACGCTTTCCTTTTGATAGCCCTGCTCATCAGCGGTGTGGGCAATGCCGCTTTCCACCCCCACGCCTCGAGCATCGTGGGCGGGCTGGCGCGGAAGTACAAAGGGTTCGGAATGAGCCTTTTCATGATCGGTGGTAACCTCGGACGCGCACTGGCGCCCGTCTTGGCCGCCGGTGCTTTCCTTCTGGGCGGCCGCCACGGGTTACTGGCTGTCGCCATACCCGGCTTGATTATGGCCGGTGTCATGTCCTGGGTGCTCACGCCCGCGCCCGCCCCCCGTCCGAAGATGGCACCGATGCTGACCCCGGAGTTTCTGGCCGGAGCGAAGCAGTCGGGGAACTTGCTGGTAGTGGTGGGCCTGCGCGCCATGACCACGCTCTCCACGCTGACACTGGTGCCGATTTGGTGGAAGGCTCTGGGCCGGCCCATGGCGGAGACGGCCACCATGCTTTCGCTGCTATTCGTCGTTGGCAGCTTCGGAAACGTGGCCGGCGGCGCCCTTTCCGACTTCTTCGGCGCCAAGCCGGTGCTGATTGGCTCGGCGGTCTTCTCCAGCGCGGCGCTATCATTGTTCCTGGCCACCCCGAAGACGGCCCTGAGCCTCCTTCTCGTGGCGCTCCTGGGCGGCGCCCTCTACTCCACGGGCGGCGTGGTCATGGTCTTCAGTCAGGCGCTCTTCCCCAACAACCGCGGCCTGGCTTCGGGGTTGACCTTGGGCATCGGCAACACGTTGGGGGCTCTGGGTGTCGCCGGCATCGGGCTTATCGCCGACCGGCACGGGCCGGCGGCGGGTTTGTGGGTTACGGCCATGGCACTCCTTGTGAGCGTCCCGTTCGTTTTGAGGTTGCGCTACCCAACGCCGGGCCAGAGGGTGGCGCGGGCGCACTAGAGAGCAAAACATGGGACACAAGGCGTTTCGAAGTCTCCCTGGGGAGGTCGGTGAATGAAAACCCTACACTTCCTGGTGACCCTTCAATGCACGCGGGCCTGTCCTCACTGCTTTGTCTGGGGTGGACCGGGACAGCGCGCCACCATGGCCGTGGAGGACCTGCGTGCCTGGATCGGGGAGGCCGCCGACGCGGGCCTTTCCAGCTGCGCCTTCGAAGGCGGTGAGCCGTTCCTGTACCATCCCACGCTTCTGGAGGGCGTCAAGGAGGCGAAGAGGCGCGGCCTGACTGCCGGCGTCGTCACTAACGGTTACTGGGCGGTTTCGGACGACACGGCCCGGACGGCGCTGGAACCCCTGGCCAGGGCCGGTCTTGGGAGCATGATGATCAGCACCGATGACTATCACGGCGGTGCGGAAGCGGCCCGTCGGGCCAGGGTGGCTTTGGCGGCCGGCGAGGCCCTGGGGATCAACGCCTACCTGTCCGAGACCAGGCTGGAGGACGTGATGTTCCGGGGGCGGGCCGCCGAACGGCTGGCGCCGGCAGTCCTTTCGGGCGCTGACACGGGCAGGGGCCCGGACACGGGCACCCGCCCCGACACTGGTGCGAGATCCCGGAAAAGTGCACCACCACAGGACTTTACCAGGTGCCCCCACGAATCCCTTGGGGACCCCGGCCGGGTCCACGTCGACCCCGACGGGAACCTTCACGTGTGCCAGGGGTTAGTGATGGGCAATCTCCGCCGGCGGCATTTGAAAGACATCTTGGGAACGTTTCGTCCCGTTGAACACCCAGTCATCGGCCCCCTGCTGGCAGGCGGTCCGGCCGCCTTGGTCGTCATAGCGGCCGCCACGGCCTCTCCGACCAGTGCCGCCTCATCCGGCCGGCATCAACTCTTCGAGCCGCGCGCCATCTATGCCGATGCATGTCACCTCTGCTACGAAGCGCGGCGCGCTCTGCGCGGACGGTACCCCGAAGCCCTGGGCCCCAGATATCTCTATGGTGACGCGGCGGAGTCCGAGTGATAGGTCGAAGAAGACCTCGATATGGCAGGATACCCGTGCGCTGACCAGGAATCGCTCCAAACGGGTATCAGTTTTAGGCCTGAGCCGCCAAGCGCGGCGGAAGGAATGGTTGGTTCAGGTTGATAGAGTGGCTGGCTGAGCACTTGACCGTCACGCTGGGCTCCACCGGCCTGGCAGGGCTTTTCGTGGCCATGCTTTTGGAGAGCGCCTGCATCCCTCTGCCCAGCGAGGTCGTGCTGCCTTTCGCCGGCATCCTGGTCCGCCAAGGTTTCTACGGATATTGGCCGGCGGTGTTCTGGGCCGTGACCGGGCAAATGGCGGGATCCATCCTCACCCACGCGCTGGGCCGCTACGGCGGCCGTCCCTTCCTCCTCCGCTACCGCCACTATCTGCCCTTCCGACCGCATGAGTTGGGTCGGGCCGAGGGTTGGTTCGCCCGTTACGGCGAGGTTGCTGTTCTTGTGGGGCGCCTGCTCCCCGGGCTGCGGACTTTCATCTCCCTTCCGGCCGGCCTGGCAGGGATGCCCCTTCGGCGTTTCCTGCCCTATTCGGCGCTGGGGGCCATCCCCTGGACCGCCGGACTCATTCTGGCCGGTGTGCGCATCGGCGCCATCTGGGAAAACCCTGTCTGGGACCCCTTCTTCCGCGTCACTGAGGCCGTCGTGGGCCTAGCGCTCCTGGCCGGAGTTATCTACTATCTTCTCCGGCCATCGTCCCCACGCTCGAAGTAGCTCTCGTTTCACGACTGCTCTCTGTCGAATGATCGGAGTTGCTCCCGGACCGCCATTGGTGGTATCATATTTAATACCAAGAAGAACTGGTCTTAGGTGGACGAATGGTTAAGCCAAAGGGATAAGTTCCTGGAAAACGTGAGGAACAACCCTGGCGGTATTCAGTGGCGCGAATTGGAGCCGTTTCTCCGGGCGATGGGGTTTCAGATTCGCAAGAGGAAGCACTTCGTGGTCTTTCATCCACTCCTCGAAACCCAACTCCCCATTCCTTTTGACAGGCCACTCAAGGCCACCTACGTGCGCCGACTGTTGAATATGATCAAGGATCTGGAGGGTCACGAGTGAAACCCTATCGCATCACGCTCAGGCGGCTGACGGAAGATGAAGGTGGAGGTTGGCTGGCCGAAAACCCGGAGCTCGATGGGTGCATCGCGGATGGGGAGACCCCTGAGGAAGCGCTCTCCCGCCTAGCCGCCGCGCAAGACGACTGGTTGGCAGTGGCCGCCGAGATGGGCCGAAGCGTACCTGAACCCGGCTACGATGAGGAGTTATCTAAGAGCGGCAAGCTAAGCGTTCGCATCCCCAAATCGCTTCACCGGATGCTCGCACGAAGGGCCGAGGACGAGAACATCAGTATCAACGCCCTGGTCCAGTACCTGCTGGCTTACGGTTTGGGGGCTTTCTCCGAGAAAAAGGAAGAGCAACCCGCCAAGCGCGACGGGTTGCTCCCCGGCAAGTACAAAAGCAGTAGGCCAGTCCCTAGAGGCTAGGCTCCGTGAAGCTCTACCGGCTCACGACGCCCACTCACAGCCTAGCCCTTGAACGGGTACCTGAGTTCCAGCCTAAGCACTTCACCTAGACGGTAGTCTTCGAGGATGTCTTTAACCTGTGCTTCCGTCTGCCGCCGCGCCGGCCACGGGGCCACGTTCGACAGCTGCAGCATGAGCCGGGCGATGTGCATCGCCGCCGCCTGAAGGTTGGCCGGGTTCACCTTGTCCAAGGTGTCGGCCGCCGTGTGCCCCCAGCCCCGCACACCACTGGTTCCCGCCCCCGGCACCGGCCCCATCCGCGTATAGCTGCCCGCCGGTACACCGGCCAAGAAAAAGGGCAGGTGGTCGGAGTAGAGGGACAGAGCGTTATCGGCCATGGTCGGCTGGCCCGTGGCCGCCCCCGCCGCCCGGATGGGCCGCACCAGTTCGGTCCGGTCGCCGGCCAGCGAGATGCCGCCACTCTCCGACCCGCGCCCCGCGGCGTCCAAATTCACCATGAACTTGTGCTGGTCCAGCTCGGCGCGGTGGGCCTCCACGTAGGCGTAAGAGCCGATGAGTCCGATTTCCTCCAGCGGGAAGCAGATGAACCGTAGGGTCCGCCCCACGCGCCCGCGCTGGCGGGCTAGAGCCCGTGCGATTTCCAAGGTAACCACGGCGCCCGACCCGTCGTCCATGGCGCCGGGGGCGATGTCGTGTCCGTCGAAGTGGGCCCCGATGACCATGACTTCATTCGGATGATCGCGACCGGTGATATCCCCTACCACGTTCCACGACTTGGTGCCGGGCCGGATGTCGTTCTTCGTCCGGATGCGTACACGCACCGGCCCCTTCCTGGCCAGGCGATTGATCTCCTCACCATACTCGCGACCCACGCCCACGCAAGGTACTTCCACCTCGCGGTTCCAACGGGCCGCGCCCGTCTCCGGCAGGAACCCGGCGTCCCAGCGCATCCAGATGAACCCTTTCGCGCCCAGGGCGATGGCCCGCCCGATCTTCTCGCAGCGGTGGATGCCGCGCCGGTAATAGTTGGGTGACCAGGCCGAGACCATCACGATTTTCCCAGGTATCTGGTTCCTCAGGCTCTCGAAGTCCGCCGGCGTCCCGTGGCCGACGTAAAGAAACTCCGCCTCTACGTCCGCCGTCCCCGTGTAAGGCAGGGAGATGCAGGGGAACTCCTTGACCACTGGCGAGGTGACTTCCAACTGCGCCGTGCCGCGGAACCACCCGTTATAGGCAAATTCCTCGGTGTGCGGGTTATCCAGGCCATATTCCTTCATCTTCGCCACCAGGTAGTCCCGGGCTCCGATCTCGCCTTCGGTCCCGCCGAACCTGCTGCCGAAGCGGTCGCACAGAACGACCAGGTTATTCCACGCCTCTCTGGAGGTGAAAAGATCCCCGGCCAGTTCTCGGTCGAGCGCGGCCGTGTCGGTCGCCACGCCCCCGGTCTTGTCCTGCTCGCCGCCCATGTCATCCTCCCCCTCGGCCCTCGGCCGTCCAGAATTCGGGGATTCCTTCGGGGCGTGCGGTTTATTTCCCTTCCCGAAATAACTAGCCTTCATTTCCTTGACACCCAATTTTGGCAGATTATAAAATGAGGTTTGATTGAGGTGGGGTAATGAACTATAACCGCAAAATCCTAGACCTCCAAGCCAGGGCGATGAAGCTTAAGAAAGAGAAGAACGCCCTGGTTCTTAGTCATCTATACCAGAGGCCCGAAATTCAGGACATCGCCGACCTGGTCGGCGACTCGCTGGGGCTTTCCCAGGCCGCGGCGCGCACGGACAACCCCGTTATCATCTTCTGCGGCGTCCATTTCATGGCCGAGAGCGCCAAGATCCTGTCACCCGAAAAGACGGTGGTGCTACCGGAGGCCTCGGCCGGGTGCCGGATGGCCGACATGATTACCTTGCGGGGCCTACGGGAGATGAAGGCCAAGTACCCCGGGGTACCCGTGGTCTGCTACGTGAACTCCTCCGCCGCCCTGAAAGCCGAAAGTGATATCTGCTGCACCTCGCGGAACGCCGTCAAGGTGGTGGAATCGGTGGAGGGCGACACCGTCCTCTTCGTCCCTGACCGCAACCTGGCGGCCTATGTCGCGACCAAGACGGCGAAAAAAGTCATCGCCTGGGAGGGCTATTGTCCCACCCACGAGAACATCCTGGCCGCCGACGTGAAGCGGCTGCAGCGGGAGCACCCCGACGCCCTCACCATGGTCCACCCGGAGTGCACGCCGGAGGTCATCGCCCTGGCCGATCGGGTTTTCTCGACGCAGGGCATGCTAAATTTCGCCAAGGAGAACCCGGCGAAAACCTTCATCGTCGGGACCGAAGTCGGCATTCTTCACCAGTTGAAGAAAGACAACCCGGACAAGATGTTCCTTTTCCCCACCGAGAAGGAGCAGATTTGCCCGAACATGAAGTCCACCACTCTGCAGAAAGTGGTCTGGGCCCTGGAAGAGCTGGAGCCGCAGATCACGGTGCCCGAGGAAATCCGCCTCCGCGCCGTGCACGCCCTGGAGAAGATGCTCGCCATCGGTTAAGCCCGCGGCAGGGGGGGTTGGGATGGCCCGCCGCAGCCCGCGCTACCTTTTCGACTTCGACGCCCGGGAACTCCCCCGGCAGTACAGTGATTTTCTCGTTCTCGGGACCGGCATAGCCGGTCTTTTCACTGCTCTCAAGGCCGCCCATCACGGTACCGTCACTGTTCTGACGAAGAAGAAGGTGGCCGACGCCAGCACGGAGTACGCCCAGGGCGGCATCGCCGCCGCCATCGGGCGGGGCGACTCCCCGGCCCTTCATTACCAGGACACGCTGGAGGCCGGCCACGGCCTATGCGATCCCGAGGCGGTGCGTGTCCTGGTGGACGAAGGCCCCGACTGTGTCCTGGAACTGGCCGCCCTGGGAGCGCACTTCGAGCGCGGTGAGGGCGGCTCCGGTTTCGCCCTCGCCCGTGAGGGAGCCCACAGCCGCAAGCGCATCCTCCACGCCCACGATGCCACGGGGGCCGAGGTGGAGCGAGCCCTGCTGTCGACGGTTAGCCGCCAGGACGGCATCCGCGTCCAGGAGGACGTTTTTCTGGTGGACCTTCTGACCGGCGACGACGGGGCCTGTTACGGTGCACTCTGCCTGGACGGGCGCCGGCAAGAACCCGTGGTCTACCTGGCACGGGCCACCATTCTGGCCACCGGCGGGGCCGGGCAGCTCTATAGGAACACCACCAACCCCTTGATCGCCACTGGTGACGGGATGGCGGCGGCCTACCGTGCCGGCGCGACCTTGAAAGACATGGAATTCGTTCAGTTCCACCCCACCGCTCTCGATGTGCCCGGTGGCCCTCCGGGGCAACCGCGTTTCCTCATCAGCGAGGCGGTGCGGGGCGAGGGTGCACTGCTCCTGAATGGGCGGGGCGAGCGCTTCATGCCCCGCTACCATCCCCGGGCGGAGCTGGCTCCGCGTGACGTGGTTTCCGCCGCCATCTTTCAGGAAACTCGCGCCGCCGGCCAGAGCCAAGGCCAGAGCCAGGGCCAGAGCCAGGGCCAGGGCCAGGATCAGGGCCAAGGTCAGGGCCAAGGTCAGGGCCAAAACCATGTTTGGCTGGACACCTCGCCCATCGGGCCGTCTTTCGTCAGGCGCTTTCCCACCATTTACGCGGCCTGCCGGCTGGCCGGGCTGGAGCCTCCGAAGGACCTGCTTCCTGTGGCCCCAGCGGCCCATTACTTCATGGGCGGGGTGGCCACCGATACCGAGGGGCGGACCGGATTGCGCTCCCTCTTCGCCTGCGGGGAGGTGGCCTGCACGGGCGTGCACGGCGCCAACCGCTTGGCCAGCAACTCGCTTTTGGAAGGGCTTGTCTTCGGGCGGCGTATCGCCATGGTCTTGCGGGAGGGGGACGAGGTGCTGGAGGCGGTGGAGTTGCGGCGGTTCAGGCCGCCGGCGCCGGAGCAGGCTTACCGGCGCCGGGAGGCGGCGGCCGGCGACGGCCGGAGCGCTGTCACGACCGAAGCCGGTCCGGAAGAGATTCGCACCCGCCTCCAACAGTTGGCCTGGGACCACTTGGGCGTGGTCCGCGGCGGAGAAAGTCTTCAGGCTGTTCTGCAGGAAATAACCACCCTGGAAGCGCAGTTAGAAAGGGGGTCCGCCGCGTCTGCCACCGCCACCGTTTCCGCATGTGAGGTGGCCAACCTGCTGGCCATCGGCCGGCTGGTTGGCACCGCCGCTCTGGAACGGACGGAGAGCCGTGGAGCTCAGCGCCGGACCGATTATCCGAATCGGGATGACCGGCACTGGCGGAGGCACATCTTACAGAGGGTGCGGCGGTCTGCCGCCGCCATACGAAGTTGACGCGGACCCGGAGGAGCGTGGAGGAGTGACGATCGAACCCGAAGTGGTCCGGCGTGTGGTGGGAGCCGCGCTGGAAGAGGATATCGGCCCGGGCGACGTGACGTCCATGAACCTGATCCCCGATAGCGCCATGGGGCGGGGGTACATGGTTGTGAAATCGCCGGGAGTGGTGGCCGGCCTGAACGTGGCCGCCACGGCCTTCCAACTGGTCGATTCGAGGATATCCTTCGTCCCCAAGGTCCGTGAGGGTCAGCGCGTGACGTCCGGGACCAAGATCGCCGACGTGGCCGGCCCGGCCGGGCGGATCCTCAGCGCCGAGCGCACCGCCCTGAACTTCGTCCAGCGACTCTCCGGTATCGCCACCTTGACGGCCCAAGCGGTGGAACTGGTCGGGGCCGGCGGGCCCCGCATCCTTGACACGCGGAAGACCACGCCCGGCCTGCGTCTGCTGGAGAAGTACGCTGTGCGTTGCGGCGGCGGAAGCAACCACCGCCTGGGGCTCTACGACGCGGTGCTAATCAAGGATAACCACGTGCGTGTGGTGGGCGGGGCGGCGGAGGCCGTCCGTATCGCCCGCGCCGGTGTGGGACCTTTCGTGAAGATCGAGGTGGAAGTGACCACCCTTGACGAGGTGCGGGCGGTCATGGCCGCGGGTGGTGGCGGCCTTCCCGACGTCATTCTCCTTGACAATATGGCCCCCTCCCTGATGCGCGAGGCGGTGGGCATCATCGGCGGCCGGGCGAAGGTCGAGGCTTCCGGCGGCATCACCTTGGCGAACCTGAAAGAGGTGGCCGCCACGGGTGTCGACTACATTTCGATGGGGGCTTTGACCCATTCGGCCAAGGCGCTGGATATCAGCCTGGAAATTGAGATCGACCCCGACGGGGGCCAGGAGTAGCTGGAGCGGGAGGAGACCTTGGACACTTCGGACACGACTAACCCGAACGGGACGGAGGCAAAGGACCAATCTCCCGCGGAGCGGGCCCGGCGCCTGAAGGACGAAGGCTGGGACATGCTCCGGCTGGCCTACGGCGTCCACCGCGACTTCTACCAGGACGCCATGAGGAAGTTCCGCGAGGCGGAGGCGATTCTGCGCGCCGGCGAAGACCGGGAAGGGCTGGTGGACGTTCTGGGGGGAATGGCTTCGGCGCTGCGCGTCACGGGCGACCGGAGCGTTATGAAGGAGGCCGCGGGTTACTATGAAGAGGAAGTGGAGATCCTCCGCGGCCTGGGGCGGGAGAACGAAGCTTTGGAGCGGGAAGTGGGCCTCTTGGCCGCCTACCGGGACCTGGTCACACTGGCGGTGGAGGGGGCGGTCGACTACCTAACTAAAGGGATCAACCTGGGCCGGCAACGCCTGGCGCAGGCCAAGGCCCTCGGGGACAAGAGCCTGACCGCGGCTTACTGCAATAACCTGGCCGACCTTAGCGCCCTCTTGGCGAGCTACGATGCCGAAATGGCAGAATCACATCTGAAGACGGCGACGGCTCTGTACCGCCAGGCGGAAGACCTCTGGGGCGACGGGGAGGCTGAGGGACAGGCGGCGGCCCGGATGGGGTTGGCCGAGACCTACATCCGGCTGAACACGAACCTGGGTGCGGCACGCGAGCTTTTGGAGAAGGTCCAGGCGTTCTACGAAAGCGCCGGGCACCGGGTGGAGTACCAGATCGCTCAGGTCAAGAGCCTCATGGCCATGCTGTACGAAGCTTCCGGAGATCCGGACCTGGCCCGTGCCTTCCGGGAGGAAGCTACCGCCATGTTCCGCCGCATGGGCTTCTCATCCTAACGGGGAACCCCAAGACCCGATGCCGGCAGACGACCCCACGCAACATCCTTCGGACACCTCCGAGGCCCTCCCCTCCTTCGACCAGGAGCGTTTCTACCGCTTGTTGGCCACGCGGGATTTCGGGCGGCCTCTCCTCCACTACCCTTCGGTGACTTCCACCAACGACGTGGCGCGAGCGGCGGCCGAGGGCGGCGCGCCTTCGGGGACGGTGGTGGTAGCCGACCAACAAACCGCGGGGCGTGGGCGCCTGGCGCGGGTCTGGTTTTCGCCGCCGGGGCAAGGCCTGTGGACCACCGTCCTCGTCAGGCCTGGGGCGGGCCGGCCGGGGCTGTTGACGCGGTTGACGCCGCTGGCGGGCGTGGCGGCCGCCTTGGCCATCCGCAAGCGGTGCGGAGTCCCGGTGACGCTGAAATGGCCCAACGATTTGATGGTCGGTGGGCGGAAACTGGGGGGCATCCTGGCGGAGAGCCGGATGGAGCCGGGACCTACCTGCCGTTACGCGATTATCGGTCTGGGCCTGAACGTCAGGCAATCCGCCGCCGACTTCCCGGCCGAATTGGTGGGACGGGCGACCTCTCTGGCAATGGAGGGCGCGAGGAACGCGCGTGCCGGTGCCGGTGCTGGCGGTGCTGGCGGCGGCACTGGCGGCGGCGCTGGCGGTGGCGGCGGTGGTGGCGGCGCGCCGGACCGGGCGGACCTCTTGGCCGCCATCCTGAACCGCCTGGAAGAAGAGTACTTGGCCCTGGTGAACCAGGGGGCGGAGGGCCTTCTCTGCCGCTACCGGATGCTCTGCTCGACCGTGGGGCAGACGGTCACGGCCCGCCTTGGCGAGCGGACCTTGGAGGGGCTGGCCACGGGTATCGGCCCCGACGGCAGCCTCCTGCTCCTGCCCACCGGCTCGGCGGAGGAAATCGCCATCCCCGCCGGAGAAGTCACCATCCGGCCGAAGAGCGGCCGCCCCTCCGAATAGTACTGCTGATAGTCAGAAGGAACGGTGGATGGCGTGTACGGCAACATCACCGATGTCCCCGGTATCACCGTGGGCCACGCGGACGACCCCGAGGCCTTGACCGGTTGCACCGTTGTACTCTGTCCGGATGGGGCCGTGGGCGGTGGCGACGTCCGGGGCGGCGCTCCCGGCACTCGCGAGACCGACCTGCTACGGCCCGGGCAGCTGGTGGAGAAGGTCCACGGCGTGCTTCTGGCGGGCGGCAGCGCCTTCGGCCTCGACGCCGCCACGGGGGTCATGCGTTTCCTCGAGGAAAAGGGCTATGGGTTCGATACCATAGTCGCCAAGGTGCCCATCGTGCCGGCCGCCGTCATTTTCGACCTTGGCGTTGGTAACCCGCGGCGTCGCCCCGATGCCGCCATGGGTTACAAGGCCTGCCAAGACGCGCGCCGCGGCCGCATCCGCCAGGGTAACGCCGGCGCCGGGATGGGTGCCACCGTGGGCAAGCTCTACGGCCCGGCGGGGGCCATGAAGGCGGGGATCGGTAGCTATAGCCTGCGGCTGGGTGGCGGTGTGGTAGTCGGCGCCATCGTGGTGGTGAACGCCTTCGGCGACGTCCTCGACTGGCGGACGGGCCGCATTCTGGCGGGGACGCGAAACCCGGAGACAGGAGAATTCGTAGACACAGCCGAAGCTCTGAAAGGCTTGGAGCGCAGGGGCGATAACCGGACCAGCCGCGGCGGCGGCGAAAGCGGCGGCGGCGAAGCCAAGGTCACCCGAGGCGCGCGGCCGGCGCCGGGGCAGAACACCACCATCGGCGTGGTGGCGACCAACGCGGCCTTGTCGAAGGCCGAGGTGAACCGGGTGGCCTTGATGGCTCACGATGGACTGGCCAGGTCGGTCAGTCCCGTGCATACGATGTTCGACGGCGACACCCTGTTCGCGTTGTCGACCGGAGGCGAAGGAGGCGATGTCAGCCGGATAGGCGCCGCGGCGGTGGAAGCCGTGGCGGAGGCGGTGGGCCGGGCCGTGAAAGCGGCCGCAGGCATTCCGGGCTGTCCGGCGCGGAAGGAACTGAGGTAAGTAGCGGGCTCTGTAGACTTCTAGGTGGACGAAAGGCCGGTATCCCGCGATAAGGGAGCCGGACCCGTGGAGGGCCCCCAGGCAGAAGGAAGTCGCAGGTTCGGACGACCAGTATCCTCTTTAAGGAACTGGAACGGAGGTGCCTCATAATGAAGATCAAGACCAGGCAGATCGTGGTCGCCGGTCTCCTCGGCGGCCTGTCCTATGTGATGGCCATCACCCCATGGCTCGGTTTCATCCCCGTACCCACGCCCGCCGGTTCCGCTACCACCATGCACATCCCGGCCATTCTGGGCGGAATCCTGGAAGGTCCCGTGGTCGGGGCGTTCGTCGGTTTCATCTTCGGGTTGTCCAGTTTCCTGCGGTCCACCACTCCCTTTTTCAAGAACCCGCTCATCGCCTTTGGGCCGCGCATTCTCATCGGCGTGTTCGCCTACTACGCCTACGCCCTCATTGGGAGAAAGCATGCCCGTCCCGTGGCGGCGGCGGCCGTGGGCCTGCTTATCGCGCGCCTGTCCTATGAGAGCGCGACGCTTTTCAACACCAAGTTTGCCAAGCTGGCCTCGGCGCCCACCTCTTTTCAGCAGGCTCTGCACGGTCTGACGGCCAACTCCCCCCTCACGGTAATCCTGGCCATCGTCCTGGGGGCTGTCCTGGGCTACCTGACGTTCCGCTTGGTCAAGAGCGACGACGCGCCGACGGCCGTCGCCGCCGTGGTGGGGACGTTGACCAACACCGTACTGGTGTTGACCCTCATCGGGGTGATCTTCCACCTGCCGGCGGACGCCCTGTGGCTGGTGGGCATCACCCAAGGGCTGCCGGAAGTCTTTGTCGCCGTGGTCCTCACGGTCGTGGTGGCCAAGGGTGTGCGACGCGCGCTAAACAGGTAACAGAACAGACGGCGGCGACACGCTGCCTCGCCTTCCAAGGAGAGACAAGCTATGGTCCTAGTGATCGATGTCGGCAACACTAATATCGTGCTGGGAGTGTACCGGGGGGGATACACCGACCGGGAGTTGGTGGACCACTGGCGGGTATCGACCGACCCGGCCCGGACGTCCGACGAGTACGGCATGCTGCTAAAGGAGCTCCTGGCCACCCATGGGCTGGAGATGGGAGATATCACCGACGTGGTCCTGTCGTCGGTGGTACCCACCGTCAACCGGAACCTGGAGTGGATGTGCCACAAGTACCTGAACCTGGACGCGCTGATGGTCGAACCCGGAGTGAAGACGGGTCTGGTCATCCGTTACGATAATCCTAAGGAAGTCGGGGCCGACCGCATCGTCAACGCCATCGCGGCTCATGAGAAATACGGCGGTCCCCTGGTGGTGGTCGATTACGGCACCGCCACCACTTTCGACGCCATCAACGCCGCCGGCGAATACCTTGGCGGGGCCATCGCCCCCGGTATCGGCATCTCCATGGAGGCTCTCTTCCAGCAGGCCGCCAAACTGTATCGGGTGGAACTGGTGAAACCGAAGGCGGTCATCGGGAAGAACACCATCAGCAGCATGCAGGCGGGCATCATCTACGGTTTCGTGGGGCAGACCGACGAGTTGGTGCGGCGCATCAAGAGGGAGATGGACGCCCCCAAAGCTTTGGTGGTGGCCACCGGCGGCCTGGCCGACTTGGTGGCTTCGGAGTCGAAGACTATAGATAAGGTAGACCCGTTCCTGACCTTGGAGGGCCTGCTCCTGATCCACGAGCGCAATAGGTAGAAGGCGATCGTTATGGCGGGTGAGACGGCCGGCGGGCGCGGCAAGGGCATGAGCGCGGCCCGGTAGCGCATAAGCTAAGCTTGCACTAAGGAGGGGGGCACGGCGGTGATCCTGCTCAAGGTCGAGCGTATTGGAGTGGATGTCAACAGTCATCAGGCCGTTGTCTTGCTCCACGAAGTCGAAGGCGAGCGCATTCTGCCCATCTGGATCGGCCCCTTGGAGGCCAACGCTATCGCCGTGTCCCTGGAGGGCGTCAAGCCCGCCCGCCCGCTCACCCACGATCTGACACTGAACATGCTGGAGGTGGCCGGCGGCAAGGTGGAGTCGGTGCTGGTGGACGACGTGCATGATGGGACCTTCTACGCGCAGATCACGTTCTCCATCGGCGGCGGCAACCGGGAAGTGGATTCCCGGCCCAGCGACGCCATAGCCCTGGCTCTGCGCGCCGGCGCCCCCGTCTACGCTACCGACAAGGTGATGGCCAGCGCGGCGGTGGCGGCGGTGCACGGTGGCGAAGAAGAGGAGGGCGAGGGCAAGAAGGACGACAAGGAAGAAGGAAAAGGGCCGGGGCCGGGAAGGTCCGGCCCCGTGGTGTAGCCCCTGTTTCGGCCCGGGTTCCGCCGGGCTTCTTTCACGCGCTTTCTGGCGTGGCTCGTCCGGCCTAGACTAAAGCTTCGGGGCCACGACCTCCGCCAGCCTCTTGATCCCCTGGCGCAGCTTCTCGCTGTCGTTGAAGGAGAAGCACAGGCGGACGAAGTTCTTGCCGCCGCCGTCCGGGAAGCAGACCGGCCCGTCTACGAAACTCACCCCGTTGGCCACGGCGCCGGCGTAGATTTCCCGCGAGTCCACATGGGTGGGCAGCTGCAGCCACACGAAGAAGCCACCCTCAGGCATGGACCAGCTGACACCCTTGCCGGCGGGGAGATTCTCTTCCAGGGCGCCCAACATGGCGTCACGGCGCTGCTTATACTCCTTGCGCAGCCAGGCGATGCGCTTGTCCAAGTCTCCGCTGCGGCAATACTGGTTCACCACGCTGGCGGCGAAGGGGGCCGTCCCGCCGTCGATGCGGGTGGCCGTCATGGTCGCGATCAGCGGCGCCGGTCCGATGACCCAGCCCAGGCGGACGCCCGGGGCAATGATCTTCGAGAAGGTCCCGAAGTGGACGACGCGCCCCGACTTGTCCATGGATTTCAAGGTGGGCAGGTCTTCCCCTTCGAAGCGCAGTTCTCCGTAGGCGTCGTCCTCGGCGATCAGGAAGTCGTACTTGTCCGCCAGTTCCAGCAGGCGCTTCCGGCGCTCCAGGCTCATGGTGGTTCCGGTCGGGTTCTGGAAGTTAGGGATGACGTAGACGAATTTGGCCTTCTTCCCGGCTGCTTCGGCGGAGGCCAGGATTATCTCCAGTTCGTCCATATTCATGCCATCTTTGTCCACGGTGGCTCCCTTGACGTCGGCCAACTGCATCTGGAAGGTGCGCAGCCCGCCGAAGAAGGTGGGCGCCTCGGTGATCACCAGATCTCCCGGGTCCACCAGGACGCGGGCCAGGAGTTCCAACCCCTGGGCGGAGCCGTAGGTCAAGAGGTAGTTGTCGGGCCCGGCGGGCATGCCGCGCTTGGCCATCCGTTCCAGAAGGAAGTCACGCAAGCCGGTGACACCTGGGCCGCCGCCGTATTGCAGGGCCGACGTCCCCTCGGCTTTCAGCATCTCCCCGGTAGCTTTCGTCAGGTCATCGATGGGGAAAGACCCCGGGAAGGGGTATCCGAAGGCCAGCTGGACGTTGTCCGGCCGGGGTTTGACCGTGCCGGCGCCGCGGGCCGCCGGCTGGCGCCCGGCACGTTTTTGGGCCGGGAGGGAGTAGAAAGCCTCATATTGCGGTGTGGCTGGTTGATTAGCGCTCATATGAACCTCCGTCTCAGGTCAGTCGGCTCTGTTCTTCTTCGGTTTGCCCGGCCGGCAGCCCCTAGTAAGGCCGGGTGATCTCGATGACGGTGGGGCCGCCGGCGGCGAAAGCCTTATCCAAATCACGGGCCAGGTCCTCCGGGCTCCCCGCCTTCGCGGCGCGGGCGCCGAAAGCCTCGGCCATCTTCAGGTAGTCTGGGTTCACCAGGTCAACGGCAAAAGACCGTTTGAACTGGGACATCTGGTTGCGCTTCACTACCCCGTAGCTGCTGCTGTTTACCAGGACCAGCGGCAGGCTGATCTTATACTGGACGGCCACGGACAGTTCCTGGCAGGTGTAGCCGAAACCGCCGTCACCGGCGATGGCCACCACGCGGCGGTCGGGCCTGGCTACCTTGGCGCCGATGGCGGCCGGAAGTCCGAACCCCAGGGTACCAAGGACGCGCGGGAATAGGAAAGTGCGGGGCACATAGACCGGGAAGTGGCGGGTCGCCCCGTAAGTGGGTACGGTCATGTCGCAGGACAAGATGCCGTCGCGGCCCAGGGCCGTCCGGATGGCCTGCAGGTAGGGGTGCTCCCAGGTCATGCTGCCCCAACCCTGCCCGGCCAGGGCCCGCGCCAGGGCCTCGGCGCGGATGGACTTGACGCGGTCGGCCGCCTTGGCGGCGCGGTCGCTCTGGGCGAAGCCGTCCGGCAACGCCTTGAACAGGTCGTTTATGGTCTCCACCGCGTCGGCGACGATTCCCAGGGAGACGGGGTAGTTTTTCCCGATCTCGGCCGCGTCCAGGTCGATGTGCACCAGGGAGGCCGCGGGGAAGGGCGCCGTCCAGTTAACGGTGTTCATAGAGGAGAAGTGGGTCCCGATGGCCAGGATCAGGTCGGACTCACGGAGCCAGTCCTGGACGCCTTTCTCCTGGATGTGGCTCCCCAGGCACAAGGGGTGATCGTCGGGAAGGCAGCCCTTCGCGTTCGAGGTGAACATTACTGGGGCGCCCAGCTTCTCGGCCAGGGCCGCGATGAGGCCCAGTTCGCCGGCGTGCTGGGTACCGCCGCCCGCGAAGATGACCGGGTTCTGGGCCTGGGCGACACGGTCCGCCAGGGCCTGGACCTTCGCGGGGTCGGGGCGAAGTGCGGGCAGAGGCGGCAGGTTGGCCCCAAGGTCCGCGGCGTCGGCCGTGGCGGCCTGGACGTCGGTGGGGATCTCCAGGTGGATGGGGCGGGGCCGGCGCGCGGCGAAATATCCCATAGCCTCCTGGATGCCGCGCTTTATCTCGGGCAGAGTGTTTAGCCGGCGGTTCCATTGCGTGACGGGGCGGGAAGTGGCCAACTGGTCCGTGAGTTCGTGCAGGGTGCCGCGCTCGCGGTCGGCCAGGCGCATGTCCACCTGGCTGGAGAGGAGCAGCACCGACGAGGAATCGGCGAAAGCCTCCGCCACCGGTGTGAGGGCGTTCAACACGCCTGGCCCGGTGATTACCAGGGCAACCCCGGGCCGGCCCGAGGCGCGGGCGTACCCGTCGGCCATGAAGCCGGCGCCTTGCTCGTGTCGGACGATGTAGTGCGTGATATCCTGCCGCCCAATGAAGGCGTCGTAGATGTGAAGTGTGTGTACGCCCGGGATGCCGAAGACGTCGCGGACTCCCGAGTCCACCAAGGTTTGAACGGCCACCTGACCACCGGTAAGACGCATGGATTGTTCGCCCTCCGAGAGAAAAGTTTGGGCCCAGGACATTTCCTGAAGCTAAGGAATTGGAGGGGCTATTTCTCTGCGGGGTCTGGCAAATCCTGCCCTACGTGAAGGGCCGGAAGCGCGTCGGCTTCCGGCCCGGGTCCGTCTTCCTAAAACGTCAGTTCCCGCCCCGGCGTCAGGATGGCCACCGCCGTGTCGGTGTCCTTCTCGACCTTCCGCTTGAAGTCGTTGGGGTCGGCGGCGATAAGCGGCCAGGTGTTATAGTGCATGGGGATGACCGTCTTGGCCTTTAGCATCTTCGCGGCCAAGACGGCGTCGTCCACACCCATGGTGTAGTTGTCGCCGATGGGGAGGAGGGCGATGTCGATATCCTCCAGCCGGCCCAGGAGTTCCATGTCCCCGAAAAGGCCGGTGTCCCCGGCGAAATAGACCTTCTGCCCAAAGAAATCGACCACGAATCCGCAGGCGTGGCCGCCCTCCACACCGGCGCCGTGGAAGGCGAGGGTGATGCGTACCGACCCGAAGGGGAAGGCCCTCTTACCGCCGATGTGCATGGCGTGGGTCTTGGCCCCTTCCGCGGCGCACTTCCCGGCCACCTCAGCGGTGCTGATGATCAGGCCGCCGCTGCGCTTGGCCATGGCCACCGCGTCACCGAGGTGGTCACCGTGGGCGTGAGAAACCAAGATGAAGTCGGCCTTGATGTTTTCGGCCTTTTCAGCGGCGGCGGGGTTTCCGCTCAGGTATGGGTCGAACACGAGCACGGTGCCCTTTTCTTCAAGGAGAAAGCAGGCGTGGCCCAGAAACCTAAGTTTCACTAGTGAGGACCTCCCTCATCTTCAAAGGTCGCCACTATCATAACAAGCCGTCGTCGCCACTCGCAACGGAGGACGGATGACAGCTTTCGCCGCTGACGTCGCGGCAATGACAGAGGGAAAGGACGATTCAGATGACCACAGCATCCAAAGCCGGATCTGAGGCCCCATCCGAGGCCGGCCAGTGCTTCTCGTCCGGCTTTCATTGTTCCGAAGCGGTTCTGATCGCGGGGGCCGGTGCTCTGGGGCGCAACGTTGCAGAGATTATTCCTTCGGTGGCCACTGCCTTCGGCGGCGGCATGCGCCTGGGCGGACCGTGCGGAGCGCTGACCGGGGCCTTGATGACCATTGGCCTGGCGGTGGGCCGGCGGGATCCCGAGGACAAGGGAAAAAAAGACCTGGCTGCCAGGCTTGGACCCGAGTTCGGCGCCATCTTCCTGAAGGAATTCGGCCATCTGACCTGCCACGAACTTACCGGCCACAACCCGGCGGTGCCTGAGGAATCGACCCGCTGGCGCGCCAGCAATGGTCGGCAGACCTTCTGCCTACCCCTGGTCGAGCGAACGGTCGATCTCCTGATGGCTTTCTTGAACGAAAACGGCCTGCTGGATTCGACAGGGAAAGAATAGCCACGGGTGATTCGAGAGTGGTAGTGACTGGCGCCATGGCCACGGTTGGACCGTCCATCGGCGGCGTGAGATTGAACAACCCGCTTATTCTGGCTCCGATGGCGGGGGTCACGGATCAGGCCTTCCGCGTCCTCTGCAAGGAACAGGGCGCGGCGCTTCTGGTCACCGAGATGATCTCCGACCGCGCCTTCCTTTACGAAAACGCCCACACCTCCACCATCGTCGCCTTCACCCCGGCCGAGCGACCCATCGCCGCGCAGTTGGCTGGGGTCGAACCCGAGACCATGGCTGCCGCCGCCGCCAAGCTAGAGCGCGAGGTCGCTCCGGACATCATCGACATCAACATGGGGTGCCCCGCGCCCAAGATCGTGAAAAACCACGAGGGATGCTCGCTGATGCGCGATGTCCCCCTGGCCGCCGCCATCGTCCGGGCCATCGCCAGCGCCGTGAGTGTGCCGGTGACGGTGAAGACCCGGAAGGGCTGGAGCGAGGACCAAGTCAACGCCGTGGAGCTGGCTCAGGCGGTGGTGGAGGCAGGCGCCGCCGGCATCACCGTCCACGGGCGTGTGCGCGGCCAGTACTACAGCGGCGTCGCCGATTGGAACATAATCCGCAAGGTACGGGAGGCGCTCCCCTCCTCGGTCCCCGTCATCGGTAACGGCGATGTGCGAGACCCCGAGTCCGCCTTGCGTCTGATGTCCGAGACAGGATGCGATGCCGTGATGATCGGACGGGCCGCCATGGGCAACCCTTGGATCTTTTCGCGCTGCCTGGCGGCCTGGCGCGGTGAGCCCGTCCCGCCAGAGGCGACCCTGGCCGAGCGGGTGGCCATGGCCGGCCGCCACCTGGACCTCCTCATCGCCCTGAAGGGCGAGCGTACCGCGGTGCTGGAGATGCGCCGCCACGCCCCGTGGTACATCCACGGCTTCCGGGGTGCCGCCCATGTCCGCGCCCTATTGGTACTGGCGACTAGCCCGGCGGAGTTGAAGGCGACTCTTTCGGACTTTCTGCACAGGTCCTAGTCACGGCTCCCAGCGGCTAGCGAAACTTGAAGAAGCTCCCGCCAATGAAGTTCAGCAGGAAATGGCCGATCATGGGGGCGAGCAGGCCCCCACATTTCTGCCGAGCCAGACCCAAGGGATAGGCGATGACAAGAATCGATCCGATTCTTAGAGCCCAGGGTATTCCACCCAGAGACACCAGGTGGACTACGGCGAAAGACAGGCTGGTGAGAAGCACGGCTTGATCCAGTGAAGCACCCAGAATCTTCAAGGGAGGCAGTCCTTGGCGGTTGAACCACCCCAGGAGCCAACCGCGGAACAGCAGTTCCTCCGAGATGGGGCTGCCCACGAAGGAGCGAAAGAGCATGACGTTGGGGGCCGGAAGACGGAAGATGGCCAATTGGTGGCCGCGCACCACCTCCGGGGTCATCCTGGCCACCGCCCAGACGTCCAAAGCCTGCGTTAGCAGGCCCACCCCGCTAATGAGGGCCAGGTACTTGAGGACCGTGATGGTCCTGGTCTCCTTGCCAAACAGGGTCGCCCAACTCCTGACCCCGGTCAAGCGTGCCAGTACCATAGCAAGCGCCACAAACATCACTGGAGTCCAGAACACGCCGAAAGCCACTCTGCCCTTGGCGGGTACGGCAGTACTGAGTATCTGCAGAGCGCCAACGCCGACGAGGGTCAAGAGGGCGGTGGAAAGGTAGATATCTGCTCGGGACTGGGATTCGGCCTGGGTCGGAGACTGGGTCGGGGCCGGGTCCTGGGTCGGGGCTTCCATGAACAAGACCTCCATCCCGCGCGCCACTGCGGTGCGCTTCTGTCTCGAGATCGGGGTTCGCCGTTTTCAGTTCTCGATCGGGGAGGATCGTCCCTCTTCAAACCCACCCCTTTCCAAACCCGCCGTCCACTCGGAGTGCCCGGTGATGTCCGGCCTTGCCTTTTCACGCCTGTGCGGTCTGATGATACCCCTTGTAGCATCTGGCACCTGGTAGTAATATCAGGCTGTACACAACCTTGTGCTCAGAGCTGACTCAGGCGGGTGCACCTGGTCGATGGATCAGGCCGATGGAGGTGGCCGGCAGCTTGGCGGGCTTCGAGTTCCAACGCATCGGGGACAAGCTCATCGACCGCTCGAAGATCGACCGCACGGTCGAGGAGATCCTCCGCCTGCGCGCCCAGGGCCACTCTCAGCAGGAAGTGGCCAACCGCCTTTCCGTCGACCGCACCTTCGTTTCGCGCCTGGAAGGCATCGGTGAGGTCCGCAAAGGCGGCTCCATCGCCGTCGTCGGATTCCCCGTCGCGAACAAGGAGGAAATTACGACGGCGGCCCGCGAAGAAGGCGTCGATTTTCTGTTTGTCCTTTCCCACCAGGAACGATGGGATTTCTTGGACAAGACCGGCGTCGTCCTGTTCGAGGAAGTCATGGAACTGGTCACCGAGGTGCGCCGCCACGGCGCGGTGATTATCCTGGGACATAACAAACCCGCTCTCTTCATCAAAGCTCTCCTGGACCGGGATGTCACCGTCCACCAGATGGCGCAGACCCCAGGGACCGAAGGCCATTTCGACGCCGGAGCCCTGCGCAGGGTGGTCAAGAGCATAAAGTCCTGAGGGAGGAGTATCCATGAAGAGGGTTGTCAGCGTCAGCTTGGGCGGCTCGGACCGGAACAAGTCCGTGGAGGCCGAGTTCCTGGGCGAGAAGTTCCAGATCGAGCGCATCGGCACCGATGGGAGCATCGACAAGGCCATCGCCCTCATCAAGGAACTGGATGGCAAGGTCGACGCGTTTGGCATGGGTGGCATCGACCTCTACATCTACATCGGCCGGCGGCGCTACGTCCTCCGGGACGCGACGCGCATCCGCAAGGCCGCCACAAAGTCGCCCATGGTGGACGGGACCGGGGTCAAGCAGACCTTCGAGCGGACCATTGTCGATTACCTGAAGAAGGAACACGGCATCGATTTCAAGGGGAAGAAGGTTTTCGACGTCTGCGCCGTCTCCCGTTACGGGTTGGCCGAAGCGCTGGCGGAGTCGGGGGCGGAATGCGTCTTCGGGGACCTGATGTTCATCCTTGGCGTGGGCACTCCCATCCGTAGCCTGAGCATGCTGGGTGGCATCGCCACGGTCATCGCCCCGGCAGTCACGCTCCTCCCCATCGGGATGTTGTATCCCACGGGCGAGGGGCAGGACGAGATCAAGCCCAAGTGGGAGAAGTTCTATGAGTGGGCCGACGTCCTGGCGGGGGACTGGCACTACATCCACCACCACATGCCGGAGAACGTGGCCGGGAAGATGGTCATCACCAACACCACCACGGCCAAGGACGTGGAGTTCCTGAAGAGCCGCGGTATCACGACCTTGGTGACGACCAGTCCCGATATGGAAGGTAGAAGTTTCGGAGCCAACGTTATCGAGGGCGTTATCGTGGCCTTGGCCGGCAAACGGCCGGAGGATATGACGTCGGAGGACTATCTCTCCATGTCCAAGCAGATGGGCCTGAAACCCGGGGTCAAGCAACTGAACTGACGTAACCCCCCGGGCAGGAGACGAGGCCCGGGGGGTGTCTTCTTGGAGATATGGCTGCTGACCCATGCGGGCCGCTTCCGCCCTTCCGGGTTAGCCGCGGTGCGTCCTTCGTGGGGCCTTTGCTCGTTCGCCTTGGCCGAAGACGCCAACGTGCGCGTGCTGCCGTGCCCCGCTCATCTGGCCGGCGACCTCCCCGGCTGGCTCGCCGGGCGCGCGAGGCGACTGCCTGTCCCGCCTCCGGATACCGTGCTGGTCGACTCAGTCCTGGGGATTTCCACAGCGGCGTCGGCCCGCTTCGGCGCGGAATCCGGAGTTCCAGTGCTGCCGACCGTCCTCTGGCGCCTGGAAGCACTGGCCCGCGCCCTGGAGCCGCTGGCGTCGACCGGAGAAACCTGGATCTTTTGGCCGGAGGGCCTGCCGGTCCGCGCTCCGGCCCAGGCGATGGCCCGCGTGGCGCTTGGGTTCATGGTCCGGCTGTCGCGTGAGGTCCGGTTGACGCGCTTTCCGGCGGTCGGGGCCGGCGGTCCGGAGCGCGCCCACAGTAGCCCTGGAGGGATGCCGGGTGGATCCGGCTACCGGTCCGGTACCAGGAATCTGGAGGAGGTCCGTCAGGTGATCCTGGAGACCAGCGGCACCCCCTGCCACATCGTGGACCGTCCCGAGACGCCGCTCTGGGCCTTTCCCGGGCCCCCCGCGGGGCCATGTCTGGCCTACTTCCCGGGAAACGGGGGCGGGTCCCTGGCGGTGGACATCCTCGGGGTTTTGGAGACCGCATCGCCCGCCCGCCTGGTCCCGGAGCCGCCGGCCGGGGCCGTCCTGACCTCGGTCGGGGCGGACCTTCCCGCGGGGGTCACCTTCTCACCCCCGGCGTGGCCCGTGCATCTCCCCTTGACCACCCCGGTCGCCCGCAGTAGCCCTCTACCCGCATCCATAGCCGAGGCCCTAGTCCTGTCACGCCTGGGGCCGGCCGCCCTCCGCGCCCTCCAGCGCGCGGCCAGAGACCCCACCTCGCCCAGGTTCTGGCACGAGGCGGCCTACCTCTACGGGCGGGCCGCGTCGGGGCTTCTGCCCACTTACCGGCGCTGGGCTTGGCGGCATTTGAACTTCTTGACAAAAGGAGGTAAGGAGGCTTAAAATTTAGGCCGCCAAAGTTCAAACCAATTTCGGCAGTCTGGTGTCCGGGCCCCATCGGCCTGGCACTCTTTTTCATCTTATAGGAGGGTAGTAGGGCTGCTTGGCATGAAAGGGTTTCCGCCTCGAATAAGATTGCTCTGCCCAGCGGGGTAGACTAGCGTGCGAAAAGGGAGCGGACGTCCATGGGAGAAAAAGAGGTCATTCTCTCGCTTGAGGGCCTGAAGCGTCTGGAGCAAGAGCTGGAACACCTCAAGTCGGTCAAGCGGCGGGAAGTGGCTGATCGGATCAAGCAGGCCAGAGAGTTCGGCGATATCGGCGAGAACTCCGAGTACGACGATGCCAAGAACGAGCAGGCCTTCATCGAGGGCCGCATCATCACCCTTGAGAAGCTCCTCCGGAACGCCAAGATCATCGATGAAGCCACCAGCGACCCCACCCTGGTCAGTTTGGGCACCTCGGTCCGGCTCCGGGAGGTTGAGTCCGGGGACGTGCTGGAATACACTATCGTCGGGTCCACTGAAGCGAACCCCAGCGCCAACCGCATCTCCAACGAGTCTCCGGTGGGCAAGGCCATCATCGGCCAGAAGATCGGCACGACCGTGGAGGTGCAAGTTCCCGCGGGGATATTCCACTACGAAATCCTCGATGTCTTCCGCGAAGCAGCCGGCCGCTGACCCCGGCGGACCCCGGCGGACCTCGCGGACTTCGTGGACCTCGCGGACCTCACGCCCAGTTGTTATCCAAGGGAGACCCCATGACCGACTCCAGCGACTCTCTCGAACAACGAGACCTTAGCGAACAAGTCCTTATCCGCCGCCAGAAGATGGACAAACTCCGGCAGCAAGGAGTAGCCCCCTTCGGCCGTCGGTACGAGAGGACTCACCTGAACGCGGCCATCAAAGACGGATTCGAACTGCTGGACGGCCGGGAGGTGTCCGTAGCGGGGCGCCTCTTGTCCATCCGCAGCCACGGCAAGGCCTCCTTCGCCGATCTGGCGGATATGACGGCGACCCTCCAGATCTACGTGAAGACCGACATCGTCGGGCAGCCGGCCTATGAGCTTTTCTCCTCCTTCGATATCGGCGACTTCATCGGCGTCCGCGGACGCGTCTTTCGCACGCACCGTGGCGAGGTGACCGTCGAGGCCCACGAGATCACGTTCCTCTCGAAAGCCCTGCGCCCTCTACCCGAGAAGTGGCACGGCCTGAAAGATGTGGACTTGCGCTATCGCCAAAGATACGTGGATCTCATCGTGAACCGCGACGTCATGGAGACTTTCGTCCGCCGGACCCAGATCATTCGGGCCATCCGGCGGTTCCTGGACGGCCGCGGGTTCTACGAGGTAGAAACGCCGGCGCTGTCCGTCATCGCGGGTGGCGGCCACGCCCGTCCCTTCTCCACGCACCACAACGCCCTGGACCTCGATCTCTCCATGCGCATCGCCCTGGAGCTGTTCCACAAGAGGCTCATCGTGGGCGGATTCGACCGCGTCTACGAAATCGGACATTGTTTCCGGAACGAGGGCATCTCGACCAAACACAATCCCGAGTTCACCATGTTGGAACTCTATCAAGCCTTCGCGGACTACAATGATATGATGAAGCTTTTCGAAGACATGGTCACGTCGGTCACCCAGGAAGTCCTCGGCACCCTGAAAATCGCTTATCAAGGGACGGACATCGACCTCACTCCACCGTGGCCGCGGCTGTCGATGATGGAGGCCATCAGGAAGTACGCCGGCATCGACTGGCAGAGCATCAAGACCGACGCCGAGGCGGTAGCCATCGGCGAGAAGCTGGGTCTGGATCTCAAGAACAAGAAGACGAAAGGCATGGTTCTGGATGAGATCTGTTCAGAACTCGTCGAGCCGCACTTGGTGCAGCCGACGTTCTTGGTCGACTATCCAGTGGAAATCTCGCCTCTGGCCAAACGCCACGAGGACCACCCCGAACTGACCTACCGTTTTGAGTGCTTCATCTGGGGACGTGAGATGTCCAACGCCTTCTCCGAACTAAACGACCCGGTCGATCAGCTCGAGCGGTTCCTGCAACAAGCGAAAGAAAAGGAGAAGGGCAACGAAGAGGCGCACGTGTTTGACGAGGACTTCGTCAATGCATTAGAATACGGCATGCCGCCGACGGGCGGCCTTGGAATGGGCGTCGATCGCCTGGTGATGCTACTGACGGACAATCTGTCCATCCGTGACGTCATCTTGTTTCCACTGGCGCGGCCGCGCGCCGACTAGAGAAATTTCCGCAGCGAATATTTCTCGGCGTGGTTGACTAGGTCGGCGCCGCTGTGGTAGCCTAGTAGATGCTTGCTGAACAGCAATTTCGTCGCGAATGCAGTAATGAGCGAGGTTTGCGGCAGGTTGACAGAGCGGTCGCGCGGATGCTAAGATAGGGCTCCAACGACGGCAGGCAAGCGGTGCAAGAAGTCGTTCTTGGTCTTTGAAAACTGAACAGTGCGCAGGAAAAGACGGAGGAGTGCGGTTGGTTTTGAGACTGCACGAATCGTCTTGAGGCGAAAGCCTTAAGGCCGAT
>JAJYWN010000074.1 GCA_021791495.1 Bacillota bacterium
CGATCTGGCCAGGACGCTCCAAGGGTACTTCAGCATCCTGGTGCCGCCGTCGGGACTGCGAACTTCCATCCCTTTTTCCGTGTCCAGCTTATCAAAGCACAGCCCGGCCACCCTGCACTTAGGAGGCTTCTGCCCGATATCTTGGACGAACTCCGCGACTGCCGGGAGATCCGGAAGGGAATCCGGCGCGTTGACTAGGTGCCAAAGGGTGATGAGGGTGTGGGTCTTCCCTCCGCCGTATGTAAGCTCCAGTTGCCGTACGGCCTTGTCGTTCTTGCCAGCAAGTCTCAGGACTACGTCGCGCACCAATCGCCGAAGGTTATATGTGGGGTAGGTTAGCGCGAAGAAGCTCTCTGGCTTCTCGTAAACCGGGCGCTTTCCTTGCTGCATCAAGACCTCATACAGATCGGCGGCAAACATGTGGAGCGGCAACTCACCGGAACAAAGGTCATCACGAAGTCTGACTACCTCATGCCAAGGTTTCCAGGGGAAGGCGTTCACAGATGGCACCTCCAGATACCTTCTACACGACCAACTCGGTCTGCACTTTCGTAGGGCCTTGACCCTGTATGTGATTGCTAAGTGACTCAAGCAGGGATCGTTCTTCGCTACGGGGCTGGGACAGCTCAATTAACGACTGGAGAAGCCGCTTGAACAGCTCCTGTCGCCGCAACCCGTTCTCGTCCAAATACTCGTTCACCTTCTGAAGGTTTCCAGTCTTCCACAAGTGCATTAGGCAGTGTGCCTGGTCAATCATTGGGGCAGGTCTCCCCGAAGGGGGCCGGTAACCAAGGGTGCGGCTCTTACGCTGTGACCAGGTCTTCAACCGGACCTTGCTACCTGACTTCTCCACGGGCCCCGGATCGCCGCCCTCATCGTGCCCGGTCTCATAGGCCCCACTTGAGCCTTCTTCCTTGCCATCGGTACCTGTGCCTCTGGAAAAAGCAATCAAGTCCCAGGTGCCGGCCAGTTCTCTATCGGAGATGCCGCATGAGACGGCATAGAGGATGCATGCCCCAGCGGGAGCATCATCCAGACCGAAGTCGTGGCGGTGAAGCAGGTAATATGCAGTAGGTCCGTCTAGACGTTCCAAGGTCATGGAATCCGAATCGGCATCGTCACCCGACAGTACCCGTCCAACCACGAAGTCCACGACCATCCTCCGGACATGGTTGAGGAATTCCCCAACGGTCATGGTCGACGACGGCTCGTCGGCTTTCCTTACCACAGGGTGCTTGCTGTAAGCTTCGAGGGCCGGCCCAGTCGCTGCCCAAACGAAGTCAGGACCTCGGATACCCGCGTCCCAGTACTCCCTGAGACGGACGTTGATATTTGCCCGCATCTCTTCGAGGACGTTGCCGTCCCACCCAGGCCGGGAGCTGTCGGGACGTTTCTTACAGACAAGCCAAACGGAAGAAGACAATGCTGCGGAAGAGAGAGCACGCGTGCGATTACTCATCTCCGTCTGGATTGGCCAGCTGGCGTTCACGACGAACCCTGCCCTGATGATCGCAGACGCCAGTGTCTCCCAGGCATCGGGTTGCTTGTGGGCGAAGACGATGACCATCCGGCCATCTTCCCTCAATGATCGGTGACAAGCCTGGAAAGCCCGGAACATGCCCTCCTCATAGGCCGCTTTGGACTTCTGTTTGTCACCACCGTGACGGCTGGAGTCATCAATCAACTCGCCATCATTCGTCTCGTGGTCCCACTTTGGCGATAGGGGTTCGCGGAAGACCGTATCGATGTCCGGAGAAACCCCATAGAGAGAGCGGTGAAGCCAAACATAGAAGTAATCCATCAGGTCGGAATACGGGATGGCATCATAGTAAGGCGGGTCGGTTACGACAATGTCTATAGTGCCGGAGATCTGACCAGACAACGCCGATTGATTCAGAACTGATACGGTGGATTGGTTTGCGGCCTTGGAGGAGTGTTCAGCCACTCGCGAGACCCAATCCAGACAGCTGACGTAGTTTCCGGAAGAACTCGACAGGGGGCTGATTTCGGCAAAGTCCCAGGTAATAGGCAGTGCGAACCTAACGAATACGTTTCTGACCTTCTCCAGTGCCAAGTCCCATGTGCTTAGTGTCGAATTGCGGTCAGCAAGCTTGTCGACTGTCAGCCCGAGATACGCGGAGATAGCTTCAACCCACTTAGAAGGGTAATCTAGGGAAGCCATGGCTTCTCGGACCAAACGCGTGTGCTTTACGAGAATGCCCAAAGCGAGAAGCTGCCGGGACGAAAAAAGCCTGGACCAAGTGCTGAAGCCGTATAGTGGAACACGGAAGCCCAAGGCCTCTTTGCTTGGCAATGGTTCATCGGGCACCCCAAGAGGGATCTCCGCAAACACCCTTGTTACTCCTTGCCCAGCTTCAGTGCAAGCCTGTAGCTCCTTGGTGGTAGGTGCGCGGTATTCCTTCCCGCCCAGTCCCTCCACAATCACGGCCGTCATTTGGGTGCTCAGACGATCTGCCTGACCTTCCAGGCGGATGTCCTCCATGGTCGTGATTGTTCCGCAGTGCGGGCACTTGCCTCCGGAAGCCGACATTGTGCCAGTGTCTATACGGCTGTCTTCAATGGGCCGCCAGGAACTTGAGCCGCCGTCCGGGACCTCTGTTTCAACTCCGAAGGTGAGGGCACTGTTGGCTTGATCAGGGCGTAGGGTCAAGTGAACTCGCTTTCTGCTCTTCTTGCACAGCCACCGGGTCTTCAGCAAGGGTATGGTTGCCCGGCAGTTCTTGCACTGGACTGTTCTCGCCCAAAGATAGGCAACAGTGGGCTTTGCGACCCAACGGGGGTTCCGCTTGTCCGCCAAGTACCCTTCACTTAATTCGGCGTTCAGAGCTTGGATATCAGGTAGGCCGTCCTTTCCGGTCGGCACCAGTCGCATTGGCTGTCTTTCGAACGGCTTAGGCCATCTTGTGTCAAGTGGCTCGAAATCTGCATAGGTGGGGTAAAACCCCGCCAGTTCCCCCCGCGCATGGTCCAGCACCCATTCACCCCAGGCTCGTATATGCCAGTGGAGGTCAGCCTGGGGTGGCCATTCGCAGTCATGCTCCTCGTCCAAGAACGACCAACCAAGCTGCTCGCCTTGGCCATGCGCATCCGTTACTGGGATCTTAACTTGCGGATGGGCCTCTCTGAACGCTTCCATGAACTCACGATTTGTGAGAATGAAGTCCGGCAGGGGCTGGGTCTTGCCAGCGAGGTCCCGAGGGTACTCCAGTGTAGCCTTCAGGAGCAACCAGGCGACTGGGTTGATGTCACCTGCGATAACGTCACAGCCCAGGCGCATGGCCTCAAGGGGTATGGCTCCGCCTCCCGCGAACGGGTCCAGGACCTTTGGAGCCCGACCTCCGTGAGCTTCGCGGATTTGCTCCCGAAACGACTCCAAGCTCTCTCTGTTCTCGGTCTCGCGGCCCCAGTGAAGAACGCCACCTTCGGTGGCATCCCTCTCTCTCTCGACAACTTGGCCGTCGGTGTGCTGTGTTTCCACCTTCTTGACAACCTTGCCGCCAATACGCTGGGAGAGTTCCGCGCGCTTCTCAGGTGTGCCAGGGTCCGGAAGGAGAGTGGCCAAAAGTGCGGCGCGGCATGCGGCAAGGGGACGCCGAGCGGGCCAAATATGGAGAGTAGAGATGTGGCCATGGCGCACGCTCTTCTCATGAACGGAGTCGAGAGATGCCTGCTTGAGTGGAAAAGCGTGTTCGATTAGGCGCTCGAAGTCGCTCATTGGGTCGCCTCCGCAGCTTGGATGATCTCTCGGGGCGCGACCAGGACGCTGCCCTTGGCCTTGGCGAGAAGCGACCCAAAGGGGTCCTGGACCCGCATCAGACGTGGATTGGGGGTGGCACAATCGTAAGCGGCGTAGAGCCAGTAGGCGTGCCTCATGTTGCAGGCTTTGGCCCACTCATTAGCTGAGACCTCTACGTCGCCGGTTCCGGCACGCCCCTTGACCTCAATGGCCCGCCGTTCGTTCCCCTGCCTGATGGACAGGAGGTCGAAGCCAGGATTCTCGGGGAGCCCCGCCGCACGGGCGAGTTCGGGAGTATGGACATCAAGGACCGTGGCGCCGGCCGCCTCCTCGAAAGCGCGGGCTATCGCCATGGCAAGCAGCTCGACGTCGGCCTGGTGCTGTTCCAGGTCGGCTGGCTCGGAGGACGGGACAACCAGAGCGTGGGCGACGAAAGTCACGTCGCCGGGCGAAACCAACTCCGGTTCTCTCTCCAGGCACTCCAGAGCCAGCCGTCGCTTGTCGGCCAACTGACGCTGGAGACCCTTCACATCCTCCAGGGCCTTGGCAGCTTCGCGGTTCCCGTCGCGTGCCTTCTCCCAGTGTTTCGCCCTGGCACTGGCTAATTCGGCCTCCTGGAAGTCGAACCCCTGTCGGACAAGTTGCTGGCGGTCACGCAGCACGCGTGCCAGGCCTTCCTTCTTGTCGGCTACCATACCCTGGGCAACATTTTGGACCAAGTAAGCTCTGGCTTGCTCTCTTTCGTCTACGGCCGTGGCAGCGAGCTTTTGGGCGGGCGCCGGAATACCGTGGCCGCCTCTCAAGAGCAGAAGATGTTCCACGGGGCAGGGCGAGATCAAGCCCTCCGCATCCTGTTTTACTCCCACGAGCTGACAGGTCAGGAGTTCCTCCCTAGCCAAAGGCTCAAAGTCGGTATCCTGTTTGCGGACAACTGAAACGAGTGCAAGGTGGAAGAGGTATGGCTTCTCGGCGCCAGGGTCCACGAACACGGCACCCCGGATTCCGTCATTCGCAAGGCGGTCCCTGATGGTTGTCCGCAGGCTCTCAAAAACGGGCTCCCCGGGGCGGAGCCAGATTGCCGCGTTTGGGGCGGTGGGCCGTTGCAGGGAGAAAGCACCCCTGGTCTCTTCCGGGTACAGATCCAGCGCCGGCAACAGCGGATCCATGGCCCCTGGCCTAGCTGGTTGCATCGAGAACACGCCGGACATGTCTCCGTGGATGGCCAGGCCGAGGAACGCGGCCGCCTTCTCAACATACTGCCTGACGTATCCGGGTAACAGGTGGAAGAAGACTTCCTGCTCAGAGTCCGTGCGGAGCCGTGGCAACTCCTTGGCGACGTCCTGGCCGGCGCCGAATAGCTTCTTTTCGCGATCAATCAGTGCCTGGACCCGTCCCGCGTTCAGTCGATTGTCCAGGTCCATTTCTATCTCGGCTGTGGATCCATCGAGTGCCCGTTCCATGTATTCCTTGATAGAGATTCCATCAAGGACGCGCCCCACGCAATCGAAAACCTTGTCCGAGTGCAACTGCGCCCTAATCTTGTCCAGCTTGTCCAGGAGAACCTTGAGGACCTTGCCCTCACGGGTGGAGGGTGCAACCAGGTTCAGGATGACGACTGGATCATGTTTCTGCCCGTACCGGTGGATTCGGCCCATCCGTTGTTCTAGCCGCGCGGGGTTCCAAGGGATGTCGTAGTTGATCATGATCCAACAGAATTGAAGGTTGATTCCTTCGCCGGCGGCGTCAGTACAAACAAGGAACCTGGCTCCGCCCTGGTTGAGAGGCTGCCGGAAGCGGTCCACTTCTTGCTCCCGCTCGGTGTAGTGCATTCCACCGTGGATCTGTGCGACTTGGTCGGTGTATCCCAAGCCGTTAAGGCGCCGGACAAGAAACTCAAGGGTATCCCGGTGTTCCGTGAAGACGATGAACTTCTCCCCGGCAAGTTTGGGGTCCAGTAGCACCTCATGGAGCTTCGAGAACTTGGATTCCTGACCCGAATCCGTTACCGCCCTAGCCAGGGAGAGAAGGGTCCGGACCTGTTCTCTTTCGGCGAGAAGGTCCGCCAGGGAAGCCGCAATCACGCCCTGAAGGAGCTTGTCCTCAGAAAGCTCACTCTCCTCGGCGCCGTGGTCGGGCGTCTCATCCTCAGCGGTCTTGGCTTCCAGGACATCGTCACCTTCGCGAATCTTTCGCTGGGCGGCCAAGAGTTGTTCGATCGAAAGCCTCCCGTCCTGGATCTGGTCGATAAGGGCGGCTAGCTTTTCGATACGCCGTTCGAAGGAACGGAGTAGGGCATAGGTGGAACTGGCAAGGCGGCGCTGGAAGACGCTCATCGCCAGACGGGCGGCCTCGCGATTCAGGAGTTTGGCCTTGTTGTAAACGAAACGCAGGTAGTCGCTGGTTTCTTCGTAAAGGGTCTGTTCACTGACGTCGCCTTGGGTCAGGTCATACCCGAGAGTGTCCGTGATGCGCTTGGGGTACATGGGCCTGCCGTCGAGGTAGACCATCTCTTCTTTCGTCCGTCGGATGAAATGTGCTTGCCGCTGCTCCTCAGGGTAATGGGCGAACGCCTCCGGAGTGCTCAGGACTTCGGGCTCCAAGAGCTTCCAAAGGGCGAAGTAGGGGTACTCCTTGCCCATGTGTGGTGTGGCCGTCAAGAGCAGGAGATGATGCGTGCGCCATCCAAGCCGCCACTCGGGTTCCTGGGTAGACACACCGGCCAAGGCTTCGGCTAGGCGGTAGCGCTCGGTCTTCCTCACGCGCCAGTCCGGTCCCCGGTCGGCGGCGAGCTTATGGGCCTCGTCGAAGATCACCAGGTCGTAGGGGGTGACGGTGGGCTCCTGAAGCCGAGAGAACACGCGGCGGCCGGCCAAGGTGTCGATGCTCACGATTACCTGGTCGCTCTCCGGTCCAGCAAACGGGTTGTTGTCGCGGGCGTCGCTTCCTTCCACGATGCGGAAAGACAGGTTGAAAAGGGTCAGCAATTCGCGGTGCCAGTTTCCCACCAGACCGGCCGGGGGGACGATGAGTATCCGGCGGAGGAGTCGCCTCGATAGCATTTCGCGGATGTACAGCCCCGACATGATCGTTTTTCCGGCGCCGGCGTCATCGGCGAGAAGGAACCGGAGCCGGGACTGCTTGAGCATGTGGTCGTAGACCGCGATCCGCTGATGTGGCAGTGGGTCGATGCTAGAAATCTCGGTCGCAAAGGTGGGGTTGGCGAGGTGGCCGAATGAAAGCCGCTCGCCTTCGGCCAGGAGTTTCACGGCTTCGGGATCGGCGGTGAAATCCAAGGTCACGAGGGTCTGTTCGCGACCGGAACCGCCGGAAGTGGTGCCGTATGCGGCGACCTCTTCCCTAACCTCCCCACCGATCGTCATCTCCAGCTGCCTTAGTTGGTTCCAAGGAAGCTGCGACGGCCTGGTCTGCCCATTCTCCCACCGGTTGACCGTCACGAAGGAGACTCCAAGGCGGTCGGCCAGGGCCTGCTGGGTCAGGCCAAGCCGGCCACGAAGGCGTTTGATCTGGTTTGGGTAATCCTCGCCCGGCCTGAGCCCAAGAGGACTCCATCCTGTCATTTCCACTGCATTCCCACCACGTATACCTCTTTGGCAGGTAAGTCCAGAAGACCCTGCGGCTACCAGTATATCACCTGATATATCGCCACGCTAGAGCTGGTGGGGCGATATGACCTATTGGATGGACTCCTGTCGCCGAGGTCGTCATCATAAGGGGAGCTGCTTGACCTTCAAGGCGACCACTGCTCGGTCCTCATCTCTGTGTCGAAGTAGTCTCCCAGACCGATCATGAACCAGTTCGTCGAAGCGGATCTCCAAGACACGGATTCCGCTTCTCTCAGCCCATTTCTGGCGGGCTTCATCGTACTTGCGCCGCTGGACACTGCGCGGGACGCCGCTTATGGTCATGCGCCGATCCATGATTGCCACCTGCTGGAAGTGCTGCTTCTCCCTATACTCAACGATCAGGTTCAGCGAAGGGAAGAACGCATCTACGGGCAGGGGTCGGCGGTCGCCGCGAACTCCAGGATCACCTACCAGGTCGGGAAACGTGTGCTGCCAGGAGTAGGGCGCCGCCAGAACATCCGATACCAAGTCGAGGACGTATTTCTCGTCACTCTGTCCCCGTCTCCCCCGAGTCATGCCTCTTGAAACTCCTCGATCCTTGCCTCCCCCAGAATGCTGCAGTCTTGGCTCGACCGCCGCAGGACGCGGAATCACTGACCGCTGGCCCGTCACGCCATACGTGGCTGGGCTGACCGCGGAGTTCACCCTGAACAAGCCGGGGTACTTCTGAATTCGAGCCTGGATTTGGGACGAAGTGACCGGTGTGCCGTCTCGTTTTGTGTAGAGACCCCGGTCTCGGACTTCTTTGGCTATCTCGCTTGCAGTAAGCCAAGACGTGCGGTCGCTCAAGACGGTGGCAATGGCCTCATGAAGCTTCATAGTCGTCGACCCTCCTCTGCCCTGTTCGCCGTCAGGCGCCGAGACACATGATGTGCAATGGCCGCCCTGTCCAGGACCTTTCCACTCTGCCGGGCTCACATATTGTGGGCGAAGATTAGCGCTTCTCTCCCATCGCATTTGCCCCGCCATCACGCATGTTCATGCCGAGTTTCTTCAATTCTGCTGCCAGAAACTCGGTGTCCGTTTCTGGCGAGCGCAGAATCTCGTGAATCGTGCCATCAGCAATCGCACCCCTGAAATCAAAGCCCAGATGAAGGTCGGGTGGAAAGTTCAGTGGTCTACCATTTGCGACGATGAACTGCCCAAGACCTAGGGCGGACAAGGAGATGCGAAACTCGTTCTCCTCTGAGAACCTGACATCTTTCATGTACGTATAGGCGATGGGGTTGGGCAGGTACTCCCCGATCGCTTGTTCCGTCGCCCAATGGACATAGCGTATGTTTCCGTAATCAACTGAGAATATCTGGCAGCACCGTTTGCCGTTGCTGAGCACCACGGCACCGCCGGACTGCAGCGTCCGGTTCAGTGTTGCGCGGAGCTTGCCGAAGACAAAGATGACACATACCTTACCTTTGGTGCTGTCTGTCCCGTAGTTGTCCCATATGTAGGGTAAGTTCACGAGCGAAAAGCAGCAGGCGTAGGTCCTTGCACGTGACAGATTGTAGTAATCAGCCGCCGAGAACTGAGGAGCTTTCTCGAACCTGATGAGTTCGGACCGTCTCTTGTCGGTGGGCAACTGCTGACTGTCATGTTCGTCGGCGTCAGGACGATCATCATACCTGTCCACTCGATTGAAGTGGAGGTAGTGACTGCGGACTGACCGCAAGAAGTTTTCGACAGTCATGATCTTGTACAGGAGCTGCCCGTCAGGTGGGACCGCTAATAGACCGGCATGCGGTTCGATCTCGCCCAGTGGCACCGGGCAGACTTGAGGCTCCTTTCCACTCATCCTACTACCTCTCATGGTCTGTCTGTTCTCCAGAGGCCGCCGTGCCCGCTTAGGATGTTGTGTCCAAAGAACGCGACGCTCCCCTGACCCAGGTCCGGTGGGGGGGATTCGCCCAGGAACACTACCATGGTTGTGGCCGGGCGATAGAGGTTTCGTAGGTCATTGTACCACATGACCTGCTTCGCCTACTTGTTGCCGGTAGCGGCCTTAGGACTCTCAATGGCGGCGACCGAGGGGCGCAGGCCGTATTTCTCCTCGTACCACGCCAACCAGGGCACCAGTGCGTCATCGCGTTTCTGACTTCCCTGGGCCGCCGCCAGAACGGTCTCGGTGCTTAGGGGACGGAATCGGTCCGCGAGTTCACCCTTAAGGATCTTCCGGTGGGCCTGGCCCGCATGGTCCTTTCCGGCAACGGGCGAGTCCAGTTCCCACAGATCACTGTTATCGTTGGGATACACCACTGAGAAGTCCACCCGGTGGTATCCGCCAGCCGTCTCCATCGCCCGGGCCATGAGCTGGTTGCGCCACAGTTGGCAGAGGCTACCCTTGAAGGGGCAGGGCTCGTCGGTGCCGACGGGAGAGAGGTCGTAGACCGAATCGGGAGCCTTCGTCAGGGCCCAGTACCTGAAACCGTTCGCGGAGTGGTAGTAGCACAGGTCCGGATTGTCCCGAACGGCGCTGACGGGCTCACACTTGTGGCGATCGGTCCGGCCCTTGGACTTCGCGCCACCGCAATGGGTGAACTCGTCCTCGGTCAGTTTGTGTTCGATGAGCCAGGCGCAAGGGCGGCCTTGGGCGTCTTCGTAGAAGATGGCCAGGTCGACGTCGGTTCCCACGTCGCGCGACGCCCCGCGGCCGCGCCCCTCGCCAAGGTGGTCCGCCACTCGGTTGACGTATTCGAACTCGTAACCGGTGACGTGGGCGATGTTGGAGTTCAAAGCCTTGAGGATGTCGGTCCGGTATCCGCTGTGGAGGATGGGCCAGAAGAGGTTAAAGCAGGCCGCCTGGGAGCTGGCCAGGTGGCCGAAGAAGATGTGGGCCTGGATGCCGGGCCTCTCAAGGTATTGCCGGACGCTCTGGCGGATGGGTTCGTAGATGTTACGGAAGTTGCCGTCCGGGTGCCCGTCGTGGGGGAGGATCACGTCGTACGCGTGGCCCTTGTGCTCGCCGGGCTGGGAGATGCCAAGAACGTTGATCTTGTAGCCTGCCAGGTGTTCGTACATCCGCTGTTGGAAAGGGTTCAGATTCGACGGCAACCGGTAGATGGGGACCGCCTTCTTTCTTCTGGGATTCGGGCGAAGGGAAAGGTCGCAGGGGAAACAGGAAACATCTTCGCGGATAGCCAAAGGTTTCCTCCAGACGCCGACAGTTGAATAAGCTCCTGTCAAAATGGACGGAGTCGTGAGCACTAGCGGGGGTGGGGGAGACAGTGAATTGCATTGAGGCCGTCCGCGAAGCGTTCCGGGGCGAAACAGGTGTCCTAAGCACGAACGATGTCATTACCAGGATATACTCGAAACACCCGGATCGGCCTTGGAAAGAGGGCACGGTTAGGGCGCACCTTATCGGGCTCAGTGTCAATGATCCAACCAGCAGGCACTACCCCTACGCCAGGAGACACGCCTTCCTTTTCGCTCTGGGGAATGCAAGGTACCGGCTATGGAACCCCAGCGAAGACGGAACCTGGGTGGTAACGCCAGATGGAGTCCGAAGGGCGGACGATGCGGACGGGGAACTGGCGGAAGCAGCGGAAGCCGTGGCCGAGGCTCAGGACCTGGTTGAGGCCGTGAGTGAAGGGGAGACACCCCTGATGGCCATGGAAACGTCAGTGTCCCTAGAACGTGACCTTGAGCGGAGCCTAGTAATGAACCTGTCGCTGCTGGAGCCTGGTCTGCGGCTATACCATGCCGACGGCTTACAGGGTCATCAGTTGGACACGAACGTGGTGGGCCGGATCGACATCCTTGCCGTGGACCAGCAGGGCGAGTTCGTGGTGGTCGAGCTGAAGGCCGGAGAGGCGGACGAACGGGTCTATGGTCAGATCCTGCGCTACATGGGCTGGGTCAAGCGGGAACTCGCCGGCGGGAAGCCCGTCCGCGGAATCATTGTAGCCAACAGCTTTCACGAGCGGGCCAAATACGCCATGGAGGCAACCCCCAACATAAAGTTGGTCAGGTATGAGGTGTCTTTCAGATTCCTTGGTGCCTGATAGAAGACATGAGCACCAGAGCGGTCCGAAATGAAAGGAGCCGATACAATGGCAACGATAGAGACCGTATCCCACAAAGACTCCCGGTTACCTCTGAGTGGTCTTGAGAGTGGTCACCCGCTTGTGACCCTTCAGTCAATCTGGCTCGAGGAGATCAAAAAGGATTTCTGCAGTGGCCGCATTCTCTACGAGAATGGTCTTCAGTCATGTCTCTACCACCATCTGCGGGTGACGCTGGGTCCTGACAGGGTCTATTCCGAGCCGTTCAATCGGGAAGGGGACTTGAACAACTCCGTTCCCGACGTCGTTGTCGTGGAACAACCGTCAGAGGGGTTAGGAAGGGTGCAGCTGGTGGTCGAGGTCAAGTACCGTCCCTGGAAGGACGTGACTAAGCTTGAGTACTTTGACGACGTCACGAAACTGACCGAGATCGCGAAGACCAGTCCCGAAAAAGCATTCCTTCTACGGCTTGACCCCACAGATGGGAAGTTCACGGGTCCAGGCTTCCACTTTACCGATGACACTTTGTACGTACTGGCCCTCATTGGGGCGCGCACAGGGCGTACCATCACTGCGATGAGATCGAATCTGTCCAAGATCTCATTCGACATGGGAGATCGGTTCTGGCTGCTGAGCGGCTGGGCCGGGACTCGTGATTTCAAGGTCTCGAAGATGCCATCCCTGGAGAACCTCGCTTAACCGACCGACTTCTGAGTATCTGAGTCGGGTATGGCTCCAAGGCACACGGAGGCTGCAACCGCCTGGTGGCGCGGCCCAAGGCTGAGGGGCACGCCCTGACGGTGTTAACCCGTAGCGTGGAGAAGGCACGGCAGTTGGAGGATGAGGCCGGGCAGCGGTAGGCGGCACGCCGGCCATCCCGGTGGGCAGCCGCGCCCGTCCACAGTGTCACTTGCTTGACTTGCATCGGGCAGCTAGGAATCAATGGCCATGCAGGAGGTGCAGAAGTTGTGTTCCTGGAGACCCGCGAAGATATAAAACTGTGGATCCATGAGCGTGCACCGTACTTTCGTGATCGGCCCGGCAGCAGACTCACTCTCAGGGGGTTAAAAGAAGACATGCTTCTCTGGGCCACCGTTGTCATTGCCTACGCAATAGGCCTGGATAACTGCATGTTTACGCATAAGGAGACCGAGAACGGCTTTGAGATCACGATCGTGAGGCCGGAGCTATGACTACTCGGCCGGCGGTTCCGGAGCTAGCAAGCGGGGAGGAAGTTGTTCACGGATGATCGTACGGAAAGCCTTTGACGGATGGGCTGACCTTCAGGCCATCATCACTTCTGCCAGAAGCCAGCCAGACGTCGGCCTGCGAGTGGCGGACCTCCCGTACCGGCTCTGTTCCTGGGCCCTGGACGATCCTGCCAACGCCTCACTGTGGGTGGACGAGGAGGGACGGTTGACGGGGTGGGCGGTAATGCAGGCGCCCTTCTGGACTATTGACTACGGCTACCGGCAGCAAGATCAAGGCCTTTCCTGTGGCCAGGGCTTACATCATGCCCAAGGGCCCATCGAGGTCGACCCCCTGCACACGGCCGTCTTGTCGTGGGCCGATGCACGGGCGCGCGCCCTCCTTGGCACCGTCGGTGGCCGTCCTCGCTGGTATGCCACTGTGTTCGCCGATCAGGTGGAAAGATGTCAAGACCTTGAGCAGGCCGGTTTCGCCTCGCAGGCCCACGCTATCCCCGACCCGTGGTCGAAGGTGCTCATGCGGCGGCCGGCCAGGATGTTGGTCCCGGAAGACCGTGCGGTGCTGCCTGAAAGGGTGGCGCCCGATGGAATGCTGCCCAAAGGAGTCCCGCCTGGGCAAGGTTATCTCTCCCATGAAGGCTTCCGCCTGCGGCCCTTGGCCGGTGCCGCCGAGGTGGAGGGCCTACGTCGAGCTGCACCAGACCGTCTTCGAAAGTAAGAATATGACCAAGGCTTGGCGGGCGCGCACTCTTGACCGCCCTGAGTACCGGCCGGAGCTTGATCTTGTGGTCGAGGCGCCCGACGGCAGGTTGGCGGCGTTCGCCATTGGCTGGCTGGCCCGCACCGCCGATGGAAAGGTGCGGGGGCAGATTGAACCCTTGGGGGTGCATCCGGAATTCCGGGGGCGGGGGCTGGGGCAGGCATATTGGGCGAAGTCCTGCGGCGGATGGCCGCCTTGGGGGCCGATGACGTCTATGTCGAGACTGATAGATACCGGGACGCCGCGTTTGCCTTGTATGAGTCGGTCGGGTTCCGCATGGTGCGGGATGTGCTGATGTACCGGAAGGACTACGCGTAAGCTGTGGGTCTTCTGCGGCTTTGGTGGGCGGGTGTCAGGAAGCCGGTCACGGCCTTCGACCTCCTGGGCACGTGGGCGGCGCCGGCCTGGGGCCTGGCCGCCGTGTTCATCCGCTACACGATAACGGCCGTCCTCTACTGCCTGCCAATGTACCTGATGGGCCGCCACCCCTTCCTGCCATCCCGCCTGACGTTTCTGCCGTCGGACGAGCGCTACTTCCTGGCGGAGACCTTCTTTCTGCCTTTTGTCGGTCTGGCCATCTTCCTGCTTGGGACGGCCGTGGCCTATGTGGCTATTCGCCTGACCGGAAGGCGGGTCGACTATGACCAGATCGTCAACATCGGCGGTCTGGCCGCCATCGTCACCGTGCCTTTCGTCTTGATCTGGGACTGGGTGATGGTCCTGGCAGGCGGTTGGAACGTGGTGGTGGCCGCCTTCTCTCATTCCGGTTTCTTGCTCTGGGGTGCGGGACTGGTGGGGACGGGCTATCGCCGGATTCTGGGGTTGCCGGCGGCGGGCGCGTACGCGCTGGCTTTGGGAGTGGCTATTCTGTCCGGGCCGGTGCTGGCGGGGCTGGTGGCGCGGTAGGGGCGGCGGTGACATCGCCAAGGGGCGAACACCCCGGCCACATGCCGCGCCTACTCACAGGTAAGGTTTCAGCCCGTCGGCATTCTGGAAGCAGAAGGTTATACGAAGGTGACGACCAACGACATGCCTCAAAGCTCTGAGCTGTCGTTGGGAGATGAGCCGCTCTGGGGTCAACCTTCTTTGGGGACGAAAGTGGGAGGGGGGACGACTGGGTGTTTGTCTTGATCTCGCCCGAATATCCAGGCGATCTTGTCGTCATCATGAAGCGCTGGCGGCGGGAGTTCTTCGGTCCAGGGCGCAAGAAGAGAAGACGAAAGAGCCAGACCCCGCACGAGTACCATGACGCGGAGGCGCCCCGTGCGCAGCGGGCGTTTGTCTTGAATCAACTTGGGCGCGTTGGCGTAGGGGCTTGGGCGGCCCTGAAACGAGGATATGACTCGAGGGAGTATCCCTACGTCATCGCTGACCTCATTCGGCTGGCGGGAGTCACGGATGAGGACACGGTGGTGCTGGACGAGGTGGACAACGGGAGACACCGTGCGGACTATAGGGAGATGATCCGGATGATAACAGGGATCCCAGCACTCCGAATCCAATGGGCCAAGTCCGTCGACCGAAAAGAGATACAGGTTTGTGATGCTTTGGCGGGGGCAATAGGCCGGGGTTACGCGGGCTTACCGGAGTCATGCATGGGCCGAGCGGTTGGGCTGTTGGCCGTCGCTCCAGTGATCATTGGACCGAACGAATACCGCCTACGCCGTTTCGGCGGTGGCAGGCGTTGTCAGTGATTGTGTAACAGAAAGCGGATGCAGGTTCCAACCACACCTGGCTTATATCGCCCGAAGCGACGCCTTCAGCCAGCTATTCCTGGCCCTTGCGGGCACGAGTCTCGCCAGCCGGAGTGATTGCCGAACCTGCACGCCTCCATCATACCTGAGTCCTCGTTCGTCGGCAAGGCGATGTCACCTCGAAAACGGAAGGATATGGAACCGGCCTCTCCAATTGACGGGTGAACGGCATCGAGGATACGATTGTTCTGACACCATATATGGTGCGCCTGAATCAAGGGGTGGGCGAAAGTGGACCAGAGTATTGAGGCCCTTCTCGAACGGGAATACCCCACAAGGCTGCGGCCTCTGAGCAAAGACGAGGGAGGCGGGTGGCTTGCCGAGATCCCTGATTTGCCGGGATGCATGTCAGACGGAGAGACACAAGGCCATGCGCTTCAGAACTTGGCAGAGGCCAAGGAGACCTGGATCAGGACCGCCCTCAAGCGTGGTCTCACTATACCGCTGCCCACTAAGGAAGAGGAGTCGGAGTTGTACTCCGGGCGGCTTACACTGAGGTTGCCCAAGACTCTCCATCACAGACTCGCCGAACGTTCCAAGTCCGAAGGAATCAGCCTAAACCAGTTCATCCTCAGCATCGTGTCTGCCGATTACGGTGCCTTGCTCGGTGCGGAAAGGGAGAAGAGCCTTCAGTTGGTCCGTGAAGCGGCTGAAGAGCTGTCATACCCGACTAAGGCAGATCCCTCGTCCGGCAGTTCTCGTGGGAAGCCCAGGCCCAATAGGTAAGACAGAGCCATCTGGGGGGTGACATGATGCTGCTAGCTTACGAACGGGAGAGGCTCCTCATCAAAGAAGAGAACCGCGAGGAAGTGCGGGTGATCCTCGAGTACCTTGGCAGCTTCGACGTTTTGGCCCCTGAAGACGTGCAGGAGAGAAGGCGGCTGAGGTTTCGCGTAAGGGAGATGGGCGAGGACCGCATCTTCGGCCGGCTGCTGGGCGACGGCGACGAGCCATCGCCGAGGGAGGGCGGGGTACCTTGAAAGGTCATCCGTTGAGCTGCGCGGCCCGGTGCTGACTGGACTGGTGGCGCGGCAACACGGCGCAGCGGCACGGTGGCGCCTGGACGGATTGGCAGAACGCTGTGGTACACCGTGAGCAACCGCCCTGAACAACCCGACCCCGGTTCGTCCATCTGCCGGTCATGGAAAGGACCGGATGGCAAGTGGGGGAAGGGCGAGGAGATCATCTCCAGCTTCGCCGGGGAGCCGACTCTGGACAAGGAGAAGCGGTAGCGTGGCCGGCTGATCTGCCTACCTCACCAGCGGCAACGGATCGAAGGGCCTCCTTCACAGAGGCAGCTTCCGCCGGCGTGACCGGCTCATCATCAGTGGGTGCGTTGTAAAGTGTTCGTAGAAGCGGGTCGCGTTTTGCCTCCTCGAGAAGGACCTCGAGAAGTCGTTTGGCAAGGAGCGCCTGCCGCTCGGGCAAGGCATCCACCAGGCGGTGAAGCTCATCTCTTGATTCCAAGGTCAGCACTCCTTCCTCCCGAGTCTGCTCTGATTCCTCCCGGGTGAGGCTACGCACCTGACCTGTTGGAATCCCGAGGTAGATCGCCCAGAAACCTGCTGACTTGCGGGTCAGGCGGCGAGACTCTTGCGCGACCCTACGGATCTCGTGGCGTGGAAACCGCTGAAAAAGCCAGCGGCATGCCTCCTCGTCTCCTAGGTCCAAGACCCGCTCAATTATAAATGTTGAGTGTTCTAGGCCAAGGCTTTCTGGCCTTACGTCCCACAGCACTCGCCGCACCGACTCGGGGATTTCCCACATTGGCCCGTCCCCCACCGAATCCAGCCTGTACTTCGTATTATACCATTACCTGGTATCCCCAGAAACGCCAGCCTGAACAGGGGGTCCGGCCCCAGATCACTCGTCCAGAAGCTGTCGCAGAAAGTCCAGGTCAAGAAGACGAGACAGGCTAGAGGGAGACTGGCTGTGTCCGGTCACCATCAAGCGTAGGATCTTGTCCAGCGCGGCCCGGCCACTCGGCGTGCGCCAGGCTTGCCGGGGAGTGAGGCCGTCCAACTCAGCTTGGGGCTCGTCGACCCACTTACGGTAGAAATCGCGCACTACCTCAGTCGCCTTGCGGACGAGGTCCTCGTCGCCGCGACCGGCGGCTTCGTCATCATCGCAGTCAACGTCATTATCATCGTTAACGTCATCATCGGCGCCGTCGTCGGTTTCGCCGCCCTTGGGGTCGTCGTCCCCGAAAAGCTCCCTGGCAAGGGCATCGTCGAGGTCGTCGTCGCTCTCTTCCTCCAGGTCCTCCTCAAGGTCCCCCTCAAAGTCGCCCATCGCCAGATGAAGGAGGAGTTCCAGCACCAGCCGGTGGAGGGTGTGGGCCTCGGCGTTCATAATGGTGACGTGGGCGACCTGTGGTTTGGGTTGCGGGTCGCCTTGGAGAAGTCGGTCGGCGGCTTCCTCATACCATCCCTCGAAGCGTGGAAGCCACCATGGGTCCAGAGGCAGGGTGCCGGGGGCCAGGCGGTCGAAAGGCTTGGCTTTCAAGGGACGGGCATAGAGCAGGTCGCCGGGCGCAAGGTCGACGCGGGCGGATACCCAGGTGTCGGCTACCTCGGTCGTCTCGTCGGTGTAGATGTCCTTCAGCACCAGTGAGACACCGGGAAAGACGGCCTCGACCTCGAAGATGCCCCGGTAGGATGCCTGCCAGGCGGCGAGGAGGTCGCGGTGCTCTTGGGTCAGGGTGGGGCCGGCGGATGTACCAGTGGCTGCGCCGGCGGTGGTGCCTTCGGCGGCCAGAAACCGCTCGAGGTAGGTCGGCGTCGGGCCGCCGGCGCCCTCGCGGCGGGTGAAGATCAGCCAATCCAGGACGAACCTTCCGGCGTGGTCCTCACCGTCCTCCTCGGCCCGCGCCTCCGCATCGGCGTCCAGAAGAGGTTCTTCGTTCATCCCAAGAAACGCGAGACGGGCGTCGCTAAGCTCAGCGCGGGTCAGATTCCTGTCGGTGAACTCGTGCAGCCCTACCATGAGGTCTTCGGCCAGGTCGCGGAGGCGTAGCCCCTCCTTCGTGAGCAGCGCCTCGTGACGGGCGCGGCAGCACTTCTTATACTTCTTGCCGCTACCGCAAGGGCAGGGGCCGTTCCGGCCGAGTTTGGCCATGGGTGTCGCTCCCTCCACCGGATTCCACCGAAAATCACTGGTCGGATCACGTTATGGGCTTGGGCTGGGTATTCGGTATTCGGCGGGTGAAGCCTTGTTATCCTGCCGGCGGCCTCTTTGGGTAACCGGTCGCTCCTCCAAGAGATGCTTTAGCGTCACCAACTGGGAACGGAAGCTGTTCCCGTCTTTCCCGTGTCCGGCCGACCGGCCAATTCTGCCCACGACTCTCGCCCCTTTGCCTTGGCTTACGCGCCCGACCTCGGCATTCGGCCGCAGGAAGGGCTCTGTCCTGCGGTGGGAGCTGGGGCGGCGCTTTTCTTTTCTTCCGCCGCCTCCTCCTCCCCCGCCTCCTCCTCCTGCTCCTCCTTTTCCTCTGCCTCTCCTCGGCAGAGCGAATGGTCGGAAAACCGGCCACTCCGCGCGGCAAATCATCCGGAAACCCGGACAGAAGGGGTAGTTATGTGAACTGGTTTCCCCCTATCGAGGCCACAGACGCCATCAAGGGAGGGAAATGTCCGGAAACCCTGACGCTCCAAGGACCACGAGTGTCCGGTTTTCCGACCATTTGGCCCTCGACTTTACACCGTTCCTTCACAATGTCCCCCAAAAGCCCCCGGATCCGGTAGAATCAACCCGCCGTTCCAGCGCCGGCCTAGCGCCCAGGGTCGAGACGACGCTGGGCTGGCGCATTTCTTGGTCCTTCCGGGAGGCGGATGGGGAGGACCCGTCTCCTGCCGCGGCAAGGATGTCGTCCAGTAGGCGACGAAGATGGTGGGGACGAAAGGAAACGGCAGGTCCTTTCACGGCCGCCGGAATCACAGCTTCTCGAGGTGGACCATGCGTAACATCCGATCCCGCCTCCTGTTGCCGCTCGCGCTTCTAGCTGCGCTCTTGCTGAACGTGCGCGCCCCCGCCGCCTCAGCCGCCGACGCCGCTGGTGCCGCTGGTGCCACCGACGCCCCCATCCGCATCCTGGTGAACGGTCAGGAGATTCACCCGGACACCGCGGCCCAGATCGTGGACGGGCGCGTCTTGGTGCCGGCCCGCTTCATCGCCGAGCCGCTCGGCGCGAAAGTTAGCTGGGACGGAACTGCCCGGGCGGTGCTCATCACTTACGGCGATGGGTTAACTCCTGCTCAACGGTCGCCCGACCTGGCCGCCGCCGCACCCACCGCGCAGCCCGCTGCCGCCGCGCAGTCCGCTGCCGCCGCGCAGCTCGCAGGCAGTCAGGGTGGAGGTCAGGACGTCCGCCTCTTCATTAACGGCCAGGAGATCCGCCCCGACGTGCCGCCACGCATCGTCGACGGGCGGGTCATGGTGCCGGCCCGGTTTGTCGCCGAACCCCTTGGAGCATCGGTCCGGTGGTCGGCCGCCGAGCGCACCGTGGTGATCAACGACCGTCTCTCTGGGCGCCTGGCCGCCGACGCCGCAGGCCTCTGCCCCTTCCAGCCCACCGACATCTTCTTCTTCGAGGTCTCCGACTGGGGTAACCTCGACGTCGTGAAGCGGACCCATGCCACGAACCTCGGCAGCACGCACCAGACCTTTGACCACAATAAGGTCAGTCTCGTCGAGGGAGGGGCAGCTCTCTACGCCACATCCGCCAGGCAGGCGGGTTTCCAGACCTTGATCATCCCGATAACCTCCGACTCGGCCGACTCCAAGACGGCCGGCACTCCGGACGACTGGGTTTACGACATTGATGGGAACCCAGTGGTGCCCCTGATGGACGCGAACGGGCGGCACTGGATGAGCCTGCTCAGCCCGACCTGGCAGCGGCACATCACGGACCTGGCCAAGGCTGCCGTCGATAGCGGCGTCGACGTTCTGACCATTGATACTTGGTCTTTGAACTTCGACGTGGCCAACGGCCGAACAAACGGTGACTTTTCCAAGTACAGTATGGCCGGCTTCCGTGACTACCTCCAAGGGCGATACGCCGCCGCCGAGCTGGCCGCGGCGGGCATCGCCGATATCAACGCCTTTGACTACGCCGCCTTCATCCGGGACGGGTACCGCCAGGCATACTTGACCGGCGACCGCCGCCGCGATGTCCCGTTCTACCAGGACTTTTTGGACTTCCAGCTTGAGGCCAGCCGCAAGTTCTGGTCCGATCTGATGACCGAGGTGCGCGCCTACGCCGCCGCCCAGGGCCACAAGGTCTACTTCTCCGACAACGCCGCCGGCGATCTCACCACCAACCTGGCCCTGGCGGAGGATCTGGACGGCTTCATTTCGGAGTTCGACTTCGGCGAACCCCCCGCATCCAGGACGGTGGCCGCCCACAAGCTGGTGCGCAGCCTTGGCAAGTACTCCGGCCTGCAGACCAACTGCGCCGACGCCGCCCTCTACGCCCGCCCCGACGTGGCCGAACTGATGAAGCTTTACACCGCCGAGGCCTACGCCTCCGGGGGCTTCACCTACGTCCCCTACGCCGACATGCTGACGGGCACCGCCAGGTGGAACCTGCACTATGCGGCGCTCGACGGTCTCTACTCCTACTACGACTTCATCGCCGGCAGCCCGTTTGTCTACGACGGCCTGACGTCCACGGCCCGCGTGGGGCTAATGTTCAACTACGCGGCGGAGAAGGGGCAGTGGTTCACCAGCAGCTCCTTCTACGGGATGGCCAATCTGCTCCAAGACGCCCACACCCAGTACGACGTGGTGGTGGCGGGCGACGGGCGCTGGCTCCCGGACCGGCTTACCCTGGCGGAGCTGAACCGGTATGACGTTGTTATTCTGCCGAACGTCCGCACCTTGACCGAGCGCCAGAACGGCCTGCTCCTCGACTACCTTCGCCAAGGTGGGACCACTGTGACAGCCGGTGACACGCCCGCCGCCTTGGTGGAGGGAGGGGCCGCCGCGCCCGGCCTTGGACAGATCACCGTTCTTTCGGATGACATAGGGGCGGCCTACGCCGGCAGCCGGGACGCCGGGGCAGGGGCGCAGACGCAGGCGCGGGCGCGGGTGGCCGAGGCCTTGCGCGGGCTGGTGAGCGAGGATGTTCAGACGAGCGCCCCGCCCGAGGTGACCGCCCTTGCCTATGCCAAGGCGGACGGGTCGCAAATCCTCCATCTCCTCAACTACGACTTCGACCTGGCGGCCGGGCGGTTCCGCGCCCAGACCGGTCTGGAGTTCACGGTGCGGCTTGACCCCAGGATGCTGGGGCGCGATATCGGTGTCTACTATCGCTCGCCCGACGGCGGCGGCACGCAGGAGCTGCCGTTCACGGCGAACGTGAACAGCATCAGCTTCCGTGTGCCGCGGCTGGATGTGTACGGCGTGGTCGCCATTGGGCCCAAGGGCTGGGCCCCGGCGGAGTGGCAGGTCGGCGCGCTGAGGCTGGGCGCGCCCGGCGCGCCGGAGTTGAAGGAAGCCGAAGCGCTGTTGGCTCAGGGTGACTACGGAGCCGCCGAACACACCGCCGTGCAGGCGGTGGCGGCTATGACCGGGACCAAGGCCGGCGCCGCCCTGGACAGTGCCAGAGATTCGGTGACCTGGTGGGAGCGGGCCGGCCGGACCTACCGTCTGGCCGAAGCTAAGCAGTTGGTGGCGCAGGCGGCGGACCGGTACGCGGCGGGTGAGTATCAAGGTGCTATCGACGGCGCGGAGGAAGCCTTGGCCCTGCTCCGACCGGCAGTCGACGGCGATCTGGCCGACTGGACGGGCATCGCCGGCTTGCCGCTCACCTTTACGGCGCAGGCGGGGGCAGGCAAACCCCACATCGCGTCCATCAAGGCCATGAACGATGGCGACTGGCTCTACCTGGCCGTGGAGCTGACCGATACCGGCGGCGAGCCTAACCTTGACGTCGCCTTCGCGGTCTCCGGCGGAAGTGCCGCAGCCTCCGGCGGAAGTGCCGCGGTCAACGCCAATCTCTACGCGAACCGCTGGGGAGCCGGTATGGCCGCCAACGGCACCAAGATAAGCGTTACCAGCGCCGTCCGCGACGGCACCGTTGAGATCAGGATGCCTGTGGACTGGATCGGCGAGGGGCGCAACCTGGAAATCTCGGTGTTCGCGTCGTCCGGGGCAGCTGAACTGCCTTTCAGCAGCCGGGTCCAGGGGGACCGCGTTAAGAGCGATTACGTTATTGAGTTTTCGAGGGATTAGAGGGGTCTGGCCGCCAAACGTTTGGCAACCAAGGCCTTTATTGACCATCCATCGTGGACAGAAACTTACGGGTGTCGGGGCACGTGATCCGGTGGGGGGGCTTCTCAGGCAAGTCTGAGAGCCCGGGAGTGATGGAATGGGGGGGTATTACCTCGGTTTGGGTGGCGGATGTCAATCCGTGCTACATTTTCGCGGAAAGCAGTGTGGCTGGAGTCTACATCCGCCGTTCCCAAGGGTCCTCCCGGGCGGTGGGGGACTGCCCGCCCGTGACGCGCTCGGGACGGACATGCGAGTGGTGGTAGCGTTTCCGCAGGTAACCTGCTTTCCTCTGGCACGGGCAACCTACTTAGGAATCACTCTACTACAGGCCTAGGCAGGGTCCCAATCTTCCAGGGTAATGCTGTAAACGTCGTGGTCTTCCCAGACCCCATTGATCTGCAGGTAGAAGCGGGCCAGGCCCTCGTGGTGAAAGCCGACCTTCTCAAGGACGCGCCGCGAGGCGCGGTTACGGGGCATGACGGCGCCTTGCACGCGGTGGAGGCCGGCGTCGGTGAGGGCGAACTTGACGGCCAGGCGGACGGCCTCGGTGGCCAGTCCCCGGCCATTCTGCTGCTGGTCCAACCAATACCCGATGGTGCAGCTCCGCCAGGCGCCCCAGACCACGTTGGCCAGGTTGACCCTGCCGATCAGCTCGGCGCGGCTTTCGGCGGTGGCGCCGGTGTCGAGGAAGATTCCGAACCCGTAGCCCGTCTTGGCCGACCAGTTAGCCTTGGTCTGCGCGATGATCTCCTGCTCCGCCTCAAGGGTGAAGTGGGAGTCGGGCATGGTCGGTGCGAAGTTCCGGTATGGTGGTCATTGTGTGGCAGCGCCCCCTCTGGTGACTTACACACTGAAGGGGTCAAGCACAAAGCGTGTCAGAAGCACGATGCAGCCCCCCCACCAGCAGCTCAAGGCGACGCGTTTCGCCGGGGCTGGCGACAGCAAACTCACTCGCGGAGGGAGCGGCGCACTGTCTCCGGGCGACTGTCTCCTCCGCCCATGCGGATCAGCCGTCCTTGGAACCGCTGCCGCCAGCCTTGGGACCCTTGACGTCATCGTCCCCGAAAAGCTCCTCGATCTCGTCGTCGAGGTCTTCATCAAGGTCTTCGTCAAGGTCGTCCTCGGGAGGATGGAAGAGGAGGTCCAGCACCAGGCGGTGGAGGGAGTGGGCTTCGGCGTTCATGAGGGCGATGTGGCCGACCAGTGGTTCGGCTTGCTGATCGCCTTGGACAACACGGTCGGCGGCTTCATCGTACCAATCGTCGAGGCGCGGAAACCACCATGGGTTCAGGAGCAGGGTGCCGGGGGCCAGGCGGTCGAAGGGCTCGGCTTTCAGGGGGCGGGCATAGAGCAGGTCGCCCGGCTGGAGGTCGAGGCTTCCGGCGCCCCAGGCGTTGGCCACCTCGACTGCTTCCTCGGTGTAGATGTCCTCCAGCAGCAGGGAGACGCCGGGGAACACGGTCCGCACCTCGAAGATCCCCCGATAGGAAGCCTGCCAGGCGGTAAGGAGGTCGCGCTGTTCTTGGGTCAAGCCGTTGTCGGCGGCAGCCGACACCCCTCCTCCGGCAGCCAGGAATCGCTCTAGGTAAGTCGGAGCCGGGCCGCCGGCGTTCTCGCGGCGGTTGAAGATCAGCCAATCAAGGACGAACCTGCCACCGTGGTCCCCGCCATCCTCGGCTGCCCTGTCTTTCGCGTCCTCATCCAGAAGAGGGTCGTCGTTCGTCCCAAGGAACGCGATGCGGGCGGCGGTAAGCTCGACGCGGGTCAGGCTCTCGTCGGTAAAGTCGTGCAGACGCGCGATGAGGTCGAGGGCCACATCGCGAAGGCGCAGCCCCTCCTTCGTGAGCAGCGCCTCGTGGCGGGCGAGGCAGCACTTCTTATACTTCTTACCGCTACCGCAAGGGCAGGGGTCGTTCCGGCCGAATTGGGCCATGGTTGTCGTTCCTCCACCGAATATCACTGATCGGCTCACGCATGTGCTTGAGCTGCATATTTGGCGGGAGAAGGCTCGTTATCATGCCACAACTGGAAACGGAAGGATATGGGGCCACCAGGGTCAAGACGGACTCCAGGAGGGCTGCGAGCTTCTTAGCTCATTGCAGAACAGAAGTAGATATGATTAAATATGACTGGAATGTATTAATTTGAATAGAGCCGTACTGGATGCAGTCATCCGGCACGTCTTGAACGAAGTGGCGAAAGATCGGCATGCAGTCACGTGCCATGCAGCCAATAGAGCTGTCCAACGGTCCATAAAGCTTGGAGACCTGATCCAAGCAGCCAAGGACGGAACCCTTAAATGGATATCTCACTGGGTGGACTACGCCCATGAGGAAGTCAAGCTCAAAGTGGAGTTTCGGGGTGACGCGCCAGAGAGACGCCTGCGGGCCGTTGTGGCAGTCTCTTCCGACCTGGAGACGGTGACCTTGGTTACGGTGATGGCAGTTGGCGAGGAGGATGAAACCCCTTGAAGTGTAGAGAATGCCGAGCCGAGATGCGGGAAGCAGTAACCGACTTTGACCTGGTGTGGAAGGGGCATGCGGTCACCTTCCACGATGTGCCTGCACTGAAGTGCGAGAAGTGCGGATACACCGTGTACAGATCACAGGTGATAGACCTCATGAGCGACTTCGTGGATGCCAAGATCGCGGCGAATCAGGAGGTTCCTGAGGTTATGACGGTCGAGGAGGCGGCGGCTTTCCTCAAAGTCAGCGAGCAGACCATCTACAGCCTCTGCAAGCTTGGCCAGATTCCGTCCGCCAAGGTGGGTAACCAGCTTCGGGTGCTGAAGCAATCTCTCATGGATCTTCTGTCGAATAAGCCGGCTCCGTCGGCGACCACGGCGACCCCGGCCACCCCGGCCACCGCCCCCACTGAAGGAAGCGAAGGAAGCCGAAACGGCACTTAGGTAACTCAGAGCGCTTATTGCGCGATCTCAGGTCGGCGCTAGTCTGCGCTCTCCGGTATCTCACATCGGCGGGGAAGAACTTGGCTGCTTCATTGGTCTGAGCCTTGATGTGCTGCGCCAACGTCGGAGCCTGGCTATTCCTGCTGCCCGGTCCTGGTCTGCCCATCCGGTCTTGATCCATTTCGCGAAGACAGAGGAAGCTCCAACTGCTGTAGAGACGGCGCCACTGCCGGCACCTTCGCCGCCGCTACCCCTGGGCCGGCCAGGGTATCGCCTGGTCCACCCTGACCTGCCGCCGTGTGACCTGCAGCCCCGCTGACTTCCTCCGGCCAGCCGGGGATGATTGCGGCGAACTCCTCCTCGCAGGCGTGCAGGCGCCGGATCGAGGCCAGGATGCGCCGGGCGAAGCCGGTCCAAGCTTCCGGCACCTTCAGCACGTCCACCCACATGTGCCGGATTCTCGCCAGGAAGCGGGCCCGGCGCTGGTACTCCTCGCGGGAAGCGGCGGTGTCCAGACGTCCGAGAAGCGACTGGTAGAAGGCCAACAGTTTCTGTGGACGGTGGGCCTCAAGCTTGGCGGCGGCGTGCAAGACACCTTCCTGGCCGTCCAGCGGGCCGATGGCCTTCGGGAGGAGAGCGACGGCCTCGTCGTACTCCTTGCGGAGGATATGGATTTCCACCTGCGCCACACGGTCGAATCCGTCAAGCTCCGCCATCAACCGCGGCTCGTAGGCCGCCCATTCCTCGGGCGTGCACAACTCCTTGAACGCCATGTATCCTTCGAGCGTCCCGTCATCGACAAGCTGGGCGAACAGGAGGTCCACGTATTCGGCGCGGTTTCCCGCCTCCTTCGCCCGTTGGGCGAGGAAGCCCCGGAGTTCTTGCTGGCCACCGTTTCCCAGCGCCAGACCTTGGCGGGCAGTTTCGACGGCCCGCGCCCGGTCTTTCAACTCCTCCCAGTAGAAGGTGGCCAGGTCAAAGTACTCGTAGCCTGTTTCCATGTTCTTCAGTCGCAGCTTGAGGTAGGCATCTTGGTCGCCGAGCGTATGGCGGTAGATCCCGATAGCCTCGTTCAGCAGAGTGTGACTGCCCGTCGCCAGGAAAAGCTCGGCCATGTGACGCAAATCGGACTCATCATGGCACGCGGCGTAGGCGACGTCCAGGAGCGCGTCTTCAGCAAGGAAGACCCTGGATGCCATGTGCGAGACGGCCTTATCAAGGATGATGCGCCGGGTTTCCACCGGGACCGGGGCACCCCGGTCACGAAGGTGCTTCTGGAGCTGGGTCAGGAGTTCCAAGGTCTGACGGACTGTCTTCTCATCGGTGATGAAATACGTCTTCATCTTCCGAAGGCCCGGTTCCGCGCCTGCCCAAAGAGACAGGGCGAGCTCGGCTCTAGCGGCGGAGCGGGATGTGGAAGGAAGGTCCGGCACCCTGCCCATTAGGAACTTAAGGGCCTCCCGGCGTAGGTCCGGCCGCTTGGCGGTCAGTCGTTCCACCAGCTGGCGCAGCACGTCGGCATTGGCGCCGTCCAAGAGGTGGTGGAAGGCGTCGCGCGCGGGGGGTGGCCCGCCGCCTTGACCCTTGGTGTTTTTCCGGTGCTCTTCTCGCCGTCCAGTCCCGCCGGTCCTGCCCGTCCCGCCCACGACCCTCATCTCCTTCGCCTTCCGATACGGGTAAGTTCCACAGCTGCCTTTCTCTACGACCTGGGATTGGTATTCGGCGGCGGGGAGGGCCTCATCCTGCGGCGGAGGCCCAGGAACCCTGTTCGACCGGGCAGCAAACCGGATTTTCCGGATAACTGCACCAATGTCCCACCTTTCGCGGAAGGGACATCGAAGCCCGTGGCCAATCTAGAATCGGGACAGCCTACCGATTCGGGGAACATGCACTTGGATTGTTCCTTTGTACTATCCCATCTTCTTTCCAGCTACGTACGCGGATAGGCCGGTCCTCGTCATCTGGGCTCCAGGAGGGGACAACCGGCCGTACCAGGCACCGCAAGACGTCAACGCCGACAAGTCCGAACTGGAGTACTATGTTCGATGGGGCTCGGAGACAATCATAGCCCGCGGGCAGCTTCTGAATCAGCTGATGGCAGCCACGGCCAGGATCCCGTTTGATGACCGGAGGAGTCAAGGCGCCAGGGTCGAGGACCTCTCCCCAACCCTTGTGCGCCGGTATCTATACGATGTTCGCAGCGACCTTGTGGCCGAAGCAGGCCGTGGACGACAGGGACCTCTATCGCAAGCTCCGGATCGTCACACCGGTGAACAGCCATGAGATACCTCGGAACATAGGGCTGCTGCTATTCAACCCGGAACCCGACCGGTTCTTTGGTGGCGCCCGCATTGACGTCGTGCAATTCGGTGACGACGCTGGTGGCGACTTGATAGAAGAGAAGGTGTTCCGGGGCCCGTTACAAGACCAAATCCGAGCGGTCCTCGATTACCTGCGGACCTTCGGGACCACCATGGTGCAGAAAGTCAGAGGCCAGGCGGAGGCCGAGCGGACGGTACCGTATCCCTATGAGGCCATGGGGGAGGCTGTGGTCAATGCGGTGTACCACAGGGGCTACGACGAACCCACCGACCCAATCAAGATATATCTCTACCCGGACCGGATGGAGATAACCAGTTACCCAGGCCCTGTACCAGGCCCCCCGGTTCCGGCGAGGAACCGCCGCATCGGCGAGTTCCTCAAGGAGCTCAGGCTTGCGGAGGGAAGGGGGACTGGGATACCCAAGATCCGGCGGAAGATGAGCGAGAATGGCTCACCCGAAGCGGTTTTCGATTTCGATGAGAACCGAACGTATTTCCGCGTCATACTGCCCGTTCACCCGCGATACCAGACCATCCATGCCTTGAGGGAGGCGGGGCACCTGTGGGCCACGGGTGAGAAGACAGCTGCGGTCAATCACCTGAGGAGGGCGTTCGAGAAGCAGCCAACATCCGGGGCGCTCACAGCCCAACTGATCGAATACGGTCTCGGCCTCAATGACGAGGGACTTGCCGAGGCGACTTTGGCTAGGTTCGAGGAGCAGAAGGTGCCGACCGATCGGTCGCTCCCCTACCTCCCCTGACCGGCGTCCCGACGAGACACTGGAGGCCGCCATCCTGCATAAGCGCATCCATGATTACGAGGGGGCGCACCGCCTGTTCGCGGAAGCCTATTCACTCAGTCCTAATGATGTAAAGATCATTCATGAGTTTGCTCAGACGAAGATGAACCTGGCCCGATCCATGTGGCGCGGAGACCATGCAGTTAGGAGAAGGCTCAACCTTGAGGCGGTCGAGCTGCTGAGGAAGGCTTTGCAGTTAGCCGACAACCGGACCCGTGAGGCGCGGTGTTGGTATGACCTGGCAAGGACCTTGGACTCGCTTCGAGACTCCAACAGTGAGATTGAGGCCGCATTCCTTCGCGCTCGGTCTTTACTGCCCGAGGAACCACGGTTCACAGACGCCTACGAGGCCTGGAAATCCAAACGGCAGTCATCGCAGAGGAGGCAGCCCTAGGGGGAGTCGCGCATGCAGTCGGGCTACTACTTCTAGGATGGTGCCAAGGTCCGCCTCTGGCCTTTCGGCCCCCGCCGCAACCTCAGTTGCGTCGGGGCGCCCGGAGTTGCTAGAGGCGCCGATTCCAGAACATGTAGGCCACCTGCCAGATCACCAGCACGGCGCCGGCCTCCACGAACGACCGCACCGGATAGGTGTGGTAGAGGAGGATTTCGGCCGCCGACCCCACCGTCAGCAGACCAATGATGGTAACGCCGACGGCGGTGTGCGCCGACCGCATGGCCACCAGTTGGTGCCGCTCGTCGTTGACGCGGCGGAAATCTCCCGACTCCAGTGCCTTGGCTTTCTCCTCTGAGGGCATCACCCATGCGAGCAGGAGGAAGAAGGCCGATACGACGGCGCCCACCGCCATCAGCGCCAGGTCGGCCACGGCGGCGACCAAGGTGGCTCCGGCAGCCATCCGGTGCCAGACGCCCCACCCGAAGATGCCAAGGTACCAGATGCCGCAGGCCGTGGATAGCAGGCGGTTCCGCTGGAAGGCACCGGGGGCGGCGCGGCCGCCGCGGTCCTTGCGCACGATGAGCTTCTCCCACGCCCAGGGGAAAGTCAGGTTGAAAAGGATGAGGAAGATGACCACCGGCAGCACCGTGCGGCGCCAGAACTCAAGGGAGGTGAAGACGGCCCCCACGGCGGCGGAGGCGGGGGTGCCGGCGCTCATCTCGGGAATGGCCTGCATGAGGCCTATGATGATGACTACCGCGACGAGGGAAGCCAGCATCGCGCGGGACGATGGTCTCCGGACAGGGCTGGTGTGGTCAAACATGGACGTCTCCTCCTCTACAAGGGTTGCCCGGGCTCGGCGGTGGCGGCATCCGCGGCTGCGGCTTCGGCCGCGCATAGGAAGACTTCCTCAATGGTCTTGCCGAAGGCGTGGGCGATGCGGAAGGCCAGCATGATTGAGGGGTTGTAGCGGCCCGTCTCGATCGAGATGATGGTCTGGCGCGACACTCCCACCAGGGCACCCAGTTCCTCCTGCGTCCACCCGCGCTCCGAGCGCAGCTCCTTGACCTGATTGAGCAAGTCATACCCATCCCTTCAGCCACCGGCACGCCCGACAGCGTTCGGTGATATGTAAAGGTAACTTTACATCCACGACATGAGCATACAGTGGAGCCGTGGTGATGTCAAGCGACCTTTACATTTTCCTGTAGCGAGACGGAGGTGCAGTCCGAGATGTGCTGGTCTACCGCAAGGATCACGCTTAGGCCGTTCCCGGTCCCATGAGAAGCATCACCAGTGCCGTCAACAGGCCGATCAGGAGCGGAACCCCGACCACGACCCAATAGGCTCTGCGCTTCGGTTCGGGCCGGCCGACGTAGAGGAGGAACGCCGCTGCTACGAGCGGGATCCCGATCTGGAGTGTCCAGAAGGTCTCCATCAACCTGCCCGCAAACAAGTGGCGGACCACGCCGAAGCCCACCACGAACAGCCCCGGAAGCACCAGAATGACCGCCCCAATTCTCGGTCTGGTGATGGCCAAGAGACCAATGGAGAGCACGACCGCCAGTTGGAGGAAATGACCGAGGAAGCTGGGGAGTCCATCTGTGATTCCCTCGCCGAACGCGAAATGGGCAAAGAGGCTGACGATCAAGGTAACGAGCGCGACCCCGATCCACCCCAGGGTGTTGGCGCGCCTGTCCGTCTTCCCTTGCGGGGTAGAAGGGGTGGAAGGGGCTACTGGGCCGGTGCCGGGGCCTGGTCCGGTCACTGTCACGGTTCGCACCTCCTCAGAATACAAAGCGTCGCGGCCGAGGGTTCATGCGTCATAACGAGTTTCGTTACTTACGGACGAGATTCCCCCCGGGCTCCCTCTTACTCCCTCTTAGAGACTATGCATCGAGGCGGCACAGGGGACCGCCCGCCGGTGGTCCCCTGCGCCGCCTCGTGCGGCAGGTCTTTGGTCTTTGGTCTTCGGGTTTCGAATTGGGTTAGGCTAGTTAGCCAAAGGAAGACCCGCCACGGACGACTGGATAGCACCGCCGGAGACCGATGCCAGGTCGGACTGGGGCAATTGTCCAGTGAGAAGGGGCAGCGTGGCCAGTGTGACCGTCGCTATCAGGATCATGGAGACGAGAATGTTGGCGATCTTCTTGGACATGGTTTCTTCTGACCTCCTTCATTTTGCCTGGGGCTTCGCACCGCCCAGGGCAACAGGATGCCCGGTGCTGTGTAACAGCCTTGCAATAGGGTCTGTGCGGAGAGCGCACGGAGTGGCTTCGATATGCTTCCTGAACCGGTTCGTGGAGTGGGTCCGTTTTTGCCCCTCCGGCGGTTGAATACGGGGGGGACGCCGGAAGGTTTCGCCTTTGCGCACCCTGCAGTAAGATTAAGGAGCGGGAGACAGGAGAGGGACATGTGAGGGAGGAGCCACGCTATGCAGTCAAGCCGCTATTTCTGGGAAGGAGCCAAGGTCCGCCTCCGGCCCTTCAGCCCCGACGACTGGCGGGAGTGGCTGGACGATTTCTCCGACAGCCGCGCCATCTGGGACCTGGAGGGTGGCGCCGAGCTGCCGAAATCGGAGGCCATGGCCAAGGCCAAGTACGCCGAATGGGCAGACTTCGGCGACACCTCGAAGCACGTCATGTTCGCCGTGGAAACCCTTGCCGGAGAGCTGGTGGGTGGCATCGCCATGCACTCCAGGAGCGAGAAGAACGGGACTTTCAGCTTTGGCATCAGGATCAACCAGAAACACCGTCGACAAGGGTATGGCGAAGACGCCCTCCGCCTGCTCCTCCGCTACGGGTTCCATGAGTTGCGCTACCAAAAGTGCAACTCGGCTTGCGTGGAGAGGAATGAGGGTTCCATCCGGCTCCATAGGAAGCTGGGCTTCGTTGACGAAGGGCGGCGGCGCCGGAGTGTCTACATGGATGGGCAGTTCCACGATGACCTGCTGTTCGGCTTGACCAGGGAGGAGTTCGACGAGAACGAGAGCCAGAGCAAGGGGAATGTGTAAGCCCGAGGATGTCGTCGGGGCGCGGGCCACGGGCGTGCCTACACCCCTGACGGCTCCTTGACCGCATCCGCAACCTGTTGGGCGGCCGCGTGGAGCCTTGCCAGTATGGCTGGATGACTGACGAGCCGATCTCGGAGGGAGTTCAAGCCGTAATCAGATGGCACGATAGATTCGTGAAAGATCAGCGGGCGGCTTCCGCCTGCCAGACTGTGCCTGATGACCGTTTGGGACACGTCGCCGGCTTTTGTCCCCAGGGGTTCGGAAATGGTGACTGCCGCGACCACGCCGTCCTTTGTCGCCAGCGCTTCTGGCTGGTGATGGAGCAGCGCATGGTAGCGCTGACGGAAAGCGACCCACGTGGCCGGGGGCATCCCTCCATAGGCTGGGACGAAGTAGACCAGGACCTTGGAGGCGAGGGCAAGGCGCCAAAGGGCTACGACATCATCACTGATGGGACACATGTATCCAGACTCCTTGCCGAGAAGGCACTCGTACCGGCAGCCGTTACAGGGTTCCACCTTGTAGCGGGCTACCTCGATGATCTGTATCTTGTCCTCGGCTTCCGGACAGAGCCGGAACACTTCGGCCAAGAGCTCGCTCGCCAGGTCAGAGAGGTTTCCCCCCGTCCGGGCGCTAAATACCATGCCGAGTAAGCTGAGCAGGAGAGTCTCCCCTCTCTTTGGCGTGCTACCGAACCTGACGCAGCCTGGCTTCCAGTCGGTCCATGACCCGTTCGGCCGAGGCACCGGTGGCGGCCATGTCCCGCAACTCACCCGACTCGAACAGCGCCTCGCCCAGCCGCACCCCGCGCGGAATCACTTGCCGCCACCGCTCCACGAACTCCTGGACTCGACCGGAGCCGTCATGGAGCGCGAACTCAACATGGGTGGCGGCGATGATAGCCTCAAGGTCAGCCTCCCCTGGCCCGCTGGCCACGACCGGTTTCCTGCTCAGGTAGGGTGTGGTACCGAGCATATTGCTGCTGCCGGCCACCGGGTCGCGGCAGGCGAACTTGAGGCGGCGGACGCCGGACATGTACAGGGCGCCCATGCACAGCGGGCATGGTTCGACCAGGGCATACAAGGTGCACGGGTGCGGGTTGAGGTGGGCGTAATCGAAGGACATCAAGACCTCGAGTTCGGCGTGGGCGAGGGGATTGGGCGCCTCGTGCCGGATGCGGTTGCGGCCGCGCGCCACCACCTGCCCCAAGGGGTCGACGACCACCGCGCCGAAGGGTTGGGCGCCGACCCTGTAGGCCTCCCATGCCTCCGTCAGGCATTCGCGCCAGGGCTGCTCAAGGCTTGCCCACAGCGTTCCCGTCCCCGTCACGGCTGATGTTCCTGCTCATGGAGCCGCTTCCACAGGGCTTCCATGATGACGCCGGACGCGTGGTCGGGTTCCTTGAACCAGTCTCCGCAGCACTCCGTCAAGAGCGCCTCGTTCCCCTGCCACAGGCCGAAGTTGTTTCTGATCCACAGGCCGAGGCTGAAATGGAACCTGGTCATGTCCTGCGGCCGCTCAAGGCCCCGGATCGTCTGGAGATCGCCTTCGCTAAGTTTGGTGAGCAGGACGTTCACGGCGCCGGCAATGGTCTTGGGCCAGCCGCTTCTGTCGACCCTCGGTCGTTGCCCGATGCCTGGCGGCGCATTTCTCGGGTCCTGGTTCTCCATTGATCCTACCTCCCCAGTGGCCACGTCTGAGACCAAACCTCGTCTCTCCCCGGCTGCATCGTTCTCTCTGGGGCGGCAAACCCCTGCCTGTCTTCAAAGAGTAGGGAGGCGCGACGGGCGCACCCCATGCGCCCACCCGGTAACCCGCTCCCCTCCCACTCCCAATCGGCAGAGGCAAAAGGTCGGAAAACCGGATACTCGGTGGTGACAGACCGTCCGGAAACCCGGACAAAACAGGTAGTTATGCAAACTCCTCCCCCCTGCCGGGGCCCAAAACCCCCTCCAAGGGTGGGAAGTGTCCGGAAACCCGGACAGTTTGGGGAGCGCGAGCGTCCGGAAAGTCTACCATGTAGCCCCCAACTTTGCGCCTCTTCTTCACAATGTTCCCCAATCGAGTTTGTGGGGGCCAGAAACGAGGCGTCAGCCGGGCATACTAGACCATTGTCCTCGAAGTCCTGATAGCCTTGGGAGTCTGGGATCACGGGCTCTACAGTGCCATTACTGACCATCCATCGTGGACAGAAGTTTGCGGGCACGTACGGGCACATGATCCGGTGGGGTCTTCCCAGGCAAGTCTGAGCACCCGAGGATGATGGAATGG
>JAJYWN010000077.1 GCA_021791495.1 Bacillota bacterium
TGACCAGATGGCTGTTCACGTGCCGCTGTCGGCCGAGGCCCAGGCCGAGGCGCGCATCCTGATGCTCTCCGCCCACAACATCCTGTCTCCGCGCGACGGCGGTCCGGCCGTCACGCCCACGCAGGATATGGTCCTGGGTTGCTACTACCTGACGCTCGAAAAGGAAGAAGCCAAGGGCGCCGGCAAGTACTTCGCCTCCGCCGAAGAAGCCATCATGGCCTACGACAGCGGCGTGGTGGACCTCCACGCGCCGGTCATCGTGCTCTATGGCGGCGAGCGGCTGGTCACCACGGTGGGCCGCGTCATCTTCAACGAGGCCCTGCCCGAAGGACTGCGCTTCCTGAACGAGGTCATCGACCGCAAGAAGCTGAGCCAGCTTGCCTTCAAGTCTTACCGCCTCTTCGGCACGGCCGAAACGGCGCGCACGCTGGACGGCATCAAGTCCCTGGGCTTCCGCTTCGGGACCCGGGCCGGCATCACCATCAGCGTCACCGACATCCAGATCCCGAAAGCCAAGACCGATATCCTGGCCCAGGCCGAAGACCGTGTCGAGCAGATCGAAAAGCAGTTCCAGCGCGGCCTGGTGACCCGGCAGGAGCGGTACCAGCAGATCATCGAGGTCTGGGAGCAGGCGAAGAACAAGGTCACCGAAGCGCTCATGAGTTCCCTGGACCGCTTCAACCCGGTCTACATGATGAGCATCTCCGGCGCCCGCGGTAACGTCAGCCAGATCTCGCAGCTGGCCGGAATGCGCGGCCTGATGGCCGACCCGTCCGGCCGCATCATCGAACTGCCCATCAAGGCTAACTTCCGCGAAGGCTTGACGGTGTTGGAGTACTTCACCTCCACCCATGGCGCTCGCAAAGGTCTGGCCGACACGGCTCTCCGCACCGCCGACTCCGGTTACCTGACCCGCCGCCTGGTGGACGTCTGCCAGGACACCATCGTTCGCGAAGACGACTGCGGGACCACGAACGGCATCACCGTTTCGGAGATCCGCGACGGTAACGAAGTCATCGAGGGCCTGGAAGAGCGCATCACCGGACGCGTCACCCTGCTTCCCGTGCTGGATCCGAACACGGGTGAGGAGATCGTCGGCGCGAATGAGGAAATCACCGAAGAGATCGCGGCCCGGATCGTCGACGCCGGCGTGAAGGAAGTGCAGATCCGGTCTGTCCTGACCTGCAAGTCCCGGTACGGCGTGTGCATCAAGTGCTACGGCCGCAACCTGGCCACCGGACAACTGGTGGACGTGGGAGACGCAGTGGGTATCATCGCCGCCCAGTCCATCGGCGAACCGGGCACCCAGTTGACCATGCGCACCTTCCACACCGGCGGTGTGGCCGGCGAAGACATCACCCAGGGTCTGCCGCGCGTCGAAGAACTTTTCGAAGCCCGGAAACCGAAAGGCCAGGCCATCATCGCCGAGGTCGACGGTACCTGCGCCATCCGGGAAGTCAAGGGGCGCCGCGAGATCGAAGTCACCGGCGAGACCGGCGAGAACATGTCCTACCCGGTGCCCTACGGCGCCCGCATCAACGTCAAGGACGGCGATGCGGTGACGGCCGGCGACGAACTGACCGAAGGCTCGGTGAACCCCCACGACCTTTTGAAGGTCAAGGGGCTGCGCGGCGTGCAGATCTACATGCTGAACGAAGTCCAGCGGGTCTACCGCCTGCAGGGCGTCGACATCAACGACAAGCACATCGAGATCATCGTCCGCCAGATGCTGAAGAAGGTGAAGGTGGAGGACCCGGGAGACACCGACCTCCTCCCCGGCGGGCTCATCGACCTCTTCGATTTCGAAGACCAGAACGCCGAGATCATCGCCCAGGGAGGGCAGCCGGCGGTGGCCCGCCCGGTCCTGCTGGGCATCACCAAAGCCTCCTTGGCCACGGATTCGTTCTTGTCGGCGGCTTCTTTCCAGGAGACCACCAGAGTCCTGACGGAAGCGGCCATCAAGGGTAAACGGGATCTGCTTCTCGGGCTGAAGGAGAACGTCATCATCGGCAAACTGATCCCGGCCGGCACGGGCATGTCCCGCTACCGCAACGTTAAGGTGGTATCGGAAACGCCCGTCCCCACAGAGGAATTGCCCGAGGAGGGTGAACTTCCCACCTTGTTCGGCGACCTCAAGGCCACTCGGGAAGACGAGGCCGATGACGAAGAAAAGGAACTTTTCTTCCGGCCGGAAGAGAAACCGGAGTGAAAGATTGGCTGTCAAAGAGCACAAAGCTGAAGTTGACACCCAATCTTGCACAATGCTAGAATGTCATTGTTTGCGGCTTTTTCGGCATTTGGGTCGGGAAGCCGCCGTGCAAGGTTCATGGAGGATAGCGTAATGCCGCTGGAAACCTTGCGTCAGGCCAAGCGCAAAACGGTGGGTATCAAACAAACGACCAAAGCTGTTCTGAACGGTGCCGCCAAGGTAGTGTTCGTGGCGAAAGACGCGGACGAGCGGGTGCTGCGGGAGTTGTTGGGAGCCTGCCGGGAGACCAAGGTCAAAGTGGTCGAGGCCGACGATATGGCCGTGCTGGGGAAAGCCTGCGGTATCGATGTGGGCGCCGCCGCTGCGGCTGTAACGGAAGAATAGCCGCCAGAGTCAACACTAGGAACGGGGAGGTGTAAAGATGCCGACAATCAGCCAGCTGGTGCGTCACGGGCGTGAGCAGGTGGAGAACCGTTCGAAAGCCCCTCATTTGCAGGAATGCCCGCAGCGCCGGGGTGTTTGCACTCAGGTCAGAACCGCGACCCCGAAGAAGCCCAACTCCGCTCTGCGAAAAATCGCCAGGGTACGCCTGACTAACGGGATCGAAGTTACTGCTTACATCCCGGGAATCGGGCACAACCTTCAGGAGCACTCGGTGGTCTTGGTGCGCGGCGGTAGGGTGAAGGATCTCCCCGGTGTTCGCTACCATATCATTCGCGGGACTCTCGATGCCGCCGGAGTGGCCAAGAGGATGCAGGGCCGTTCCAAGTATGGCGCCAAGAGGCCCAAGAAGTAACCGCTGCCCGCCCTTAGGGGGTGTGGGGGCCGGGGGTCCCGTAGCCGCCAGCGCAGTCAGGCTTAGCCTGACGGAGCGTTAGGGCGGCGGAGGGAGCGGCCACCACCAAGTTCGAGGGCGTGGGGGCCGGGGTCCTGCAGCCGCCAGCGCAGTCAGGCTTAGCTTGACGGAGCGTTAGGGCGGCGGAGGGAGCGGCCACCACCAGAATGGAGGTAAGACTGATGCCCAGAAGAGGGCACGTAGTCAGGCCGGAACCAGTGGCCGATCCGGTTTACAACAACCAGTTAGCGGCCAAGTTCATCAATAGCATCATGAAAGACGGCCGGAAGAACACCGCGCAGAGCGTATTCTACGCCGCGTTGGACATCATCCGGGAGAAGTCGGGGAAAGACCCTATCGAAGTCTTCGAGACGGCCGTGAAGAACGCTATGCCGGTCCTGGAAGTCAAGGCCCGCCGCGTGGGCGGCGCCACCTACCAGGTGCCGGTCGAAGTGCGTCCCGAACGCCGGCAGAGCCTCGGTATTCGCTGGCTCCTGCAATACGCCCGGGCCCGTGGTGAACGGGGCATGGAGCAGAAACTGGCCGCCGAGCTCTTGGACGCTTCCACCGGACAGGGTAACACGGTAAAGAAGAAGGAAGACACGCACAAGATGGCCGAGGCCAACAAGGCTTTCGCCCACTATCGTTGGTAGAGGCGGCCGAGCTTTTCGATCAAAGGCACGCGGCCAGGCGAGTGAAGCCCCTGATGAAAGGGGGGAAATGGCATGCCGAGGGAGATACCCGTCGATCGGGTTAGGAACATCGGAATAATGGCGCACATCGACGCCGGTAAGACGACAACGACCGAACGCATCTTGTTCTACACCGGTCGTCTGCACCGCATGGGCGAAGTGCACGAGGGGTCCGCGACCATGGACTGGATGGTCCAGGAGCAGGAGCGCGGGATTACCATCACTTCGGCTGCCACGACGTGCGCCTGGCGCGATGTTCGCATTAACATCATCGACACGCCCGGCCACGTGGACTTCACCATGGAAGTGGAGCGTTCGCTCCGCGTGCTTGATGGGGCCATCGTTCTCTTCTGCGCCAAGGGCGGCGTGGAACCGCAGTCAGAAACCGTCTGGCGCCAGGCCGACCGGTATAAGGTACCGCGCGTGGCTTTCGTGAACAAGATGGACACCGTCGGCGCGAACTTCCAGAGGGTTATTGACATGATGAAGGAGCGGCTGTCGGCCCATCCGGTAGCCGTTCAGATCCCCATCGGGTCAGAAGACGACTTCCGCGGCGTCATCGATTTGTTGAGCATGACCGCCATTCGTTGGACCGACGACCTGGGCACTCAGTACGAGGAGTTCGAAATTCCGTCCGAAGAACGGGAACGTGCCGCGAAGTACCGGGACCTTCTGGTCGAAGCGGCGGCCGAGGCCGACACCGACGTCATGGAGAAGTTTGTGGGCGGCGAGGAGATCGACGAAGCCGCCATCCGCCGCGCCATCCGCACGGGGACGCTTTCGGGCGCCCTGGTGCCGGTGTTGTGCGGATCTTCTTACAGGAACAAAGGCGTGCAGCCGCTCCTTGATGCCGTGGTGGACTACCTTCCCTCGCCCTCCGACGTGCCTCCGGTCACCGGAGAGCACCCCCGTACCGGCGAGGAGCGCATCCGGCAGGCTTCGGACGAAGAACCCTTCTGCGCCCTGGCCTTCAAGATCGCCACCGACCCCTATGTCGGCAAGCTGTGTTATGTACGAGTCTACTCGGGCCACTTGCGCACCGGCGACTCGGTCTATAACGCGAACCGCGACAAGCGCGAAAGGATCGGGCGCATCCTCCGGATGCACGCGAACCACCGCGAGGACCTGACTGAGGTTTTCACGGGCGACATTTTCGGCGTGGTGGGTCTGAAGGACATTGGCACGGGGGACACGCTGACCGACGAGCGTTACCCGCTGGTCCTGGAGACTATGAACTTCCCCGAGCCGGTCATCTCCGTGGCCATCGAACCGAAGACTAAGGCCGACGAAGAGAAGATGGCCGTTGCCCTGGCCAAACTGGCCGAGGAAGACCCGACCTTCCGGACGCACACCGACGCCGATACCGGGCAGTTGCTTATCTCCGGGATGGGCGAGTTGCACCTGGAAATCATCGTGGACCGGCTGATGCGGGAGTTCAAGGTCAGTGCGAACGTGGGCCGGCCTCAGGTGGCCTATAAGGAGACTATCAAGGGTAAGGCGCGCGCCCGCGGCCGCTTCGTCCGCCAGACCGGTGGCAAGGGCCAGTACGGCGACGTCACCATCGAGATCTCACCCTTGCCGCCCGAAGAGGTCTTTCTCTTCGAGAACTCGATCAAGCAGGGTGCTGTCCCCCGCGAGTTCATCCCCGCGGTGGAGGTGGGCATCCGGGAAGCCATGGAGAGCGGCGGCATCTGCGGGTACCCGGTGGTAGGTGTGAAGGCCGAGTTGCTGGACGGCTCCTATCACGAAGTCGACTCCTCCGAGATCGCCTTCAAGATCGCCGGCTCGATGGCCTTCCGCGAGGCCGCCGCGAAAGCCACCCCGGTGTTGCTGGAGCCGGTGATGAAGGTCGAGGTTACCATGCCCGAGGAGTACATGGGCGACGTCATCAGCGACTTCAACGCCCGTGGCGGGCAGATCGAACGGTTGGACAAACGGGCGGGAGCGCAGGTCGTCGACGGTTTCGTTCCCCTTGGAAAGATGTTCGGTTACGCCACGGACCTGCGGTCCAGAACGCAGGGGCGGGGGACTTACACCATGGAGTTCTCCCACTATGCGGAGGTGTCGGAGAGCGAGGCCGGGACCATCATGGCCGCCGCTCCCGGACCGCACCGCGTGGCGGATTTCAGCAGGTAGGAACCTTAAGGGACCATTGGACATTCATTTGGGGACCGCAAATCCCAAGAGTTCAGGGAGGCAGAGGTAAATGGGCAAGAAGAAGTTCGAGAGGACCAAGCCGCACGTCAACGTCGGGACCATTGGACACGTCGACCACGGCAAGACCACCTTGACCGCGGCCATCACCCTGGTCCTGTCCAAGCAGGGCGGCGCCGAGTTTGTCCCCTTCGACCAGATCGACAAGGCTCCGGAAGAGCGCGAACGCGGCATCACCATCGCCACCGCCCACGTGGAGTACGAGACGAAGAAACGCCATTACGCCCACGTGGACTGCCCGGGCCACGCCGACTACATCAAGAACATGATCACGGGCGCGGCGCAGATGGAC
>JAJYWN010000076.1 GCA_021791495.1 Bacillota bacterium
CCGGGCGGCGCCGCGTTCGGTGTGAATGCCGGTCTGGCCGCGACTGGGACCGGCGCGGCGGGGGTACCGGGCGGCACGGCGGGTGCGGGAGGCCGGGGTACCGGTGCGAGCGGCCCGTATCCCACCCCCGCTTTCGCTTCCGGGGCTGAAGGGGAACCTCGTGTCCAGCCCGCCCATTTTGGCGACTTGGCCTTCGGTACTCCGGAAAGAGACCGCGGCAACATCGATCTGCTGATGGATGTCCCCCTGAGCATTACCGTAGAACTGGGCCGCACCAGGCGCTTGGTCCGGGATATCCTCTCTTTCGGCCCGGGTTCCGTGGTCGAACTGGACAAGACGGCCGGGGAGTCACTGGACATCCTGGTCAACGGCCGGCTCATCGCCCGCGGTGAAGTGGTCATTGTGAACGAGAATTTTGGGATCCGCGTGACGGAGATCAGCTCTCAGATGGAAAAGGCGGCGACACCCAGGTGACGGGAGCGGCGACAAGTCCCATGACAGGGGCAACTGGCACGGCGGCTGCCCAGACCGGCGGGGTCGGCCTGGGTTGGCAGCTCTTCTACTTCCTGGCCGTGGCGGCTCTGCTCATCGCGGGGGCCTACTACACCGTCCGGTGGCTGGGCCGCCGCATGGCTTCGCCGGGCGTCGGTAGGCGGATGGCCGTCCGCGAGACCATGGGGCTGGGGCCCCGTTCCGGACTCTGCCTGGTGGAAGTCGATGGACGCCGGCTCCTCATTGGCTTTTCCCCGGCAGGACTCAACCTCATCTGTGACCTGACCGCACCTGTGCCTCCGGTCGCACCTGGTCTCGCGCCGGTGGACGGGCCCCCTTCCACGGTGGTGGCGCCTGTCTCGGCGGTCAAACCGGTGGAGCCTGAGGCCGCCTTGCGCCGTTGGTTCGGGTCCGCTTGGGCGCGACTGTCCACCATGGCCCAGGGGCAGCGTCCCACCAGGCGCCGGCACTCGGCCGAGACGGCCAAGGTGGAAGAGGCCATCCGGGCCCTTGAAGCTGTTTCCGGTCAGGAACGCAACGGGGGTGCCCGCTGATGGATACCTTGGTGCTGCCGAAAGTCACCCTGGGAGTTCAGCAGGCCACCTCCGCTGGCGGCACCTCGTCCGCCCTGCAGATCGTCCTGATCCTGACAGTCCTGACGCTGGCCCCGGCCATCATCATCATGATGACGTCCTTCACCCGTATCGTGGTGGTGCTGTCTTTCGTGCGCAGCGCCCTTGCCACCCAGCAGATGCCGCCGAACCAGGTCCTCATCGGTTTGGCCCTTTTCCTTTCCTTCTTTGTCATGTCACCGGTGGTGAACGACATCAACCAGCAAGCCTACCAGCCCTTTGTGCAGGGGAAGATTACGCAGCGGCAGGCTCTGGACCGGGCGTCGGTACCTATCCGGCGGTTCATGCTCCGGCAGACCCGGGACAAGGACCTGGCGCTCTTCACCGACATGGCCGGGTTGGAGGCGCCCATCGACCCCGACAAGCTATCCCTCTCCCTGGTTATCCCGGCTTTCACCATCAGCGAGTTGAAGACAGCCTTTCAGATCGGATTCGTCATCTTCATTCCTTTTCTAGTGATTGACATGGTGGTGGCCAGCACCCTGATGTCCATGGGCATGCTGATGCTGCCACCGATGATGATTTCCCTGCCTTTCAAGATTGTGCTTTTCGTGTTGGCCGACGGGTGGTATCTGGTGGTGAAATCTCTGGTCACCAGTTTCCACTGACACCAACCGAGGACCGGCCGGTAGCGACGGGAGGAGACAGGAAGGATGAGTCAAGACTTGGTGATCAATCTCGGACAGCAGGCCCTTTGGCTTGCGGTCCAGGTGGCGGCCCCCATGATGGGGCTGGCGCTGGCCGTCGGCCTGGTGGTCAGCATCCTCCAGGCCACGACCCAGATTAACGAACAAACCCTGGCCTTCGCCCCGAAAGTCCTGGCCGTCCTGGGCGCGCTGGTGTTCTTCGGTCCCTGGATGCTGACGTCTCTCTTGAACTTCACCGTCCGACTTCTGGGGAATCTGGGGGCGTACGTACGCTGATGGCAAACACCGCCGCTCTCGCCGCCCAAGTGTGGCAAGGCATTCCGGTCCTCCTCCGGGTATCTGGCCTGTTCCTGGTAGCTCCGGTCTTCGGCAGCTACTTCGTGCCGGCCCAGGTCAAGGTCTTCATCATCTTGGTGACCACCCTGGCGGTATACCCCATGGCGGTGGCGGCTGCGGCCCCCGCCGGCACCGGCGCGGCCGTCACGGCCGCCTTTGCCGGCGGAGACCTGTGGGCGATGATGGCTCTGGCCGTGCAGGAGCTGGCTGTCGGCCTTCTCCTTGGTTACGCCTCGCTCCTGGCCTTCGTGGGCATCCAGGTGGCCGGGCAGTTCCTGGACATGGAGATGGGGTTCGGCATCGTGAACGTCATCGACCCGCAGCTCAACCAGGTCTCGCCCCTCCTGGGGAATTTCCAGTACCTCCTGGCCCTGCTGATCTTCCTGGCCACCAACGGCCACTACACGCTCCTATCGGGTCTGGCCCAGAGTTACCGCATCCTGCCTATGGGCGGGCCGAGGCCGACGGTGGGTGAGCCGGTGTTGGGGTTCGTCTTGAACCTGTTCTCCGGGCTCTTTGTTACCGCCCTGAAGGTGGCGGCGCCGGTCCTGGCCGCCATGTTCCTAACCACCGTGGCCCTGGGGCTTCTGTCCCGCGCCGTCCCGCAGTTGAACATCTTCATGGTCGGACTGCCGGCCAAGGCCATCATCGGATTGGCCCTGATGGCGCTGCTGATGCCGGGATACCTGGCCCTCCTTGAGAACGTCCTGGGCGGCATCAAACCCGCTCTGGCCCGGCTCCTGGAGGTGATGCGCCTGTGAGCCAAGAAAGGACCGAAGCCGCCACCCCGAAAAAACGGCGGGACGCCCGCCGCAAAGGCCAGGTGGCTCGGAGTTCCGAGCTATCCGGGGCCCTCTCCCTCCTGGCCGCCTTCATGGTGCTGCGCGCCGCGGGGCCCTGGATCTGGCAGCGCCTGTGGCTGAACATGACCGGGTTCTTCGCCGTGGCGGGAGGCCGCGAGCTGTCTCCGGCCCTGGTGGGGAACATGCTGCTGCAGGCGGCGGAGGCCACTGTCCTGATGGCCGCCCCTGTGGCTGGGGCGGCCGCCGTGGCCGGCGTGGGTAGCGGGCTATTGCAGACCGGTCTGGTCTCGGCGCCCAACCTCCTTTCCCCCGACTTCTCGCGCATCGACCCGCTCTCCGGGGCTAAGAGGGTCTTCTCCCGCCGCGCCCTGATGGAGATGGTGAAGGCCCTGGCCAAAGTAGCCGTGGTGGGCTACTTTGCCTTTCAGGGTGTCCGCGGCGATCTGGGCCGCCTGATGAGCCTGGGTGACATGAAACTGGGACCGGCCGCGGGTGTGGTCCTGTCCATCGCTTCCGGCATGATGGTCCGGGCGGCGGCGTCTCTGGCGGTCATCGGCGCCCTGGACTACCTGTACCAGTTCTACGAGTTCGAAATGGGACTCCGCATGACGAAGCAGGAGTTGAAAGAGGAAGCGAAAGAGACCGAGGGCCGTCCCGAAGTGCGCGGGAAGATCAAGGAGCGCCAGCGCCAGATGGCGCGGAAGCGCATGATGGCGCAGGTCCCCAAGGCGGACGTCATCGTCACCAACCCCACGCACTTCGCGGTGGCGCTGAAATACGATCCGAAACTGGCCGCCGCCCCAGTCTGCCTGGCCAAAGGCGCCGACCTGGTGGCGGCCAGGATCCGCCAGATCGCCAAGGCCCACCAGATTCCCATCGTCGAAAACCCGCCGTTGGCTCAGGCCCTGTACCGCACGGTGGAAGTGGGGCGGACCATTCCGTCCGACCTCTACCGCGCCGTGGCCGAGGTCCTGGCTTTCGTCTACCGGCTGAAAGGCAGGGTACCCGCATGAACCTCAACACCGGCTCCAGCCCCTCCGCGCCAGTGAAGACCGGCCGCTCGGTACCGCTCGACGTCATCATCACCGTCGCCATCATCAGCATGGTGGCCATGATGGTCATCCCCTTGCCGGCCTTTCTCCTCGACATCCTCTTGGCCTTCAACCTGACCCTGTCCATGACCATCCTGATGGTCACCATGTACACCAGGGAACCGCTGCAGTTCTCCATCTTCCCCAGCCTGCTCCTGGTGACCACCTTGTTCCGCCTCTCCCTGAACGTCAGTTCCACCCGCCTGATCCTCCTGAACGGCTACGCCGGCGAAATCATCCGCCGGTTCGGCGAGTTCGTGGTGGGCGGTAACGCCGTCGTCGGCATGGTGGTCTTCTTTATCCTTGTGGTCATCCAGTTCGTGGTCATCACCAAAGGCGCGGAGCGCGTCGCCGAGGTGGCCGCCAGGTTCACCCTGGACGCCATGCCCGGCAAACAGATGGCCATCGACGCCGATCTGAACTCGGGCCTCATCGACGAGGCCGCGGCCCGCGCCCGCCGCCGTGACATCGAGCGGGAGGCGGATTTCTATGGGGCCATGGACGGCGCATCGAAATTCGTCAAGGGTGACGCCGTGGCCGGTGTCCTCATCACGGTCATCAACCTCATCGGTGGGTTCATCGTCGGGATGATGCAGAAGGGGCTCTCGGCGGCCGACGCCGCCAAGCAGTTCTCCCTCTTGACCGTGGGCGACGGCCTGGTGTCACAGATTCCGGCGCTGCTCATTTCGACGGCCACCGGCATCATCGTCACCCGGGCGGCTTCCGACTCGGATATGGGTCGCGAACTGGCGACTCAACTGACGGCCCAGCCCAAGGTCCTCTCCATCGCCGCCGCCCTCCTGGCGGGGTTCGCCCTGGTCCCGGGTCTGCCGACCGTACCTTTCCTGGTGCTGGCGGCCGCCACCGGATACGGCGCCCGGGCCATCCGCCGCGCCACCGAAGCCAAGGCCCGGCAGGACGCGGAGCGTAAGCGGGTCGCCCAGACCGAGGCCGTGCGGCGTCCCGAAAGTGTGGTGCCGCTGCTGGCGCTAGACCCCATTGAAGTGGAGCTGGGATACGCGCTGCTGCCGCTGGCGGAGAAGACGGTCCACGGCGACCTTTCGGAACGTGTTTCCGCCATCCGCCGCCAGACCGCCTTGGACCTCGGGTTGGTGGTCCCGCCGGTGCGCATCGTGGATAATATCCAGCTCCGCCCGAACCAGTACGTCATCCGGCTGCGGGGAGTGGCGGCGGCCGACGGCGAGCTTTATGCCGACCGTTTCCTGGCCATGAACCCCGGTCAGGTAGAGGAAGAAGTCCCCGGCCTGTCCACGCGGGAACCCGCCTTCGGTCTACCCGCCCTGTGGGTCACCGAAGGGGACCGCGACCGCGCTGAACTGGCAGGCTATACGGTGGTCGACCCCGGCTCGGTTCTGGCCACACATCTGACTGAAGTCATCAAAGCGCATGCGTCGGAGCTGCTGGGGCGCCAGGAAACCCAGAGCCTCATCAATTCGGTGAAAGAACGCGCGCCGGTATTGGTGGAGGAATTGGTCCCGAGCCTCCTCACGGTCGGGGAGATCCAGAAAGTCCTGCAGAGCCTGCTGCGCGAGGGTATCTCCATCCGTGATCTGGGTACCGTCCTGGAGACTTTGGCCGATAACGCCCGCGTCACCCGCGACACGGAGGTGCTGACGGAGTACGTCCGGCGCGCTCTGGGGCGGGCCATCTGCCAGCAGTTGGGCTACAAGAACGGGCAGGGACCGCTACCTGTTCTGACGGTGGACCCGAACCTGGAGGACCAGTTGATCCGCTCGGCGCGCCGGACGGAGACCGGGACTTACCTCGCAGTTAGCCCGGCCCAGGTGGGAAGTGTCCTGGAATCGGTGCGCCGCGAGGCGGGTCGCCTCACCTCCCAGGGCAGTCTGCCCATCGTCGTCTGCTCACCGGAGGTGCGGCCCCATTTCCGCCGCCTGGTGGAGAAGGCGGCCGCCAAGTTGATCGTCCTTTCTTTCGCCGAGCTTCCGCCGGCCATGGAACTCCAGGCGGTGGGGTCGATTACCGCCGGACCCTCCGTGCTGGCAGAGAGCGCTGTATAGGCATATGCGAATAGTGGAGGGTTGTTGGATTGGCCACGTATGACGAGCGAGACGAGATTCAGATCCAACTCTCCATGGGCCAGATAGCGACGGTGCATGTCCTGGCCGGGCCCGCCTATGGCCAATATGAGACCACCGTCGCCGAGAACCCGGATCCCGAAATCCGGCAGACGGTGCTCTTTGATCCGACCGATGATGGCGGCGAAGGGCCCGGACCGGAGGGCGGAGCGGGCCCACGGTCGGAGAACGGACCCGGCCCTCGACTGGAGATTGGACCGGGTACGCCGGTCCGGATCAGTGTGGCGGATGGCGGCCAGGCGATCACCTTCGAGACTATCGTGGCCCGACGCTCTTTCAGCAAGCTATATCTTGATCCCCCGGTATGGTGCGAGCGCCGCCAACGCCGCCAGCATGTCCGAGTTCAGGTGACCCTGCTGGCAGTCTACACTCCTATTGTCGCCGATAGTAGCGAGGCCAAGATACCGCCGCCCGGGCCCGGCGCCAAGCCGGAGGACTGGGTCAAGGCCGACCCGTTCCGGGTGGTCCGCGGCCGGACCCGCGACCTTTCCGCCGGTGGCATGCTCCTGCTTTCTCCCGTCCCACTGAACCGGGGGGAGCGGGTCCAGGCTCTGGTGGACCTCGGTCGGTACGGGCCCATTCAGGTGGTGGCCGAATGCGTCCGGCAGGCCGGCAAGACGGTGATGTTGGGGCGTGAGCATTTCATGCTGGCGATGAGGTTCGTGCACATCGACCGGCATTCTCAGGAAAAGGTCATTTCTCTGGTTTTCGAGGTCCAAAGAAGGCAGTTGGCCGCGGGAGTCAGCTCCGCGCCGCCGACAGCCCGGGGGGTGGGAGCATGACCGGACTGCCAGCATTCGAGAAAGCCGATCTCTGGTTCAGGTACAAACGGGCCGTGGACCGGGAAGCGCGGGAGGAGTTGATCCGCAAGTACGCTCCACTTGTGAAGTACGTGGCGGGGCGTCTGGCCGTGAGCATGCCTCCCAACGTGGAATTGGACGATCTGGTCAGCTACGGGGTCTTCGGTCTCATGGATGCCATTGAGAAGTACGACCCGTCCCGCGGCAACAAGTTTGAGACTTATGCCGTGGCCCGCATCCGTGGGGCCATTCTCGATGGCCTCCGCTCGCTGGACTGGGCGCCGCACTCGGTGCGCCAGAAGGCCCGGGAGCTGGAACGCATCTACGGCCAGCTCGAGGTCAAATTGGGGCGCCCGGCCGAGGACCGGGAGGTGGCGGAAGCCCTGGGGATATCCATCGAGGGCTTCCACCGGATCCTCACCGACATCCAGGGGGCCGGGCTCCTTTCACTGGATGACCTGTGGTCTGGCGAGGGTAATCACGGACCCGGATACATGACCCTGGAGATGCTGCGGGACGACCGCTCGGCGGGGCCAGAGGAGCTGGCCGAAGAAAGCGACCGCAAGCGGATCCTGGCCGACTCCATCCAGAGTCTGCCGGAGAAAGAACGTCTGGTCATCACCCTCCTCTATTACGAGGAACTGACGGCCAAGGAGATCAGCCTGGTGCTCCACGTTTCCCAATCGCGAGTTTCACAGCTCCACAGCCGGGCCATTCTTCGACTCCGGGGACGCCTGGCCCGCTTGAAAGAGGGGTTGCTCTGATGGGCCTGCCCGTTTCCACTCTGGTCAATTGCCGGAATCTGAGCGAGGGCATCGCCTCCGGCTGTTCTACGCTGGGGATCAGCCCCAAGGAGGCCTGGGTGCGGATCGTTGAGCGCCACCAGACCGGGAATAGCGCTCCCCTGGTACTGGAGGTCCGGGCTCTCGACCGGGTCCCGGCGGTGGTTTCCGCCACTGCAGACTGGCACAAGATCGATATCTCCGAGGACGGGCTATCGGCTTCGCTGGTGTTGTACGGGAGCCCCTCGGGAGAACCGGGCACCCTTCCCACCGCCGATCAGGTCCACCAGGCTTTGACTGCCGCGGGAGTGGTCTTCGGCGTCGACGAAGAAGCCGTGGCCTCGGCCCTGGCCTTGTTCGAGCCCGGGAGGACCTCAGTGGTGGCGCGGGGCCGGGCGCCCCGGAACGGGGTGGGGAGCCGGTTGCAGTTGGCCGTGGAAGGAAACTCCGCGCTGCCGGCCCGGCTCTCCCAGGCACAGGACAGCGAGGACTACCGTCCGTTCGGGCTGGGCACCGGCGTGGTGGAGGGGCAGCTTCTGGCCACCGTCCTACCGCCGGACCCCGGAGAGGACGGCTGCGCCGTCACGGGCGAGAGCCTACCGGCGAGGTCGTCCGGCCCCCTCGCCTGGTCCGCCGGGGCCAACACCGTCGTGTCCGACGACGGCAAGGAAGTACGCGCCGCCACCGGCGGCCTCATGTGTTACGAGGACGGGGTGCTTTCGGTCGAAGCGGTGCTGAGGATCTCCGGTGATGTGGAGTTCGCCGCGGGGCCCATAACGTCGCCCGGCTCCATCATTGTCGAAGGAAACGTCCAACCGGGTTCGGCCGTGACCGCCGGCGCCGATTTGGTCATCCTGGGCCTGGCCGAAGGTGCTGCCTTAGAGGCCGGCGGTAACCTCACCGTCCGGCAGGGGGTGAAGGGCGGCGGCAAGGGCCGTGTCAAGGCCGGCCAGGTCCTGGCAGCACGTTTCCTCGAAAACGTAGCGGCCGAGGCCGACGCCGATGTGGTGGCGGAAGCCATTTTGTCCAGTCGCGTGGTCGCGAGACGGAAGGTCCTGTGCCTTGAGGGGCGGGGTATGATCGCGGGTGGTTCGGTGCGGGCGAAGGACGAGGTCATCGTGAAGGTACTGGGTTCGCCCCTTCAGGTCACCACGGAGATCGACGTGGGCAACGATCCAGCCGTCCGCGAAAGGCTGGCCCAGGTGTCCGAGCAACTCCGCGAAGGCGAGGCCACGCTGCCGAAGATCGAGCAAGCCCTGGCGCTCTTCCGGGAAGGGGCTCAACGCGGTACCCTGAGCGAGAGCCAGAAGGCCACCAACCTACGCCTTGCGCGCCAGCGTTTGGACCTCCTCCGGCGCCAGCAGGAACTGAACGCGGAGAGAAAGGCCCTGGAAGAGGAGATGGCGCGCATGAAACGGGGGCGGGTCATCGCCCGCGAAGCTCTGCACCCCGGCGTCCGGTTGGTCCTGGGAAAGGCCACGTGGGAGTCGAAAGACTCCCGACCTGGCTGCACCCTGGCCTTGGATGATGGTGGGCTGGTATCGTGTGGTCCCGCGCCCGACCCGGCGCGACCCTAAACCGGCCCCGAGGAAAGGATGAAGGGTGACCGGCTGTGTCTATGAAAAGCGTGGACTTCCAGACCGCTCTCCCGAAGGCATCGGAACTGGCCCGCACCGTGCAATCCCAAAACAAGGAAGGGGAAGCGGTCCAGGCCCACTTGGTCAGCCGGCTGGGGCAGCAGGTGTCCCAAAGAAACCGCCAGGTCACTTCGCTCCCGCAGGCGGAGGACCCACGGGTGGAGCCCCAGCGGTCCGGCGACGAAGGCGGGGGAGGACGGCGGCAGGGCGACGGCGAAGAGGGACGCGCCGCGGCGAAGGAGGCCCAGGCCACCGGGGAAGAGGAAGGCCGGGACCCTCATGGAGCGGCAGCAGGCGCCCACCTTCGGGGACACAAGTTAGACATCGTGGTTTAGCGGGAGGAATCAAGGAGGATGAAACCGCAAACTGTCGTCATTGCGCTGGCGGTCGGCGTGCCGGCGGCCTGGGCTCTTTGGCAGGCTCTCAGGCAGCGGGCCACCCTGCGCGGCAAGGAAGCCGATCTGCGCCGGCGCGAAGAGGAACTGGTCGACCTGTCGGCCCGCCTCTCAGCCGCGTCCACCAAAGCTGTGGAGGAATTGGAGAGACGCAAGAGAGAACTAGCGGAGCTAATCTCCTTGTGCGACGAGCGTTTGGCCGAACTGCGGCGCCAATCGTCGGAGCGCCGGCCGGCCCGTCCGGGCCAGCTTCCGGCGGCGCCTCGGCCGGTCGCGGTGCCAGCACCGCATCCGGTCAACGTGCCCGCGCCGCCTCCGGCCGCTACCGCGGAGGAAACGGCGGCCGCGGCCACCCTTGAACCGGACGTTTCGGCCCGACGCGGCCCCGGCGGTGACGTGCTGGCCAGATACCGCCAGATCTACGATCTGGCCGACCGGGGTGTCGACTTAGCCGAAGTGGCCCGCCTGACGAAGGCCGGCCGGAGTGAGGTCGAACTGGTCCTGGCCCTGCGGGCCGCCGATCTGGAGGTGGCCGCGGGCCTCACGCCGGCGCGTGCCCCGGCTCCGGCGGCCAACGGTGCCGTCCGCCGGCCTTCTCGCCGAGGAGGTGACCGGTCGTGATCCGCGGTCTCCTTGCCTCTCAGGCCGGCATGTTGTCCGAGCTTGAACGCAGTGAGAAACTCAGCGCCGACCTGGCCAACCAGACTCTTCCTGGCTACCGCCGCCAGTTACCGGTCTTCGAGACTTTCGGTGAGAGCATGCTTTCGGCCTGGGCCGGCCGGTCGGTGTCGTCCGTCGGCTCCCTGGGGGGCGGTAGCCGGCTGGCCTTCACGGGATTGGCGCTTGAGGAAGGCACCGTGGAGGAGACCGGCCACAACACGGACCTCACTCTTCTCTCCCAGGGTTTTCTGACCGTGAAGACCCCTTCCGGCCTGCGCTACACCCGCAACGGCAACTTGGCCCTGGCCGACGATGGCTCCTTGGTGACCGCGACCGGCATGCCCGTCCTGGGTCGGGGAGGCAACAGCATCAAACTGGCGGGAATAGACTTCAAGGTTACCCCCGCCGGCGAAGTGGTCGCGGGTGACCAAGTTGTCGACACCTTGGCCGTGGTCCGTTTCGATGACGACCAAGCGCTGGTCCACGAAAGTGATGGACTGTATACCCCCACTTCTCGGGCCGGACAAGCCCGCCCGGCCGCTGAGGTCGTTTTCCGGCAGGGTGCCTTGGAGGAGTCAAACGTCAATCCCATCATAACCATGATGAGCATGATGGCAGCCATGCGGGCCTATGAAGCTAACCAGAAAGCCCTGTCGGCCCAGGATGATATCCTGGGCAAGGCGGTCAACGAGATTGGGAGGGTCTGACTGTGTTGGAGTCCATCGGGGCCGCCATGGAACGGCTCATAACCTATCAAGACAAGGTGGAGGCCATCGCCCGAAATATCGCCAACACCGGTACTTTCGGTTACCGGTCCATCGACGCGCGGTTCCGGTCCACCTTCCGCCACGCCTTCACGGAGGCATCGGCGTCCGGTTCACCGGCGCCTTCCCGAGCGCCCGGAGATGCGTCCGGCGCGCCGTCGGCCGCCGGAGCTATCTCGGCGGCGGAGGCGCTGGACATGGGCGCCTTGGCCCTGCCCCGACTGCAGGTGGAAGGCCAGCTGGTAGAGACTGGGCGGAACACCGATTTCGCCCTGCGTGGCGACGGTTTCTTCACGGTCCGCGCCCCCGACGGACAGACGTTCTACACTCGGGACGGACGCTTCTCTGTGGACGGCGAGGGCCGCCTGGTCACCGACTCCGGTGGGTTGGTGGAGCTGGACTGGTCCGGTGGCGAACAGGACCTGACCGGGAAGTCTTTCCGGATCGACCGGAAGGGGTCCCTCATTCTCGATGGACAACCCGCCGGCCCTTCAGGAGGGCCGACGGGGACCGGAGAGACCGTCGTCGCCCGCCTGCGCCTGGCCACCTTTGACCGGCCCGAGGGGTTGAAGAGCGAAGCCGGAGTCAACTTCGCCGCCACCGCGGCCTCGGGCGCCGCCCGTCCGGCAACGGCCGATGGCGTCAAGCTTGAGGTCATTCAGGGTTTCCTGGAGTCGTCGAACGTGGATGTCATCGGGGATATGACAGACCTCTTGGCGGCGCAGCGCTCCTACGAGATGGTGCTGAGGGCCATCCAGCAGACCGACGCCATGATGGGCTTGGCCAATAACATCCGGAGGTGATGCGGAGTCATGATGTCGCCCTTGACGTCACCTGTATCCTCTGTGCCCGGTGCGACGCGGCCCGTGGCGGCCGGAACCGTGGCTGCTGGAACCGTGGGCTATCAGCGCAAGGAAGCCACCCAGGCCTTCGTGGCCGAGCTTCTGCGCGCGGTGGAGAAGGAGTGGCTCGGGTCCCTGCATCTTCCCCAGGACGTGTCCTGGGCCGCTGAAGGTGTCATGGCCCGCGAAATGGCGAAAGCCCTGGCACCGGACCTAATGCCGAAACTGTTCCCTTCAGACAGAAAGTCCTAAACTTTCCTAACGGATGTTTCGATACTGACTGCAGGGGATAGAACTTCCCCGGGGGGTGCTTGAGTTGAAGATTGATGCGCAGCAGACGAGCGGTCTGTTGCAGCCGGCCGGACGGAAACCTGGTCTGGACGAGGTCAAGGCGCCGAAGGGCCGGAAGCCGCAGGGTTTGGCGGAAAGCGTGACCTTGCCCGGTGATCCGGTGACGGCGCCAACAGAAGCCGATACCATCGTCTTCTCAGCTAAGGCCCGCGAGGTCCAGTTAGCCCGTAAGGTGGCCGAGGCGACCCCGGACGTGCGGCAGGAGAAAGTCGCCTCCTTGACCCAGCTCATTGCCGACGGACGCTACGACGTCCCCGCCGAGGATGTGGCCACGGCCATACTCCGGCAGGGCAGACCCGAACCCCCTCCCAAGTGAGGACTATCACAAAAACCTATAGGATGGGACTACATGAAGACGGTGTTGCCGGTAGAGGAAAGCCTGATGGATCTCATCTCCAAAGCCTCGGCGCGCTGGGCCAAGTGCCTTTCCGAGGGAAACCCGGCCGATATTCTGGCCGCTTCCCAGGAGATGGCGGAATTCGTCGTGGCCTTGGCGGCGCCGGGCGCCAACGCCGCCTCCGCGGGCCGGTTCCTTGACGTCCAGTCTACCTGCAAGTCCCTGCTCAAAGTAGCTAACGGTGGCGACGCGCTCTGTTCCGCCTTAGCGGACATGATAGCCCGACGCGAGGGGACACAGGTTTACGGCCCCTCGGGCACGGTGCGCCAGAAGGAATCTCGCGCCAGCCGCGCCAGCGCTTAACGGACGCACCACACTCGCCAAGGAGGGTGAGAGGATGCGGAGTACATTCGGCGGCCTCGAGACCGCGAGCCGGTCCCTGGCCGCACAACAGGCGGCCATGGATCTGGCCGCCCATAACCTTGCCAACGTGAACACTCCCGGCTACACGCGCCAATCCGTTCGTCTGACCCCAATGGCCGGGGCCGGCTTGGTCACCGGAGCGGCCGGTCGACCGGCCGATAGCATTGGGGGAGGGGTGGATGTGACCGGAATCGTGCGCATCCGCGAAGCCTTCCTCGACCGGCAGGCCCGTGACACGGCGGCGACCGGTTCATCCTGGAAGAGCCGCCGCGACACTCTTTCAAGGGTAGAAACCATCTTCGGGGAGCCCTCCGATAACGGTCTGGCGGCCCAGTTACAGGAGTTCTGGAACGCCTGGGGTGAAGTGGCCGCCCATCCTTCGCTGGCCTCCGCCCGGTCCGCTCTGCGCGGGACGGCTGGGACCATGGCTTCCACTTTCCGCCGCATCGCCGCCGGCCTGTCTGAAAACCGGGCCGCTCTGGACAACAGCTTCCGCGCTCTTGCGTCCGAAGTCAACAACGCCGTCTCCCGCATCTCTGATCTGAACAGGAAAATCATGACCTCCACCGTCTCGAACCTGCCGGCAGGAGATCTGGAAGACGCCCGTGACCTGTTGGCGGACCGCCTCAGCGCCTTGACGGGTGCCCGTGTGACCACCGAGAGCGACGGTTCCATGCGCGTCTTCATCGGCGGGACGGAACTGGTGGGCTCCTACACCTTCCAGACCATCAACATTACCGATGATGCCGCCAACGGCAACCTGGCCAAAGCAACTTGGGCCAATGGCGGCCAGGATGTGACCGGGCTGGGCGGAGAGATGGCGGCCTTGCTGACCCTGCGGGACGGCGATCTACCGTCTTTGGGGACCGAGATCGATGCCCTGGTGGCCTCGGTGGTCGCCCAGACCAACGCCCCTCACCAAGCGGGGTTCGGCCTCGATGGGGTCTCCGGCAGGGATTTCTTCGACCCGGTCGGCACCACCGCCGCCACCATCGACCTTTCGGACGCGGTCAAAGCGGACTCTTCTGTCATCGCCGCTTCGGTCTCGGGCGAAGTGGGAGACGGCGCCAATGCCTCCGCCATCGCCGCTCTGGGAAGCCAGGAGATCACTGCCGGGTCCAAACCGGGTGACTACTATGCCGGTGTCCTCTCAGAACTCGGTACATCCGTGGCGGAGGCCACCAATGAGACGGACACTTTCGACGCCCTTGGACGCCAGATCGAGAACCAGCGGGCCACCGTCTCCGGCGTGTCTCCGGACGAAGAGATGATCGACCTCATGCGGTACCAGCGTGCCTACCAGGCCGCCGCCCGCGTCCTGACAACGTTGGACGAAGCTCTGGACACGCTGATCAACCGCCTGGGCGCGGTGGGTCGCTAGACTAGTAGCCGGGAGGTTGAAGTAGATGCGCGTCACCCCCACAACCATGATGAATAACCTGGTCGCCAATCTTCAGGCGACACAGAAGTCCATGGACCAGCTCCAGCAGGAAGTCAGCACAGGCCGCCGTATCCTGGCGGTCTCCGACGACCCCAGTGCCGCCTCCCGTGTCATGTGGTACAGGTCGGCTCTGCTTGAGATGAGCCGGTACAAGAATAACCAGGACACCGCCACCTCGGCTCTGGAAACCGTGGAAACCGCACTGAACCAGGTGGAATCGGCCTTGACGCGGGCCAAGGAAATCGCCGTGGCCGGCGCCAACTCTGTTCAGCCGCAGGCGTCCCGCGACGCCATGGCGACGGAAATCGGGCAGATCCTCGATCACTTGGTTGCGGTGGGGAACATCTATGATGGCGAACGGTTCATCTTCGCCGGGAACCGCAGCCAGACGAAGCCCTTTTCGGCTGTCGGAAGCCCGCCCACGGCCGTCAGCTACCTCGGCGACGCCGGTGCCCACGAACTGCAGATCGGCCCTGGGGAGACGCTTCAGGTGAACCTCGTCGGCGGCGATGTCTTCACCGGGGCGGGAAACCCTGTGGACGTGCTCATGGCGTTGCGCGGCGACCTCCTGGCGGGACGGGTACCCGACATCTCCTCCAGCCGTCTGGCCGAGATCGACGCGGCCCTGGACAAGGTCCTGGCTACTACCGCCGATGTCGGGGCCAGACAGAACCGCGTGGAATCATCCCGCACGGCTCTGGCCGACCAGGAACACCGGTTGGCGGTGATCCTGGACCGCGAGGAGAGCGCCGACATCGTAGAAGTGACGGCCCGTCTCAAGATCGCCGAGCAGAACCAGCAGATCGCGCTGGCCACCACGGCGAAGCTGATACGGTCGACGCTCATCGATTACCTGGCCTAGGCCGGGGCGTAGCCTCTACCCCGCTGTTTGCGGCCGGGGCGCAACCAGGACCCGCGCTAGCTGGGCTTTCAATTCTGTCGAAGGTGGTGCAGGGACCGATGTTGGTGAGAACGGTACCTTACGGGACGGTGGATCTGCCTCCGGAGTTTTTCGTCGACATCCCGGAAGGATTACCCGGTTTCGAGCAGAACAAGAAGTTCTGTTTACTCGAGCACTCCCCGGCCGGGCCGCTGAAGTGGCTACAGTCGGTGGAAGATCCTGACTTGGCTTTCATCGTTGCTGACCCGCGTGACTTCTTTCCCGGGTACCGGCTGGATCTGGCCCGCGCCGACCTGGAGATTCTGGCCCTGGACTCTCCAAGGCAGGCGAGCGTCCTGGTCATGGTACATATTCCGAAAGACCCCGCCGAGATGACGTGCAATCTGCTGGCGCCGCTGGTGGTGAACCCCCGCACCCGGAGGGGCGCTCAGGTGGAAGTCCGGACGGCCGGGTATAGCAGTGATCAAAGCCTGCTTCAAGGAGTGATACCCGCAGCGGTGAAGCGCGAAGCAGCACCCGCGCGTTGCCGTACGGCTTAAAGCCCGACCCGCCGCGGCACACTAGCTCAGACCGAGAAACGAAGAGTACGTAGATCCATAGAGAAGGATTCACCCGAAAGTCTACCAGCCGGCGCCGGGGCCAATAGGAATGGTCCGGGCGATCGAACCGGGGAAGGTCAGGGAGGACGGCCCCGTGCTCGTTCTAACACGAAAGACAAACGAAAGCATCGTCATCGGAGATCAAATCGTGGTCACCGTGGTTGAGGTCCGCGGCGATCAGGTGAAGATCGGCATTTCCGCGCCCTCACAGGTCCCCATTCACCGCCGGGAAGTCTGGGAGGAGATCAAGAAGGGCAACGTGCGCTCCACGGCCAAGCCGGCCGATATGGACCGGGCCGCAAAAGCCCTGGGCCAGGGTGCTCCGAAGAAGCCCGGTCCCGAGGGCAACCGGCCCTAGCCGCTCTCTCCGGGGCATCGCTCTAATCGATTTGCCCCCTCCACCCCCTCAGCTCAGCCTCTCCCTAGCGCACTGGCCCCACCCCCTTTGGTGAACAGCCCTGTTCAAGCCCTGCGATTCGCCACTAAAGTTTCGCCCACGCCCGACCGATAACTACAGTGGGTAAAGCACCCGACTCCGCGCACGCCCCGCCTTAAGGTGGACCGGCCGGACACCGACCAGGCGCGACGTGGCGACGGGGTGGAGCAGGGAAGCTCCTCCAAACACTCAAGGAGGAAAGAGCAAAATGAGGATCAACCAGAACATCAGCGCCCTGAACGCGTGGAAGAACCTGACCGGCACCGAGGCCATGATGGACAAGTCCCTGGAACGCCTGTCCAGCGGTCTCCGGGTCAACCGGGCCGCGGACGACGCCGCCGGACTGGCCATTTCCGAGAAGATGCGCGCTCAGTTGAAAGGCCTGGGGCAGGCCCAGCGGAACGCCGAAGACGCCATCAGCCTGCTGCAGACGTCAGAAGGCGCCCTGAACGAGACCCACAGCATCCTGCAGCGCGTTCGTGAGCTGGCTGTCCAGTCCGCCAGCGATACCCTGACCGATAACGACCGCACCGAGATCCAGCGCGAAGTGGACCAACTGGTGTCGGAAATCGACCGTATCGCCACCACCACCGAGTTCAACACCAAGAAACTGTTGAACGGCAGCGCGGGCGTGTCCGTGACCACCAGTGATGACACCAAGTTCGGCAACATGACCGCCACGGGCGACACCGGATCCGGTACCATCTCCTTCTCGGCCGCCACCGTCGCCACTCAGGCCACCAAAGACTCCACCCAGACATACGTGGCCGCCACGGACGCGACGGCCGCCGACAGCACGATCACCTTCAACGGTGAGGCCTTCAGCGTTGCCTCCGGCTCCACGGTTCAGACGGTCATCGACACCATCAATAACAAGAAGAACACGACCAACGTCGAAGCCTACTGGGATGTGGACCACGTTTCCTTGCGGAGCCTGTCGTCCGGTTCCGCCGCCTACATCGACGTCACCGCCGCAGGTGCCGGGGCTCTGGTCGGCATCGCGGCCACCAAGGCCACCGGCGCCGACGCCACCGTCACCACGGCGGACGCGGGCTTTGCCTCCACGGCCAGCGGCAATAAGATCACCGTCACGGCCGGCACCTACAAGGGTCTGACGTTCGACGTCAAGGCCGCCGTGGCCGCCGCCACCTCCATCACCGTGGGCGCCAACAACTCGCTGTCCCTGCACGTCGGCGCCAACACCGACCAGAGCGTGTCGGTGGCCATCAACTCCATGACCGCTTCGGCCATCGGTGTGAACTCCGTCAGCGTGTCCAGCAAGACCGCTGCCAACGACGCCCTGGCCACCATCGATACGGCCATCACCAAGGTCTCGTCCGAACGGGCGAAGATCGGCGCCATCCAGAACCGCCTGGAGCATACCATCGCGAACCTGGGCACGGCCGCCGAAAACATGACCGCCGCCGAGTCCCGTATCCGCGACGTCGATATGGCGCAGGAGATGTCCGCCTTTACCCGCAGCCAGATCCTGATGCAGGCCGGCACGGCCATGATGGCACAGGCCAACCAGAAGCCCCAGACCGTCCTGCAACTCCTGAAGTAATGACTGACCCGGACTAGGCCTGACCCCGGCCGGGACCGAGAGAGGCCGGGGCGCGGGACGGCTCCCAGAGCCGGCCGCGCCCGGAGGGCCAGGCCAGGTCGGTTGAAGCGAAACCCGTGGGGAGGGCTCCGCCGGACAACGCCCAAAGCGTTCCCTGTCCGGCGGGGCCGTCTCCTTCGCGGACGACGACGACAAGGGGGTGTGGGGGCCGGGGCCCCGTAGCCGCCAGCGCAGCCAGGCTCTGCCTGGCGGAGCGTTCAGGCGGCGGAGGGAGCGGCCACCACCAAGTTCAGAGGGGTGTGATTTATGACCCCCAACCGCATTGAACCAGTGTTACTGTACCGCCCCCCGAGGGTGGATCTTCCCGCGGGGGTTCCGCAAGGCGGCCTTGGGAAGACGGGAAGCCAGACGGTGTCCTTTTCGTTCAACGAAGATCTGAAGCAATTGGTTCTGAGGGTCATCGACGCGAAAACCGGCGACGTGATCAAAGAACTGCCACCGGAAGAGCAACTGCGGGTCGCGGCCTCACGCCGCGAAGCCATCGCCCGGTTCATCGACAGGAAACTGTGAGACGGAGCCGGCTGGGGAGCGACAGGCGGACGGGCGCACGGGTCGGACCGCGTGAAGGAGGCATGGACGATGTCGTCAGGTATCAGGCTCACGGGTCTCGTTTCGGGGCTGGATTCCGACGCCCTGGTGGCCCAGTTGATGGCCCTGGAGCGCAAACCCTTGGACGCGCTGAAGAAACAGCAGGACGATCTGAAAGCCGTCCGGGACATCTGGAAAGACATCAACACCAGGCTGGCCAACCTGCAGGGAAATGCGGCCTCGCTGGCCTCCAAAACCACCTTCTTCGCCAAAATGAGTCCCTCGACCGATGACACCGTGGTTACCGCGTCGCCTTCCAGCGCCGCGGCAACAGGCGTTTATGAGATGGTCGTCACCGCCATCGCCCGGTCCCAGGTGGTCACCAGTGCCGCCCAGGCCAGCAGCACGACAGGGCTGGGACTGGCCGGCACGGTGACCATCAACGGCAAGAACGTGACGGTGACGGCCAGCGATTCCTTGGAGAGCGTGCGGGACCGGATCAACGGTACCGCCGGCATCAACGTCACCGCGTCGGTGGTGAAGGTCAACGCCACCGACTACAAACTGATCCTCACTTCCTCGTCCACCGGCACCGCCAACGCCATGACCATGGTCGACGGCGGTGGGGTCCTGGCCGGGCTCGGCCTTCTCTCTGGCGGCGTTCCCAACACGATTCAGGCCGCCGTGGACGCCCAGTTCACGGTGAACGGGATCTCCGTGACGCGCAGTTCGAACACGGTGGACGATGTGGTGCCAGGGCTGTCCTTGAGCCTCAAGAAGGGCGGAGGGGCCTCCGCCACCATTGAAGTGAAACCGGACGTCAACCCCGCCGTTGGGGCGGTCAAGGCTTTCGTGGACCAGTACAACTCCGTGGTGGATTTCCTCACCAGCAAGATGTCCTATAACCCCGACACCAAGGTGGCGGGGCCTCTTCTGGGCGACACCACCGCCGGCCTGCTTTTGCAGGACATTCGACGGATGACCACCGGCAGCGTGGCCGGCTTGCCCATGACCATGAACAACCTGCAGCAGGTGGGCATCACCACCGGCGTGTGGGGCGGTTCCACCGGGAAAGAGGGAAAACTCACCGTCGATGAGGCCAAGCTACGCTCGGCCCTGACGGCGGACCTGACCAGTGTGGCCAAGCTCTTCGGGGCCGTCGACAACAACGTGGCCCTAGCGTCCTCCGGCGCCACGGCCACCGCCAGCAGTGAGTTGGACGCCGCCCACGCCGCCTCGGGCCTCATCAATGGGGTGACCAGTTCCGACCGTTGGGGGACCGACGGCGGTGGCTGGCAGGACAACACCCTAGGTGTCTTCCCAGATTACGTGGACATCGATTTCGGAGCGGTGAAAACCATCGACCGAATCGACCTCTACACTATTAACTCCGCGACCCTTCCACCCGAAACATATGGTGTAAGAGATTTCAACCTGAAGTACTGGAATGGCACGGACTGGGCGCTGCTGGCCTCCGTGGCCGATAGTACCCGGAGTTCGGTCAGCCAGACCTTCGACCCGGTGGACACATCGAAGATCCGGGTGGAAGTGACCAAGGTCAACGGCGCCAATGACTACACCAGGCTGGTGGAAGTCGAGGCCTACGAAAAGAACTATGGTGTGGCCCATCTGCTCTCCGATTACCTGACGGGTTACACTAAGGCCGGCGGAGTCCTTCCGGGGCGCCAGGATTCCCTGGACAAGCAAATCAAGCGCCTGGATTCCCAGATTTTAAGGACTGAAGCCCGCCTGGCCGACCGGGAAGAACGCCTGCGGAAAGAGATGACCGACCTGGAGAAGGTCATGTCCTCTCTGCAAAGTCAGGGGCAGTGGTTGGCCAGTCAGTTGGGCAACTTGCCGTCCATGAGTTCGGTGCAGAAGAAGTAGCGGTGGCCGGGCGGCGGGACGGATTGGGGTAGGAGGAGGATTCCTCGTGTACGAAACGGCTGCGGAAACCTACCGGCGGGTGAAAGTCACCACCGCCAACGGAGGAAACTTGGTGGTCCTCCTGTACGAGGCGCTCTTGACGAACATGAAGCAATCGCGGTCGGCGCTGAACGCGGGATACACAGAGAAAGCCCACCGCCACCTCATCCGCGCCCAGGAGATCCTGAGTGAGCTGTCCTGCTCATTGGACATGAGCGCGGGGTCCGTGGCTCAGAACTTGATGGCCCTTTACCACTACTGTGGCGGCTTGCTGGTGAAAGCGAATCTGAAGAAGCAGGCCGGCCCGGTGGAGCAGGCGATCGCCATCATCGCCCCGCTATTCGACGCCTGGCGTCAGGTCACGACCATGACGGCCGCCGCCGAGGACAATACCAACACAGCCACCAGTTATCGCATGGTGGCCAGCGACTGAACGGGAAGGGGTGGCCGGCATGATTAGCCCGGAGCAACTGATGGACATAGGAACAACCCGCTCGGCCGAAAGGGACTATGACGACCTCCTCCGAGCGTCACAGGACCTCACTTGGGCCGCCGCCCGCGGTGACATGTCGGGGGCCCAGGCCGCTCTGACGCGGCGCGCCACCATCATGCGGGCCATCGAACGGAGTCTGGCCGGAGGGCAGAAGAACCCGGCCTCGGCGGCGGGTATCCTCACCACCATTCTGGAACTGGACCGTCAGGTCTCCGAGACCTGGCAGAAAAGAACGGCGGCCATCACCAGTGAGCTGGAGAAAATCAGCGCCGGTCGGCAGGCCGGCCGGGCCTACCGGGTCGCGGTGGGCATGGGCATCCCGCTGCCGCGGTTTTTCGACGACCGGCGTTGACCCGGGAGAGCACCAGCAGAAACCGAAGATTCCCGCGCCATCCAGGGGCCCGCCGGTTAAATCCGGCGGGCCCCTGGCCGATATACCGTGTGGGGCCGGGCCACACCGGGGGCCCCTCACAAGGAACGGGAGGGATCAGAAATGGAGCAAGCCGTTCGTGCCAAGGAGCTGCAGTTGGTCGTCTTTCAACTGGCCAACGAGACCTACGGCGTGGATATCGCGAAGGTGAGCGAAATCCGCGAACTGCAGAAGATTACGCGGGTGCCACGGTGCCCCGATTTCATCGAAGGCATCATCAACCTGCGGGGGCGCGTCATCCCGGTGGTGGATCTGCGCACCAGGTTCGGGTTACCCGCCGGCGAGCGTACGGCCAACACGCGCATCGTGGTGGTGGAGATCGGCGGCCACACCATCGGAGTCATCGTCGACGAAGTCTTGGAAGTGCTGTCTGTGGCGGGCGACGCGGTCGAACCAACCCCGCCGGTGATCACGGGCCTGGAAGCCGACTATCTTCTGGGCGTCGCAAAACTGGACGACCGTCTGGTAATCCTTTTGGAACTGGACCGCGTTCTCTCCCGGAACGAGCAGAGTGCGCTCATGGAAGGCGCCTATGCGAACGGAGCGTTGGACAAGGCGGTGTAACCTTTGGCAAGCTTTGAGTTCTCCGACGAAGACCTGAAAGTCTTCTTTGAAGAAACCGAAGAACTTCTGCAGGCCATGGAAGACGACCTCATCGGCCTGGAAAAGGGCGATGAGGTCGAGGCCCGGCTGGCCTCCATTTTCCGGGCCGCCCACACCATCAAGGGTTCCAGCGCCACCGTAGGCTTCACAGCCATGGCCACGCTGACCCATTCCATGGAGAACGTGCTGGACCGCCTGCGCAAGGGGCAGACCAATGTGTCCACGGCCATCGTGAACCATCTGTTCACGGCCATGGACGTCTTGCGGAAGCTCACTGCCGACGCGGCGGCCGGTCGGGAGAGCAACGAGGACACCTCCCCGGTGCTGGGACTCCTGGAGATGGACCTCGAAGAAGATGCCTCCGCGGCGCCGGCCGAAGCGACCGTGCCCCCCGCCGGGGCGGCTACGGCTGTGGCGGTGACGGCCGCGCCTTCCGCGGAGGCCGTGGTGGTGGCGGCGACCCCGCCATGGGCCGGCCTTGATCTGGATGAGTTCGAAAAACAGGCTCTGCAGGACGGTTGCGCCCGCGGCGACACGCTCCTAGGGGTCAGGGTGGAGTTCCATCCGGAAGCGGCCATGCTCTCGGTCCGCTCCTATCAGGTCTACCTACATTTGGAAGAGAAGGGCCGCCTGGTGGCCACCCGCCCGACGCTATCGGAAATGGAACAGGAGAAGAGTGGGGCGGTCCTGACCGCCTTCCTTTTCACCCTTGAGGACCCGAAGGTCCTGGCGGGCGAGATCGAAAACATCGGTGACGTGCGCCTTGCACTGGTGGAACCGGTCGGGCCGGACGGCCTGTTCAGGGCCGAAAGCCCCGTCCTCACCCCTTCCGCCCCGGCGGCGGTGTCCACCGCCGGAACCGCTGTCTCCGTCGGAGCAGCCACCCCGGCGGTCGTGGCCGCACCCAGACCAACGGGCGTGCCGGCCGCCCGCTCCGAGGCACCGGCCGCCCGCTCCGTACCACCGGCAGCCAGCGCCGAGAGCGGCGCCTCTGCCAAGGCCGGCATGCGCACGGTGCGCGTGGACGTCGAACTCCTTGACAACCTGATGAACCTCGTGGGCGAACTGGTCATCGACCGCACCCGTCTGGCGCAGAGCATGGGTTTGCTGGACAAGGCTGTCGACAGCCAGGACTCCGATGTCACCCGGGAACTGGCGGAGGCCACGGCCCACGTGGGGCGCATCACCACGCAGTTACAGGAAGAGATCATGCGCGCGCGCATGCTGCCCGTGGAAACGCTGTTCAAGAAATTCCCCCGCATGGTCCGCGATTTGGCCCAGAAGTGCGGCAAACAGGTGGAACTGATCATTGAAGGTCAGGATACCGAACTGGACCGCGGGGTCATCGAAGAGATCGGCGACCCCATCATGCACCTCCTGCGGAACTCGGTGGACCACGGTATTGAACCGCCCGTAGCCAGGGCGTCGGCGGGGAAGCCTCCCGTCGGCATGGTCAGGCTGTCCGCCTCCCACCTGGAAAACCACATTCTCATCACCGTGGAGGACGACGGCAAAGGGATCGACGTTGAGGGCGTCAAGAGCGCGGCTGTGCGAAAGGGACTCGTGGCTTCCGAACTGGCTGCCCGCATGTCCACGCAGGAGGCGCTGCAGCTGATCTTCGTCTCCGGTGTTTCCACAGCCGAGAAGGTGTCGGAGGTTTCGGGGCGCGGCGTGGGCATGGACGTGGTCCGGCGTAACGTGGAGAAGCTGAACGCCTCCATCGAAATGGATACCACCGTCGGGGTGGGCACCAGGATCACCATCAAGCTACCGCTGACCCTGGCTATCATCCGTGCCCTCATGGTTCAGGCCGGTTCCGGCACCTACGCCATACCCATGGCTTCCGTGGTCGAGACACTGATCGTGGCGCCGGAGGAACTGAAGACTATCCACGGCGCCGAGGTCATCGTCAACCGCGGCCAGGTCTTGCCTGTCCACCGGCTGACCAGGCTGTTCGCCGACACCTGCGGGGGTGACCCGCGGGCGCTGGTCATCGTGTCGGTGGGGGGACGGAAATCCGGACTCCTGGTGGACAAGCTCCTCGGCGATCAGGAAGTGGTGGTAAAGAACCTGGGACTCTTCCTGGGGTCAATTCCCGGCCTTTCCGGGGCGACCATCCTCGGGGGTGGGGAAGTGGCTCTGATCATCGACGTGCAAAGCCTTCTCAGTCCACACGCAGCTATGACTGCCAGGGAGGAACTCATCGCATGACCTTGGACGCAGTTCAGCCAAAGACTCGGGCGCCTGGGCAGACGGGCGCGGCGGAGTGGGATGAACTCTTCGCCCGGGCCGCCGTTACCGCCGGCAAGAGCCTGGAGCTGATGGCCGGCCGGCCACTGGACATCCGGGCGGGAAAAGCCGTGGCGGTACCTCTGGGTGAGGTCCCCGCTCTAGCCGGCTCCCCGGAAGACCCTCTCACCGTAGTCTTCGTCGCCGTAGAGGGTGGCGCGGCCGGTCAGGCCCTGCTCTGCCTGCGGCCCGAAGGCGCCGAACGACTGGCGGCCCTCTTGCTGGGCCGGTCGCCGGCCGGCAGTGGCCAGGTCCACGATTTTCTGGGTCTGTCCGCGCTGGCGGAGGCGGGGAACGTCGCCCTCTCGGCTTTCCTGAACGTGGTGTCCGACCGCACGGGGCGGCCCTTACGCCCGTCGGTGCCGGTGGTGGTCACGGATATGGCTGGGGCCATCCTGGCTTCGGCCCTCGTTTCCGGCGGCAATGTAGAAGAAGAAGCCATCGTGGTGGAAGCCGGCTTCGGCAGCGCCGCCGAGGGGATGGAGGGCTTCATCCTCTATCTGCCCGGCCCGCCCCCGCCCGCGGAGCACCGCGGCGGCCGTGATCGCGATGAGGTGGAGCTTGCTGGTCCTTCCCCGCGGCCATGAACGGACAAATCGTCAGCGTGAACCTCGGGGAATCCAAAGTCTCCACGGATCCGTCGGTCACCATGGTCTGTTTCGGCCTGGGATCATGCGTGGGGTTGGCGGCCTATGACCCTCAGGCCAGGGTGGCCGGCTTGACCCACGTGGTCCTGCCGGCTTCCGTCGAGGACCGGCCGACCCACGGCGGGAACGGGGCCGGTCCCGCGCCGGGCCGGTTCGCCGACACCGCGGTGCCGCACCTGATCGCGGCCATGGAAGCCAAGGGAGCCAGCCGGCGCCGGCTCTCCGTCCGCCTGGCCGGAGGCGCCCAGATGCTGGCTTTCGCCGGTTCCGGCCCCATGTGGGAGATCGGACAGCGCAATGTCGCCGCGGTCCATCAAGCCCTGGCCGCCGCGGGACTGTCGCCCGCGGCCGAAGACGTGGGCGGGAACTCGGGACGGACCCTGCGTTTGGCGGTGGACGGAGGACGCGTGACGGTGTCCGTGGTCGGTCGCGGCGAACACGAGCTATAGGCATTAGGGTTGGAGGGAAGTCAATTGCCCAAGAAAGTATTGATCGTGGACGATGCCCAATTCATGCGCCTCCGCACGGCCAAACTCCTCCGGGAGAACGGCTACGAAGTGGTGGAAGCCGAGAATGGGGAAGTGGCCGTCAACCAGTTCGAGGCCCACGGCCCGGACGTCGTGCTCATGGACATCACCATGCCCATCATGGACGGGCTGGCGGCCGTCAAGGCCATTCGCGGCAAGCACCCGCATGCCCGCATCGTGATGTGCAGCGCCCTGGGCCAGCAGGCCGTAGTCCTGGAGGCCATCAAAGCCGGCGCCCGCGATTTCCTGGTGAAGCCGTTCGACCCGGATAAGATTCTGGCCGCCCTGCAAAAGCAGGTCAGCTAGATGTCTTCGCTTCTGGGGACGGCCCGACCGAAAACCAGGATCCTGGTGGTGGACGACTCCTCTTTCATGAGGCGCATCATCACCGGCATCATTCAGGAGGACCCCAGCCTGGAAGTCATCGGGCAGGCCCGGGACGGTCTCGACGCCTTGGAGCAGGTCAAGCGGCTGGGGCCCGACGTGGTCACCCTGGACGTCCAGATGCCGAAGCTGGACGGCCTGGCTACTCTGGCCCGAATCATGGCGGAGAAGCCGACCCCCGTGGTAATGGTGTCCAGCCTCACCCGCGAAGCCGCCGCCGAGACCGTGGAGGCGCTCTCTCTGGGGGCGCTGGACGTGGTAGCCAAGCCCTCGGGGGCCATCTCCTTCGACATGTTCAAGGCGAAGGAGGAACTGATCACCAAGGTCAAGGCGGCCTCCCACGCCCGGCTGTCCGCCATGGCGGCCCGCGTCAGGACCGGGACCTCCACCAGGCCCCTGTGGAGTCCCACGACCGGCCGCTTGGAAACGGTGGTCTTCATCGCCTCTTCCACCGGGGGTCCGTCGGCTCTCGGCCAGGTGCTGGCGGACCTGGCCGAAGGTTTGCCGGCGGCCGTGGTGGTGGTGCAGCACATGCCCAAGGGGTTCACCAACTCCCTGGCGGCACGTCTAGACGACCTCTGCCCCTTGAAAGTGACCGAGGCCGAGGGCGGAGAGCAGTTGGAGCCGGGCCACGTCTACTTGGCCCAGGGCGGCCGGCACCTCACGGTGCGGGCGGGCCTCCTCCTGGAATTGGACGACGGGCCGCCGAGGCATAGCGTGAAACCGGCCGCCGACGTGACCTTGGAGACGCTGGTCCCCGCGGTCCACGCGTCGCGGAAAAGAATGGTGGGCGCCGTGCTGACCGGCATGGGAATGGATGGGGCGCGAGGCATGGCCCTCCTGCGGAAGGCCGGCGGGAAAGTGCTGGCCCAGAACGAGGCCACCTCGGTGGTGTACGGGATGCCGCGGGCCGTGGTGGAGATGGGTCTGGCCGACGAGGTGCTGCCGCTGGAGGAGATCGGGCCGGCGCTGGTGCGGTCGGTCCGGGGCGGGCCGGCGCAGCCTGAGCCGGCGCCGGACAGGTGTGGACAGAGCGTGGCGGGGGGGACGGCGTAATGGACCTAACTTACGAGCTCTTTTGCGGCAAGTTCCGGTCGCTGACGGGGATAGACCTGGCCAGCTACAAGCAGGGGCAGATGGAACGCCGCATTCTGGCCTTCATCTCCCGCACGGGGACCGGCGGTTACCTTCCCCTGTTGAAGTCCATGGAGCATGACTCGGCGAAGATGAAGGAGTTCCTGGATTACATGACCATCAACGTCTCCGAGTTCTTCCGGAACCCGGAGAAGTTCGATGAGCTGCGGACCAGGATCTTCCCGGCGATCCTAGCCACGACCCGGCACCCACGCATATGGAGCGCCGGTTGCGCCGGCGGGGCTGAACCCTATTCGATGGCCATTATCCTCGATGAAATCGCCCCCGACGCCCGCCCGGAAATCCTGGCCACGGACATCGACGCCACAGTCCTGGAGCGGGCCCGGACGGGCTGGTTCCCGCCCAACGAGACCCGGAACATTAGTGAACCCAGGTTGTCCCGGCATTTCACCGCTGAACGGAACGGCCTGGTGGTCTCGCCGAAAATCAGCGGCCGCGTTACCTTTAAGAAGCATAACCTCCTCGAGGACCCCTATCCGGTAGACTGCGATCTCATCGTCTGCCGTAATGTGGTGATCTACTTCGCCGATGGGGCGAAAGACCGTGTCTACCGCGGGTTCTGGGCGTCCTTGAAGACCGGGGGGGTGCTTTTCGTGGGGGGGACCGAGACCATCTTCCGGTCAACCGAAATGGGGTTCGCCCTGGAGAGCGCGTTCATGTACAAGAAGGTCCCCACCCGCGCCACCCGGATCGCCTGAAAGGAAGTGACGTCCTTGCCCAAATTCACCAGTACCGCGGCCCTAGCCTCGGGTCCCGGGTTCCTGGACGCCGAGCCCCTGGCGCCGGATTTCACCGACGAGATACTGGGCTTTCTGACCGGGCTCTACACCGAGCCGGGGACACGGAGGAAGACGGTCCTGACCTACGATGCCGTGTCCATGCTGGTCCATGAACTGGTGGACCGCCTGACCTTCGGTGTCCCGCGACCACACATCAGCGTGAACCGGGATAACGTCCCCTATCTGGCGCTCCACACTTTAAACGCCGCCGTTTTCGCCATTGAGGCGGGCCGTCTAGCGGGCTATGGCAACCGTTTGTTCGACTTGGGGATGGCTTCCCTCATTCACGATCTGGGCATGCTGGTGGTGCCGAGAGAGGTGCGGGAGTCGGCCTCGCCCCTCTCTCCGGAGGATCTGCGGCTGGTCCACGCCCACCCTGAGGTGACGCTGAAAGAGATCGAGAACTGGTCCTTGATATCGGCCTTCACCAAGATCGCCATTCTTCAGCACCATGAACGCTGCGATGGGTCGGGATACCCGGCCGGCAGGACCGATGCCGAGATTCATCCCTTCGCCAAACTGATGGGAGCGGCCGACGTCCTTTCGGCCATCCTCCTCGACCGCCCTTACCGTAGCCGTCTGTCCGCTACGGCGGCCCTTGCCACCCTGCGCGGCATGGCCGGCAGGGGCCTGGACCCAGCGGCGGTTGATTTCGTGAGCCGGTCCGTCTTGACCGAGTGACCGGTACCAAGCATCGGATACCGAAAAGTACGCCCGCCGCCCTCCTTGCGAGGCAGTGACGGTGGAGCAGCGCGAACGGGGGTATTTGCAGTATGAGTGTTGAAGCGGCCACCAGTTTCATCAGCAAAGTCATGAGTGGGGCTACCGGACGCATCCGGGCGGAGTTCGTCAACCCCTTCATCCAGGCAGCCCACGACGTGATGCGGGCGGAACTCCAGATCCAGGACTTGGGCCGGGGAGACTTGGCCCTCCAGAGTACGTCCTACACTTCCGACGAAGTGACCGTCATGGTCGGAGTGGTCGGTGAGCTTCAGGGGGTCGTCCTATACGGGATGTCCGAGCGGACCGCGAAGAACATGGTCTCATCCATGCTGGGCGAGATCTATCCCGTCTTCGACCGGACCGTGGAGAGCGCCATCGCCGAACTCGGCAACGTTGTGACCGGAGCGGCCAGCCAAGAGCTGGAGAAAGCCGGTTTCTCCTGCCGCCTGACGCCCCCCATGGTCGTCACCGGTCGGGGAGCCATCATCTCTACTATCAGCATCCAGCGCCTGGTAGTGCCCATCGTCTGTCAGCTGGGGTCGCTCACCATCCATGTGGCCCTCCGCGATGTGTCGCCCGAACCGCCGAAAGCCTCCGCCGCCGCCAAATAGTGGGTCAAGAGGAAATAGACTTGCCCTGGTCCGGAGACACTACCATCCAAAGCAACCGCGCCGGCCGCCCCAGGTGGGGGCGGCGGCCCCTTCTAGGAGGTACGGACGTGGCAGTGGAAAAGACCCGCAAGGCGCCCGCGGTGGCGGGACACACGGCTCCCATGAAAGCCGGCGGCACTGGAGGTGCCGGTGCCGGCGCCGGTGTCGAAAAACCGAAGAAGGTCAAGAAACCGAAGCCCCTAACCGAGAAGGACTTGGCGAAACTGGCCATGGCCGACGAACTGGGACTGATGGAGAAGGTGAAGCGTGAAGGATGGGGCGCTCTGACCGGGGCCGAAAGTGGACGCCTCGGAGGGCTGCTGTCGCGGCGTTCCCGTGACAAGCGGGCCGCCGACGCGCTCGCGCCGCTGTCCGCCGCCGGGTCCCCTACCCAGGAACCACCGGCTCCCGAACGGCCGGCGTCAAGGGCCTAAGCCGAGAGGATGGCGGGGGCGAAACAAGGCCGTCGAAATAAGGCCAGGTAAAACCAGTAATTCAGCTTTTCTCCGGAGAGTGGCGGTCGGGGCCAACCCAACGGCCGCCACTCTCCTTTTTGTCGCCCGGCGCCATCCCCTTTTTTGCCGTCCGGTACCCCGCATGGCAGGAACGGGACACCGCGAAGCGAATCGAACTTTGTTGGAAACCGGTCCACTCAGACCGGACGAACTAATCGTTACATTCGGGAGGGGGAAGTGTTTTGAAACTGCGTCATAGCTCTCGTTTGGCTATCGTGGCGTTGCTGGTCCTGGCACTCGTCGCGGTAGGCGTGACGGCGGGCTGCAGCAAGCCGAAGGAGATCACCCTGGCCTTCGTCCCGTCGGACAAGACCGACACCGTGATCACGAACGCCAAGCCGCTCAAGGATTACCTCGAGAAAGAGATGGGAGTCAAGATCAACCTCAAGGTCCCGTCGGACTACACGGCGACCATCCAGGCGCTGAAGACCGGCCAGGCCGACTTCGCCGCCATCGCCACGCTGGCATACGTCATTGCGAAGGAAGAGACCGGCGCGCAGCTTCTCTATAAGTCGGTCCGCTTCGGCAGCTCCGACTACCGCGGCCAGATCACTATCAGGGCGGAGGATAAGGACAAGATCAAGAGCATCGCCGACCTGAAGGGCAAGACCGTCGCCATCACCGACACGGTGTCCACCTCCGGCTACCTGTTCCCCTTGATGAAGCTTAAGAAGGCCGGAGTCGACTATCAGGACCAGAAGCAGCTGAAGATCCTGGAAGCCGGTAGCCACCCAGCGGCCCTCATCCAGCTATATCAGAAGAAGGTCGACGCCGCCTTCTCCTACGAGGACGCCCGTGACGCTCTGGTGAAGGACTACCCCGACGTCAAGACCAAGCTCATCCCCCTGGATTACACCGACAAAATCCCCAACGACACCATCGTCGCCCGGAAAGACCTGGATCCCAAGTTGGTCGAGAAGTTCAAGACGGCCATGAACAAGATCATCGCCATGCCCGCCGACCAGAAGAAAGCCATCCTGAAGGTTTACAGCTGGGATGACATCACTCCGGCGAAAGACTCCGACTACGACGGAGTCCGCGACGTCGTCAAGCAGTTCAACTACAAGATTGCTAAGTAGGACGGTGCCTGTCGCTTCCAGGAACCGCGCTCGCAGGTAGTAGCGAAAGAGGCGGAGAAATGCTTCTCCGCCTCTTTTTCATGCCCTAGAAGACCGTGGGGGGATCGCCTTTGATCGAAGTCCGCCATCTCCGGAAAGTCTACACCCGCGGCGCCGAGGTCGTGGCGTTGAAGGACGTCAACGTCACCATCTCCGACGGTGAGTTTGTGGCCATCATCGGCCTTTCCGGCGCCGGGAAGTCCACCTTCATGCGTTGTCTCAACCGTTTGGTGGACCCCACTTCCGGCGAGATCGTCATCGATGGGCAAGACATAACGAAGCTCGACGCCGAAGGCATGCGCCAGGTGCGCCTGAAGATCGGCATGATCTTTCAGGAGTTCAACCTGGTGGACCGGGCCACGGTTCTGGATAACGTGCTCATGGCCCGGGCGGGCTACCTCCCCACCGGGAGATCGGTGCGGCGGGCGTTCTCGAAGGCCGACCGCGACCTGGCCTTCCACTGCTTGGAACGGGTGGGCATCGTCGATAAGGCCTATCAACGAGCCGATGCCCTTTCCGGAGGCCAGCGCCAGCGGGTGGGCATCGCCCGGGCCCTGGCCCAGGAACCCCGGGTCATCCTGGCCGACGAACCCGTGGCCAGCCTGGACCCCCGCACCGCTCACGTGGTGATGGAGGACCTCCGGCGCATCAACGACGAGGACGGTATCACCACCATCGTGAACATCCACTTCCTTGAACTGGCTAAGGCGTACGCCGACCGCATCATCGGCCTGGCCGGCGGCGTGGTCGTCTTCGACGGCCCCTCGGCGGAGATGGACGAGCCGACTTTCGTCAAGGTCTACGGTACCAGACCGCAGCGCATGGGGGTGGCCCAATGACAATCATCAACAAGCGGCCCACGCCGGATGGCGATACCGGAGCCGGCATCGACCAGGTGCCCGTGGCCGCCCCCGCTACCTGGCCGGAGCCTCCCAGCAAGGGGGGAGGCTGGAAGCGGACGGCACTCATCGTCGCCATCGCCGCCACCTACCTGTGGAGCTTCTGGGGGACAGAGTTCAGCCTCGTAAAGCTGGTGAAAGGCGTACCCGAGGTCTTCTCGTTCCTGTTCATCCGCATGCAACCCCCCAGCCTCAACATCATCCCTCTGGCCTTAAGGTACACTCTTCAGACCCTGCAGATCGCTATCGTGGGGACCACGCTGGCGGCCATCCTGTCCTTGCCCATCGGTTTCCTAGCGGCTAAGAACACCACGCCCAACGCCACCGCCTATCAAGTCACCCGCGGCATCCTGAACATCATCCGCACCATTCCCGACCTGGTCATGGCGCTGATCTTCGCCGGTGCCGTGGGCTTGGGACCCTTCGCCGGTACTCTGGCAGTGGGAGTGCACTCCGTCGGCATGCTCGGTAAACTCTACTCCGAGTCGGTGGAAGGCATCGACCCCGGTCCCGTGGAGGCGGCCACCGCGTGCGGCCTGAACAAGACCCAGACCCTCTTCTTCGCCGTCCTGCCCCAGGTCATCCCGAACTTCATCGGGTTCACCCTTTACCGGTGGGAGATCAACGTGCGCGCGGCGACGGTGGTGGGAATGGTCGGAGGCGGCGGCATCGGGTTCATCTTGATGGAGAACCTGCGTCTCTTCAACCTGCACGACTCCAGCATGATCCTGATCATGATCTACATCATGGTCCAACTCATTGACTTCATTAGCGCCAGAGTCCGGCTGCGCATCATCTAGGGAGGATGGCGGCGATGAAGCTCACGGTCCTGGGCACCTGCTCACCGTACCCCCTGCCGGGCCGGGCCTGCCCCAGCTATCTGCTGGAAGCCGGCGGCCGGACCCTGCTCCTCGATTGCGGCAGCGGGGCGGCATCCCGCCTCCTCGAGTACACCGATTACGACCGACTGGCCGCGGTGGTGCTCAGCCACCTCCACGGCGACCACATGAGCGACCTGTGGGTCATCCGCTACGCGGTCGACGCCTACCTGCGTTCAGGCCGGCGGCAAGGGCCCCTTCCGGTCTACGCCCCGCCCGAGCCGGCGGCCGAGTTCGCCTTGCTGCCCTACAGGGAAGCCTTCAAAGTGATCCCGGCGGTGCCGGGAGGGCCTCCGGTGGAACTGGCGGGCACGCGCGAGCCGGGCGGGGAGGGAGGCCGCCGGGGAGACGGGCCGGACGGTGGCGAACGAATATCCTTGTCCTTTTTCCGGACGGACCATCCCCTGCCCTGCAACGCCCTGGTCGTCCAGGACGGCGGGCAGAAGTTCGCCTACTCCGCGGACACCAGTTATAGTCCGGAAATGGCCGCCTTCGTGGCCGGGGCCGACCTCTTCCTGTGCGAGGCCACGCTGCAGGAAAGCGTCAAGGAGTTCCGGCCGACGGGCCATCTCACGGCTTCCGACGCGGGGCGGCTGGCGCGCGAAGCCGGGGCGAAACGTTTGGTCCTGACTCATTTCTCGCCGGGACTGGACGTATCTGTCACCGAGATGGAAGCCGAAGCCTCTTTCGGTGGCCGGGTGGAACTGGCGCGAGAACGTTCGGTATACACTTTGTGACGTACTCCGCTGACTGAAAGTCAGCGGCACCTCAGGCAGCAAGAGCCACCTTCGACCTGGTTTCGTGGACCGTATGCCATCCGAGGCGGATCGGCAAGACCACGGGCCGCGCCACACGGCCACTACTCCGCTCGATGAGGGGAGATACCTTATAGGCATTCTGGAAGATGTTAGCGACACCGTTCGCGTCGGCGTGGACCCGCCAGCCGC
>JAJYWN010000005.1:0-39355 GCA_021791495.1 Bacillota bacterium
GTCACCGGGGTCCACGAAGGCCCAAACCAGGTGGGAAAGGCCTTCCTTCGAGCCGATGAGGGCCACGACCTCGTTCTTCGGATCGGCAGTCACGCCGAACCGGCGCTGGTAATAGTCGGCCGCCGCCTGGCGGAATTCCAGAGCCCCCTCGTAATCGGGGTAGCGGTGATAGGTCGCGGCCTCGGCGGCCAGCTTGTCTACCACATAGGTGGGCGCCGGCTGGTCGGGATCGCCGATGCCAAGGTTGATGATGTCCACACCGCGGGCCTGGGCCTCTTTCCGCTTCTTGTCGATGGTGGCGAAAAGGTAAGGCGGGACGGTGGCGATACGGTCGGCCTTGCGTAGCATGGGTCAGTGCCTCCTGGCGAGAAGATTCTGCTATGCCTAAGGTTTCCTCTGTGCCTGAGATTCCTCGCTTAGTTTCGGCTCAGCGCAGTGGGTAGGTGCCGGTAAAGACCTCCACGGCCGGGCCGGTCATGTACACGTGATCGTCGGCTCCCCACTCGAGTTCCAGGTCTCCCCCTAAGAGGTGGATGGTGGCGCGCCGGGCGGACTTCCTATTCAGGACCGAAGCGACGATGGTGGCGGAAGCCCCCGTACCGCAGGCCAAGGTAATACCGGAACCGCGCTCCCACACCCGCATGATCAACTCGGTCGGCGAGACCACCTGCACGAACTCAATGTTCGCCCGGCGCGGGAAGTCGGGGTGGTGTTCGAGCTTGGGACCGATGGCGACCACGTCAACCTTCTCCATGTCGTCTACGAAGAAAACTGCGTGCGGGTTTCCCATGGAGACGCCGGTGCCGGTCCAGGGACGCCCGTCCACATCGATAGTGAAACCGACCGCCAGTTCGTCGGGGCCCACAGCCGTGGTGGGGACGTCGCGGCCCCGGTAACGGGGAACGCCCATGTCCACGCGGGCGCCGTAGACCTTGCCATCTCTTTCGATGATCGTCGGGCGGATGATGCCGGCCAGGGTTTCCACAGCCAGTTCCTTCTTCTTCGTCAGGCCGTGCTCGTAGACGTAGCGGGCCACGCAGCGCATGGCGTTTCCGCACATCTCCCCTTCCGTTCCGTCGATGCAGTTGAACATCCGCATGCGGAAATCGGCCACTCTGGATGGCAAGATCAAGATGATACCGTCGCCGCCGATACCGAAGTGGCGGTCGCTGGCGCGCCTAGACACTTCGCCGATGGGGATTCCCTCGATGGTGTCCTCGGTCACGTCCTCCTCGAAACCGTTGATATAGATGTAGTCGTTCCCGGCACCCTGCATCTTCGTGAAGCGCACTTTTCGAGGACCTCCGTTCGGCGGAAAACCGCCGGCGTTGCCACCGCGAGCTGTGAAGCGCTACCACAGGTATTCATCTTTGGTGCCAATTTTACCCGCAGAAAACTGGGGCTACAAGAGAAAAGTATGCATGGAGAACTAGTACGACCCTGGGTCTAGTCGCGTGTATCTTGAATGCACACGTCGGCCAATCGTGTGTCCCGATGCGACACACTAGTTCCTCCAGACACAAGCGACGCCGGAACGGTCGAAAGGTCCGAACGCTTATCCCTCTGGCGTGGCGGAAAGTTCGGGAAGCCACCCCCGGCCCGCCCCCTCCCCGCGACCCAGGTGGGGAAATATCACGTGCCGCCGGCCAGCACCACCCATCAGGCCACCAGGCCATTTAGGAACAGATCTGCTAGTCTAGGAGGATCTCTCAATTCTGACTAAGCGCTCGCGGCCATAGTAGATGAAGATGCGCCGCAGGCCCACCAGGAAGTTGCCCAGGCCCGACGCGACGAGGACCACCAGCCACTCCGTCGGGCCCAGGGGGACGGTTTCGAAAACCGGCTGGAGGGGGCGCCAGTGTACGGCGCCCAGAAGCATGACGAACGACAAGAGTGAGGCGCCCGTCAGCCACCAGTTCGTGAAGGCGCCCATCGCCAGGGGGCCGCGGCTCTCCGATCGGCAGTCGAAAACGTAGATGAGCTGGGCGGTAATGAGGGTGGCGAAGGCGACGCTACGGGCGTATGGCAAGTCCCCGGGGACGCGGGCCATGGCCCAGAGGAAGGCAGCCAGGGTCGGCAGCCCCACCAGGAGGCCGCGACCGAGAATCTTTATGCCGAGGCGCCGCGCGAAGATGCCTTCGTCGGGCGGACGGGGCGGGCGCCGCACCAGGGCGCGCTCGGGCTTCTCCAGACCCAAAGCCATGGCGGGCAGGCCGTCGGTGACCAGGTTCATCCACAGGATTTGGATGGGCGTCAGGGGCAGGGGCAGCCCGGCGGCCAGAGCGCCGGCCACGGTGATGATCTCCCCGAGGTTGCATCCCAGGAGGTAGCGGACGAACTTGCGGATATTGTCGTAGATGGCACGGCCTTCCTCGACGGCGGCGACGATGGAGGCGAAGTTGTCGTCGGTGAGGACCATGGCCGAGGCTTCCTTGGTGACGTCGGTGCCCGAAATGCCCATGGCCACGCCGATGTCGGCTTCCTTGACCGCCGGAGCGTCATTCACTCCATCTCCAGTCATGGCCACGATGTGGCCGTTTTCCTTCAAGGCCCGGACGATGCGGAGCTTGTGGCCGGGTGAGACCCGGGCGTAAACCCGTACAGTACGGGCACGGCGGGCCAATTCCCGGTCGTCCAGGCGGTCCAGTTCGGCCCCGGTAAGAAGCATGCCGCCCGGCCCGCCGGCGCGCCCCGGCCCCGCCGCACTGCCGTTTCCGAGGATTTGGCCGAACAGGCCGATCTCCTCGGCCACCGCGGCCGCTGTGGCCGGGTGGTCACCGGTGATCATCACCGGCATGATGCCCGCTCCCAGGCACACCTGGACGGCCCGGTACACCTCCGGCCGCGGCGGGTCCATCATTCCCATCATTCCGGCGAAGACCAGGTCCCGCTCAGCCACATCCGCCGTCCAAGCCTCCGTGCCCACCAGACTCCCCTGCGCCGGCGCCACGGGCCGGTAGGCCATGGCCAGGACCCGCAGGGCTTTTCGCGCCATTCCCTCAGCCTGACGGGCCAGGCGGGACCGGTCGATGGGCAAGATGGGCCGTATGCCGCCGCCATCATCAAGGATGTGGGTGCAGAGGTCGGCGATGGTATCCGGAGCCCCCTTCACCAGGACCATCAATCCAGTTCGGCCACCGGCCGCCCCGGCCCGGCGGCGGACTTCCGCGGTCCCGCCGCTCCCCTCCCATCTTTCCCCCTCAGCCCAGCGGTGCACCGTAGACATGCGCCGGCGGGCCGACTCGAAGGGGATCTCGACCACCCGTGGGTAACGGGCAACCGTCTTTCCTTGGCGGACCCCCCCCTTCGCCGCCGCCGCCAACAATGCCACCTCGGTGGGGTCCCCCTGCCCTCCTTCCGCCAGGCTGGCATTGTTGCACAGGGTAGCGATGAGCAGGGTCCATTGCAGGGCGGGGGATGCCGCGGTGTCGGCCACGGGTCGGCCCCCGGTCGCGAAACCGCCCGAAAACTCTCCTTCCTTCCCGGAGACAACGTAGGAAGTCCGGCCCACCACCACTTCGCGCACGGTCATGACGTTTTGGGTCAAGGTCCCGGTCTTATCGGAACAGATGACCGTGGCACATCCCAAGGTTTCCACGGCCGGCAGCCGCCGGGTGATGGCATGCCTGGCGGCCATGCGTCGCACGCCCAGGGCCAAAGTGATGGTGACAATGGCCGGCAGGCCTTCCGGGACCGCCGCCACGGCCAGACTGATACCCGCCAGCACCATGGCCAATAGCTTCTCTCCGTGGGCGATGCCCATCACCACCACGGCGGCGCAGATAGCCAAGGAGAGGACAATGAGGCTCTTCCCAAGCTGCTCGAAACGGCGCATCAACGGAGTCTCTTCGGATTCCGCCTCCGTAATGAGGCCGGCGATGTGGCCCACCTCGGTGTTCATGCCAGTGGCCACCGCCACGGCGCGCGCCCTTCCCCTGGTGACCAGGCTGCCCATGTGGACCATGTTCCGCCGGTCGCCCAGAGCACAGTCCCCGGGGAGGCCGGTGACCGCCTCCTTCTTCGCGGGCCGGGACTCGCCCGTCAGCGCGGATTCGTCGCAGTACAATTGGCTGGCCTGAAAGAGCCGGGCGTCGGCCGGTACCCGGTCACCGGCATCCAGGAGCAGGATGTCTCCCGGCACCAGCCGCGTGGCCGGCAGGCGCGTCTCCACCCCATCCCGCAGCACCACGGCCGTAGGGGCCGTCATCTGCCGGAGGGCGGCGATGGCCTGCTCCGCCCGGTATTCCTGGAAAACGCCCAAGGCGGCGTTAAGGGCGACGATGGCCAGGATGGCATAGGCGTCGAGACGCTCGCCGATGAGCCCGGAGAAAGCCGCCGCGGCCAGCAGCATGAGGACCATGGTGTCCTTAAACTGGGCGAGGAAGAGCTTCAGGACGGAGGCGCGGGGCGGTTCTACCAGGGAGTTGGGCCCGAAGTGTTCCAGGCGCGCCGCCGCCTCCACTTGGGACAGACCGCGTTCCAGGTCGGTCTCACCTTCGCGGAGGATTTCCTCCATCTGCATGCTGTGCCAGGCCCGCTCCGGCAAATGCCGCACCCCCTGGACGTGGGTGAAGTCTCCCTCCGTCGGCCCTTCCCACACGTCCCAGGAAGTTTATGAGGAACTTTGTCGGAACAGAAGAGCCAGGAGGGTTGGAAGGTCCGCCCTGCTCCTACCGGGTCGACCGCTCCCGCGCCCGCTGGCGCCGGCGCCAGAACCAGAAGATGGCGAAAACCACCCAGGTCGAAATCAGGCTGACGGTGCGGACGAGTCCGAATTCGGGGCTGGTCTCGGGGTAGGTAGCATGATAGCCCTTGAAGTAGTCCAGATAGTCGTCCACCAAGAACCAGGCCATGGCGAAGAGGAGCGAGTTCCGCGAGGAGGGGTGGCGGCGGAAGAAGAGAAGGGCCTGGACCAGCATGGCTCCGTGCGACAGGAACAGCATCAGGTCGACCCAGACGAAGGCGCCGCCCATCTTCCAATACAGCCCGATGATGAACATGGTCCAGAAGCCGTATTTCACCAGTCCAAGGTAAGCCAGGCCATCGATGGGGGTGTAGGTGCCGGCCGCGTCCGCGCCGTCCCCGTGGCCTATCCGTCCGCTCCACAGGAGAAGGAGAAGCAATATGGTCAGGTAGAAGGTGGACAAGGGGCTGTCGGCGACGAAGATCCACACCCACGGTGACGTGGTGGCAAGTTGGTCGCGATACCAGTAGAAGCCGTAAAGGCTGCCCAGAAAGTTGATGACCACCAGGGCCAGGATCAGCGGCCGCTGGTCGGGAATGGACAGGAACCAGTTCCAGAGCGGAAGGATCACGCCGGCCAGACCCGGCCGGCGCTCGGCCTTGGTTCCGGCCTGAGACCGGGAATTGGACTGGGACTGAGAGTTACCGGCCAACCTGTCATCCACTCCCTGTCCAAGAGCATACCACAGGCGGAGGGCGGGGCGAAACCCGGCTGAAGGAGTCAAAAGCAGGTGCCAGAGACACGAATCTTGGCAAGGTATGGCCCTTTGACGGTGATCGGCGGTGCCAATGAAGGGCGTTTCCCTTGGTGCAATACGGTCGTGGTGGGCGGCGCGGCGGTCATCGACCCCGGATGCGGCACGGATGCCTTGAAACAGGTGGCTTCCGAGATTTGGGGCGGGCGCGGGCCCGAATTCGTCGTGAACACCCACTACCATTTCGACCACGTTTCAGGTAACTCGCTATTCCCTGCGGCGCGCTGGCTGAACAACCCGAAGGAAGCGGAAGCCTTCCGGAGCCGGGCGGGGTTAGGCCAGCTTATGGGTGCGGCGGAAGTCTATGGGGCGGACGTCGCCGCCCAATGGCTGCAGGGCGCCGGCCTGCTGGGCAAACCGCGTCTGGGCCTGGCTCCTTACTATCGTAAGGAATGGTGGGCATCCACGGGCCGGGTGGACGGGGTGTACCAGGTGGGCCGCGAGTTCGCCTTGGGCGGCGCCAGCGGCCGCGGCGGCACCGGCGGTGGCGGCACCGGTACCGGCGGATACCGATCGGGCGTGAAAGTGGTGATGGTGGAAACACCCGGTCACACCCAAGGATTCTGTTGCCCCTATTTCCCGGAGCATGGCGTGGTTTGCACCGGTGACTACGACCTGACCTCCTTCGGCCCCTGGTACGCGGGGGCCGACAGCGATTTCGAGGCCATGCGCCGGTCGGCCGGGCACCTCTTGGAGCTGGACGCAAGACATTTCGTCACCGGCCACCAGAAGGGCGTCGTAGACCGCTCCCAGTTCGAGGCCGGCCTGCGGGATTTCCTGGCGGTCATCGACCGGCGGCACGGGGAGTACCTGCGGCTGGTGCGGGAGGGACGCGATTTCGAAGCCATCGTCGCCGCCGGGGTTCTATATCCGCCCCGCTTCCACGTGGACCCCTGGATCGTAATGTGGGAACGGCTCTCCGCCGCCAAACACCTGCGGCGCCTGGCCGACGAAGGATGGAACGTGCCACCGGTGGAGGTCCGGGCGCCGGCTGATGAGGTTCCGCCGGAAGGCGATTAGGAGGCGACGGTCATGCCGAATCTCGAGATAGAGGTCATTCGCGTACAGGGCAAGTGCAGCGCCGACCTGCGCGAGGGCGACCGGTTTGAGGCCCACGGTCCACACATCACACCTGTGGGGCACGACCGCAACTGCCAGGTCGCCCTGGCTTCGGTGGTTCTGAACGCCGGGAGAGCCCTCTGCTCGGTGGGCGACCCTCGGGGGGGCGGGGCGCGGGGGCGGTCCACATGCATCTCCTGCATGGACCCTGGAACAGGTGACGGCGGCAACGTGCTGTTCCGCGTGGGGTTGGGGAACTCGAGGGCCGGAGATCTCGCGGCGGAGCCCGGGACCGCCCCCGAGGTCGCTCCCAAGGCTACCCCAAACGGCCGGATGGTTTTCTTCCAGCCGGTGGAGATCCACGGGACTTGCCCGGCAGGCTTGACGATCAGCCACCGCTGGGCGGTCCGGGGAATGTCTCTTGTCGCGGCGTCCGTCGACGATGGACGTATTTGCCTTGCGGCCACCTCCCACTGGCTCCCCAGCCTGTGGCAACTCCAGGGTGGTCGACGGTTCTTCGCCCATACATCGTGCCCGGGGTGCATGGTCCCAGGGGGATCGGAGAACCGCGTCGTGTTCCTGGGCGGGCATGCCGACAAGTGGGGGCTGTGTCGGGTCATCTCCGCGTATCTCCGTGCCGTTCGAGTGATGGGTGAGAACGAGGCCGCCAGGGCCTGCAAGCTGCGGGCCATGGAGATGCAGGATCAGGGAGACTACCGGGGAGCCAGGCGACAAATGGTCCAGGCGTTGCGCGCGGTCCGCTCCGGGCAGCGACGTTGACCCCAGTTGAGCTATGGTGCTAAACTTCAACCGACGCCCGACGTCTGACGGCAGACCGCCTTCCTGCTCGGCGAGGGCACGAATGACGCGGGTACGAATGACAGGAGCACAAATGATCGTAGGAGTGGATGAGCGATCGCCCTTGATGGCTTGATGGTCCGGGCACTGGAAAAGGAGCTGTCCGCCGCCCTGGTGGGCGGGCGGGTCGAGCGCATCCATCAACCGGACCGGGAAGACCTTGTCATCCTGGTGTACACGCCAGCCGGACGGCACCGGCTTTTCGTCTCGGTGCGGTCGGACATGCCCCGCTGCTACCTCACCGCTCGGACTTGGGAGAACCCCCCGTCCCCACCCTTCTTCTGTCAACTTCTGCGCCGCCACCTGGAGGGGGCGCGCATCACCGCCCTCCAGCAGGCCGGCATCGACCGCATCCTGAGCATCGCCGTGACAGCCCGTGACGAAGTCGGCCGCCCGAGCGGGAAACGGCTCATCCTGGAACTGACCGGACGCAAGAGCAATGTGATCCTCGTGGACGCCGACGACCGGATCGTCGATGCCATCAAGCGTGTGGACAGCGACGACAATCGCTACCGGGAGATCTGGCCCGGAGTCCCCTACGTCCCTCCTCCCCCGCTGGACAAGATGTTTTTCGGGGCGGCCGGCACGTCGTTCTTATCCGAGGCGGCGGCCCGGACTCCTGAAACCAGCCCGGTCCGGCGGCTGATCCTGGACCACCTGGCTGGGCTTGGACCCGTGGTGGCCGACGAGGTCTGTTGGCGGGCCGGTGCCGACCCGTCGACGCCCGTCGGGGAAGCCGCGGCCGGCCTGGCTTCGCGCCTGGCCGGCGAACTGTCGCGCCTCGCACGGGAGGCGGAGGCGGGTCAATTCCGGCCCAGCCTACTGGAGGCGGCCGACGAGGCCGGCGCCGCGGCGGCTAGTAAGGCCGCCGACAAGGCTATCTGGGCCGCTATCGAGCTTGGGGCCACCGCGCAAGCCGGCGGTCTAGCCGGTGCCGCCAGCGCCGCCGGTGACGCCGTCCATACCGACGGTGAAAGAAGAGCGGACCGTCTACGCCTCTTCGATACCCCCAGCGATATGCTGGACTTCTACTACGCCCAAGTGGAAGCGGTCGACCGCCACCGCCGTCTGGCCGACAGACTGGCCAAGGCCATCGCCACCGAAAGGGCCCGCGTGGAGCGGCGCCTAGCCGCCCAGGGCGAGAACCTTGCGGCCGCCGCCGAGGCCGAGAACTGGCGGTCCATCGGGGAGGCCATCCTGGCCAACCTCCAGTCTCCTGAAATGGAAAAGGGCCGGACCAGGGCCACGCTGACCTACTACACCCCTGCCGGCGACCAGCGCACGGTCGACGTAACCTTGAACCCATCGCTGGGACCCAGTGATAACGCCCAGGCCTTCTTCCGGCGGTACGCCCGGGCCCGGGCCACGCAGCGGGAGGGGCAGCTCCGCTACGACCAAAGCCGCCGGGACCTTGAGTACCTTGGTTCCCTGGAGGAAGTCCTGGACCGCTTGCGGGAGGAAGGCCGCGAGAACCCTGGGAATCTGTCCGGCCTAAGGGAATTGGAGGCCGAGATGGCGGCCGAGGGGTTTCTGGGAAGGGCCGCTAAGGCTGCCCGGCGGGTGGCCCCACCCGCCGGCGGAACGGCCGGCCACAGAAACCAACCGGATCGGGCCAGAAGCAAGGCCAAGGCGAGCTTCGTCCAGGAGAAACCGGCCGGGGGAGGAGCTAAGGGGAAGGCAGGGGCCGGGACCGGGGCTGAGGGATTGGCTGCGGCCGGAGCCGGTGCCGGAGCGGACTCCGCAGTCCAACGTTCCCGCCCTTATCTGCGTTTTGAGTTGCCTGCAGGGTTCGTGGCCCTGGTGGGACGGAACAACCGTGAGAACGACAACCTGACTCTGAAAGTGGCGAACCCCGGCGACATCTGGTTTCACACCAAGGATGTCCCGGGATCCCACGTTATCTTGAGAAGCGCCGCCGGCTCGGCCACCTTCAGCGGCACCGTTCCTGACGCCGCCCTCGAAAGAGCGGCGGAGCTGGCCGCCTATTATAGCCAGGCCCGCCATTCGTCGAAAGTGTCGGTAGACTACACCGAGCGCCGCCACGTCCGCAAGCCGCCCGGAGCGCGCCCGGGGATGGTTATCTACGATCATCATCAAACGGTATACGTGGAGCCCAGATCGCCGGGAATGACCAGTGAAACCCGATGACCAGCCACGCCTTCAGATTAGGGCACGTTTAGCCAGTCCGCAAAGGCCAAAACCGGTTCAATCCCATCCTCGGACCACCCCTGCGCCCCTGCGCCGCGTTTGCGGTCAGGTTCAGCCTCAACCTTCTCTTGCCTGCCTCGGATTTGCTTCATCGCCTTATGTTAACAAAAGGTGAGTTGTCTGTGACGAAGAACATACGGCCCTCTAGCTGACCTATTATGCGCCAGCCCCCATCAGGACCATAGGGAGCCGAGGTCCGAATGCACCCACACCGCCGTCCGAGGAGATTGCTCAGCACCGTCTTGGCAAGCGTCTTGGTCATCGTTAAGGAGATCACCGTCGGCGACAGGGAAGCCCGGCGGCGCTTTGTCCTAGTCCGCAACCCCTATGAAGAAGCCCGCGACCGGGAAGAGCGGGAACGCACACTGAAAAAGCTGGAACAGGAGCTTGAGGGGCACTCCCGCCTGGGCAAAGAGGAACATGGGAAGGCCGTCTGCCGCCTGGTGTCCCACCCCGTCTACGGCCGCTACCTGAAGCTAGACAAAAGTGGACGGCCGCGGATCGACCAGGCCAAAGTGAAGGCGGAGGAACGGCTGGACGGCAAGTACCTCCTGCGCACTTCCGATGATACCCTAAGTCCCGAGGACGTTGCCCTGGGCTACAAGCAGCTGCTGGAAGTGGAGGCCGCCTTCCGCACCATAAAGCAGGCCTTGGACCTTCGGCCCGTCTACCATCGCCTGTCGCGGCGCCTGGAGGCCCACGTCCTCCTGTGCTGGCTGGCTCTGCTCCTGATTCGCGTGGCCGAGACCCGGTGGAAAGAAACCTTGGGGAGCGCCACACCTGGCCCCGGCTGAGGGATGAGCTGGACAGGATGCACCTCGGCATTTTCAACGGCCCGGCGGGCACCGCCTGGCAGCGCACCGAGACCACCGCCTTCCAGCGGCAAATCCTTTCGGCCCTAAGTGTGGAAGAGCCCCCACGCTTCTTCAGATTGGACCCGCGCCAGAGCCTGTAGTTACACGGCATGTTTCGCTGAACACATCGCAAAGCCTTGTGGCGTCAGCGTCTACGCTGTATTCATGTGCCCCTGGACTGTCGAAGTCGGGGATCCCAGAGACCAGGAAATGATCAGATATGGAATCGGTTCCTTTGAGAAGCGGCACCAGCCAAGTCAGCCTGGTTATCTGTTCGGCTTTGAGGATCTTGCCAGCAGATGGAAGGAAGGTCGCCAGACGTGAGACTCCCTAGAGTTGTGTCACCTGGGCCAGGACGTTCCCCCGGAGTTGGGCAACTTGCCAGGGACCGGGCCGCCCACTCGAACTCTGTGAAGTCGTAGATGTAGAACTGCATGAGGTTCTCCAGGACCGCCCGGTCGGCGTCCCGCACCTCTTTCAGGGCAATGACGTGTCCCAACGCCTCTCAGTCCGGAGTCATCCGACCCAGAGCCCAGAACCCCCCGGCGCCTATCTACTTTGCCCCGGCCGTCTTGGGCTTGGTCAGCGGTATCCCGGCTTTGCACCAAGGGCACTCTTCGGGCAGATAGGACTCTACCTTCAAGGTAACCAGCGATTCCATGCGCACGCCCAGGTTCACCGTGCCACCGCTGCGGTCGGCCAGCGCGCCCACGCCGACCACCTCGGCCCCGTTCTCACGGACGACGTCCATGGCCAGCTGCACCGAACCACCCGTCGTCAGGGCGTCCTCGACGCACAGGACCCGTTCGCCCGGCCGTAGGGCAAAACCGCGCCGCAAGGCCATCTTCCCGTTCTCTTTCTCCACAAAGATGGCCCGCGCCCCCAAGGCCCGGCCCACTTCGTAGGCCAGGGTGATGCCACCCAGGGCCGGTCCGACCACCGTGTCGATCTTCACCCCGGCGAACTTCTCAGCGATGGCCCTCCCAAGCCCCTCCGCTTTTTCCGGCCACTGCATCACCTGGGAACACTGGAGAAAGACGTTGGAGTGACGCCCGGACGTGAGGAGGAAATGACCTTCCATCAGAACACCTGTGTCCCGGTAGAGTTTAAGGATGTCGTCGGTGGTCATCGTCTGGGAACCGTTGCCGTTACCTTTGCCTGTTCCGTTGCCGTTCCCTCGGGCCATGTGTCAGATGCCCTCCATTTCCGCAATGATCCGGCGGGCCGCCTCTCGAGGCTGACCCGCCGCGGTGATGGGCCGACCCACCACAATGTAAGTTGAACCGTTCTTCAGCGCCTTCGCCGGCGTGACCACGCGGCTGTGGTCCTGCATGCCTTCGCCCGCCGGCCGGATGCCCGGCGTGACCAGCACCGCCGCCGGGCCGAACCGCGCCCGCAGCATCGCCGCCTCCTGGGCGGAGGCAACCACGCCCTGTAACCCGCTCTGCAGGGCGAGCCCGCACCACCCGGCCACCACTTCCGGCAACGGCCGTGCCAGCCCCACCTCGTCCCGCAGCGCGGCGTCGTCCAGGCTGGTCAGTACGGTCACGGCGATCACCTGACACCCAGAGCCGGCCGCGGCCTCCCGTGCCTCGGCCGTCGCCTTAGCCACCGCCTCCGCCGCCGCTTTCATCATCGCCCGGCCCCCAGCGGCGTGCACGTTGAACATGTCCACGCCCAGGCCGGCAAGGACCGCGGCCGTGCGGGCCACTGTGTTGGGGATATCGTGCAACTTGAGATCCAGGAAAACCCGGCCGCCCGCGGCCTTGATGGCCTTGACCGCCGCCGCTCCCTCCGCTGTGAAAAGCTCCAGGCCGACCTTGAAGAAAGAAACCTCAGGAGTGAGACTCTCGACCATGCTCATGGCCGACTTTAGATCCGGGAAGTCCAGGGCTACAATGAGGCGGTCCTTTGGTTGCATGTGACACTCCTTTCAGCTTGTCGACTCCTGCCTGTCCGGCCTACGGCCTACTCCCCAGAAAACCGGGATTCGCCGCGCCGACGATCTCGGCGACGCCCCGGTGCCCGTGGGCGGCCAGGTAGGCGGCGATCCCTTCGATAACGTCCAGCGGCGCCAGGGGGTCGGCGAAGTTGGCCGTCCCGATGGACACAGCCGAAGCCCCTGCCAGGAGGAATTGGATGGCGTCGGGGGCGGTGACGATGCCGCCCAGGCCGATGATGGGCACCTTGACCTGGCGGGCCACGTCCCACACCATTTTCAAGGCCACCGGCCGCACCGCCGGCCCCGACAGCCCGCCAACGGTGTTCCCGAGGACAGGGCGGCGCCGCTCAATGTCAATGACCATGCCGACCAAGGTGTTAATCAAAGAAAGCATGTCCGACCCCGCGTCGACCACGGCCCGGGCCACCTCACCGATGTCCGTTACGTTGGGCGTCAGCTTGGTGATGATGGGTAGCTTGGTGGCCCGGCGCACCCCGGAGACCACCGCCGCCGCCGAGGGACAGTGGACGCCGAAGGCCATCCCGCCCTGGTCCACATTGGGGCAACTGATGTTGATCTCGATGGCCGCGACACCCGGAACACTGTCCAACCGACGGGCTATCTCGCCGTACTCGTCCACGCTGTGCCCGGCGATGTTGACGATGGCTGTGGCCCCCACCGATACCAGCCAGGGCAGTTCGGTGCGGATCACCTCGTCCACGCCGGGGTTTTGCAGGCCGATGGCATTCAGCATGCCGGCTGGTGTTTCCACCACGCGGGGCGGCTTGTTGCCCGCCCGGGGGTGCAGGGTCGTCCCCTTGACCATCACCGCGCCCAACTGTGAAATGTCGTAGAAGCGGTGGAATTCGTGGCCGTAGCCAAAAGTGCCGGAAGCCACGGTGACGGGGTTTTTCAGAGTCAACCGCCCCAGCTTCGCCGTGAGGTCAACGCCGGCCGGCAAAGTCAGCGCGGGCGAACGTTCTCCGTCGCCGCCGACGAAAGCGGCCACGGAAGAAGTCATCTCAGGCATCCAGGTCCACCTCCCCTGCGGCGAAGACCGGGCCTTCGTGACACACCCGGACCATCTTGACCTCGCCCGCCGCCATTTTCGGCCCCACCTGACGCACCGCGCAGCCCCGGCAGGCCCCGATACCGCAGGCCATCCGTTCCTCCAGACTCAGGTACACCGGGAGACCGAGCAGGGTGGCCGAAGCTTTCAGGGCCCGGAGCATGGGTGTGGGGCCGCAGGCGTAGACGACGGGAGCCGGGACGCGGCCCGACCGAAAGACCACCATGGTGAGCATCTGTTCCAGGAGCGCCACCACCGTGCCGTGGAACCCGGCAGACCCATCGTCCGTCGCTACCTGGACCTTCCCGGCCAGTTCGCCAGGGGGCGGAAGCTCGGCTGCGTTGCGTGCTCCCACCAAGGAGAGGACCTCGTGCCCGCCGGCCGTCAAGACCTCGGCCAGAAACTTCAGCGGCGCCAGACCCACTCCTCCGCCGACCAGGATGGACGGACCGGCCGCGCCGGCCGCCTCCAGGAATCCGCGCCCCAGGGGCCCCGTGACCCGGATGGTTTCTCCGACTGGCACGGAAGCTAGAAGGCGCGTCCCCCGACCCACGACCCGGACCAGAAGCTCGAACGTCCCTTTCTGCTTGTCCACCCCCGCCACCGACAGAGGCCTGTCCAACAACGGGTCCGCCGCCGTCCCCGGCCCCGGCCAGGCTCTCACCTGCACAAACTGGCCCGGCAGCGACTCCTGGGCCACTGCCGGGCACTGGATGGTGATGGACACCATGTTCCGGGCGAATTCTCTCTTAGCAGTTACAGTGGCTCTACCGATGTACGGCACCGGCCGCTTTCCCCTCCTCCGCCAGGTAATCCTGGAGCGCCACAGCGGGTAGCGCGCCCACGTCCCCGCCCCTCTCCAGCACCGCCAACATGGCCCGCGCCGTGTCGAGGGAGGTGAGGCAAGCTACCCCGTGTTCCACCGCCACGCGCCGGATGCGGAATCCATCGCGCTCCGGCGCCTTACCCCTTGTCAAAGTGTTAATGACCAGCCCTATACGCCCTTGCCGCAGAAGGTCGGCGATGTGGGGCGTGCCCTCCGACAGCTTGTTCACCGTCTCCACGCTCACCCCTGCCTCGGTCATGGCCGCGGCGGTCCCGCGGGTGGCCATGATTTTGAAGCCGGCCCGGGCGAAGCCGGTCGCCAACTGCGCTGCTTCAGGCTTGTCGCGGTCGGCTACCGTGAAGAGTACGCTTCCTTTAATGGGCAAGGTGTATCCGCCCGCCGAAAAGGCCTTGCCGAGAGCGGCGGCGAAGTCGTCGCCCAGCCCCATGACCTCGCCGGTGGACTTCATCTCCGGCCCCAGGACGGTATCCACCTCGGTCAATTTGGACCAACTGAACACCGGAAGTTTCACGCTGACCCGCCGCGGTTCCGGCGCCAGCCCACCCGCGTAGCCTAGCTCGCGCAGGCTCTTCCCCAGGCTGACCAAGGTCCCCAGCGTGACCAGCGGCACCCCCGTCACTTTCGACAGGAACGGCACCGTGCGGCTGGACCGTGGGTTGACTTCAAGGACGTGAACCTTACTGCCCACCACCACGAACTGGATGTTCACCAGCCCTCTTACCCCAATGGCCACCGAGAGGCGCGTGGTGTAATCCAGAATAGTAGCCCGCACCTCCGGGCTGAGGTTCTGCGACGGGTACACCGCGATGGAGTCGCCGGAGTGGACGCCGGCCCGTTCCACGTGCTCCATGATCCCCGCCACCAGAACTTCCGTTCCGTCGCTGACGGCGTCGGTCTCCACCTCGCGCCCTTCCACGTAGTGGTCCACCAGCATGGGGTGACCCGGCGAGACCAGCGCCGCCACCTCAGTGTATTCGCGCAATTCCTTCTCGCTGTAGACGATCTCCATGGCCCGCCCGCCCAGGACGTAGGAGGGACGTACCAAGACGGGATACCCCACCCGGGCCGCGATGGCCGCCGCCTGGTCGGCCGACATGGCGGCACCGCCCGCGGGCCGGGCGATGTCCAGCTGGTTCAGGATTTCTTCGAAACGGCCCCGGTCCTCGGCCCGGTCGATGGCTTCGGCCGAGGTGCCCAGAACGTTCACTCCCGCCGCCGCCAGGGGGCCGGCCAGGTTGATGGCTGTCTGCCCGCCGAACTGGCAGACGACACCCTCCGGCTGCTCTTTCCGGATGACGTTCATGACGTCCTCGTAGGTCAGGGGCTCGAAATAGAGGCGGTCCGAGGTGTTGAAGTCGGTGCTTACTGTCTCCGGATTGTTATTAATGATGATGGATTTCACGCCGGCATCGCGCAGGGCCCAGGCGGCGTGGACGCAGCAGTAGTCGAACTCGATGCCTTGCCCGATGCGGATGGGCCCCGACCCCAGGACGATGACCTTACGCCCGGGGAGGGGCGGAGCCTCGTCTTCGGCCTCGTAAGTACTGTAGAAATAGGGTGTGGCGGCGGCGAACTCACCGGCGCAAGTATCCACCATTTTGTATACTGGCTTGACTCCGAGGGCGGCGCGCCGGTCGCCGAAGGCGGCCCCGGATTCCTTCAAGGTTCGTCCCAGCACGGTGTCGGAGAACCCGAAACGCTTGGCTTCCGCCAGTAACTCGCGGCTCGGCCCGGAACCGTTTCCGTCCCGGGCGGCCGCGCCGTTTCCGTCTCCCGCGGCCGCAATCCCCATCGCGCCGTTGTCGTTCCCCGCCGTGCCGTTCCCATTTGCCACCACCGCGTTCCACTTGTCCTCGAAGGACACGGCCCGCCGCAACTTCTCGAGGAAGAACCGGTCTACTCCCCCGCTCATTTCGGCCAGCTCACCGGCGGAGAACCCGCGGCGCAGAGCCTCGGCCAGCATGAACAACCGGTCATCGCTGGGCATGGCCACCCGCCGCCTCAGTTCGGCGTCATCGAGTCGGGCCAGCACCGGGCGGCTCAGTCCTTCGTCGCCGGTTTCCAGAGACCGGACGGCTTTCTGCAGAGCGCCCTCGAAACTCCGGTCGATGGCCATGACCTCGCCGGTGGCCTTCATCTGCGTCCCCAACCGCCGGTTGGCCAGCCGGAACTTGTCGAAGGGCCAGCGCGGGATCTTCGCCACCACGTAGTCCAAGGCCGGCTCGAAGCAGGCGTAGGTGTTCCCCGTCACCGGGTTCTTAATTTCGTCCAGCGTAAGCCCCACGGCAATCTTGGCCGCCACACGGGCGATGGGGTAGCCGGTAGCCTTCGACGCCAGGGCCGACGACCGCGACACGCGCGGGTTCACTTCGATCACGTAATAGTTGTTTCCCCGCGGGTTCAGGGCCAGTTGGACGTTGCAGCCACCCTCGATGCCCAGGGCGTCGATGATCTTCAGGGACGCCGCCCGGAGCCGCTGGTAGTCCCGGTCGGACAGCGTCTGGCTGGGGGCCACGACGATGCTGTCTCCTGTGTGCACGCCCATGGGGTCGAAGTTTTCCATATTGCAGACCGTAATGCAATTCCCGCGGCCGTCCCGCATCACTTCGTACTCGATTTCCTTCCACCCAGCTACACTGCGCTCGATGAGCAACTGGTGGATGGGACTGGCGGTGAGGCCGCGCCCCGCGACTTCCTCTAGCTCGTCTGGACCGGCGGCCATGCCGCCGCCCGTCCCGCCCAGCGTATACGCGGGTCGCACCACCACCGGGTAACCGATACGCTCCGCAAAGTCGAGAGACCCTTGGATGGAATCGGTGATGGTGCTTTCGGGGACAGGCTGGCCGATGGAAGTCATCAGGTCCTTGAAGAGCTGGCGGTCTTCGGCCATCTTGATGGAGCGCAAGGGTGTGCCCAGGAGCCGCACTCCGTAGCGGTCCAGGACCCCGGCCTCGGCCAGGGCCACGGCCAGGTTCAGCCCGACCTGGCCTCCCAGCGTCGGGAGAAGGCCGTCGGGACGCTCCTTCCCAATGATCTGCTCCACCACCTCGACCGTGGGCGGGTCAAGGTAGACGCGGTCGGCCATGTTGACGTCGGTCATGATGGTGGCGGGATTGGCGTTCACCAGCACCACGGAAAGGCCTTCCTCCGCCAGGGAGCGGCAGGCTTGGGTACCGGCGTAGTCAAACTCGGCCGCCTGGCCGATGATGATCGGGCCTGACCCGATGACGAGGACTTTCTTCAATCCGGGGCGGCGCGGCAAAGGTATCCTCCATCCATTTTCCGGTCCACGGTGCTTATTCATCAGAGAGCCGGCCCCTTGTTCGGGTGCCGGCCCCTTGGGAAAAGGCCTTTTTCTCGCTACTGGCGCATCATGTCGAAGAAGCGTTCAAAGAGGTAGGCCGAGTCGGTCGGCCCCGGGCTGGCCTCCGGATGGTACTGGACCGAGAAGACGGGTAGGTTCTTGTGGGCCAGGCCCTCGACCGTCCCGTCGTTCAGGTTCCGGTGGGTCACTGTCAGTTCACCATCGGGAATAGTTTCTTCCTTCAGCGCGTAGCCGTGGTTCTGGCTGGTTATGTAAACCCTCTGGGCCTGCTCGTCGCGGACCGGGTGGTTGCATCCGCGGTGGCCGTACTTCAGCTTATAGATCTCGCTTCCCAGCGCCAGCCCCAGGAGTTGGTGGCCCAGGCAGATGCCGAAGATAGGCACTTTCCCAAGGAGCCCCTGGATGGTTTCGGCGGCGCCGCCAACATCGCGCGGATCGCCGGGACCGTTGGAAAGGAGGACCCCATCGGGGTCCAGATCCAGAATCTCGTCGGCGGGGTAGGCGGCGGGGACCACGGTGACCTCGCAGTCGTACCCGCGCAGCGAGCGGAGGATATTCATCTTCACACCGTAGTCGATGACGACCACCCGCGGTCCGTCGCCGAAGATGCGGTAGGGCCGCTCCGTGGTGACTTCCTCGACCAGTTTCTCAAGGACCGCGCCGGAGGCCCGGTCGGCGTATTGCTTCGCCTTGCTTTCGTCACCCGGCGTGACGATGGCCCCCATCATGGTCCCCCGCTCCCGCAGGTGCCTGGTGAGATACCGGGTATCGATGCCGGCCAGGCCGATGATGCCGTTGTCCTTCAGATATCCGTCCAGGTCACCGGCCGCCTCCCAGTGGTTCGGGGAGAGGCAGTTCTCGCGGACGATGAAGCCCTTGACATGGGGTTTCACGGATTCGAGGAAATACCCGTTGGTGCCGTAGTTCCCGATGAGCGGATAGGTCATGGTGACGATCTGGCCACAATATGAGGGGTCGGTCAGGATCTCCTGGTAACCGGTCATACCGGTGTTGAATACCACTTCCCCCACCTGTTCACCGGCGGCGCCGAATGCCTCGCCGACGAAGGTGAGCCCATCCTCCAAGACCAGCATTCCTTTCATCCTTCGACACCCCCCGCCCGGACTAGAGAAACCATTCGCTCCCGGGCGTTAGCATAAGTATACCATGGCTTGCATCAATATGCACTCGTTTTCAACTATGCTCTCAGAACCCCATCCTCCATGACCAGACGTCCCCCGAGGACGGTGTGGATGGCTTGTCCCACCAGCTCAAAGCCTTGATACGGTGCGTTTTTGCCCTTCGAGTACCAGGTCGACAGGTCGACCTTGACGCGGGCTTTCGGGTCCAGCACGGTGACGTCGCCGTCGCTGCCGGGAGCCAGAGAACCCTTCCCTTTCAGGCCCAGGACGCGGGCGGGAGCCGTCGTCATCCTGTCGACGAGCTGAGGCAGGGTGAGCACGCCCGGCTCCACCAGCGCCGTGATGGCCAGCGCCAGCGATACCTCGATGCAGGAGAGGCCGTTGGGAGCGTAGCTATACTCCACATCCTTCTCGTCGAAGTGGTGCGGGGCATGGTCGCTGGCGATGACGTCGATGGTCCCGTCGGCCAGCGCCTCTTTCAGGGCGGCCACGTCGTCACCGGTGCGGAGCGGCGGGTTCACTTTGGTGTTCGTGTCGTATTTCGAGTCGTAGACCGCCTTGTCGGTCAGGGTGACGTGGTTGGGCGTGCACTCGGCGGTCACGCGGAACGGCCTACCGTGGCCGCCGGCCGCGGCCGTCTCGGCCACCCGCTTCGCCCGCTCTTTCGCCCGGCGGATGAGGTCCACCGAACCGCGCGTGGAGACGTGGGCCACGTGGATGTGGCCGCCCGTCAATTCGGCCAGGATCAGGTCGCGGGCAATCATCACTTCCTCGGCCGCCGCCGGGATACCGCGCAGGCCTAGCACCATGGACCAATAACCTTCATGCATCTGGCCGCCTTCGGCCAGGCTCTTGTCCTCGGAGTGGGAGATGATGGGCGCGCCGAAAGGCTTGGCGTAGGTGAGTGCCTGGCGCATCAGTTCGGAATTCCAAACCGGCAGCCCGTCGTCGGAAAAGGCCACCGCGCCTTCCAACACCATGTCCCCGATCTCGGCCATTTCCTCGCCCTTGCTGCCTTTCGACACGGCGCCAATGGGATAGACGTTACAGTAACCGGCCGCCGCCGCCTTCTGGCGGATGTACCGGACGATGGCCTGGTTGTCCGGCACCGGGTTGGTATTCGGCATGGAGCAGATAGTGGTAAATCCACCGTGGGCCGCCGCCCGCGTGCCCGAGACAATATCCTCTTTGTACTCGAAGCCGGGGTCGCGCAGGTGGGTATGCATGTCAATGAGGCCGGGGGTCACCACCAGGCCGGCGGCGTCAATCACCCTGGCACCCTTAGCGGCCGGGTGCACGGCTACCCCCGCGCCCACCTTGGCCACCTTCCCGTCGACGATGAGCACGTCCGCCCCCGCCAAGTCCAGCCCCTGGGACGGGTCGACGACGCGACCTCCCTTGATCAACACTGTGGTGTCAAAGTTGGAACCCTTGTTGGCCATCAGGCTTCAGCACCTCCCAGAAGCAGGTAGAGGAGGGCCATGCGGATGGCCACGCCGTTGGTGACCTGCTCTTCGATGACCGCGTGGTCGCTGTCGGCGACCTCGCTGGTGATTTCCACGCCCCGGTTCATGGGGCCGGGGTGCATCACCGTGACGTCGTCCTTGGCCAGCGCCAGGCGCTCGCGGTTCACGCCGTAGATGCGGCTGTACTCGCGGATGGTCGGGAAAAGTCCTTTCTGTTGCCGCTCTCGCTGGAGACGCAGGACGTTCACCACGTCGGCGCCCCGGATGGCGTCCTCGACGCGGTCGTGAGCCGTGACGCCGGGGATTTGCTCGATCTCGGGCGGGATGAGGGTGGCCGGACCGGCCACGTGGACGTCGGCTCCCATCTTGGTCAGGCCCCAGATGTTCGAGCGGGCCACCCGGCTGTGCTGGACGTCGCCGATGATGGCCACCTTCAGCCCCTCCAAGTGACCGCCTTTGTGCTGCTGAATGGTGAACATATCGAGCAATCCCTGGCTGGGATGTTCATGCATGCCATCGCCGGCGTTCACCACCGAGCAGTCGAGGATGCGGGCCAGAAAGTGGCACGAGCCCGAGACTGAATGTCGCATGATGACCATGTCGGCCCCCATGGCCTGGATGGTAAGGGCGGTGTCTTTCAGGGACTCCCCCTTCACCACCGAGCTGGTGGCCACGGTGATGCTGGAGGTGTCGGCGCTCATGTACTTGCCCGCCATTTCGAAAGAAGTGCGCGTTCGCGTGGAAGGTTCGTAGAACAGGGTCACGATGCTCTTACCGCGCAGGGTCGGCACCTTCTTGATCTCGCGGGTCAGGATCTCTTTCAGAGAGCCGGCCGTCTCCAGGATGAGCTGCATATCGGAGACGGGCATCTCTTCAAGGCTCAAGACGTCTTTGCTCGATAATCCCACTCTCGTTCGTCACCCCCGACTTCTCTCATTCCCTCAAACAAAGACCCTCACACCTGCGGCGGCCGGCCGGCAGGCGGAGGGCTTGGGCTTGTCCAAATTCCCGTTCCCTTCCGACCTCGCCGGGCCGTGTTAAAGGGCTGGTCTTTCGTCTTTTCTGCCTCTACCGGGCGGCGCCGGTCACCTTGTCACTCCGGTTTCTCCATAATCCAAACGCCGTTCACGCGGTCCACTTCTTCCAAGCGCACCTCGATGACCTCGCGCTTCGACGTGGGCACGTTCTTTCCCACATAGTCGGCGCGGATCGGCAGCTCACGGTGGCCGCGGTCAATGAGCACGGCTAGCTGGATGACGGCCGGCCGGCCCAGATCGATGATAGCGTCCAGGGCAGCCCGGACGGTGCGTCCAGTGTAGAGGACGTCATCTACCAGGATGAGTGTCTTCCCCTGTATGGCGACGGGCACTTCAGTCTTATGGACCACTGGCTGAGAGGCCAGGGTCGACAGGTCGTCCCTATATAGAGTAATGTCAAGGACGCCGACGGGGATCTCCACTCCTTCGACTTCCTTGATGAAACGAGAAAGGCGCTGCGCCAAGGGGACGCCGCGCCTTCTAATGCCTATCAAAACGACGTTCTCGGTGCCTTTGTTCCGCTCCACGATCTCATGGGCGATGCGGACCAGGGCCCGACGAACACCGTCGGCATCAATGATCTGGGCCTTTTCGATAAGTGCCACCCGGCTTACCCTCCCAAATGTAATGGCGGTCTTAGCTTGTCTCTTTCTACCGGGAACGACCGGCGGCGAAGTCCTTCCGGACATCAAAAAAGCTTCTCGCCGACCGTCCGGCAAGAAGCCACAGGGTACCTGGACTCCCTTGCCGGTCTCGCTGGACCAACTTAAAGGATCACAGTTTCAACTAATGTTACCCCCTGCCAAGAAAGCTTGTCAACACAAAGTGCTCAGTTTGAAACGTGGTTTCGACCGCACCCGCCACCGGTTTCGATCCGATCGCGAAAACGCGTGCACCACGTAGAATGAGTGCTGAAGCCATTCCTGGTAAGGTCATCCGTCTCAGGAGGATTTACCCAGGACTCCGTGGAACGTAGGCACATTCATAGCCAGAATCGTCTGCACTGATAGGTATCTAAGCTGAGGAGGGGATAAATCGATGAGGAGGAATCGATGGTGCTTGTTGGTGGCGCTGGCCCTGATTATCGGCCTGGTGGCCACCGGCTGCGGGAAGGGTTCCACTTCCGGGACGAGCTCCGGGGCTGGATCGGACAAGCCGGTCAAGGGCGGCACTCTGCACCGGGCTTTCAGCTACGGAGGCGACCCCGGCAGCCTGGACCCGGCTTTCGTATCCCGCATCGGGCAGTCAACCGTGTCGATGGAGCTTTTCGACACGCTGGTGATGTTCGACCCGGTCCAGAAGAAGATAATGCCGGGCTTAGCTGAGAAGTGGGAAGCATCTCCGGACTCCAAGGAGTTCGTTTTCCACCTTCGTAAAGGGGCCAAGTTCCACAACGGCCGCGAGGTGGAGGCGAAAGATGTCAAGTATACTCTCGAGCGTTTGATCGACCCCGAAACCGGTTCGCCTTCGGTTGGGCGCTGGAAGGATATCGCCGGCGCCGAGGACATGATCGCCAAGAAGGCGAAGGAAGTGAAGGGCATCCAGACGCCAGATAAGTATACCGTCAAGATTTCTCTGGACCGCTCGAACCCGATCTTCCTCATCAGCCTAAGCAGCACATCCGCCGGCATCGTCCCGAAGGAGGCCGTCGACAAGTACGGCAAGGACTTCGGGCACAACCCGGTGGGGTCGGGGCCCTTCATCTTCGAGAGCTGGAAGATCGACGACCGCATAATCATCAAGGCCAACGACAGCTACTGGGGCGGACGGCCCTACGTCGACAAGGTGGAGTACAGGGTTCTCCCCGAAGCGTCCACCCGGGAAGCCGAGTTCCTGGCCGGGAACCTTGATTACATCGTCCTTTCTGACGCTCAGTATCGCCAGTACTCCGCCGATCCCAAGTGGAAGAACAACCTCCTCGAGGTGGCGGAGCTGTTCACCAGGGAGATTGGTTTCAACGTGACCAAAGCTCCCTTTGACAAGAAGGAAGTCCGCCAGGCGGTGAACTACGCCATTGACAAGAACGCCATCATCAAGAACGTCCTTGGTGGCAAGGCCTTCCCGGCCACCGGAGTCCTTCCCCCCAGTATCGCCGGGTATAACCCGGAGTTGAAGGGGTACGAGTACAATGTGGCCAAGGCCAAGGAACTCCTCGCCAAAGCCGGTTATCCCAACGGCTTCGAAGCCGAGATCCTCTGCACCGATAACAAGTCCTGGGGCCTTCCGGCCGTAGAAGCCACCATGCAGTACTTGAGCGCCGTGGGCATCAAGCTCAAACCGATGCTGATGGACGGCAACGCCATGACCGACAAACTGCGGCGGGGAGACTTCACCAGCTACATGTATTCTGTTGGCAGCGAGACCCACCCCCTAGCCTACGTCTACTACCGGTTCCACTCGAAGAACGCTACCGGGAACTTCATGAAGTACTCGAACCCGGCGGTCGACAAGCTGCTGGATGAGGCCATGGCCACCAGCAGTTTCGACGAACAGGTGAAGAAGGTCCAGGAGGCCGAGAAGATCATCGTGGAAGATGCTCCCTGGTTCTTCTTCAACTACAACAAGGCCGTGGTGATGTATCAGCCTTGGCTGAAAGGGTTGAAGCAGACCCCGAACGATATGGACCTCCAGGAAATGAAGGACGTCTGGCTCACCAAGACCAAGAAGTAAGCCTGTAGGCAAGGTAGCCCGCCTAGAGCCTGAACGCCTCGGGCGGGCTGCCTTACCCAGCGGCAAAGCCAACGGCGGGAGGGGCCGGTCTTGCAGAAGTTCATTTTGCGACGTTTGCTCGCGGTTATCCCGATCCTGATCGGCATCACCTTGGTGACCTTCTTGCTGATGAACGTCATACCAGGGAGTCCCCTGGCTCTGATGATCGACCCTAAGGCCGGGGAACTCGATCCCATGGCGGCGAAGCTCATCCAGGCCAAGTGGGGATTGGACCAGCCCCTCCATATCCAGTACTTGCGGTTCCTGAAAAACGCTCTGCATGGTGACCTCGGGTACTCTTACCGTTTCAACCAGGACGTCACCAAGATCGTCCTACAACGGCTGCCGGCCACGGGCAGACTGGCCGTAGCTGCCCTCACGGTGTCAGTCACCGTCGGGATCCTGGCAGGTGTCGTGGCCGCGGTCAAGCATCAAACCTGGGTCGACTCGGCAGCCATGGCTGTTGCCCTCATCGGGGTCTCCATGCCGGTGTTCTGGTCCGGTCTGATGTTGATGTACATCTTGGCGGTGAAACTGCGCTGGCTGCCGCCCTCCGGCTATGGGGACGGCGCCTTTCGCTACCTGCTCATGCCGGCGGTCACCCTCGGCTTTTCCATGGCCGGGGTGATCGCCCGGCTGACAAGGTCCTCCATGCTGAACGTGATTCGGATGGAGTACGTGACCACCGCCCGCTCAAAAGGAGTGTCGGAACGAGGTGTGATCTACCGGCACGCTTTCCGCAACGCTATGATCCCGGTGGTCACTCTGGTCGGCGTGCAGACCGGGGCGCTCCTGTCGGGGGCTGTGGTGACGGAAACAGTCTTCTCCTGGCCGGGAGTAGGGCGCTTGCTCATCGACTCCATCATGTTCCGGGACCTCCCGGTGGTCCAGGGGTCGGTCATTCTTATCGCCCTCATTTTCCTGACGGTCAACCTTGCCGTGGACATCGTATACGCCTACCTCGATCCACGCATCCGCTATTGATCTAGGTCGGTGCGATGTACCGCTCAAAGTCCGTTCCCGGAGGGAACAGGTGCCAATGACCTTACATGAAGAGAGTCCGTCGGTGGCGGTGAACGCCGAGGAGACCGAGAAGACCGCCAAGGACCGTTGGGCGCAGACCTGGAGACGGTTCTCAAAGAACAAAGGAGCGGTCATAGGCGCAGCCGTGGCATTATCCATGGTGCTAGTGGCTATCCTGGCTCCTGTGCTTTCCCCCCACGATCCCGTAAAGTCCACCCTGAGCGACTCGCTCACACCCCCATCACGCCAGTTCCTCATGGGAACCGATCAGTTGGGGCGGGACATTCTGACCCGCATCATCTATGGTTCGCGCATCTCCCTGACGGTCGGACTGGTGGTCCAGGGGATCTCCATCACCATCGGCACCACGGTGGGGCTTCTATCCGGATACCTGGGCGGCAGGGTCGATGACGTCTTGAGTGGTGTCATCAACATCGTCTATGCCTTCCCCAGCCTTCTTTTCGCCATCGCCGTGCTGGCCGTGCTGGGCCCCGGGATGTATAACGTGTTCATCGCTCTCGGCCTGGTGGGTTGGGCCACGGTGGCCCGCCTCGTGCGGGGCGAGGTGCTTTCCCTGAAGGAGCGGGAATTCGTCGAAGCCGCCCGGGCACTGGGCGGCAATAACTGGCGGATCGTGGTGCGCCACATCTTGCCGAACTGCTTCGGCCCCATCATCGTGGTGGGGACCCTCGGCGTGGCCAACGCCATCCTGTCCGAAGCCACGCTGAGTTTCCTCGGATTGGGCACCCGGCCCCCCACCCCCAGTTGGGGCTCCATGCTCAGCCAGGGCCGGGAGTTCGTGTGGTCGGCCCCTTGGATGACCATCTTCCCGGGGCTGGCCATCTTCGTCACCATTCTGGGGCTGAACATGCTGGGTGACGGGCTGCGCGACGTGTTGGACCCGCGGCTGCGCCAGTAACCCCGGCCCTCCTACCGGGCCGGGTCCTACCTGAGCGCCGTTAGAAAACCCTGGAAATCGCCGGGCAGAGGAGCCGTGAAGGCGAGAGGTTCGCCCGTGCGCGGGTGTTTGAAGGACAGGTGGGCGGCGTGCAGGGCCTGGCCCTCCAGTAGTTTAATCTCGGGGACCTGCTCGGCCTTGGCTGTGGTGCGCGTGCCGTACAGGGGGTCTTTCACCACTGGGTGGCCGATGAAGGCCATGTGGACGCGGATCTGGTGGGTGCGGCCGGTCTCGAGGCGCAGGCGTAGCAGGCTGTAGGCGCCAGCCAGATGTTCCAGAACGCGGAAATGGGTCACCGCCGCGCGGCCCTCGTCCACCACCGCCATCTTCTTCCGGTCCAGAGGATGCCGCCCGATGGGCGCGTCCACCAGCCCCCGTTCTGGTGTGACCAGTCCGTGCACGACCGCCAGGTATTCGCGGGTGACTTCGCGCGCCTTGACCATAGCGGCTAGGGTCTTCTGGGCCGCCTCGTTCTTCGCCACCACCATCAGGCCGGTAGTATCCTTATCGAGACGGTGGACGATACCGGGACGTATGACATCGTTGATAGCACCCAGGTCGGGACAATGGGCGAGGATCGCGTTCACCAGAGTCCCGCTGGCGTGGCCGGCCGCCGGGTGGACCACCAGACCCCGCTGCTTGTTGATGACCAGCAGGTCGGCATCCTCGTAGGCCACATCCAGGGGGATCGCCTCCGGCGCCAAGGACAAGTCTTTCGGCTCAGGGATGGTCACAATGACCTGCTCACCCATCTTCACCTTGTGGGATGACCGCGGGACCTGACCGTTCACCAGGACCTGGCTGTCGCCGATGAGCTTCTGGACGCGGGCCCGCGAGAAGCTGGTCGCCGCCGTCAGGTAGCGGTCCAAGCGGAGTCCATCCCCTTCAGGGCCAACGTGAAGGTGGATTTCGGAGGCGCCGCCCCCGGCGGCGGTACGAGTGGTCCCGGGCGGGGCGGAGTCGCGGATCATGGGTTACCGTCCCCTGTCCCGGCGGTCACTTTCCCGGAGAGCGCGGGGTCGAACAAGACAAGAAGGAAGACCAAGATGCCGCCCACCACGATGGAGGAGTCGGCGACGTTGAAAACCGGCCAGACTCGGACGTCCAGGAAATCCACCACGGACCGGTAGAACAGGCGGTCGTACAGGTTCCCGAGGGCACCACCCAGGACCAGGCCGAGACCCACCCGGAACCAGCGACCGCTGGTCAAGGGGTGGCGCGACGCCCAAACCACGGCCACGACGACCATGGCACTGATGGCAGCCAGAATAGCGGTGCCGCGCTGGAAGAGGCTGAACGCGGCGCCCGTGTTATGAACGTAGGTCAGCCAGAGGACGTGGGGAATCACGGAGATGCTCTGAAACTCCGTCATGTGCTTCATGACGGCCAGCTTGCTGAGGCGGTCGGCGATGACCACGAGGGCCGCGATAACCCAGATAGACCAAACCGGCAAAGCGTCACTTCCAGTCCCTGGCTGGTGATTGGTAACCAACAGTCATTCTAGCACGCGCATGGCGCCAGGGGCAAGGAAACCTGGGCCTTACCTTCTCACGGGACTTACCTGCCGTGGGGGCCGCCCTGAGAACGGCCTTCCTTCCGCCAGAGGTATTCATTCGCGTGGACCAGGGGCTCCCCGTTTTCGTCCACGACCTCCTCCACCAGTTCCACCGCCCCGCGCCTTTCCTGCTCATCGTCATAGTCGCTGGTGGCCGTCCCGTAGCGCTCCAGTTCCTGCCAGACATCCTCCCCATCGTATCCGAGCTGAGACGGGTCGTCGTCAGTGAAAGTCCGGCCGAAGGGCGGGTATAGCACATCCTCCTCGGCGGGCCGCCGCTGCCGCTCGATGGCGTGCCAGTCCTCCCCCCGCGAGCAGTCCACGCACAAGGTGGTCTCCGGGACCGCTTCCAGCCGCTCGGGGGCGATGGGCCGCCCGCACCGATCGCAAACGCCGTAGGTGCCCTGCTCCAGATGCTCCATGGCCTCGTCCACGGCGGCCAACTGCCGTTCCAGGTCCCGTTTGAGACCCAGGTCCTTCTCCCGCTCGAAGGTCTCCGTGCCGATGTCCGCCGGATGGTTATCGTACACGGACAGCTCGTCGATGGCGTTCTTCTCCGACTGCTTGAAAGTGCTCTCCTCTAGCTGGCCATGGATGGCCTCCAACTCCGACCGGCGGTGGCGGAGAAGGCTCCTGGCCCAGTTTTCGTTCAGACCGGAGTTACGCATGGACATCCCTTCCCTTTCCCGAAACCTGTAAGTGCTTCTTGTCAGCGCAGGCCCAGATGCCCCTGAACAATCATGACCAGTTCGGCCACATACCGGCCCAGAACGGGCAGGTGGGACACGAAGCTGCGTGACAGAGCGTAGAGGACCAGGGCGCCGAGGATGGAAAAACCGACGGCGATGCCGAGGCCGCGCGCCACGCCGGCCAGGAAGTTCAACCACATCAGGCGCCAGGGACGGTCGAAGAGGGCCATGTACTCGGCCAGCTTCATCCGCTCGATGCTGCGGGATAACTCCTCGACCTTGTGCGCCAGCCACACGACGACGCTCTGCGGCGCCGCAGGCCCTTCGGCCAGTTTCTCCCCCAAGTCTCGACTCATCCGCTCGTGCCCCCGTACCTATGCCGCTCCTTGGGTAAGTCTGCCCCGGCGAAAGCAGCGGGAAACTGGAGCGCGCCGCCGGTGGCGTTCGTCTACGCCTTGGGCGCGCGCCACCGGCGCGCCATCCTCGGCGGGACTTGGTGGCGTGCCGCCAGTCGCCTGATCCGCACCCGTGCGGGCGCGCCGGCCGGTCCCGGCCCATCCAAAGCCAAGAATCGCGCCATGTTTCCGGCGTATAGGCGCGGGACCCAGGGCGCCACCGAAGCCCGGCGCGCCAAGAGCTGCGCCTCTGTTCCAGGACGCACGTCCGGCCGTCCGCTTACGTCGACGGCGCAGGTCTGCATGGCCACGCGGCCCAGGACCGGCACGGGCTGCCCCCCGATGAGGACCTGACCGGCCGACGGGGCGCGGCCGAAAAAGCGCAGGATGTCCAGGGCCAGGGCCCGCCCGAGATGCCGCAAGGTCGACATGGGCCGGACCGCCGCCACCATGAAGCCGTCCGCTAAGCCCACCGGCAGAATGGCCGCCCGCACGGGCCTCGTAGCTACGAAGTCCCGGCCGTAGCCCAAGCTTCCACCCGACGGGACGTTGCGGATGGAGACCACGGTGGTCTTCCAGGCCCAGGGGTTTCGGAGTTCCACCAGAGAGCGTGTGGCGCCCGATGGATGCTCCCCATACAGGATGTTCCCCAGACGCACCGCGTCCAGCCTGGCCTCGGGCATGAGGAGGGCGGCCGCGCTGTTGGCCATGTGGCACAAGGGAGGCTGAAAGCCGGCTTGGCGGAGTTGGTCCCGGATGCGGAGGAAAAGGGCCAACTGCTGCCTGGCGAAGGGGCCGTCGGGGGCGAAGGCGGTGGCGAAATGGCTGTAGAGGCCCTCCAGGACCGTGTGCTCGAAACCCTGGGCTTGGTGGAAGATCTCCGGGACGAGGTGGGGCGGCAGGCCCATGGTGCCCATCCCGGTGTCCACGAAGACGTGAGCGGCCACCATCTGCCCCCTCCGGCGGGCGCGGTCCTCCAGGAGCTGGGCTTCCTCCAGGCTCCACAGGCTGGGAGTGAGTTCGTTCTCCAGCGCGTCGTCCACATTCTCAGGGAGAAGCGGGCCCATGACCAGAATGGGTGGTGTACCGAAGCGACGCAGGCGCGGCCGCAGTTCCACCCCTTCGGAAACCGTGGACACGGCCAGTCCGTAGGCTCCCGCGGCCAGGGCGGTCAAGGCTATGGCACGGGCGCCGTGTCCGTATGCGTCCGCCTTGACCACGGCGAAGACCGGAACGATATCCCCGATGACCTGGCGGGCCGCCCTCAAGTTATGGGAGACGGCATCAAGGTCGATCTCCACCCAGCTTGTCGGTTTCATCGCCGTTCAAGACCGCCAGCGCCGTTACTGCCGTCGGCACCTTCGGGCGGACCCCCTTGCAACGAGCTGCCCTGTGACGGGCCGCCTTGTAGCGAACCACCTTCGTCGTCGAGCGTCCATCCTGCATCGCCGGCGCCCGCGAAACTCCCGTCGGGGAGCGGAGCGCGCCGGACCAACCGACCCAACCGCGGGAGCCGGCCCCGCCATCGCCGGTACGCAGGGATTCCCCGCGTCCATGCGAGGTAGAAGACAGGTTCCAGAGGTAGGTCGAACTCGCCCGCATACTCCACCAGGCGCCCGGAAAACCCCCGCTTGAAGCGGTACAGCCCGTACAGGGGGTTCCCGGGAGACAGGTCGCCGGACACGCCGCGGAAGTCGTAGACGCGGCAACCCCGCTCCTTCGCCCAGGTGATCATGGCCCATTGCAGAGCGTAGTTCGGCATGACGTTACGGTGTCGGTTGGAGGACGCCCCATACACATACCAACATTGGTCTCCAAAGAGAAAAGCCAAGGTCCCGGCGATGATACTCCCCTCATACTCCGCTAGGAACAGCCTCGCCAAACCGTGCTCGACCAATAGGTCCCATAGGCTCTCGAAATAGGTTATCGACCTGACCCGAAAACGGTCACGGACCGCGGTCTCCTGAAGGATGTCGTAGAAGGTCCGCAAATCTGCCCGCCGGGCCTCGCGGACCACGACTCCGCGGCGCTCCGCCAGGCGGATGTTGTAGCGGGTCTTGGCGCTGAACGAGGCCAGAATGGCATCGAGGTCGCTTTTCAAAGAGAGCTTGTAGACGAACCGGGGCTGGACTCCCTCGAAGTTCGGCCCTGTCCGCAAACGGCGGAACCCCGAATGGCCGATGTTTTCGGTCGCGGACGTCTCAGTCGCCGGAATGGGCGGATCGATCTTTACAAGGATGGCGCGGTGCGCGACCGCTTCCCGGCGTACCAGGCGCACCCAGTGGCCGAAAGCCTCGCCGTCGCTGAAATCCAAGGCCGGACCGCGCGGGCAGTAGAAAATGGACCGGCCCAGGGGAAGGGCGCGCTTCAGGATGAGCGAGGCGCCGCGCATGGCGTCGGAGGGGTCCCGGAGCAGAAAGGCCAGGGGCCGCCACCCGGTACGGGCCTTGACTTCACCCCACTCGTAGCTCTGGAGCAGGTCGGCGGTGGACACGGCGGACGCCAGCCGGTCATAAATCTCCCTTTCCGCCGGCCCCGCCGGAACCAGCCGCCAGACACCCGCCAAGGACCGCTCCTCCTGGTCGCGACAGCCCCAAGGACTTCGTCGCGCAGCGCTTTCAACTAAGGTGCCCGCCCGCTCGACCGAAACATACGATTACGCCGGACCCGCTCCGCAGGCGCGCCGGCCTGCGGGCAAAGCCTTTTAGGTCGGCATAGTATGTTATGAAAACTAGGCCACTAGGAACGGGTGGTACCATGCGCCAAATCAGGGTCCTCATCGCGGACGACAACACGTTACTGCGGCAAGGGCTGCGCAAGATTCTGGAGACCGAACGCGACATTGTCGTGGTGGGCGAGGCGGCCGATAACCTTGAACTGGTTCGCCGAGCTCGTGAACTGGCGCCTGACGTCATTCTGATGGACATCACCCTGCCTGGACCGCCCGCCGCCGACACCATCCGCCGCATCAAGAGCGACAATCCGTCGGCGGAGATCATGGTCCTGTCGATGGCTAACAACCGCGAGTCCATCGTGGCGGCGCTGCGAGCGGGGGCCATCAGCTACATTCTTAAAGAGGTGGAGTCGTCCGAACTCATTCATGCCATCCAAATAGGGTCGACCGGGAAGTCCATCCTCCATCCCAAGATTGCCACCAAACTGGTCAGCGAGTTTCACAGGTTGTCCGATAATGCCACGGCCCCCGCCGCGCACGAGAGCGGACTGCTATCTAAGCTGACTGCGCGTGAGCGCGAAGTCCTCACCCATGTCGCCGCCGGCCTCACCAACCAGGAAATCGCCGCGCGGCTTTTCATTAGTGAGAAGACGGTCCGCAATCATATCAGCAATTTCATGAGAAAACTCGGAATCTCGCACCGCACCCAGGCCGCGATCTTGGCGATCAAGGTCGGCCTGGTCCACCTGGACAACAGCGATCTCAGCCGGTGACCCTAGGCTTCTTGGGTTCATGGCCAGACCAAAGCGGCCGCCCGCCGGTGGGGCGAGCGGCCGTCTTGGTGTTGATGGGAGACCGGGCGGGCGGCTCCTACATGGCTCACCTGCCGGTGTACTCGATCAGCGCCTTGGACAACGCCGCCGCCACTTTCTCGCGGTACTCCTCGCTGGCCAAAAGCTCAGCCTCCAGGGCGTTGGACAGATACCCCACACGCACTGCGGCGCAGGGGCAGTCCGCACCTTCGAAGACCGCCAACGACGCCGGTCGCAGCCCCCGGTTCGGGCGGTTGGTGCCTTGTACGACTTCGCGGTGGAGCGTCTGCGCCAGTGACAGGCTCCCCTCGTCACCGGCCGGGTGGTTGACCTCGATGCCCGCCACGGTACTCACCGGGTAGTAGTTGGTCCGGACGTTCACATAAAGCGACGGGTGGCGTTTGACGCGCATCCCCCGCCGGTGGTCGGACGAAAGGTTGATGTCGCCTTGGCGGGTCAGGTAGACCACCAGACCATGGCCGCTGAGGACAAGTGCCGCACGATGGACGATGTCCAAGGTGACATCGGCCTGCCGCAGGCCGCTGGCCGCCACGGCCTCCTTGGCGGTGCCCCCGTGCTCCGGGTCCAGCATTATGTCGACTTTCCCTTCGGGCGCCTTGGGTACCGGCGATGGTTGTTTGACCGGTTCGGGTTCGGTGGCGGGTTCGGGTGTTGGCTCGGATCCGGGCAGGGGTGTGGGCTCAGGCACGGGTTCGGGCGCCGCTTCTGGCGCAGGCTCGGGCGCGGGTTCGGGTACGCGGACAGGTTCGGGTACTCGTACAGGTTCGGGCGCGGGTCCCGGTTCGGGCACAAGCGCGGAGGCGGACTCAGGGAGAGCAGGCTCCGGCGCTGGTTCAAGGGCACATTCAGTAGCAGGCTCGGTGGCGTTCACTGGCATGGGCCCAGCGGCCGGTTCGGTTGCTGGCTCCTCTGAGAGTGGCTCCGTAGCGGGTGCAAGAGGGAGCTCGACCGGCGCCTCCACCGCCGACGGTTCCTCAGCGGCGGGCTCCTCATGGGCCATTTCCTCGATGGCCAGCTCCTTGACTGCGGGTTCCTCGGCCGCAGGTTCCACCTCAGCCGGTTCCACGTCAGCCGGTTCCACGAGGGCCGGTTCCACGAGGGCCGGTTCCACAGCCGCTGGTTCTGCAAGGGCTGGTACCGCGGCGACTGGCTCGTCGAGGGTGGGCTCCTGAACAGCAAGTTCCGCAACATCGATGTCAGGCATGGTCGATCCCTCCCCTGAAGCGGACTCATCCGGGGTTTCTACTGTCGGCTGGGCGGTGGGCCATTCGTCCACAATCAGTGGTCCGCCCGCGGGCCCAGTACCAGCAGGCTCCTCAGTGACAGGCACCTCGACCACAGGCACCTCGGCTACGGACACTTCGGCCACAGGCTTCGCAGTTACGGTCTCTTCGGAGGCAGGTTCCTCAATCACAGGCTCTGCGGAGGTGGTTTCAGCAGCGACGGGCTCGACAGAGACGGGCTCCTCAACGACGGGCTCCTCAGAGGTGGACCCATCGGCGATGGGCTGCTCGGCGACCGGCTCCTCGGCCACAGGCTCCGTAGTGACGGGCTCTGCGGAGGCAGGTTCCTCGATCACAGGCTCTGCGGAGGTGGCTTCAGCAGCGACGACCTCGGCAGCGACGGGCTCCTCGACGGCGGGTTCCCCGCAGGTGGTCTCCACGTCGATGTGTTCGACGCTAGGTTCAACATCGGCCGATTCCGCTGAGACGCGGGCGGCAACAACGGGTTCAGCCGGTATCTCGGGGGCTACCGGTTCCTCAGCGCAGTACGAACACGGCTCGGCGATCTCGGGCACCTCGGTCGTTTCACCTTGTTCGTCCGGTCCCAGCACGATGGGGTCTGCACTCATGACCCTGGCGCCCAGAACCTGCACCAGGAAAGCCAGGGGGGCGTAAAGGGTGGCGTCAATCATGGTCGGGGCGACCGGCATTTCCAGCCGGTCGTTCCGGTACCTTACATAACGATACTCCGCCAGAAAATCGAGGTTGGTGTCGTCCTTGACCACTGTGAGCAGGCGGCGTTCGGGACGCCAGAACGCCGCCGCTCCAAGGGTGTTTGCCAGGTCCATAGCGGGTGCCATGACCACTCCCTGGATCATGAAGGTGTCCATCTCCAGGGAGAGTGGCCGACCCCCGGCCAGCAGGATGCGGACGAAGGTTTTCACGGATGGTCGTCCCCTTTCCGACGTTTCTCCAAAAAGATATGAAAGGGAGACCCGGTGAAAGAACAAGACGCCCTTTATCGCGGGCGCCTCAGCCTGTTGGCAAGGAGGTTGCCAATCACAAACCATTTCATTTGAACCGTGTCTTCGGCGGCCGAGAAGGTGCGTGTGCAGTCCGTATCCGGGGTGGGGGGGTATCCGCCGCCATGGGGTCGCGCGGGTCAATTCGGGATACGCTTCCGAGACCAACAGGGTATCTTGGGTTTACCCACGCCCATTGAGCCGGCTTTCACAATTGGGCGGTAGGTCTTTCGAGGTGAGGCTCGCGCAGTCTGGCTTTCCTTCGTGCTGCTAGAAGGCGCGAGTCCAAACTCGTGTTCCCAGGCGGCGCGCTAGTCCGCGGGAAAGTAGGTTCCGATGGGGCGCGGGGAGGGTTCCGGCAGTTTGCGGTCGAGGTCTGAAGGGCTCTCCAATACCCCCCTAGGGTATGGTTCCGCGGAGGGAGGTAAACCCAAGATACCCTGTCCATTCGCCAAAGGTGTCTGGGATTTACTCCACCTGTGGTTGCTACCGCGCCTTGGCGGAGACCACGGGCGGAATGGCCCTCAGGGGTCAGTTGTCCCTGATTGTCAACAACCTCAGGCGCCCCTTATCGTGGGCGCCTCAGCTTGTTGGCAGAGGTTGGCTTCTGGAAGTCAGGTCTGGCTCACGGCCGGTACTCTGCTGACCTCGGCCAGTTCCCTGGCCAGGTCGGGAAGCCCGGTCATTGCCAGGGCGTTGGGAGAGGGCCGCCCACTCTCATCCAGCTCTCTCAGACGATAGTACTCTTCGAGCATGGTCGCCATGTCCGGTCGGTAGCCGGCAGCCGGGCCTTCCTTCAGCGCCTCCGTGAACCTCCGCGGCAGCCGGTCGTCGGCCTTTCTAGCCCCCATAAGGTAGTTGAGGGCGCGTTTGGCCAGCCAGATGCGGCGACCTTCCGCCATCACGTCGTCCGCCGTCCACCGGCGCCCTGTGGCCGCGGTCAAGGAATCGACCAGGTCCGTGACCGAGTAGGCAAAGCCACCCAAGAGACACACGATGGCGGACGACCCGAGGATCATAGAGAGGTCCTCGCTCTTCACCGTCATGGCGCCTTTTCCGACCGAGGATTTTTCGTCGACGGGCCCCTCCAGTCCCACTTCCGGGTAGAAGGAGAGGCCCGACTCCAGATTCTGATTCAGGTGGGACCGGTGGCAGGCACCACGCGTGGAAATGGCATAGGCCAGAGCCTGCCCGTGGGAGGCGCGCGGGTCGTGCATGGGGACGGCCAGACCTTTGACGTGGATGGCGAGGTCCTCTGCCCCGGGGCCCAGCTGCTCAACTAAGTGTCGCACGCCACCACCCAGCATCCGACCGGCTGTACCGCGACGGCGGGCGATCCGGTGGATCAACTCCAGGACCGGCCCCGGGTCCCCCCAGGTCAACCGGCTCCACCCAAAATCCTCACACCCTGCCGCGCCATCCCCCACCGGTCCCCGTCTCGCCCCCGACCCAAGCAATCCGCGCTCCACGGCTTCGATGGCCGCGGCCACCACACCTCCGGTGCTGATGGTGTCCAGACCCAGTCGGTTGCACAGGTCATTGGCCTTGGCCACGGCGGCCACGTCGTCTATCATCAGGAGCGAGCCCAGAGCGGCCACGGTCTCGAATTCCGGACCAGGTCCGGACAGCGCGAACGGGCCCTCCGCCACCCGCACTTCGCGCTTGCAGCTGACCGGGCAGCCGAAGCATGTAGCCCGGCCATCCCCCAGTCGAGCCTGATAGGCCCCGGCGCCCAATCGCTCCAAGCCCTCGTCCCAGGCCCCACGGCGCCAGTTCTGCACTGGAATGGTGCCCAAGTAGATGGCGGCGTCGAAGTTCACGCTGGTGCCGAAGCTACGGATGGCCTGAAGAGGTATGTGATCCTCGATCCGCGGCAGCAACCGGCGGCGCAGAACGAGCAAGGCACCGTGGTCGACCGTAGCGGCGCGGCCACCCCCAGACCACACCACCACGGCCTTGAGGTTCTTTGAACCCATCACCGCACCCATGCCGGTCCGGCCAGCCACATGGCGCCGGTTGTGCACCACCGCGGCGAAAGGTACCAGGTTCTCACCGGCGGGACCGATGGCCAGAACAGAAGGCGGCCGATTACCGCCCGCTCCAACCCCGGCTTCGCCGCTCCCCTTCCCAGTGAACCTGTCGTACGTCTCGTAAGTGTCCAGACCCCACAGCTCTGGGCACGCCCGGACAGACACTCCCTCCGGTCTAACCTCCACCAAGCTCGGCTGTTCGGCCCGACCAGTGACCACCAAGCCCAGATAGCCTGCCTGCCGCAAGTCGGCGGGCGCGAAACCTCCGAGGTTGGACTCGCCCCACAACCCTGTCTGGGGAGAGCGGGCGCAAATGACCATGCGGCTGGTAGCGGGGATGGGCGTCCCCGCCAGAGGCCCCGCCGCGAACACCAGCGGGTTGGCAGGACCCAGGGGATCGGGAAGTGCGGAGCCGTTGTGGGTGCACCGCAAGAAGACGGACAAGGCCAGACCCGCTCCGCCGGGGAAAAAGGGGGTCGTTCCGCCCCCCGCTACTCCCCGCCCGACCGCCACTCCCTCTCCGGCTACTACTTCCTCACCGGTCGCCAGGTCCACTGAGGTTTCCCCGATGTGGGCCGTGGTGAGGTCAATCCAGGCCACCTTGGCCGTGGCCCGCCCGGACTCGGGCGCCACCGGCGTCATCTTACATCAGGTCCTCGTAGCCTAATTCCTTAATATGGTTCCGATACATCTCGAAGGCCGGGTTCAGCAGCGGCAGGAGGCGGATGATCCCCTGGATGGGGCCGCGCACTTTCATCTCTCCCCGGTTGATGGCGGCGATCAGGTTCACCTTCCCAAGCCAGAAGCGATGGGCCACATCGGCCTTCATCGTCATGTAAACATCCACCGGCTCGGGGGACGGGCCCTCGATCACGTCGAAACCCGCTCCCGATGTTGGGTCCTTCGCGTTCACGGTGATCGTGGCCTCGGGCTCACTGTACGCGAAGCGGACCTTGATCTTCGCCGCGGCCACTTTGGACCTCAGATTCGGGTCGACCTGGGCCCGCCGGAAGAACCCTCCAATGCACTCGTAAAGCTGGGCGGCGTCGCGGAAGACAGCCATGTTCCCCCTCCTATCGCGGCCGGCGTGCCTCGCGGCCGGTGTACTTGCTATGCTCTCGGGGCCACCGTCCCAGCGCTGTAGGCGATGCGGCCGCCGAGCACGGTTAGTTCCACCTTCAGATCCTTGATAGCGTACGGGTCGCAAGCAAGCGGGTTACCGGAGAGCACCACCACGTCGCCCAGTTTGCCCGTTTCGAGGGAGCCGCGACGGCCCTCTTCGAAAGCCGCGTAGGCGCCTCCCAGGCAGAACAAACGGAGGGCCTCCTCCGCGGTGAGTTTCTCGGCCGGGAACCAGCCGCCCGCCGGGCCACCGTCGACCTTCTCCCTCGTTACGGCGGCATAGATGCCCAGCAAGGGTTCGAGGGGCTCGACCGGGGCGTCCGACCCACCGGCCGTAGGCACGCCGGCGGCGGCCAGAGACTTCCAGGCGTAGGAGGTGCGGCAGCGGTCCGCCCCCACCCTCTCCTCGGCCCATCGCATGTCCGTCTGGAGGAACCGGGGTTGGATGTCCGCCACCACCCCCACCCGTGCGAAGCGGGCAATGAGGTCCTCGCTCATAATCTGGCAATGGACGATGCGGTGCCGGTGGTTGGGCCGCGGGTACTTGGCCAGCGCGGCCTCGATGGCGTCTAAGGAATTGTCCATGGCCCGGTCACCGATGGCGTGGATGGCCACCTGCATGCCGGCCGCGTGGGCTTCCGTTACCATCTGCGTGAAAGTCTCCTGGTCATGGATGGTGAGGCCGCGGTTATCATGGGTCCCCAGGTACGGTTCGCGGAGGGCCGCGGACAGGGCGCCAAGGGAGCCGTCGGCAAACAGTTTGGTGGCGCCGACCTTGTACAGGTCGTCCCCGTCACCCGTCACCAAGCCGCCCTGCCTTAGTTCGGTCAGGGCGAAGTCTGAAACGTCCTGGTAGACTCGAATGGCCCGTCCGTCCGCCGCCAGTTCATGGTACAGGCGGGAGGAGGTCTCAAAGCTACCGGAAGTGCGGATGTCGTCGGGATGGACGGCCACCAGGCCCGCTGCCAGCGCCCGTTCGATGGCCAGGCCCAAGGCACGCTTCTTCTGCTCGTAGTTGGGCTCCGGTATCTTCCCGTTCACCAAGGCCGCGGCCCGGTCGATGAGCACACCCGTGGCCCGGCCCGAGGCGTCTCTCTGAATGTGGCCGCCGGGTGGGTCGGCCGTGGCGTCGGTGATCCCGGCCATCTGGAGGGCCAAGCTGTTGGCCACCGAGGCGTGCCCGCAGCAGCGGGTCAACAACACCGGGTGCCGCGGCGCCACCAGGTCCAGGTCGTCCCGGGTCGCGAAACGCTTCTCGGCGAAAAAGTCCTGGTCCCAGCCGCGCCCCAGAATCCACTCACCGGCCGGGACCTGGGCTGCCTTCTCGGCTACCAGGCGTTTCATCTCCGCGATGCTCGGGCAATCGTTCAGGCGCAGCCGCTGAACGGCGAACCCATAGCTGTGCAGGTGCATGTGGCTGTCGGTCATGCCGGGGATGGCCGTGCGCCCTTCAAGATTGATTTTCGCCGCTCCCTTGGGAGCGGCGGCCAGGACGGCGGCGTCGCTGCCGGCGAAGGACACGCGCCCTTCGCTGATCAGGACCGCCTGGGTCGTGGTGCTCTTAGCGTCGAGAGTGATTACCGTACCACCGTAGAGGGCCATGGAATTGCTGGTCGATGTGCTCACGGGGCGCCCGCCTTTCCTTTCATGTCGAGTCGCTTAACCTTTGGCAACTTCGCCACCCCGCCGAGATGTTCCTCCGGCAACCCGTGGCGCCGCTGCCGGGGGGGGGGGGGGGCGGGGGGGGGGGGGGGGCGCGGCGGCGCGGCGGCCCGGGGGCAGAACCCCGGGGGGCGCCCTGGGCAAGGGACGGGCCC